>JAAYUD010000010.1 GCA_012517855.1 Bacteroidales bacterium
TAGAGAGCAATTTGAGCTTTCTTCTTACAAACGCTTGATTGATATCTATAGCTCAACGGCTAAGACCGTTGATGCGTTGATGAAGCTAGAGTTGCCGAGTGGTGTAGAGGTAGAAATTAAAGTTTAGTTATATTAAAATTTAGAGAAATGCCAGGATTATTAGGAAAGAAAATCGGAATGACATCCGTATTCAGTGCTGATGGTAAAAATGTACCATGCACTGTTATCGAAGCAGGTCCTTGCGTCGTTACTCAAATTAAAACAGTCGAAAAAGACGGCTATGCTGCAGTTCAGTTGGGCTTCCAAGACAATAAGGAGAAGCATACAACTAAACCATTGCTTGGTCATTTTAAAAAGGCTGGGGTAACGCCGAAGAGACACTTGGTTGAGTTCAAGAGTTTTGAGAAAGAATTAAACTTGGGTGATTCTATTACTGTAGAAATGTTTGATGGTGTCGATTTTGTAGATGTCGTCGGAACTTCTAAAGGTAAAGGTTTCCAAGGTGTAGTTAAAAGACATGGCTTTGGTGGTGTTGGGCAGGCTACTCATGGTCAGCATAACCGTGCTCGCAAACCGGGTTCTATTGGTGCATGCTCTTACCCTGCAAAAGTATTCAAAGGAATGCGCATGGGCGGACAGCTTGGTGGTGACAGAATTACTGTCCAAAATTTGAAAGTATTAAAAGTAATCGCGGATCATAACCTCCTTCTTATCAAAGGTTCTATTCCAGGTTGCAAAGGTTCAATCGTTTTAATTCAGAAATAATGGAAGTTGACGTATTAAATATAAAAGGTGAAAACACCGGGAGAAAGGTTACGTTAAACGAATCTATCTTCGGAATTGAGCCTAACGACCACGCTATCTATTTGGATGTTAAGCAATTCATGGCGAATAATCGTCAAGGAACTCATAAATCGAAAGAAAGAAGCGAGATGAGTGGCTCTACCAGAAAGCTTGGCCGTCAGAAAGGTGGTGGCGGTGCCCGTCGTGGTGACATAAATTCTCCAGTCTTAGTTGGTGGTGCACGTGTTTTTGGTCCTAAACCCAGAGATTATTCGTTCAAACTAAATAAGAAGGTAAAAGCATTAGCTCGTAAGTCTGCTTTAAGTTATAAAGCGAAAGATAACGCAATTGTTGTTGTTGAAGATTTCAACTTTGCGGCTCCTAAAACAAAGGATTTCGTTGAAATGATAAATAATCTTAAAGTTTCTGATCGGAAAATGCTTTTAGTCTTATCCGAATCAAATAAAAATGTATATTTGTCGGCTCGTAACCTTAAGAATGCTTCTGTTCAACAGATTTCTGGCATGAATACTTACAGAGTATTAGATGCCAAAGTCCTCGTTTTGACAGAAAGTGCTCTTTCTGCTATCGACAAAAATTTAACGAAAGAGGAGGCTTAGATAATGGGAATTATTATTAAACCGTTGGTTACGGAGAAGATGACAGCAATAACTGAAAAGAAACATCAATTCGGTTTTGTTGTTAATCCTGACGCCAATAAATTAGAAATTAAACGAGAAGTTGAAACACTCTATAATGTGACAGTCCTAAGCGTCAATACGATGCGGTATGCTGGGAAAAGTAAGAGCCGCTATACAAAAGCGGGTTTGATAAGTGGAAGAACTAATGCATACAAAAAGGCAATAGTCACATTAAAAGAGGGTGATACTATAGATTTTTATAGCAATATTTAAAAAAATGGCAGTACGTAGTTTTAAGCCCACAACGCCTGGGCAAAGACATAAGATTATTGGTACTTTTGAAGAAATTACTGCTAAGGTACCAGAAAAGTCTCTTATCGTTAGTAGGAGGTCCACGGGTGGTCGCAACAATGTCGGTAAAATGACAGTTCGTTACAGAGGTGGCGGTCACAAAAAGGCTTATCGTCTGATTGATTTTAAGCGGAACAAAGACGGTGTTCCTGCAGTTGTTAAAACCATTGAATACGATCCGAATCGTTCGGCTCGTATTGCTTTGTTGTTTTACGCTGATGGTGAAAAACGTTATATCATTGCTCCTAATGGATTGCAGGTAGGTGCAAAATTGATGTCTGGCGAAGGTGCAGCACCTGAGATAGGTAATGCTCTTCCTCTTCAGAATATTCCAGTTGGTACAGTTATTCATAACATTGAGTTGCGTCCCGGTCAGGGAGCTGCTATGGTACGTTCCGCTGGTAATTTTGCTCAATTAACATCTCGTGAAGGAAGCTATTGTGTTATTAAGTTACCTTCGGGAGAACTTCGTAAAATACTATCAACTTGTAAAGCTACCATTGGTAGTGTAGGCAACTCTGACCATGCTCTTGAAAGTTCTGGTAAAGCCGGACGTTCTCGTTGGTTTGGCCGTCGTCCTCATAACCGTGGTGTCGTAATGAACCCTGTTGATCACCCAATGGGTGGTGGTGAAGGACGTGCCTCTGGTGGACATCCTAGATCACGGACAGGTCTGTATGCTAAGGGTCTTAAAACAAGAGCTCCGAAAAAACAGAGTTGGAAGTATATTATTGAGAGAAGTAATAAGTAATTTGATTAATTGAGTAAATTATGAGTCGATCATTAAAAAAAGGTCCATATATTGATGTTAAGCTTGAAAAGAAAGTACTTGACATGAATGAATCCGGAAAGAAGGTTGTTGTTAAAACATGGGCAAGAGCTTCTATGATTTCTCCGGATTTTGTAGGACATACTATTGCAGTTCATAATGGGAATAGATTTATTCCTGTTTACATTACTGAGAACATGGTTGGTCACAAGTTGGGTGAATTTGCTCCGACGCGTACCTTTAGAGGCCATGCAGGTAATCGATAAGATTAATAATTTATTATGAATAAAAAAGTAATAATATAATGGGAGAAAGAAAAAGAATATCGGCCAACAAGAGGAAAGAAAGCCTTAAGACCATGTATTTTGCTAAATTGCGCAATGTCCCGACTTCTCCTCGTAAGATGCGCCTTGTGGCGGATATGGTTCGTGGAATGGAGGTGAATAGAGCTCTTGGAGTATTAAAGTATTCTTCGAAAGAAGCTGCTCAAAGAGTTGAAAAGCTGTTGCGCTCTGCAATTGCTAACTGGGAAATCAAGAATGAACGGAAGGCAGAAGATGGAGAATTGTTTGTAACGAAGATTTTTGTTGATTGTGGTTCTACTCTGAAAAGAATGAGACCGGCACCACAGGGAAGGGGATATAGAATTCGCAAACGTTCTAATCATGTGACTTTATTTGTTGATTCTAAAAGTAATAACGAAGAACAAAATTAGAGTAGATGGGACAGAAAGTTAATCCAATAAGCAACCGTTTAGGAATTATCAGAGGTTGGGATTCCAATTGGTATGGCGGAAGAAAATATGGTGATTCTTTGCTAGAAGACAGCAAAATTCGTAAATATTTGAATGCGCGTCTTGCTAAAGCAAGTGTTTCAAGAATTGTTATCGAGCGTACTCTTAAGTTGGTTACAATCACTATTTGTACAGCTCGTCCCGGTCTTATTATCGGTAAGGGTGGTAAAGATGTTGACAAGCTTAAAGAAGAGTTGAAATCTGTTACCGATAAAGATATTCAAATAAATATTTTTGAAGTCAAAAGACCGGAACTTGACGCTACATACGTTGGCAATAATATAGCCCGCCAGGTAGAAGGTAAAATTGCTTACCGTCGTGCCATAAAGATGGCTATTGCCAACACTATGCGTATGGGCGCTGAAGGTATCAAGGTTCAGATTTCAGGACGTTTGAATGGAGCTGAAATGGCTCGTTCTGAAATGTATAAGGAAGGTAGAACTCCTTTGCATACTTTCAGAGCAGATATAGACTATTGTTCAACGGAGGCGTTGACAAAAGTAGGTTTGCTCGGTGTTAAAGTATGGATTTGTAGAGGTGAAGTTTATGGGAAGCGTGAGTTGGCTCCTAACTTTACTCAATCTAAAGAGAATTCGCGTGGAAACAACGGTGGAAACGGTGGAAGAAACTTTAAAAGGAAGAAAAATAATCGGTAATCGAATTTGATTTTTAGGAATTATGTTACAACCAAAAAAGACTAAATTCAGAAGACAACAGAAAGGCCGTCAGAATAATAAGGGCTTTGCCCATAGAGGTGATCAACTAGCCTTTGGTTCCTTTGGTATCAAAGCGATGGGGGCAAAGTGGATCACTGGTCGCCAAATAGAGGCCGCTCGTGTTGCTGTAACTAGATATATGCAGCGTGAAGGACAAATCTGGATTCGTATATTCCCTGATAAGGTAATTACACGTAAACCTGCAGATGTTCGTATGGGTAAAGGTAAAGGTAGTCCCGAGGGATTTGTTGCACCTGTTCTACCTGGTAGGGTTTTAATTGAAGTCGAGGGCGTTTCTTTTGAAATAGCAAAAGAGGCTTTGCGTTTAGCTGCTCAGAAACTTCCTATAACAACGAAGTTCGTAGTAAGACGTGATTTTGACGTTCTGAATCGTAAAGCGTAATAGATTATGAAAATAGCAGAAATTAGAGAGTTGTCTACGAAAGACTTACTCGAGAAAGTAGATACGGAAATGACAAATTACAATCAGATGGTTTTGAACCACTCGATTTCTCCGTTGGAAAATCCTGCACAAATTAAGCAATTACGCAGGTCGATTGCGCGTATGAAAACGGAATTACGCCAAAGAGAACTTAATAATAAATAATTATCTCGATGGAAGCAAGAAGATTAAGAAAAGAAAGAAATGGGATTGTGATTAGTGATAAGATGGATAAAACTGTCACAGTTGCTACCAAATTTAAGGAGAAACATCCCATTTATGGTAAATTTGTCAGCAAGACAAAGAAATACCATGTGCATGACGAGAATAATGAATGCAATGTTGGTGATACTGTTCACATTATGGAAACTCGTCCTTTGAGCAAAACAAAGAGATGGAGATTGGTTAACATTATTGAAAAAGCTAAGTAATTATGATACAAGTAGAATCAAGATTAACCGTTTGTGACAATAGTGGAGCTAAAGAAGCTTTGTGTATCCGCGTTTTAGGTGGAACAGGGCGTCGTTATGCTTCTGTAGGTGATATCATTGTTGTATCTATCAAGAGTGTTATCCCTTCTAGTGATATTAAAAAAGGTGCAGTATCAAAGGCCTTGATCGTACGTACTAAAAAAGAGATTCGTCGTGCTGACGGTTCTTATATTAGATTTGATGATAATGCTTGTGTATTGTTAAACAATGCCAGCGAGATTAGAGGAAGTCGTATCTTCGGTCCTGTTGCACGTGAATTGCGTGCTACCAATATGAAAGTTGTTTCACTTGCACCTGAAGTACTTTAATTTTGTAATAAATTTAAGTGATGAGTAGTAAGTTACATATAAAGAAAGGCGATACAGTGTACGTAAACGCCGGTGAAGATAAGGGGCATACTGGACGTGTATTGCAGGTTCTTGTTCAAGAACGTCGTGCTATTGTTGAAGGTGTCAACATGGTTTCGAAAAGCACTAAGCCAAATGCAAAAAATCCTCAAGGTGGGATTATTAAAAAGGAGGCTTCCATTCATATTTCTAATTTGAATCTTGTGGATCCTAAAAGTGGTAAACCTACAAGAATTGGAAGAAGAAAAAGCTCTGAAGGAGCTACAGTTCGCTATTCTAAAAAATCAGGAGAGGAGATCAAATAATGGCTAATACTGCAAGTCTAAAACAAGAATATAATGAGCGTATTGCTCCGGCGTTGAAGTCAAAGTTTCAATATACTTCTACCATGCAGATACCTTGCTTAAAAAAGATTGTTATTAATCAAGGTCTTGGTGATGCAACGGGTGATAAGAAGATTATTGAAGTAGCAATTAATGAAATAAGTGCTATTACAGGCCAAAAGGCTGTTGCGACAGTTTCGCGCAAGGATATCGCAAACTTTAAGTTGCGTAAGAAAATGCCTATTGGTGTAATGGTTACTTTGCGCCGTGATAGAATGTATGAGTTCCTCGAAAAATTGATACGCGTAGCGTTGCCACGTGTTCGTGACTTTAGGGGTATTGAAAGTAAACTTGACGGTCGTGGAAACTACACTCTTGGTATTCAAGAGCAGATAATTTTCCCCGAAATCAATATTGATAGTGTGACTAAAGTTGCAGGTATGAATATTACTTTTGTAACATCTGCTAAAACAGATGAAGAGGGTTATGAATTACTGAAAGAATTTGGTCTTCCTTTTAAAAACGCTAAAAAGAATTGATGTTATGGCAAAAGAATCAATGAAAGCCCGCGAAGTTAAGCGTGCCAAGTTAGTAGCCAAATATGCTGCAAAAAGAGCAGAACTGAAGAAAAAAGGAGATTATGAAGGTTTACAAGCTATACCTCGTAATGCTTCTCCTGTTCGTTTGCATAATCGTTGCAAGTTGACAGGACGTCCAAAGGGCTATATCCGCCAATTTGGAATTTCTCGTATACAGTTCAGAGAAATGGCTTCTAATGGTTTAATTCCAGGTGTTAAGAAGGCAAGTTGGTAGAAGAATTTTTCTAAATATTGTCAGGATAGTCCTGATTAATTTAAAATTTTATATATGACAGATCCAATAGCAGATTATTTAACGAGGCTTCGGAACGCAATTCAGGCTAAGCACAGAGTTGTGGAAATCCCAGCTTCGAATTTGAAAAAAGAGATTACAAAGATCCTTTTTGAAAAAGGCTACATTCTTAATTATAAGTTTGTGGAAGATGGACCTCAAGGTTCTATTAAAGTAGCTTTGAAGTATGACCCTATTAATAAGGTTAATGCTATTAAGAAGTTGCTACGTGTATCTTCTCCGGGTTTACGTAAGTATACCGGATATAAAGATATGCCTCGTGTTATCAACGGCTTAGGTATAGCTATTATTTCTACATCTAAAGGCGTTATGACAAATAAAGAGGCTGCTGATTTGAAAATTGGTGGTGAGGTTCTTTGTTATGTTTATTAATAGGAGGAGTTAGAAATGTCAAGAATAGGAAAATTACCCATCGATATACCTGCTGGTATTACTGTAGACATTAAAAACGATGTAGTTACAGTAAAGGGACCAAAAGGTGAATTAAGTCAGTTTGTTGACCCTTCTATTGAGGTTAAAAATGAAAATGGACAACTCTCTTTCATTTGTCCTGATAATGTGAGCAAACAAGTTCACGCATTTCACGGACTTTATCGTGCGTTAGTTCACAATATGGTTGTCGGTGTTTCTGAAGGTTTTAAGAAAGAACTGGAATTAGTCGGTGTCGGCTATCGTGCATCTAATCAGGGGAATATTATAGAGTTAGCTTTGGGCTATACTCACCCGATATTTATTCAATTGCCTCCTGAGGTTAAAGTTGAGACAGTATCGGAAAGAAATAAGAACCCTCTTATAAAGTTGGAGTCTTGCGATAAGCAATTGCTTGGTCAGATTTGTGCAAAATTGCGTTCTTTCCGTATGCCTGAACCGTATAAGGGTAAAGGTATGAAATTTGTTGGCGAAGAAATTCGTAGAAAGTCTGGTAAGACAGCTGCGGCTAAATAGTTTACGTTAAATTGTAATTGTTATGACAACAAAAGTAGAAAGACGAATAAAAATTAAATATAGAGTACGCAACAAGATTTCGGGTACTACCGAACGTCCGCGTATGAGCGTTTTCAGAAGCAATAAGCAGATCTACGTTCAGATCATTGATGATACGCAGGGTAAAACTCTTGCTTCTGCCTCTTCATTGGCTATTACAGAAAAGATGCCTAAGGCTGAACAAGCTGCAAAGGTGGGTGAATTAATTGCTCAAAAGGCCAAAGAAGCAGGTGTTTCTAGTGTAATATTTGACCGTAATGGTTATTTGTATCATGGAAGGGTTAAACAAGTGGCTGATGCTGCTCGTAATGGCGGACTTAAATTTTAATCATTATGGCTGAATTAAATCGAGTAAAAGTTTCGAACGACATAGAGTTAACTGATAGATTGGTTGCTATTAATCGTGTTACTAAAGTAACGAAAGGTGGTAGAACTTTCAGTTTCGCTGCTATTGTAGTCGTTGGTAATGGAGATGGTGTCATTGGATATGGTTTAGGAAAGGCTGGTGAAGTAACCGATGCTATTGCAAAGGGTGTAGAATCTGCTAAGAAAAACCTTATTCGTGTACCTGTCGTTAAAGGCACGGTGCCTCATGAACAAGTTGCAAAATTTGGCGGTGCTGAGGTTTTCATTAAACCTGCATCTCAAGGTACAGGAGTCGTTGCTGGTGGTGCTATGCGTGCTGTTTTGGAGAGCGTAGGTATAACTGATGTATTGGCTAAATCGAAAGGCTCATCAAATCCTCATAATTTGGTAAAGGCAACTATTGTTGCGTTGGGCAGTATGCGCGATGCTAGAATTGTTGCTCAGAATAGAGGCATTAGTATGGAAAAAGTATTTAGAGGATAGGAGGAACAATAATATGGCAATTATTAAGATTAAACAGACAAAAAGTAGAATTGGGGCTCCTAAAGATCAGAAACGTACTTTAGATACATTAGGCTTGCGTAAAATTAATCATGTAGTTGAACGTGAAGATACGCCTTCTGTTCTTGGAATGGTAGAAAAAGTGAAGCACTTGGTTACCATTATTAAGTAATAAGTTGTTGAATATTAAATTATTTTCGATATGGATTTAAGTAATTTAAAACCTGCTGCAGGTTCTACTAAAATAAGAAAAAGAATTGGCCGTGGTGCGGGTTCTGGCTTGGGTGGAACTTCAACAAGAGGTAGTAACGGCGCTAAATCAAGATCCGGTTATCATAAAAAAATCGGTTTTGAAGGTGGTCAGATGCCATTGCAGCGTCGTCTGCCTAAATTCGGTTTCAAGAATATTAATCGTGTTGAATATAAAGCCATCAATTTGACTGTTATTCAAAAAATGGTTGAAAAGTCTCAAGCTGAGAAAATCGGTTTAGCTGATTTTATAGCTTTTGGCGCGATGTCTAAAGGTGATTTGGTGAAAATTCTTGGAAATGGCAAACTGACAACAAAAGTAACTGTAGAAGCTAATGCATTCTCTAAGGGTGCTCAGGCTGCTATTGAAGCCGCAGGCGGTTCTGCAATAAAACTCTAATACAATGAGAAAGGTTATAGAAACACTAAAGAATATATGGAAGATTGAGGATTTGCGTCAACGCATTCTCATCACTGTGTTGTTTGTTACTATCTATCGTTTAGGATCTTTTGTGGTTTTACCAGGAATTAATCCTTCAATGTTATCACAGTTGCATAAACAAACAAGTGAAGGACTTATGGCCTTATTGAATATGTTCTCTGGCGGAGCATTTTCTAATGCTTCTATTTTTGCATTAGGAATTATGCCGTATATCTCAGCCTCTATTGTTATTCAGTTGTTGGGTATAGCTGTCCCTTATTTTCAAAAATTACAGCGTGAAGGTGAAAGTGGGCAAAGGAAAATGAATCAATATACTCGCTATCTTACGATAGCCATTTTGTTGGTTCAAGCTCCTTCTTATCTTCTAAATCTTCGCAATCAAGCTGGGTCTTCCTTGGATCCGGGTTTGGATTGGACAGTCTTCATATTTACCTCTTCTATCATTTTAGCAGCAGGTAGTATGTTCATACTATGGCTCGGCGAAAGAATTACTGATAAGGGCATAGGTAATGGTGTTTCTTTTATCATCCTTGTTGGTATTATTGCTCGTTTGCCTCAGTCGTTGTTCCAGGAACTTGTATCTAGAATGACAGATAAAACAGGTGGACTTGTAATGTTCCTTTTTGAAATGATTATTCTGCTGTTGGTTATTGCTGCTTCAATATTGCTTGTGCAAGGGACTCGTAAAGTGCCTGTACAATATGCAAAGAAAATTGTAGGCAGCAAGCAATATGGTGGCGCTCGTCAATATATTCCTTTGAAGGTATATGCTGCAAATGTAATGCCTATCATTTTTGCGCAAGCAATAATGTTCATTCCTATTTCCTTTATTGGGTATACAGGAAACAAAGGCGGTGGGCTTTTAACGAAGTTTACCGATCATACGAGCTTCCCTTATAATTTGGTATTTGCGATATTAATTATTTTGTTTACTTATTTTTATACCGCAATTACGATTAATCCGACTCAGATGTCTGAGGATATGAAGAGGAACAATGGTTTTATTCCTGGAATTAAGCCGGGAAAGAAAACAGCCGATTATATTGATTCAATTATGTCGCGTATAACTTTACCCGGATCATTTTTCTTGGCATTTATTGCCATAATGCCGGCGTTTGCAGGTATATTCGGTGTAAAACAAGCTTTCGCTCAATTCTTTGGAGGAACGTCTTTGTTGATTGTTGTCGGTGTTGTTTTGGATACTTTGCAACAAATTGAAAGTCATTTGATGATGCGTCACTATGACGGCTTACTTAAATCTGGCCGTATAAAAGGCCGTTTTTCGGGAGGAGCCTATTAAGCGTTTTTGATGATGATATTTCTTAAAACTGATGATGAAATAGAGCTATTAAGGCAGAGTAATCTGCTAGTCGGTAAGACCTTGGCTGAGTTAGCGAAAGTTATAAAGCCAGGTGTTACTACGAAAGAACTTGATAAGGTAGCGGAGGAGTACATTAGAGATAATGGTGCGACTCCTACCTTTAAAGGGTTCCCTAATTTTAAAGGGGCTTCGTTTCCGGCTTCAATTTGTACTTCTGTTAATGAACAAGTAGTACATGGTATACCGAGTGATGTAGTTCTTAAAGATGGAGATATCGTTTCTGTGGATTGTGGAACGTATATGAATGGCTTTTGTGGCGATTCTGCATATACATTTCCTGTGGGTGAAGTTAGTGATAGCGTTCTTCATCTCTTGAAGACTACTAAAGAAGCTTTGTATAAGGGAATTGAAAATGCGGTCTCTGGTAAGCGATTAGGTGATATAGGAAGTGCTGTCCAGGAATACTGTGAGAATGAGTCTTTTGGAGTTGTTCGTGAATTTGTGGGTCATGGTATTGGCAAAGAAATGCACGAAGATCCAATGGTTCCTAACTACGGAAAGCGTGGTAACGGTATTCTTTTGAAAAATGGATTGTGTATAGCTATAGAACCGATGATAACTTTAGGCGATCGTCATATTGTGATGGAACGTGATGGATGGACAGTGCGTACAGTTGATCATAGCTGCGCTGCACATTTTGAACATACAATTGCGATTAGAAAAGGTAAAGCCGATATTTTGTCATCATTCAAATTTGTTGAAGAAGTATTAGGAGAAAAAGCAATATAGTTTATGGCTAAACAAACAGCAATAGAACAAGATGGAGTGATTGTCGAAGCATTGTCGAATGCAATGTTTCGGGTAGAATTGGAAAATGGACATGAGATTACTGCTCATATATCCGGGAAAATGCGGATGCATTACATCAAAATTCTTCCGGGTGATAAGGTGAAAGTCGAGATGTCACCTTACGATTTATCGAAAGGTAGAATTGTATTTAGATATAAATAAAACGAGATATGAAAGTAAGAGCATCATTAAAAAAACGTACCCCTGAGTGCAAGATTGTAAGACGTCATGGTACGTTGTATGTAATTAACAAGAAAAATCCCAAGTTTAAGCAACGTCAGGGATAGTATTATTTTTGGAAAAAAAATAATTAAAGTATATGGCTATAAGAATAGTTGGTGTAGATTTACCTCAGAATAAGAGAGGTGAGATTGCGTTAACCTATATTTTTGGTATAGGTCGTAGTGGTGCCGTCAAAATTTTAGATAAGGCTGGCATAGATAGAGATATCAAAGTTAAGGATTGGACCGATGATCAAGCAGCAAAGATTCGTGAAATCATTGGTAACAATATTAAAGTGGAAGGTGATCTTCGTTCTGAAATTCAGATGAATATTAAACGTCTGATGGATGTAGGTTGCTATCGTGGGGTTCGTCATCGTGTGGGTTTACCAGTACGTGGACAGAGCACAAAAAACAATGCTCGTACTCGTAAGGGTCGCAAGAAGACCGTTGCTAACAAGAAGAAAGCTACTAAATAATAATTATTGATATGGCAAAAAAAGCAGTTGCAGCAAAAAAGAGAAATGTAAAGATCGATGCTAACGGACAATTACATGTTCATTCGTCTTTCAATAATATTATTGTTTCTCTTGCAAATAGTGAAGGGCAGATCATCTCATGGTCTTCTGCTGGTAAAATGGGATTCAGAGGTTCTAAAAAGAACACCCCGTATGCAGCCCAAATGGCTGCTCAAGATTGTGCTAAGATAGCATACGATCTTGGTCTGAGAAAGGTAAAAGCTTATGTTAAAGGTCCTGGAAACGGTCGTGAGTCTGCTATCAGAACAATACATGGAGCCGGTATTGAGGTAACTGAAATTATTGATGTTACGCCACTTCCTCATAATGGATGCCGTCCTCCGAAAAGACGTAGAGTTTAATATTTACCTTTATACAAAAGACAGGCTTTAATGTCGTTAAAATAGGATTGCATTTATATTCTCTCTGCAATCGCGGCTGCAACGGTTAAGGCTGTCTAGAAAACAAATTAAAAAATTATAGAAAATGGCTAGATATACTGGTCCTAAAACCAAAATTGCACGTAAGTTCGGTGAAGGTATTTTTGGAGCTGATAAGGTATTATCGAAGAAAAATTATCCTCCTGGACAACATGGAAATTCACGCAAGAGAAAAACATCTGAATATGGTGTTCAGCTTCGTGAGAAACAAAAAGCAAAATATACTTATGGCGTATTAGAGAAACAGTTCCGTAACTTATTTGTTAAGGCCGAAGCTTCTAAGGGTGTAACTGGTGAGGTTCTTCTTCAGTTGCTCGAAAACCGTCTCGATAATGTCGTATTTCGTTTGGGCATTGCTCCTACTCGTGCTGCTGCACGTCAGTTGGTAAGTCACAAACATATTACTGTTGATGGAAAAGTTTTAAATATTCCTTCTTATTCAGTAAAGCCCGGTCAATTGGTCGGTGTTCGTGAAAAAGCCAAGTCTTTGGAGGTAATCGCAAACGCACTTGCTGGGTTTAATCACAGCAAATATCCTTGGTTGGAATGGGATGAAAATTCTAAAGTGGGCAAGTTGTTACATGTCCCTGAAAGAACTGACATTCCTGAGAACATTAAAGAACATTTGATCGTTGAATTGTATTCTAAATAATAATTAATTTCATGGCGATATTAGCATTTCAAAAACCTGAAAAAGTTTTAATGTTGGAAGCGGATCCAAAGTATGGTAAATTTGAATTCCGTCCTTTGGAACCTGGTTTTGGTATAACTATTGGTAATGCCTTGCGCCGTATGCTTCTTTCATCTTTGGAAGGATTTGCAATCAACACTATCAAGATTGAAGGCGTTGAACATGAATTTGCAAGTGTTCCTGGAGTGAAGGAAGATGTCACCAATATTATATTAAACCTAAAGAAAGTAAGACTGAAACAAGTCGTTGAGGATACCGAAAACGAAAAAGTCAGTATAACCGTCAAGAATTCAACAGAATTCAAAGCAGGTGACATAGGGAAGTATTTAACTGGATTTGAAGTGTTAAATCCTGAATTGGTTATTTGTCATTTAGATCCGAAGGCCACTATTCAGATGGAATTGACCATTAATAAAGGTCGTGGATATGTGCCTTCTGACGAAAATCGTCAGTTTTGTACTGATACCAATACGATAGCTATCGATTCTATATATACGCCAATTGTTAAGGTGAAATATACTATTGAAAATTATCGCGTTGAACAAAAAACCGATTACGAGAAATTAATTCTTGAAATTACTACAGATGGTTCCGTTCATCCGAAAGATGCTTTGAAAGAAGCAGCTAAAGCCTTGATTCATCACTTCATGTTGTTCTCTGATGAGAAAATTACATTGGAGAATGCTGACGGTGAAGGCAATGAAGAATTTGATGAAGAAGTTCTGCACATGCGTCAATTATTGAAGACCAAGTTGGTCGATATGGATCTTTCGGTTCGTGCTCTCAATTGCTTGAAAGCAGCCGATGTAGAAACATTAGGCGATTTGATTCAATTTAATCGGACGGATTTGCTGAAGTTCCGAAATTTCGGAAAGAAATCGCTCACCGAGCTTGATGATTTGCTGGAGAGTCTGAATCTGTCGTTCGGAACCGATATTTCTAAATACAAATTAGATAAATAATAAAATGAGACATAATAAGAAATTCAATCACCTCGGTCGTACTGCTTCTCACAGAGAAGCTATGCTTTCTAACATGGCTTCTTCGTTGATCAAGCACAAAAGAATCACTACGACCGTCGCAAAGGCTAAAGCTTTAAAGAAGTTTATAGAACCCTTGCTTACAAAGTCCAAAAGTGATACAACCAATTCTCGTCGTGTAGTATTCAGCAGCTTACAAGATAAAATTGCTGTTACGGAATTATTCAAAGAGATTTCTGCCAAAATAGCAGATCGTCCCGGTGGATATACACGTATCATCAAAACCGTTCATCGTTTAGGCGATAATGCGTCAATGTGTTTTATCGAACTTGTTGATTATGATGAAAAGATGGCAAAAGGTGTTGCTAAGAAAGCTACTCGTAGCCGTCGTCGTTCTAAGAAAGCAGTCGAAGAAGTTAGTGCACAAGAAGCTGAAACTCCTTCTGTAGAAGAAGTAAAAGAAGAAGCTCCTGTACAAGAAGAAGCACCAGCCGAAGCACCTGCTGCTGAAGAAGCTAAATAGAATAAATCTATACTCTTATATTAAAAAGGTCGTCCGATATCGGGCGACCTTTTTTTGACTATTTTCGGTTTTAATCATATAGATGATATTCGATTCAAGGGGGAACCTCTAAAAGTTAGGGGGATAAGCATAAGTATTATTAGTAGGACATCAATCACATAAATAAGATTTTCGAACCTGTGGCATACACAAAATTGTCGTATGTTAGCTTTTCTATTGATGTCCATATGTTTTCAAAAAAACAGACGTATGTCGCAGCCATAACTAACGTATGTTACTGCGGTAACTAACGGAAGTTACCATGACAACTAACGTTAGTTTTGTCTACAACATACGTTAGTTATGGCTGCGACATACGTCTGTTTGTAGTTCCCTAAAAAAAGTTGACTACTTTTGGCTTATACCTGAATGCAAGTTGACTTGGATTTTGTGTGTGGTTTATTTTAGCTATTTGTTTTTTAGTGTAAAAGTGATTAAAACCCCCTTATGGTCACTTGGCCATTCATCATTAAGTGGTCTTATAAACGAATCACTCGTTTGTTCTTTTACGCGCTGTCCTCTCACAATAGAACTTTCGGGACCAAATACCTGCGCTTTCTTCACTTTTAAATCTTTGTTTGGATAGTAATAGACGAAATCTATTCTTTCACGTTCATCGGCATCGAACGCCCATGCTAATCTCTTTGTATCAACGGCTTTGTTGTCAGCAGGGAAAGTAAATCCCGGACATTTTACAACATTTGGATGGGCTACACGGTACGCATCTTTATATCCGTTTGTTATTAATGTCTTTGAACTGCCCCAATTAACTACA
The DNA here is from genome assembly GCA_012517855.1 of Bacteroidales bacterium. GTDB lineage: Bacteria > Bacteroidota > Bacteroidia > Bacteroidales > Bacteroidaceae > JAAYUD01. The sequence goes on from JAAYUD010000010.1 coordinate 15,447, forward strand.
CAGCCGTTATGATCATATTTATCTTTTGTGTTCGATTGCCAGTCCATATAGGATGGTTCATTCAAATCTCCTGCTAAAAAGACTAGCGATCCTTTTTTCAACTCTTTCTGAGCATCACTGACGAAATCTTTTATAGATGCGATCCGATCTGATTTCTCACATACACTTAAAATTGTATTCACATTGGTGATTGGGGCAGGAAGCTTATCCCAATTTGTACTACCGTCATTATATCCTCTAGGATAATAACAAGAATACCAACGATATTCCGAATGGGCAGGGTATATTGCGAGTCTCTTATTCTGTACTTTAATTATGGCTTTAAACATCCATTTATTGACGTGTTCTGTCTCGATAATGGGATATTTTGAAATTACTGCGCGTCCATCAATCCGTGCACTATAGTATGTCAGCCCTTTGCTTTTCAAAGCTTTTATCAGCTCTGGTAAAACCGGATTCTCTTTATCGCTTTTGTAAAGTTCACAAAAGGTCGCTATGTCCGGTTGTACGTATGCAATCTGTTCTATCAAATATTTGGGCGCATCCACTACATGGGTGCATTCCACCCAAAGGTTAAGCTGGAGAAATTTTAACTCAATCTTTGAGCTCGAACTATTTGAAGAATATGCTGCGAAGATAGAAATTAAAATAAAAGAGACTGTTAGAAGAATTTTTTTCATTGTTAGTATTATTTTAATTTACCATCCCGAGTTCTGGCTGTTCATTCCAGAAGAATTATATAAGCGAATAGCTTCATCGGCCTGAAGAGGGAATAGTAGGAATTTGTTTGTATATGCTTTTCTTTTATTATTTGCAACAAAACATGTGCCATTGACTTCCTTTTTGTGATTACATTGTTTGCTCTTACCCGATAGTAATAAAAGATCATGTCTCAGTAGTCGATAATAAAAAGCTAAATATAGTTAGCTCATGATTTTGCCTATTCTTAATAAATGTCCAATTGGGGTTGTGTTAGTAAGTTGGAAGCTTGTCAGATATTAAATCGGACAACTTTTGGATGAAATGGTTGTGACGTAATTAGGCGCTTGTGGATATAATGTCCTGTCATTGATAAATTTTTACTCTTTATATCCTATTATATTATCAGCTCAAAAAAAATGTCTTTTTGTCATAACGTGGCTTTCCTTTGTGAACTGATATAATTTGTATGTGTGGCTTTTTGTCCTGTAATGGATGAACTATAACTTTTTTCTCTTTCTTGTGTGTAGCATATACAAGTGATTTTAGCAACTTCTATTAGTTGTTGCAGTGAGATAAGTACGACACTTGCGACTCACGCCCGTGAGTCGCAAGTGTCGTATGTTCCTTTTTTCGGTGACGTCCTTAAGTTTTTTAGAAAACGTATGGACGTCAACAGTTTTAGGTCCTTATGTGGTTTTGATACAGATGAAGGTAACATCAAAAAGCAAATTCCGGAAAATGGTTGGCTTACCAGTAAAATTGGGTAGCAATTGACATGCGAGAGTGTCAAATATGCCAGCAATGACGTTCGAGGAAGTATGTGATGAATTTGATAAGATATTGGTGCTGACAGAAGCGGATGTAAAAATATTTGTCGGGAAATGAAGTGCTTCTCAAAAATATTTGAGTGCAATCATCTATGTGTGAATAGCACTATCAGCTATCTGTAGGCTATCGTTTAGAACGATTCTAAACAGAGGTCTGCTGAAAATAAGAGCTCCACAATATGCTCTAGAACCGATTTTTGTACCTCTTTTCGCTGGCGCTGTATACGGTGCATCGTTAATCTGCTGTGCGGCAGCGCCGTATGGTGTCATACGGAGGTGGCAAAGGTTCTTTTGTTCGTAAAGTCGAAAGATCGAAGTATCGCCATTTTTTCTGTGCGAATCAGTAGACTGTGGGTCTTTATATAGAAACATTTATAGTGAGGGATATGGGTAACGAATGAAAAATTGTAAATGCAAATTGCTATATCGAATACTTGATTCGTCTTTGCGAGATGCACACCCTATTGACGCAATATTCAGGTGAATGACAAGTGGGTTATCTCGAAGTCGTTTTTCTGAACGTTTTCCGAGTTGAATATTAAGGGCGAAACTGATACTATTTTAACCACACCTTGGTGCTACTTCTTGGTATACGAAATGGCCCTTAGTTTTCGAAAAATGATAAGGACGAACACAAAAATTCATAAGGACGAAAATAAATGTTTGTAAGTATAAACTTTTAGTTTCGTCCTTATGAATTTCTCGCTGTCTATCAATGTGTTGCGTGCATAATCTTTATGCCTCTTTCTCATTCGATTTATATTCAGATGGTGAACTGAGGGTGAAAATAGTGCCCTACAAGGGATTACTGCCCATGTTAGGATAAGAAAGTATCAGAATGTCGACGAATATTCGCCACTTAAAATGTCCTGAAAAATGGATTGTGCGTAATGCATTGTTTATTAGCTGGTTTCTATATCAATGGGGCGAGCATACAGAAAAAATGAAAAGTTGATGAAATATCACCTACTGTTTTGTTCGCTATTTGATCAATGCAATATTTTTCAGCTATTTTCATGATATACATGCTCCTGAAAAGCTCTTGATAGGCCACAAAAAGAAATAAATTGACTAAAAAATGCTTGTTTTACTGTTTAAAGTGTCTATATTTGCAGCACTTTAACAGCTAAAACGCATGAAAAATTTTATTATTTCCTTTTGTTTATTCGTTTTTGTATCATTTTCGGCTTTTGCTCAAAATGCCAAATGGATAACAGCACCCGATGCCGGAGTAAATAGTCCGAATACATGGATTGCTTTTCGAAAAGATATTAATGTAGCAAGTATACCTCGGTTGGCAATGGCACGTATTGTCGCCGACAGTAAATATTGGCTGTGGATTAACGGCCGACTCGTTGTCTTTGAAGGCGGATTGAAACGGGGGCCTAGTCCTCAATCTTCCTATTATGACGAGATTAATATAGCTTCTTTTTTAAAAAAAGGGACAAATAAGATAGCCATTCTGCTTTGGTATTTTGGGAAAGATGGATTTTCTCATAAAAGTAGCGGTAAGGCAGGTCTGTTTTTTGATTTGAATATAAAACACTTGCTTTTGCAAAGCAATAATTCGTGGCTTTGCCGCATTCATCCCGCTTATAAGAATACGGAGGCTCCTTTTCCTAACTTCCGCTTGCCGGAGTCCAATATCCGATATGATGCCAATATGAATATTGACGGTTGGCAAACGGCCGATTGTAAGTCGGCACATCAGTTTGCACCGGCAGTCGAAATAGGAACGTGGGGTGATACTCCTTGGGGTGAGATGGTGAAACGTCCCATTCCTTTGTGGAAAGATTATGGTATCAAAGAGGCGCAAATGAAGAGAATATCGGGGGCCGATGTCGATAGTGTGTTGGTCTCTCTCCCTTATAATATGCAAATGACTCCTATACTTGACCTGACGGATGAAAAAGGAAATGGCAAGGTGGCTATTTATACCGATCATACTTTTGCCGGCGGAGATACAAATGTTAGGGCCGAATATATTGCCCGTAAAGGACATCAGATATATGAATCTCTAGGGTGGATGAATGGACAAATCATTATATTGGTTGTACCCAAATCGGTGCGCATCAATACGGTGAAATATCGCGAAACGGGTTATGACACTTATCCCGAAGGTACTTTCTCTTGCGATAACGATTTCTTTAGCCGCTTTTGGAAAAAAGGCTTGCGCACACTTTATGTCAATATGCGTGATACTTATTTTGATTGTCCCGATCGCGAGCGTGCCCAGTGGTGGGGCGACGAAGTTGTTCTTCAGGGCGAATGTTTTTATACCTATTCCGCTTCGGCTCACGAGTTGATGAAAAAGGGTATTAAAGAGTTGTGCCATTGGCAGAAGCCCGATGGAACTCTCTTTGCACCGATTCCGGCAGGCAATTACAGTTCCGAACTGCCCGGTCAGATGTTGGCTGCTATCGGAAAGTATGGTTTCTGGAATTACTATATGAATACGGCCGACAGGGCTACAATCGCAGAAGCCTATCCGCATGTAAAACGGTATTTGGATTTGTGGAAAACGGATGATACCGGATTGACGGCATTCCGCGCCGGCGGCTGGACTTGGGGCGACTGGGGTGATCAGAAAGACATGCGCCTGTTGTTTGCCGGATGGCATTATCTGGCACTCGAAGGAGCTGTCGGAATGGCTCATCTGTTGGGATACGATGAGGATGCCGCTCGGTTTGAGGCGACAATGGCGCGGGTCAAAGACGGCTACAACAAATGTTGGAACGGCTATGCCTATCGTCATCCAGAGTATCAGGGCGAGACGGATGACCGTGTTCAGGCTTTGGCCGTTATCACCGGTATTGCTTCGCCCGACAAGTACGATAAGATACTTCAGGTGTTTAAATCGCAATGGCATGCCAGTCCTTATATGGAGAAATATGTGATGGAAGCTTTGTTTCAGATGGGATATGGTGATTATGCCCTCGAACGTGCCCAGAAACGTTATGGCCCGATGGTGAATGATTCTGTTCATACCACTCTTTTTGAGGGTTGGGATATAAACAATAACGCATTTGGGGGCGGCACGACCAATCATGCCTGGAGTGGCGGTCCGCTCACTGTGATTGCTCAGTATCTTTGTGGCATCCGTCCACTGGAAGCAGGATATAAGACTTTCGCCATTAATCCTCAGTCGGCTACTTTTCATCAGGCGTCTATTACTGTGCCTACGGTGGCTGGAATAATAGGTTCGAGCTGGAAGATTTCCAACGGAATCGTCGACTGGACTATCTCGGTTCCTAAAGGGACGAAAGCGTATGTTACGCTCCCTGCAACAGATATGAGTCGTGTTACGGTGAATGGAAAGCCCATGAAGCAGACCATAACAACCCAAATCGAAGGTAAGTCTGTAGCTCTATTCTGTGCTGGAAAATACCATATTGTATGCAAAACTAATTAGTATGTGACGGTGACAATATAAAAATGTTTATCCTGTAGATTATTTAAATAAAATATTTACTTTTGTATTTACGAAAAGTTCTTTCTTTGCATCTTATGGGAAAAGAAGTAAATATAAATCTACAGTTAACCGTTCAATTACAGTGCTTTAAGGAATTGTTCCTTAAACATTATAGTCCGCTTTGTGTCTATGCCTTGCGCTTTGTTGACGATTCTGATGCATGCAAAGATATCGTTCAAGATTGCTTTATAGGTCTGTGGGAGAAACGTACTCAACTGGACTTCTCTCACTCGTTGAAACCTCTTTTATATAAAAGTGTTCACGATAAGGCCATCGATTATACTCGGCATGCATCTACCCAGAATGCAACATTGGATGAGGCTGTCGCTTTACATCCTTTGGATGTAGAGTGGGAGGCTATTCTTTCGGAACAAATTATTGATGAACTTGATTGCAAACAGATTGTAGAAGAGGTCAATAAATGCCTTGACGGACTGACTTCGTATTGTGCCAATGTCTATCGGATGAGCCGTGAAGAAGGATTAAGCAATAAGGAAATTGCCGAACGGTTGAGAATCAGTGTAAAGGCTGTCGAAAAACAAATGACGAAGGCTTTGTCGGCCATTCGAGCCCACTTGATGAATACCGGTTATCTGACGTTTATTTTCTATGCGTTGCTATTTTTGCCGCGCAAATGAAGATTTTTATCTCATTATCATAAAAAAAGGGAATTTCGGGTAGGGTCGTTTCTTTCTGATTCGGGTTATGAATATGAAACTCCAAGAAGAGCACATCAAGTCTTTATTAATCCGCTTCTTTAGCGGTAAGGCCGATTCGTCCGAGAAGGATGAGCTATTGGCGTGGCTACATCAGTCTAAAGAAAACGTAGACTACAGCATATCGTGTTATAAAAAATGGTCGGGAGATAAAATCTTTGAAAATCATTTCGGTAAAGAAGAGGGATGGCGAAGGTTTGTAGCCATCATCAGTCGTCCTGTCAAACGTCGTATAGTCCTACGTCGTTCTATCTACTATGGCATGACTGCCGTTGTCGTACTGATGATCGGTCTTTATGGCTATCTCCGGTTGTTGCCGTCTTCTCATCCCGATATTATGAAGTTTGCTCAGACTCTTTCCGGTTCGGTCGATATGCGCTCATCTACCGTTAAACTGGTCCTTTCGTCCGATAGTATGCTCACTTTCAATACAAAAGCTGCTAATATACAGTACAAATCCGGTCGGATCATTTGTAATAGCAATCAGACTGTTTCCGATGATGCCTCCGCTGCGTTCAATCAACTGATCGTTCCGTTTGGACATTCATCTAATTTGACCTTATCCGATGGTACTCGAATTTGGCTTAATGCCGGTACCCGTTTGATATATCCTGTTTCTTTCAAAGAGAAAACGCGTGAAATCTATGTCGAAGGTGAAATCTATCTGGAAGTGGCACACGATGCGGATCATCCGTTTATTGTAAGAACTTCTCAGAATATGGATGTCCGGGTATTGGGTACTCATTTCGACGTGAAGGCTTATCGAGGTGGGCCGCTTCAACGTGTTGTATTGGTGTCGGGGTCTGTACAAGTTTCCCAAAACAACGCATTGGCCAAACTTCTTCCGAACGAAATGTATGAAGTACGCAATGGTGGCAGCGCTGTAGTCAAGCAAGTAGATCCCTCGTATTATATCTCATGGACTAAAGGGCTGTATTTGACCAATGATGAAAGATTGGGCGATATCTTTTCTGATTTGATGAAGTATTACGGTGTTGATATGAAATATGATGCGTCTGTATCTTCGTTGAGGTGTTCCGGAAAATTAGACTTGAAGGATAATTTTGAGAGTGTGATGAAAGCTATTTCAGAAACAGCGCCGATCGTTTACAATCGGAATAATAATAAATACTATGTTCACCTTAAATGATAAATGCTTATGATAAGATTCGGATAAAAGAGAGAGACATAAAAATCGGAAAGTAGGGCGAGTACTTTCCGATATAATTTTAAAACAACTGTAAAGAGATACAAGTATTAATCTTAAAATCATTACAAAGATATGATTGTTAATCTAAAGAACGACTTAATTAATACTAAAAGATTAAGTCTAAATGTTATGAAATTATCATTCCTTTTCCTTTTTATAGGGATAAACTTGTGCTTTTCTGCTGAAAGCCATTCGCAGCGAACAAATTTTAACTTCACACTGCGTAATGTGACGGTGAGGAAAGTTCTCAATGCCGTCGAGAAAAATAGCGACTATGTATTCTTTTATTACAATAATGTCGTTAATCTGAACCGTAGGGTTTCGGTCAGTGCAAGTGGCAAGAATATTCATGAACTTCTCGATGAACTATTTGCCGGTACTAATAATGGTTATACCATTAATGGGCGTCAGATTTCTATTTATGCAAAGCCTGAAGTCGCCAAATTGCCTGCTGTAGCGCCGCCTGTGAAAATGATTAAAATAGGCGGTACGGTATATGATGAAACGAAGAATCCTATGCCGGGGGTCAGTATTCGTATAGCAGGAAAGGATGCCACATCGGGTACGATAACTGACGTGACCGGACATTTTATCTTAAATGTTCCCAGCAAAAAGTCGATCATCGAAATATCTAGCGTCGGCTATAAGACACAACGTCTGGTGGTTGGCAGCGAAACCAATTTCATTGTCCAGTTGCAAGAGGATGTTGCCGCTTTGAACGAGGTGGTCGTTACCGGCTATGGCACGCAAAAGAAACTTTCGGTTGTCGGAGCCATTGATAATCTGGAGCCTGGACATCTGCAAATGGGATCGACACGGTCTCTGTCCAATAATCTGGCGGGCCAGATTGCCGGTGTCATTGCAGTAACTCGTTCGGGTGAGCCCGGTTATGACAGCTCGAATTTCTGGATTCGTGGTATCTCGACTTTCTCCGGAACAAACACTCCTTTAGTGCTAGTCGATGGAATTGAACGCGATTTGAACAACATCGATCCTGCTGAGATCGAGTCTTTCTCGGTGTTGAAAGATGCATCTGCCAGTGCCATGTATGGCGTTCGCGGTGCTAACGGCGTGATTGTAATCAATACGAAACGCGGACATATAGGCGCTCCTTCGATAGATGTGCGTGTAGAGCATGCGATCGAAGAACCTACCAAATTGCCAAAATTTATCGGTGGAGCCGATTACATGCAGCTCCTAAACGAATTGAAAGAAAATAAGTCTCAATTGCCCTACTCGCAAGAGCAAATAGACAAGACCCGTTATCACTATGATTTGGATTTGTACCCTGATGAAAATTGGTTGAACGATATCACAAAGAACTATGCATATTCTACAAGAGCAAATGTTACCGTCAGCGGTGGCTCCAACTTTCTGCGCTATTCGTTGGTCACTTCTTGGTTCAATGAGCATGGAATTGTCGAAACCGACAAAAACTTGCCTTACGATACGGGTATTAAATTGAATCGTTTCAATATGCGTGCCAATGTCGACTTGGATATTACAAAAACCACGACGCTGCGCCTGAATATAGGCGGGTATATGCAGAATCGTCATGGTCCTAAGTGTGGTATTGACGATTTGTTCTCTCAAGCTTTCACCACAAGCCCTATCGCTTATCCTGCACGCTATTCGGATGGCACGATACCGGTTATCGCCAATCGGGTAAATCCTTGGGCTACTGCAACACAATCGGGCTATCAGGTGGATATCAATACACAACTTCAGTCGTTGATGTCTATAGAGCAAAATTTGAACATGGTCACTCCCGGATTGAAAGCCAAGTTTACTTTCTCGTTCGATTCTTATAACTACAGTGGACGCTATAGGGATTTCAGCCCTACCTATTATAATATTGCTACCGGTCGTGATGACGAAGGCAATTTGATAAAAACCGTATTGAATTACGGTAGTGATGCTTTGGGATTTGGAACTTCATCGGGATATGGAACGAAGGATATGTATATGGAAGGTACGTTGACATACAGTCGGACATTTGATAAACACGATATTGATGCTTTGTTGCTTTATAATCAACAAAGCTATGATCAAGGTACTGTGCAGCCATATCGTAAGCAAGGTTTTGCAGGTCGTTTGTCGTATGTATACGACAGTCGCTATATCGGAGAGTTCAATTTTGGTTATAACGGTTCTGAGAATTTTGCTAAAGGTCACCGTTTCGGCTTTTTCCCTTCTTTTGCATTGGGCTGGATGGTTTCTGAAGAATCTTTTATGGCTAAAATGAAAGATACGGTCAATAAGCTGAAGGTGAGAGGGTCTTTCGGTAAAGTGGGTAACGACAATATCGGCGGACGCCGTTTTGCTTATATAACAACGGTTTATACCGGACAAGGTAATTATACGTGGGGCGATAATGCCGAAACATACCGCACCGGCATCACGGAAGGTGATATAGGTGTCTCCAATTTGACATGGGAGACAGCATGGAAAACGGATTTGGGTCTTGAACTTGGACTTTGGAATGCTTTTGAATTGCAATTCGACTGGTTCAAGGAAAAACGGTCCAATATTTTTATGCAACGTAGTACAATCCCCACTCAGAGCGGTTACATAACTACTCCATGGGCAAACTATGGGAAAGTGACCAATCGAGGTTTCGATGCTTCATTGAACTATAACAAGAAGATCGGTAAAAATTGGATGCTTGGTTTCCGTTCCACATTCTCTTATGCGAAGAACAAGATAAATGAAATCGATGAAGCCGCCGGAAAAAGTAAATACCGCTGTCAAACGGGGCGTTCGATGAATACCCTTTGGGGACTTCAGGCTGAACGCTTGTTTACGAAAAACGATTTTGATGCCGATGGTAATTTGAAGTTTGGTATTCCAAATCAAGAGACGGGCGTGTCGACCGGTAAACTTCGTCCCGGCGATATCAAGTATAAAGATATGGATGGTGACGGCATCATCACCGATGCGGACGAAGGCTATATCGGTGGAACTGTAGACCCCCGTATTGTTTATGGTTTCGGTTGCAATATTGTGTTCCGCCATTTTGATTTTAATCTGTTTTTCCAAGGCCTTGCCGACACTCATCGTGTTGTCGGAGGATCTACCTATTTTATTCCAGGTAGTGGACAAGGTCTGCTAGGGAATATATATTCCAACTACAATGACCGTTGGACGGAAAATAATCCATCTCAGAATGTGTTTTGGCCTCGGTTGTCGGAGTCTCCCAATCAACAGAACTATAGAACTTCTACGTGGTGGAAAAAGGATATGAGCTTTTTGCGTTGCCGTACTATCGAATTTGGCTATACGATGCCTAAAACATTGACTGACAAAATCAATGCAAAGAATATTCGTTTCTATCTAAGTGGAAATAATTTGTTTTGCTTCTCAAAGTTCAAACTTTGGGATCCAGAACTCAATTCGGGCGATGGATTGAAATATCCACAAATGCGGTCGCTAATGTTAGGTGTTGATGTTAATTTTTAGATGATAAGAAAATGAAAACATTTAAGAAAATAAATATACTATTTGCCGTATTGTTCGGTGCTTGTTCTTTCTCGTCTTGCGATTATCTGGACAAAGAACCCGATACAGAGTTGAATATGGATATGGTTTATTCTAATAAAACCTATGTGGAAGATGCCTTAGCTTATGTATATAGTGGGTTGCCCAATCCTTCCGAAGGGTGGATGAATGAAATCGGTTGGGAAATATTCGGTGACGATTTGACTCCTTCCAAAAGATGGCAACAATGGGACTGGCCTAATATTACTAAAGTATTCGGCAGCTGGACACCTAATACGGGATGGAGTGGCGATTTCTGGGCCGGCTATCCTCGCAAGATACGCGAATCTTATTTGTTTAGGAAAAATGCCAAAGCCCTTCCAAGTGAAGATTTGCCACAGTCTGAAATTGATAATATGAAAAACGAATGTCGCTTTTTGGGCGCATACTATTGGTGGAACTTAGCCAAGACTTATGGTCCCATACCCTTTAAACCCGACTATATCGCTCCGTCCAATTTTAATTTGGCCGAATTGCAAATAGGGCGTGTGCCATTCGATTCGATTGTAGACTATTGTGATAGAGAAATGTTGTCTACATCTAAAATGTTGCCAGCTACTTATACCGCACCCGAAAAATATGGTCGTGTCACTTCCATTATGTGTTTAGCCGAACGGGCACGGATGCTACTCTTTGCTGCTAGCCCGCTTTGTAACGGTAACGAATGGTATAAGAATTATGTGAATAAAGATGGTACTCACTTGTTCAGCACCGCTTATGATCAGAATAAATGGGTGAAAGCGGCAGATGCTTGTAAATTATTGATTGATCAAGCTGAGGCAGCAGGTTATAAATTGTTTGTCGAATATAATAATGACGGTACGGTAGATGCTTTTAAATCTTGTGAAGACATGTTTTTTACGAAGTGGACGGCTGGAAATAAAGAAATTTTATTCCCTTATACAAGTACTAATAGTGCCTATAATAACTATCAATTCTATACGAACAAAGCTGTTACATTAGAGTTTGGTGGTGGTGGTGGACTTGGCGTTTATCAAGGATTGGTTGATGCTTTCTTTACAAAAAATGGTCTTCCTATCTCAGATACAAATAGTGGGTATGTTGAAGATGGCTTTTCTACTGCTGTAGAATCTCGTACCACCAAATGGAATGAAGGAACAGGGACATTGGGAGAAATAACGGCAAAGGGTACTTATAACATGTATTGTAATCGTGAACCTCGATTTTATACAACGGTGAGTTATAATGGTTCATGGTATGCATTGGCACAAAGACCGTATGACTTTTTCAAGAATCATAAGGATAACGGTTATACACATGATGCACCTCAGAATGGCTATTTGGTTCGTAAAAAAGTTTATCCTTATGACAACCCCAAGACGGGGAGCTGGCTTTCGAACCGTCCGCTTTGGTTATATCGTTTGGGAGGTGCTTATTTGGATTATGCCGAAGCTGAAAATGAGGCGTACGACAATACTGCCGCTCGTCAGGAAACACTGAAATTTGTGAATAAAATCCGTGTCCGTGCGGGCGTTCGTCAATATACGACCGATGTTGTCGACGCTAACGATGCCAACTATATTCATGTAGATGATAGCCAAGAAGCAATTAGGAAGATTGTTCGGATGGAACGTCGTGTAGAGCTATGTTGCGAAGGTTTGCGGTGGGATGATATCCGCCGGTGGAAAGATGCCGAGAATCTTCCGGAAGTGACAGGCGATGATTACGGTATGAATTTCTCCGGTACTAACTCCGCAGAGTTTTACGTCCGTACCGCTTATCAAACCCGTGTCTGGAAAAGAGCTTATTATTGGTTCCCCATCTATATAGACGAGATGGAAAAGAATCCTAATTTAGTTCAGTCTCCGTATTGGAATTAATCCGTAACCGTTTAATTTGAGAAGTTATGAAAATGAATATTAAGAAACAATTATATTTGCTTTTATCATTGATTGCTTTCCTGAGCAGTTGTAATTCAGATCCTGAATTATACACGTTGACGACTCCAAGCGATCGAATGCAAGTGAAAGCTTCGACTGATAGTTTGGTGCTTGAAAAAGCTTTTCAGGATCAGGAGGCTATCAAGTTTACGTGGAATGATGCGACTGATCGTGGCGCTGATACGCAGTTGACCTATTATTTTAGAATCTATATGTCTGATGTGAAGACGAATATCAGCGAATTGGTAAAGATACCCGACGGGCAACGTACTATTAGCTACACTCATCGTCAGATAAACGACTTGCTGTCTTCGTGGAATATTACTCCGGGGGATAAAGTAAACTTGGTGGGTGAAGTCATTGCCAAAGTGACTGCTTCGAAACAATACATGAAGCCCGAGACTTCTAAAACAGAGTTTAAAACAATTGGTTACGACCCTTCAGATATCATGTATATGATGGCTAAAACGTCTTCGGGACAGAATCTGACTATTACCATGGAGACTACCAACGAAGATGGTGTCTATCATTGGGCAGGAGTGATTAATTCGGGAGAATTTTGGTTTTCATCAGATAAAACCAAAGGTTATCCCGCTTATGTCAAGGGTGCCGACGATAATAGTCTTGTTTATTCGGATACCGGCGCCGGAAGTCATTTTACTTTATCGGACAAATCCATTGTGGATGTAACGATCGATTTGAATAAAATGACTATTACATTGCTGCAAACTCCTATTATGTATATGGTGAGCTCGAATGGAGGTGCCGAAAGTGCTACTGAAATACCTAATATTGATGTTAAGAACGGTTATTATCATTGGAGCGGTACTTTGCAGGCTGGAACGGAAATCAGATTTACTTCTGATGCGGTTCAAACGTGGCCGGCTTATGTACCTGATCCGAATGATCCATCCAAACTTGTTGTCGGTCAATCTGGAGCTGCTATGCTGAAGGTGACACAAACAGCAAAATATGAAGTGGTCATTTCTTTGGTGGATAAGAAACTTATTTGTACCAGTATCTATAATCTACCTTACAATGGTATGTGGGCTGCTGGTAGTGCAGTGCCTGCGGGATGGGATAGTGGGCGTAATAGTTGTGCGTTTGCTCAAACTGATATCAAGAACCATCCTGAAATATGGACGTTGACAACAGCGATTACAGCAGGCAACGAGTTTAAAATCATTACTGTACCCGGTCAATGGAATTATGAAATAATGCCTATCGCAGGAGGAGCCAATCCGATTAATTCGTGGGTGGATTGTGGCGTCCGAGGTGTAAATGTCTCGAGTGACAATAAATTTATTCCGCAATCGAGCGGTACTTGGACTATCAAGATGGATTTACACAATATGAAACTCACTATGGTGCAAGAATAATTAATGTTTTTACTAATTTACTATTGAAACAATGAAAAATTTAAATTTGAATATAAAGTCTACATTTCTGCTTGTATTGCTTGGTAGCCTGGTATGCTGTTCAAGTTCGAAAGATGATGGTGCACCGGTATTCGGTGGCCCTATATCAGCTACTTATACTAATCCAGTATATAAATCGGATGCTCCCGATCCTACTCTTATTCGGGGCAAGGACGGTTACTTTTATGCTTATACTACCGGTTCTGTGATTCATAAATCTCAAGATTTAGTGAATTGGACAGATGAAGGTGGAGCTTTTGATAATACTGTCTTTCCTTCTTTTTTGGCTGGTGGATCACTCTGGGCACCCGATGTACAATATGTTAATGGGAAATATGTGATGTACTATGTGTTGTCTAAGTGGGGCGAAATATATCAGAATGGAATAGGGGTTGCTACTGCATTGAAACCCAGTGGCCCTTTTACCGATCTCGGTAGTATTTTGATCAGCAAGGATTGTGGCGTTCTGAACAGTATTGATCCTTGTTATTATGAAGAAAACGGGCATAAGTATTTGTTTTGGGGTAGCTTTCAAGGTATCTATTATATAGAATTGACCGCAAATGGATTGAAGGTGAAGAGTGGAAGTACGCCGGTTAAAGTTGCTGGTACTGCTTTTGAAGGAACAATGATATATAAACGTAATAATTATTATTATCTATTTGCATCTATAGGCTCTTGTTGTGATGGACTGAATTCAACATACACAACTGTTGTGGGACGCTCTGAATCTTTGTTTGGTCCCTATGTTAACAAAAATGGAGATGCGATGCTGAATAATGCTTATACCAAGGTGATTGAAGCAAATGATGCTTTCAAAGGAACGGGACATAATTCCGAAATCATTACCGACGATAAAGGAGAAACATGGTTCCTATATCATGCTTATAGAGTTGTTGATGAAAAAGCGGGACGTTGTATGTTGCTTGATAAAATTAATTGGGTAGACGATTGGCCTGTAGTGAATGACGGGACACCTACAACGACTAAACAACAAGGTCCTTACTTTAAGAACTGATCGTATTGATAATTATTTTATATAAGAAAAAATGAAAAATTCTATTCTTACTATCATATTAGTTTTCGTTGTTGTCTGTGCATTTTATGCTTGCGATAATAATGGAGTAGGTCAACCGTTGGCTACTCATTTGAAAGTGGAGTCGAGTGAATATAATGTAAATATAGGTGCCGTCGGTGTTGATACCACTGTAGCTACTGTGCGTTGGATAGATATGTCTTCTTCGTATATCTTAAGGCTGTCGAACACTAAAAATAGCAATCAGCTAATATTGTCCGATAAGAGCAAAGCTGCAGAAAATAATATCAGGGTGTTAACGTTCACCGACTCTCAGCTATTAGATTATATGAATCAGATGGTGTTGTCTGCCAATGATGCTGATACTTTGAATTTGAAAATAACTGGCATTCGGTCGGATGGTGTGGCAGATTCCGTATCTACGGCTATTAATGTATCATTTTTAAAATAGTTTTTACAGGTAAATAGATCGTTTAATGTCGGTATCCTTTACAGATGGTGAGTTTGTAAAGGATACTTTTTAAAGAACTTATAAAATGATGATTGAATAGATAGCCGGAATAGAACTGTTGCTTTCCTGTTAAATAGTGGGCAACATCTGGTGATATTATTTAAAAAAGGAGAAGATTGGTTTGCGTGTTAACTTACAGGATGAAGTAGGAAAAAACTATTAGAAAGTTAGATACAAATGCCGATTGATATTAAATTAATCTAATTTTTTAATAAATGTTAGTAATTTGTATTTTTGCTGATTATCTTTGTTACCTAACTGAAACTGTCATATCTAAGAGAGAAATATGTACAGTGAAAGATGAAAAACATTCTTAGAAAATCATGAAAAATAAATCAATGTTGCTTGTCAAGAGATTTTTAATTATTGGTGTTCTGTCGTTTACCTCAAGTGCCATAATGTCGACTAATATTGTTCATCTTACCACGGAGTTTATGAAAAATCCGATGGGGATTGATGTGTCGCATCCACGATTTGCCTGGCAGATGCAATCTGATACATACGGTGCCGCTCAAACGGCTTATCGGATCGTTGTATCGTCTTCGCGTTCGGAACTTAACAATGGTTCGTATACTTTTGATACGGGGAAGGTCTATTCGTCTTCATCTGTAGGTATTGTTTATGGTGGCGATGCTCTTCGACCATCAACTCGCTATTATTGGAAAGTTACGGTATGGGATGAGAAAGGCAAGGTATTGCAGTCGGAACCTGATTGGTTTGAAACCGGACTGCTGGATGCCGATTGGCGCGATGCCAAGTGGATAGGGTCGTCACAGTATATCTTGTCTAAATATAGAACTCCATTTGTAATAGATTATAATTTCCAATTAGAAAAGAAAAGCAGTAAGGCGGTCTTTGTGTTTGGAGCGAAAACGTCATCTAATTATTTAACTCTCAGTATTGATTTGAAAAATGGTGCTCGCTTGAATTTGGGGCATGTATATGGGACGTCTGTTGTGACTGATTATGAAGAGGATATTTCGTCTCTGATTCTTGAAAATAAAAAGACGGCAATTCATCATGTTCGTCTGTCGGTAATGGGGGGCGATAATTACGATATCGGTGTGGTAATAGATGGGCAGCCAGTGAAGTGCTCTAAAGCGAATAAAGACAATATTTATAATTTTATGGTTAAGGGCATTACGCCTGCAGAATCAAATTCGAATTGCCGTCTCTATCAGATAGGTTATATTCAACCCAAAGGTGAGAACGTAGTTTACTCTAATATTGAAGTCGGTGAACCGTTTTACAAACAAACTCTTTATTCTGATTCGGAAATTCATCACGTATTAGGTGACGGCGAAGTTCATTTGTGGCAACCTGGTTCAGATGTTTCGGCCCCTATGCTGCGGCGTTCTTTTTCTATTGCTAAAGCAATCAAACAAGCACGTTTGTATGCTACCTCAAAGGGCATTTATCAATTTTATATCAATGGTAAAACAGTAGGTGACGGATATTATAATCCCGGTTGGACCGATTATCGTTTTCGTATGATGTACAACACTTACGATGTCACTTCATTATTATGTCAAGGCAGTAATGGGTTGGGAGTGATTCTCGGTGCGGGTTGGTACAGTGACGTGATTGGTTGGAGGCAAGATCAATACGGGCTTCGCCAATCGGCAATGGCCCTGCTGAAAATCGATTATGAAGATGGAACAACCGAATATGTGATGACCGATGGTCGTTGGAAGTGTTATGATAAAGGGCCGATTGAAGCTAACAGCCTCTATAACGGTGAAGATTATAATGCACAGAAGGAAATCTCCGGATGGTCGGATGGTAACTTCGATGATTCTGGTTGGAAAACTGTACGTGTAGAGAATATTTCTTCGGGTGAACCGAAATTGCGAGCCTATGTTGGCGGTATGATTCAGAACAATGTTACGCTTCGGCCGATATCTGTCAAGAAAGTGGGTAAGGCTTATATATATGATTTTGGTCAGAATATGGTAGGAGTGCCTCGCCTACTGAATATGAAAGGGAAGGCAGGACAACAAATCACTATACATTATGCAGAAATGCTTTATCCGGAGGTGATACCTGATAGTCCGGTAGAGCCCTATACGATTGATAT
The DNA here is from genome assembly GCA_012517855.1 of Bacteroidales bacterium. Classification (GTDB taxonomy): domain Bacteria; phylum Bacteroidota; class Bacteroidia; order Bacteroidales; family Bacteroidaceae; genus JAAYUD01. Next base: position 32,854 of record JAAYUD010000010.1, read on the forward strand.
GTATAAAGAGCGAAAGGGACAGATGTATTTGGATAATTATCGTTCGGCATTGTCTACCGATCATTATGTCTTTAGGGGAGATGCGAATGGAGAAACCTATCAGCCGCTGTTTACCTCGCATGGATTTCGTTATTTGTCTATTGAAGGTTTAGATGAGGCTTTACCTCTGACGTCTGTTGAAGGGATTGTTTTGGAATCGATAGGCAAACAAGGAAGTGATTATGAAACATCAAATACCGAGGTCAATCGCTTGTTTCAAAATATTATCTGGGGACAAAGAGGTAATTTCTTATCCGTTCCGACCGATTGCCCCCAACGCGATGAACGCTTGGGATGGATGGGCGATGCACAAATCTTTGCCCGTTCGGCTACTTACAATATGAATACCGATCCTTTTTATACTCGCTGGTTATACACGCTTCGCGATGATCAAGGAATGAATGGCAGTTATAGTGATTATTATCCATGTTTAGGAACTTCCCCAGATGGGTTTGATATAAACGCTGCCAAAGGAGGATCCGGCGCTTGGGCAGATGCCGGCATTATTGTCCCCTGGCAAGTATATCAACAATATGGTGATGTCGGAATCTTGCAACAACACTATGAGTCGATGTGTCGATATATGGATTTTTTAGAGCGAAAAGCTGATTGTTATATTTTGCCTGAGGGCGGATATGCCGACTGGGTGGCTCCGGTCTATACAAACAGTTCGCTTATAAATACGGCTTATTATGCTTATGATGCCCGAATGATGCAACAGATGGCTGAGGCTCTAGATAAGATAGATGATGCGGGGCGTTACGGCCGATTATTTGAGCGTATCAAAACATCTTTCAATAAGACATTTATCGATAAAGAGGGATATACTGTTAGCCAAACCGATAAAGGGGTAGAGAAAATAAATACGCAGACTTCGTACGTATTGCCTTTACAGTTTGGACTGATTGATGACAGTATCAAATCGAAGGTGGTACAGCACTTGGTGGATGCGGTAGAGTCTAATGGCAACAAATTGACTACTGGATTTCTGGGAACTCCTTATATCTGCTTGGTATTGTCTGATAATGGTCGTTCGGATGTTGCATATAAATTGTTTTTGCAAACCGAATACCCATCTTGGCTATTTCCTGTTCGCCAAGGTGCTACCACGATGTGGGAACGTTGGAATTCATATACTGTAAAAAACGGTTTCGGCCCGGTTAGTATGAACTCGTTCAATCATTATGCTTATGGTGCCATTGAAGAGTGGATGATGTCTCATAGTCTCGGTATTCAACGAGATGAAAAGAATCCTGGATATAAACATATTATCCTTCAACCCGAAATAGGAGAGGGACTTGACTATGCGAAAGGTGGTTTTGAATCAACGCAGGGCTATATTGCCAGTTGTTGGGAAAAGAAAGGCAAAGGTTATGTTTATAAGGTAACTGTTCCCTGCAACACGACTGCTACATTGTTCTTGCCGGTGATCAAACTGGCAGACGTGAAATTATTGAAAGGGAAAGAAGGTACATCGTTTATATCATATAAAAAAGGTAAAGTGCAATATGGATTGAAGTCGGGAACTTATGAGTTTGTTTTCACTTCTCTTGTACCTTGAAAAAATAGTCCGTGAAATTTGATCATTATTATAAATAACTTAAATTAGAAAAAATATCATGCATAGAAATCGAATAAAATGGGTGGTGTGTTTATTGTGTCTATGGGTGGCAAGTATAAATTTGTCTGCTCAACAGAAGACATTGCCAAATGTAGCTTATCAAGATAGTAAAGTGCGAATTACAATGATAACGGAGGGGGTAGCACGCCTGGAATATGTGCCCGATGGTAAATTTGTAGATGATAATTCGTTTGTTGCAGTCAACCGCAACTATCCTAAAGTCGATTATCAATTGAAGAATAGTGGAAAAACAGTGGAGATTCGTACCTCCAAAATGATTTTAAAATATAAAAAGAATACGGGCAAATTTACTGCCAATAATTTATCGATTACTTCTGTAAAGGGAAAAGGTGTTGTGCCATTTGCATGGAAGCTTGGATTGGCAGACAACGGTAATTTGAAGGGAACTTATCGTACGCTGGATGGCTACAAGGGAAATATGCATTTGGGAGATAATAAGCCGATGCCTATTGAGGATGGTTTGCTCTCAACCAATGGATGGAAACTGATTGATGATTCTAAGAGCTATTTGTTTGATCACAGCGACTGGCCTTGGGTGATGGAACGTCCGGAGAAAGGACAGACCCAAGATTGGTATTTTATGGCTTACGGTCATAATTACAAATCAGCTTTAAAAGATTTCACTCTCTTTTCGGGTAAAGTACCTTTGCCTCCTCGTTATGCTTTTGGCTATTGGTGGTCACGCTACTGGAGCTATTCGGATGATGAAATTCGGAACTTGGTAAACAACTTTCATGCTTATGATATTCCTTTGGATGTGCTTGTTGTTGACATGGATTGGCATTATACGGAACCCGGTAAAGGAGGATGGACCGGTTATACATGGAACCGACGTTTATTTCCCGATCCCGATGGTTTCCTGAAATATCTTAAAAACAATAATCTGCAGATAACCTTGAATTTACATCCTGCCGATGGTGTTGCTTCTTACGAAACTCATTTTCCTGAGATGGCTCAATGGATGGGTGTAGATACGACTACTACAAAGGTAATTCCTTGGGAAGCATCGAATAAGAAATTTATGACAGGATGGTTTAATACCCAACTTCGTCCGATGGAAAAAGCCGGAGTCGATTTCTGGTGGCTCGACTGGCAGCAATGGCCGAACGATAAAAAGTTTACGGATCTTAGTAATACATGGTGGCTGAATTATACTGTTTTCACCGATATGCAACGTAACCGTGATACTCGCCCCATGCTTTATCACCGTTGGGGAGGACTTGGCAATCATCGTTATCAGATAGGTTTCTCGGGAGATTCTTTTATCTCATGGGAGAGTCTTGACTATCAACCTTATTATAATATGACGGCTTCGAATGTGCTTTATGGCTATTGGAGTCATGATATAGGTGGGCATATGGGAGTTGATCATATTGATCCCGAATTGTATGTCCGTTGGTTCCAGTTTGGAGCATTGAGCCCTATTCTTCGTACTCATTCAACAAAAAACTCTGGTCTGAATAAAGAACCTTGGGCTTTTGCTCAGCAATATATGGAGATTATTCGCAATACGGTACAAGGCCGTTATGAAATGGCTCCCTATATCTATGCAATGGCTCGTAAGGATTATGATGATGCTCTCTCTCTTTGTCGTCCCATGTATTATGATTATCCGGAAAGTAAAGAAGCTTATGCCAATCGGAACGAATATATGTTTGGTGACAATGTATTAGTATATCCGATTACCGCACCGATGAAGAATGGTAAGTCGACTTTGAATGTATGGCTTCCTGCAGGTAATGATTGGTATGAATGGCACACCGGAACATTGTTGAAAGGTGGACAAACGATAGAACGTACTTTCCGTTTGGACGAATATCCTATTTATGTAAAAGCCGGCTCGATTTTGCCATTCTACAATAAGGAAGTAAAAAACTTGAAAAGTAATGATGAAGCGATCGAAGTAACGGTATTCCCCGGTATGAAGGGTAGCTTCGAAATGTATGAAGATAATGGAAATGATAAAGATTACGCCACTCAATATGCAACGACAAAACTGACGTCCGAGAAGATCGGTAATGTTTTGACTGTCAATATTGGTGCTCGTAAGGGTAGTTATCCTGATATGCCTTCTAACCGCAATTTTAAGATCAAAGTATTGGCTTCGGCTGTACCGGAGACAGTAACGGTGGATGGAATGGAAGTGAAATCTGTATATGATGGTAATGAATTGACGCTTTCGATCGACATTCCTCAAACGGATTGTAATCTAGCCAAAGTGGTTAAGGTGACTTATCCATCTGGAGCTCTCAATGTTGCCGATGGACTATTAGGACAGATGCGTCATGTAAGAACTGCTGTCCTGAACTTGAAGCGTCAGGATGCTGGAATTGTTCTTAATGAGGGTGTCGGCTCTATGGAATCTACCGGTATTGCTATCAGTTACTATCCGAATGAGTTTGAAAAGCGTATCGAAACATTCCGTAAGAACTTTACCAATATGGAGGAACTCTTAAAAGAGCAAAAGACTGACGAACAAAGAACTTCCGATTTCTTGAATATAGCAAAATAGAGGGATCGCTAGGGTGACTCTTTAGATTTACAATATAGATGGTGATAAGATGAATAGAAAAGTAATTAATAAAATAAGCGTTGCTTTGTTCGCCGTTCTGCTTTGTCCTTGTGCTTTAATGGCACAAGGCAATGAATGGCAGGACCCAGAGGTGAATGCCGTGAACCGTTTGCCTATGCACACCTCTTTTTTCTCTTATGAAACAGAAAATGCGGCATTGCTAGGCAATAAAACGACATCGTCGAATTATCTTTCGATCGACGGGCTGTGGAAGTTTAATTGGGTGTTGAATGCAAACGAGCGTCCAACCGACTTTTATAAACTGAATTTTGATGACAGTAGTTGGAAGACAATGCCGGTACCGGGTATCTGGGAGGTAAATGGATATGGTGATCCTCTGTATGTAAATATCGGTTATCCTTGGCGTGAGCATTTTGAGAATACTCCTCCAACGGTTCCAGACGAACATAATCATGTAGGCTCCTATCGTCGAATCATTAATATACCGGCCGTATGGACTCGAAAACAGGTTGTTATTCATTTGGGCTCTGTTACGTCGAATATTTATCTTTGGGTGAATGGACGGTATGTGGGATATAGTGAGGACAGCAAATTGGAGGCGGAGTTTGACATTACCAATTATTTGAAACCGGGAGATAATTTAATTGCTTTTCAAGTGTTCCGTTGGTGTGACGGAACTTATCTTGAAGGACAAGATTTCTGGCGCCTCTCGGGAGTTGCACGCGAATGTTATCTTTACGCTCGCAATCCGAAACATATAGATGATGTTCGTGTCATACCAGATTTGGATGCCAATTATGAAAATGGCTCTTTGGCTGTAAATGTTAAGGCTGCTACTTTGTCGAAAGTTACTCTTAAGTTATTCGATGCAAACGGTCAGTTAGTGGAAACGGCTCAAACAACGACAAATAAATTGGAAACACTCAACGTTGCTAAGCCTAACAAGTGGACAGCGGAGACTCCTTATCTTTATACCCTCGTTGCATCTTTGAACGATAAGGGGAAAACGATGGAATCTATTCCTATAAAAGTAGGCTTTCGTAAAGTTGAGATTAAAAATGCACAGTTGTTAGTTAATGGAAAGCCTGTGCTTATTAAGGGTGTCAATCGTCATGAGATGGATCCCGATCATGCCTACGATATTCCGTATGATAGAATGGTGCAGGATATTAAATTGATGAAACAGTTTAATATCAATACTGTTCGTACGTGCCATTATCCCGATGATCCACGCTGGTATGATTTATGCGATCAGTATGGTATCTATATGATTGCAGAGGCCAATCTGGAATCTCACGGTATGGGCTATGACGAGAAAACATTGGCAAAGAATCCTTCTTATCTTAAAGCTCATTTAGAACGTAATCAACGCAATGTGCAACGAAACTTCAATCATCCTGCCGTTATTGTCTGGTCTTTGGGCAATGAAGCAGGCATGGGGCCAAACTTCGAGGCGTGCTATAAATGGGTTAAGGCCGAAGACAAAAGTAGACCTGTTCAGTATGAACAAGCGGGGCATTCTGATTTTACGGATATTTATTGTCCCATGTATCTACGTTATTGGGATTGTGAATCGTATGCTAAAAGCAATGCAACAAAACCTTTAATTCAGTGTGAGTATGCTCATGCAATGGGCAATTCCGAAGGAGGTTTTAAAGAATATTGGGATTTGGTTCGTAAATATGATAAGTATCAGGGTGGCTGTATCTGGGATTTTGTAGACCAGAGTCTGCATGCTACAAAAGATGGAGTTCGCTATTATTCTTATGGTGGAGACTATAATACTTATGATCCGTCGGACAATAATTTCCTTGATAATGGTTTGATCGGTCCCGACCGTATCCCCAATCCTCATGCTTATGAAGTACAATATTATTATCAAAATATATGGACCTCTTTGAAAGATAAAGAAAAGGGAACGGTCGAAGTTTATAATGAGAACTTCTTCCGCGACTTAAGTGCCTATCGTCTCAATTGGGAGCTCGTATGCAATGGCGATGTTGTTCAACAAGGTGTAGTGAATGATTTGAACGTGGCTCCTCATGCCAAATCAGATTATACATTGCCAATAGACTTTAGCAAGATAGAACAGGGAACAGAAAGCTTTCTCAATATATCGTATACTTTAAAGAATGCCGAAGGAGTGCTTGATGCCAATAGTATTGTTGCCCGTCAGCAATTGGTATTAAGCGATTATCAGTGGAATGATAATAAAGTCGCCGGCGTCGATTTAAATAAAGTAAAAGCTATAAAACTCGATAAAAAAGATAATGCTTGTTATTCCTTCTCGACAGAAAGTGTTAATATCTCTTTCGACAAGAAAAATGGATTCCTTTGTCGTTATGAAGTGAATGCTTTGCCTTATCTTGCTACGGGTACTGAGTTGATCCCCAATTTCTGGCGTGCCGGAACGGACAATGACTATGGAGCTGATTTGCAGAATAAATATCGCGTATGGCTTAATCCCACCTTGTCATTAATGTCTTTTACATCGAACAAAGAGGGTGAGAATATGGTAGTGAAAGCTGTTTATGATATGCCTGAGGTGAAAGGTAAATTAAATCTGACTTATGTGCTGTACAAAGATGGCACGATACATGTAACACAGAGTCTGAAAGCAGATGAAACAGCCAAAATGCCCCATATGTTTCGCTTCGGTATGCGTATGCAGATGCCGGGAACAATGAGTCAGAGTGTTTATTATGGCCGTGGCCCGATAGAAAACTATTCGGACCGCAATCATTGCACTTTTATTGGAAAGTATTCACAATCTGCTCATGAACAGTTCTATTCTTATATTCGTCCCCAAGAAAATGGCAATAAGACAGACATTCGTTGGTGGAAGCAAATGGATAAAGATGGACGTGGGCTCCTGTTTTGTGCCACCAAACCTTTGTCTATGTCTGCTTTGGAATATTCTCAGAAAGAACTAACTGATGGTGAGCATAAAGGACAACGTCATTCAGAGTTATTGAAAAAGAATGGTCATATCAATGTAAATGTTGATGCCCTTCAGATGGGACTTGGGTGTATGGACTCTTGGGGAGCGCTTCCTCTTGATAAATACATGTTGAGTTATGGTGATAGGGAGTATTCTTTTACCATGCGTCCTATTAGATAATTTATATAGTTTAATAGATCGAAATAAGACTTTTCTGTGATAGAGAAGTATTAGTATTACTTTTAAATTTGTATGTGATGAGGAAAATAATGATTCCCTTTATAATGTTCGTTTTTATGTGCATATTTTGCTCTCGAGCAGTTTATGCACAAAAGACGTCGGCTCGTTGGTCTGAGCAGAAGGTACAACTTTGGTATAAAAGTCAACCTTGGTTGGCCGGTTGCAATTATATACCAGCTTCTGCTATCAATCAGATAGAGATGTGGAGTAAAGACACATTCGACCCGAATCAAATAGATAAAGAGTTGCTGTGGGCACAGCATTTGGGCTTTAATACCATGCGAGTGTTCTTGAGCAGCGTGGTGTGGCAAAATGATGCCAAAGGAATGAAGGCTCGAATGAACCAGTTTTTGGGTATATGCAAGAGACATGGCATTCGTCCGTTATTTGTGTTTTTTGATGATTGTTGGAATGCAGAATCACATTACGGCACGCAACCGGCTCCGCAACCGGGTATTCACAATTCTGGCTGGTTGCAAGATCCCTCTGTAAGCCTCCGTGCCGATACTGTGAAACTTTATCCGATGTTAAAAGCTTATGTAACAGATATTCTGACTACTTTCAAAACGGATAAACGCATTTTGCTTTGGGATTTGTATAACGAACCCGGCAATAGCGGCCATGACAATTCTTCCTTATCATTGTTACGTTGTGTTTTCCACTGGGCTAGGGAAGTTTCTCCTTCTCAGCCTATCACTTCCGGTTATTGGAATCCCGACTTAAAAGAGATAAGTCAATATCAACTGGCCTATTCGGATATCATCACTTTTCATAATTATGATACAGAGAAGAGTCAACAAGAGCGTATCGATCTCATCAGAAAAACTGTAGGTGTGCGTCCTCTGATTTGTACAGAGTATATGGCTAGAACTCGTGGTTGCAAATTTCAAAACATCATGCCTCTGTTGAAGAAAAATAATATAGGAGCTATCAATTGGGGTTTTGTTGCCGGCAAGACTAATACGATATTTGCTTGGGGCAATCCTTTGCCTAATGAAAAAGAACCGAAGGTTTGGTTTCACGACATTTACCGGCAAGACGGTACGCCTTTTGATGAGGCCGAGATCGTTTGTATTAAATCATTAACGCAAAAAAAGAATAAATAATAACCGTTTTGTTATCATGAAAAAGTGTACAATTTTAAAAGATTTGTTCATTAGTGGACTATCATTATGTGCTGTCGGTGTTTTTGCGTCTTCTCCTCAAAAGGTCAAGGTTGCAACGGCAGAGTCTTGGGCTAAATCTATTGTCTCTCAAATGACGATGGAAGAAAAAGCCGATTTCCTATGTGGATCTAATGGTACAACCAACAATGCCTTAGGGGCCACCGGTACTACTAAAGAGATTACTCGTTTAGGGGTTCGGCCTATCGGTACTTCGGATGGTCCTGCAGGATTGCGTATCCTCTCTGTCCGTCCCGCCGATACGAAAACTTATTTTGCCACCGCTTTCCCCATTGGAACATCGCTGGCTTGTACTTGGAATACCGAGTTGGTACATCAGGTAGGTGAAGCTATCGGGCAAGAGGTGAAAGAGTATGGATTGGATGTTTTTCTAGGCCCTGGAGTAAATATACATCGTACACCTCTTTGTGGGCGAAATTTTGAATACTATTCCGAAGATCCTTATGTAGTAGGCAATATAGCTGCTGCTATGATAAATGGAATTCAGAGTAATGGAGTTGGCACTTCTATCAAACATTTTGCTGCCAATAATCAGGAAACAAATAGATCATCGATTAACGAAATCGTTTCGGAGCGCGCTATGAGAGAGATTTATTTGAGGGGATTCGAAATCGCTATCAAGAAGTCTCAACCATGGACTGTGATGAGCTCTTATAATAAAGTTGATGGCCTATTCACATCAGAACGTCACGATATGTTGACTGATATTTTGAGAGGTGAGTGGGGATTTAAAGGTCTTGTTATGTCCGATTGGGGCGGAGGTTTCATTGGTAATAATCGTAGTGATGTTGTTGCTCAGATAGCTGCCGGTAATGACTTGTTAATGCCGGGGACAAATGAACAACGTGCCGACTTATTGAGTGCAATCAAGAGTGGTAAATTGAAAATGGAAATTGTGGATCAAGCCATTGAACGTATATTGAAGATTGTTTATAAATCTCCTACTCAGCATAATTATTCGTTCTCTAATAATCCGCATATCAAAGCTCATGCTGCATTGTCCAGACAAGCAGGTGCTGAGGGTATTGTGCTATTGAGCAATAAAGATAAAACATTGCCATTGGCTAGTGATAAACATGTTGCTCTGTTGGGATCTGCTTCTTACAACACACTTCCCGGAGGTAGAGGTAGCGGTGATGTAAATGAAGCTTATGTTGTGTCGCTCAATGAAGGATTGAAGAATGCAGGCTTTGTTCTCGATGAAGGTTTATCTGAGTATTATCGCGCATACCAATTGGTTCCTCAGTATTATAATGCGCCGAAACCTGACTTTAATGAACAGACGTTGAATAGAATTGCCCAATCCAACGATGTTGCAGTTATCACAATTGCACGTGAGACGAGTGAAGGGAGCGATCAGAAAGTGGAAGGCGGCTTTAACTTGACGAACGAAGAACAAAGCATGATCGAAAATGTTTCGAAAGCATTCCATCAAGTAGGTAAAAAGGTCGTTGTCGTATTGAATATCGGTACCGTAATTGAAACCGAAAGTTGGAAGAATAAGGTTGACGGAATATTATTGGCATGGCAACCGGGACAAGAAGTCGGCAATTGTATTGCTGATATATTGACTGGCAAAGTTAATCCTTCGGGTAAGTTGAGCATGTCATTCATCAAGAAATACGAAGATTCTTCAGCTGCCGAATATTTCCCTGGAGAGCCTGCCAATGATCCCAAAACGGCTTATTATAAAGATGAAGTCTTTGTAGGATACCGTTGTTACGATAAACGTAATACCGATCTTTCTTATGAGTTTGGTTTTGGTAAATCCTATACCGATTTTAAGTATTCAGACTTGAAACTAAACAGCCGTAAGTTCTCGAAGAACCTGACTGCTACAGTTACAATTACCAATACAGGCGATTGTGCAGGAAAAGAAGTTGCTCAGCTTTATTTAAGTGCACCAAAGTCCGAGTTGGATAAGCCGGTAAAAGAATTGAAAGGTTTTGCTAAGACGAGACTTTTGAAGCCCGGTGAAAGTCAAACGTTGACTTTCGTATTGTACCCAAAAGATTTAGCTTCTTTCAATCCTAATGCAGAAGCATGGATTGCCGATAAGGGTAGCTATAACGTAATTATCGGTGCATCGTCGCGTGATATCAGATTGCAAGACAAGTTTGAATTGTCCAACCGTTTAGTTGTCGAAAAGGTTCATCCTGCTTTTAAACAATAGATAGATAAAGGTTCGTTATATAACAGTAAGAGTATGACCCGCAATTTCTTTTTAGATGTTTTGCGGGTCATTGTTTATTAGTTCTCTAAATTATCGTTAATTTTGCTTTGTTATTTAAGGGACTTGCAACTAAGAAAGGTCATTAAAAAATAGAGGATTAAAAATCGTTTTCTATTCTTTATTTGATCTTTGTGTGTTCAACAAGAGAGAGTTTAAACTCGAAGATCTTATACAAGAATGAATATGTTTTGAAGTTTTTTTTGGTTAAAGGCCGTATTGAAAAAGGTAAACTTCTTTTTCAACCATGATTGTCGCAAAGAGATATTTTAAATTGGAATTAAATCTAATAAAAGTGTTTTACATGAAAAAAGTTATTTTAGCGCTTGCGCTGTTTCTGATGTGCAGCTATTCGTTTGCACAAAAAGTTTATCAAGTGAAGTCGCCGGACGGTAAATTAAATGTTTCGGTGAGTGTTGATAAATCAATCTCCTATTCACTGTCTTTTAATGGAAACGAATTGATAACACCTTCCGTAGTTGCCATGCAGTTGGATGGAATGAAGTCTTTCGGAGTCGAATCAAAAGTGAAAAGTGCGAAGACTTTATCGCACTCGGGTTCTATTGTGGCTTTCGCCTATAAGAAGGCCAAGGTGGACGACAACTACAACGAACTTGTTCTTCAATTCAAGGAAAACTTCAGCCTGATATTTAGAGCATACAATGAAGGTGTTGCCTATCGTTTCGTTTCTAATGCAAAGAAGGACTTTAAAGTTGTAGCAGAAGATGCTTCTTTTAATTTCGCGAAAGACTGGAATACTTTTATTCCTTATGAGAGAGATAATCAGCAGCCTTATGAGAAACAATTCTACAATTCGTTCGAGAATGTATATACCCATACTTCTCTTTCTCAATTAGACCCCAACCGTATTGCTTTTCTGCCTATGGTTGTTGAGGCCGATAATGGAGTCAAAATCTGTATTGCCGAGGCCGATCTGGAGCATTATCCGGGTATGTTTGTCCGCAATGCCGATCATAATAATTCGTTGAAGGGGGAATTTGCTCCTTGTCCTAAAGAAACAGTCCAGGGAGGGCACAACAATCTGGAACGTCTGGTTAAATCTCGCGAGCCGTTTATTGCCCGTTGCAGTGCAAATACTAATTTCCCGTGGCGCATTATCAGCGTTGTCTCTGATGACAAGGATTTGCTCAATAATGATATGGTCTACAGGTTGGCTTCTCCGTCGCGCGTTCAAGATAAATCGTGGATCAAACCGGGTAAGGTCGCATGGGATTGGTGGAACGATTGGGGCATTTATCAGGTAGATTTTAAAGCGGGTGTCAATACCGAAACTTATAAAGCCTATATTGATTTTGCGTCGAAGAATCACATTGAATATGTTATTCTGGACGAAGGATGGGCCGTTAACGGACAAGCCGATTTATTTCAAGTGGTACCTGAGATCGACTTGAAAGAAATTATAGATTATGCTCACTCTAAGAACGTAGACATTATTCTTTGGGCCGGCTGCTATGCTTTTGACCGTGATATGGAGCATGTCTGCAAGTATTATTCCGAAATGGGTGTGAAAGGGTTCAAAGTCGATTTTATGAATCATGATGATCAGGCGATGGTTGACTTCCATTATCGTGCGGCTGCTATGGGCGCAAAGTATCATTTGTTGATGGATTTTCATGGCACATACAAACCTACCGGTTTGAACCGTACTTATCCCAACGTTATCAATTTCGAAGGAGTAAACGGATTGGAGCAAATGAAGTGGGGTGAGTTAAAGAAAGATGATCAGGTGGTGTACGATGTGACTATTCCTTTTATCCGTATGGTAGCAGGCCCGATGGACTATACTCAAGGGGCTATGCGCAATGCCAGTCGTGCCAATTACCGTCCGGTCAATAGCGATCCCATGAGTCAGGGCACTCGTTGCCATCAATTGGCTGAGTATGTCATATTCACTTCTCCGCTGAATATGCTCTGCGATTCTCCTACTCATTATGAAAAAGAGCAGGAATGCACCGACTTTATTTCGGCTGTACCTACCGTATGGGACGAGACGGTTCCACTTTCGGGTAAAATAGGTGAGTATGTAGCAGTTGCTCGCCGCAAAGGGAATACGTGGTATGTAGGGGCACTGACCGATTGGTCACGTCGTACATTGACATTGGATTTGTCTTTCCTGGGTGACGGCGATTTTACAGGCGAAGTATTTGCCGACGGAGTCAATGCGGACAAGATTGCTTCCGATTATCAAAAGAGTTCGATTGAAATACCGGCTGACCGTCAACTTTCCATCACAATGGCGCAAGGCGGCGGTTATGCACTGAAGATCGTTCGGAAATAGGCCGAACTCTTAATGTCCGAATCTTGAAGTATCGACTTCTCTGCCCTTTTTCTCTTTGTATCCACCAAAGCGGTAGGCGAAGCGTACTTCAATGTTTCGGGTATAATATCCGGTGTCCATATCGAGACACTGTCCTTTAAAACGAACCTTAACATTAGGCATTCCCGAATTGAAAATGTCATTGACGCGAGCAGATAACGTTGCCCGTTTTTTGCAGAAACTCCATTTGGCGGCAGCGTCGATATTGTATATGCCGTTGATATCATAAGTTCCTTGTATTGCTTTCGACTGGCAATTGCCATTCAGTTCGAACGAAAGATTTTTGCCTGCAATGAAAGTATTGTTGAGTGATATAAGGCCCAGCCATTTGCTGCGATCGAAAGGAATGTCGAAGTAGTTGTCGCATTTCTGTCGCATGTTGAGTCCCGTCAATTCCAATTTCGTATCCAGCCAACTCTTATATTTCAACGGTATCACAATGTTAATGCCATATTGTTGTGAGTAGTTCCAATTCTGAGTCTTATAAATAAGCATCAGCCTACTGTTCGATTGATATGCCGCTTGCTGGAAATAATCGTTGGTTCGCTCCCAAAACAGCGTGAATACATATCTTTGTTTTAGAATATAATTGGTTGTCATGCTATAATTACTTGCCGGACGCAATCCCGGCGTACCCTGCACCACTGCATAAGCATCTATATAAGTCTCGAACGGCTGCATCTGCCAGTATCCCGGATATTGTTTCTGTGAAGCAAAAGAAAATTGGAAAATGTGGTTAGGAGTCTTGGTATAAGAGAGAGAGGCTTGTGGGAAAAGAGCCCATTTATGATAGTTCCCTATTGTGTAATACTCGCCTGTGGCAGATAATGAGAACGATGCTCCAGAGGCATTGTCCTTTCCTATTTTGAAATAGAAATCAGTCGTTTGTTCTTCAAGTCTCGAGCGGGTGTCCGATACGTTGTCTATCCCTTTCACTTCTTGATAAAATTGATGATCTCTGTCGTTGGCGTAACTATAGGAGGCACCGTAACCCAAATTCCAATTTCGTTTTAACTGGTGATCTTGGTCAGCTGTTAGGTTTATTCGATTGATGTTTTGTCCGTTTATCAGGGACAGTGTTGATTTACTACTGCTTGTTTCACTATTCAGATGCTGATTGCCCGAAGAATGATAATTCGTATAGTCCATACCGATGTTCAATCCGAACCCTGATTTGTATTGCGCCGAAACGTTGTGCATCTGGTCATCGCCCTCTTGGCTCGACAGGCTGCTCTGATAATTGCCGTCTGTCATCGACTTTCCTTTGCCGTTAGGCGAGAAAGAACCGGTATAAGCAACGTTTAAACTGCTTTTGTCGGATAGGTTAAACTCAAAGGCCCCCCTTAGATTGTGATGCCATCCTTTGTTGGTGATGCGTTGATCTTGTCGGATATCATATAGTGTTGTGTTCAGTGTGTGTTCGGATATGGTTTTGTTTCGCTGCATATTTTCGTAATTGCCCGTGTTGTATATTAGGTCGAAAGCCGATTTAGGAGTCGTTACTCTTAGATTGGCTCCCGTTTCGTACGAACTGAAGTATTGGTTGGTGTATTTCACTTTCGCTTCTCCTTGAAATGAGTAAGCATTGGCGCGTTTCAGCACGACGTTGATAGCTGCACCTCTAATATGGTATTGAGGCGGGGCGCTATACATCACTTCTGCTTTTTCGACTCTGTCTACGGGCATACTTTGCAACAACGTCTTCAGTTGTTCGTCAGTCATAGTGGTCGGCTTGCCGTTCATAATCACAGTAAGTCCGGATGTACCCGCCAGTTGGAGCACTCCCTTGCTTTCACTGATACCCGGTAGTTTGGTGAGTGCCTCGTATACATTGCTTACTACTTTCTTTTCGGATAGTACCGATAGGTCGTAGCTCAACTTGCCGTCTTCTGCCTTTACCAGCGGACGATTTGCTTTTACCACCACTTCGTTCAGTATGTTTTCTTTTTCGGTTAGTTCGATGGTCAAATCATCCTTGTCGGAGAAAGTACGGGCGAAAGGGAGATACGATAACTGTTGTGCGATAATGATGAATCGGGCCCTGCTTTGCGGTAGCGTGAAACATCCCAATGAATCTGTCGTTGTAGAGCAGATATAGGCCGAGTCGGTCGTTTGCATCATTACTGCTGCATATTCTATGGGACGGTGATTTTTGTCCGTTATTTTGCCTTTCAATGAATGGTTTTGCGCCGTAAGTAGTAGGGGTAGAAAGCATAATAAAGCGAGTATCTTTTTCATAATGTTCAATTGTGTGCTACAAAGATAAGTGTTATGATAGATGCTTTTTCTTATTCTATGCTTATAAAGTCTTATTTAGTCTTATCAAATAAAAGAAAGTTACATTATTCTTTTTACTTTTGTTGTACAATTAGAAAACAATGAAGCTTTCTTTTCGTATTATAGTTATTTCTATCATCGTAGCGCTCACCGCTATTTTCGGTTGGCAACTCTACTGGCTGACGGGACTTTACAGTTCTATCAAGCAAGAAACGTATACTACTGTTGTTGCGGCTATCGAGAAAGCTGATGTTCACGAATTGCTTTGTCGGGGTAAGGCTGTCGAGGCTATAGATAAGAAGAAGGGAACGAATAATCAAAATAGGCTGGTATCCCGATCCTATAATTATGGCTTCGAGATCTTTTCCGCAATGCCTACTATTATTATGGAATCTATATATAGCGGTTTGCATGAGTCATTGGATTTTGTCCTTCCCATCAATTTCCGATATATGCGCCGCTATATTTTGTCCGAATGTCGGTCCAAAGGTATCAATCTTGAGATATACCGTATTTTCTTCGATGTTTCTTCCGGTCCCAAAGAGAATCAATATCAATTTGTCAAGGTGTTGCCCCGCAATATGGAGTGCCTCACCTATACCAATAAAGAAGGGAGATATACTTATAAGGTTTATATTACTCCGCTCATGCACATTGTGCTTTACCGCATGTCGGGTATACTTATCTCTACGCTGCTCATTATTGTCTTGCTTGGCGTGGCTTTCTGGTATCTGATACATGTCATTATGAAGCAACGCACGCTCGAAGAAATGAAGGACGACTTTACCAATAACATGACTCACGAACTCAAAACACCTGTTGCCGTAGCCTATTCGGCTGCCGATACGTTGCTCAACTTCAAGCAGGGAGACGATAAGGCGAAGCGCGAAAAGTATTTGCAGATCTGTCTGGACCAGCTCTCGCGTTTGTCCAATTTGATAGAACAAATCTTATCGATGAGCATGGAACGGCGCAAGTCGCTTACCATGAAGAAAGAGTTGCTTGATGTGGCAGAATTAGTGGATCAGCTGATGGAATACCATCGATTGAAGAGTGACAAAGAGGTGGCTTTCCATGTCCGAATCGATCCGCCGCATTTGCATATATTTGCCGATGCCACTCATATGAGCAATGTGATGAGCAACCTTATTGACAATGCGATAAAGTACTCTGCCGATAAAGCTGAAATAACGATCGAGGCAGCCGAAACTGATAGAATGAACCGGATAGTAGTGTCCGACCAAGGTATCGGTATCGATCGCGACAATCAGAGCCGCATATTCGAAAAGTTCTATCGGGTGCCTACCGGCAATATGCAGCACGTAAGAGGATATGGGCTCGGACTTTATTATGTGAAACAAATAATGGAAAAGCATGGAGGAAGCATTTCTGTAGAAAGCGAACCGGGCAAAGGTTCTACTTTCACACTATTATTGCCTAAAAGAAAATGAAGAAAGAATACGATAAACGCCCTTTGGTATTGCTGGTCGAAGACGAAAGTACGCTTGCCATGATTATCAAAGATACGCTCGAAGAAGAAAACTTTGATGTGCTACTCGCTTCGGACGGATTGAAGGGGCTTGCCAGCTTTGATGCCAATCGCCCCGATGTAGTTATAGCCGATGTGATGATGCCACAGATGGACGGCTTCGAGATGGTGCGTCGCATTCGCAAGAAAGACGATGCAACTCCCGTGTTATTTCTTACAGCCCGTTCGTCTACCGACGACTTGGTACAAGGTTTTGAACTGGGAGCCAATGATTACCTGAAGAAACCTTTCAAGATGATTGAATTGGTAATTCGCATCAAGGCATTGACGCATCGCTTAATACTGGCTGCCGGTGCGGCAGATAAGCATCTTTTCGAAATAGGCAGCTATGTATTCGACTCTAAAACGCAACTGTTGCGGTCTACGATGGGGGCTGTGGAACTTTCGTATTTGGAGAGCGAAATACTCAAAAGACTTTGTTCATCGGTGGGGCAGGTGGTGGAGATAGATACCATACTTACCGACCTGTGGCACGACAATAGCTTTTACAATCGTAATAGCCTGCATGGCTTTATTCACAAACTTCGTAAACTCTTGATAAAAGATACGCACGTCAAGATTCTCAACGTGCGCGGTGTGGGGTATAAACTGATTGTACTCCACTGATTATCCTCCTGATATGCAAAGTTGTGGAGGCCTAAGTTTCAATGTCGGCTTCTTGATGTCTCAAGGTTTTCTTAAAGACGTTTCATTTGTTTTCTGCGCAGCAAACAATCATATGGTGCGCAGCATATGATTGTATGCTGCGCAGAAAACATTCGTTTGCTGGGCACCAAACGAATGAAACGTCTTGCTCTGGCAAATGAATGTATCATAAGTCGTCGACGAAAGTTACTTATGTGGTGTTTTATAATACACTAAGATTGAATTCCTTTTGCCTTATTGTGCCGCAAGTTTTCGCCGCTGTTCGAATAAATAGAAGCTTCGGCTATGTTTGTGGCGTGGTCGGCAATGCGTTCAATGTTCGATATGATGTTGTTCAGACCTATGAAGGTAAACAGCAGTTGTTGCGTCTTCTCGGGGAATTTGCTCTTTGTTACCGTCTCTTTTATCAACTTATGGTTTATCTCGTCTACCACGTCATCGTTTTTGATAGTCCATATAGCAGCTTCGTTGTCGCTGTTGATAAACGACTCAACAGATTTCTTCACCATGATAATGCTCGACATCATCATGTTCGAAATGACATTTGACATGTGCGAATAAACCTCTGTGTCGTTGACCTTGCGTAGGGCCTTGACGATATTTTTTATTTGGTCGCCGATGCGTTCCAAGTTGGATACCATCTGATAGGCAGCCATCGTTTTGCGCAAATCCGAAGCGACCGGCTTCTGCAACACGATCATGTCGATGATTTTGTCGCTAATAGCTGTTTCGAATTCGTCTATTCTAACTTCGTTTATTTCTATTTCCGACAATATTTGTTCGTCTACGTTGATTGTGCCGGAATTGAGTATATTTTCCATGAGGTCCAACTGATGATAGACCAACTTTGCCATAAGGTCGAATTGTTCCAATATATCGTGGAGCGCGTTTTCTTTATTTACGTTCATATTATTGCTGATTATTGAATTGGTTTGATATGATAGTTCTCTCTTTCTCTTTATCCGAATTTGCCTGTCAGATAGGCTTCCGTACGTGGATCGCGTGGGTTTGTGAACATGTCCTTAGTCGAATCGTATTCTACCAACTCGCCCAAGTACATGAACATGGCATTGTCTGATATACGTGCTGCCTGCGACATGTTGTGTGTCACCAATATAATGGTGTACTCTTGCTTCAATTCTACCAGTAGATCTTCTATTTTTGCTGTCGATATGGGGTCGAGTGCCGAAGTCGGTTCGTCGAGCAGAATAATTTTGGGCTTGAAAGCCAATGTCCGAGCAACGCAAAGGCGTTGTTGCTGTCCGCCTGACAGGAAATTGCCGCGGCTATGCAGCGAGTCTTTTACCTCGTCCCATAGTGCCACGTTTTTGAGCGACCGTTCTACTATTTCGTCCCGTTCCGAGCGTTTCAGATGAATGCCGTTCAGCTTGTAGCCAGCAATGACATTGTCGTAAATGCTCATGGTAGGAAATGGGTTGGGGCGTTGGAATACCATTCCTATGCGACGGCGCAGATTGATGGTCGACATATCGTAAATGTTTTCGTCGCCAAGCATGATTTTGCCTTCGGTATGTATGTCCGGATATAGTTCGTGCATCCGGTTGATGGCTCTTAGTAATGTTGTCTTACCACATCCGGATGGTCCCATGATGGCGGTAATCGTTTTTTTCTTCACTTTAGCTGAAACATCTTTTACGGCCAATTTGTCATCCGAATATCTTATTGAAAGGTGTTCGATCGATAGTATAGAATCGTCTTTCTTATCATTCATTTCAGTCATATTGCTATATTTGTTAAAGAGTTGTTTGTCTGTTATATTTTTTTCTTGGCGCAAATCCATCTTGATGCCAGGTTCAGTATCAATACGAATCCCATGAGGAAGACTGCCGAACTCCATATCAGGTCTACCATGTTGGGGTCGTTATAGAATTGCCATATCAGCAAAGGTACTGCGCTGACAGGTTTTTCGATGTGCCAATTCACTTGTGGATTTCCGAGTGTGGTGAGCATTAGTGGAGCCGTTTCGCCCAATACTCTTGATATGGCGAGCAATATGCCGCCCATCAATCCCGAGAAACTCGATGGAATAAGTACGCGTAAGATGACTTTATAATAAGGTGTGCCCAGTGCGATGGCTGCTTCTTTCAGTGTTTCGGGCACCATCTTGAGAGATTCTTCTGTAGAACGTACGATGAGTGGAAGCATCATGATTGCCAATGCTACACTACCTGCAAATACCGAATAGCCCTTCGTAAGCGGTACTACTATCCAAATGTAGGCAATGATACCGATAACGATAGATGGTACGCCTTGCAGTATATCGGCTATGTCGCGAATAATGGCGGCATATCTCTTTTTACTGTTTTCGTATATATATACTCCGATGAGGATGCCGAACGGTACGGCCATTGCCGAAGCGAGAGCAACCAGATAAATAGAACCCAATATACCGTTGACGATACCGCCCGGTATGACCTGTCCGCTGCTCTTGGCCATCATCGCCGAGAAAGTATCGGGAGCCACTTGGGTGAAGAAAGCCCAGTTTATTTGTTTCAATCCTTTTGCCAGTAGCGAACCGATGATGAGGAATACCATGGCGATGGTGATGAACGAAAAAAACATCGCCGCTATTTTGAACAGACGGTCTTTTAATTTACGACTTCGGATTAAAAGATTACCGATGTCGTCTTTATCGGATAGAGTCGATATATATTTTTTGTTGAGTGTTGTAGTCTGATCCATTATGCTATCTTTTTAATGATATATTTACCTGCAGCATTGATGAGTGTTGTCATGACAAACAGCAGCAATCCTATTTCGATGAGCGAACTCAACTGTAGTCCACTGGCTTCACCGAATTGATTGGCTATGACACTCGCCATCGTATTGCCCGTGCTGCACAACCCTTTCGGTATAATGTTTTCGTTGCCGATAAGCATTGTTACAGCCAGCGTTTCGCCTATGGCTCGCCCGAATGCCAGTATATAGCTGGCAGTCATTCCCGAGCGGGCGCTGGGTAATATCACGTTTCTAATAACCTCGAGCCGGGTAGCTCCCAACGAATAGGCTGCTTCTTTCAGCTCGTTCGGTACCATCATAATGGTGTTGTTGCTGAGCGAAGTGGCGTATGGTACGACCATAATAGCTAGTACCAGTGCCGAGGTTAGTACACCGAATCCCTGTGGACTTAGTCCAAGGGTCACAATGAAGGGGCGTAGCATATAAAATCCCCATAGACCATATATGATGGATGGAATACCAGCCAGCAAATCTACGAGAGTGCTGACAATAGTTGCTATTTTTGTGCCGCGAAAATACTCGGCGACAAATAAGGATGTGAAGAATGCCAGCGGCAATGCGATGATGAGGGCTACAACCGAAGTGAGCAGGGTGCCTACTATAAACAGTAGTGCCCCGTAATGTTCCCGCCCTTGAGTAGGATCCCATTCGGGAGAAAATAAGAAGCCCCATCCAAATCTCGAGATCGAAGGTAAAGAACCTTTGAACAACGAGAATACCATGGCGGCGGCAATAAGGAGTATGACTAACGATGCCGCGAATAATACCCGTTTCAGAATCTTATCACTATTCACTTGCATAAGTATTAATTGTATATAGAGAAATTTCATACTGCCCTCGTGTATTGTATCGAGAGGCAGTATGAACAATGACAGAGAAAGTTTATTTTAAAATTCTTTTTCCGCCGTAAGTCACAGTGCGCAATATTGCTTTTGCTCTTGCGGCAACCTGCGGAGGAAGAGGCGCATAATTGGTTTTCGATGCATAGCTTTGTCCGCCGCGGCCAGTCATCCAGTCGAGAAGTCTCAGGGTAGCTTGTGCTTGTGCCATTGAACGACCATTGTAACGTTGCTCTTTGTAGATGATCAACCAAGTGAAGCCTGCGATAGGATAAGCATCTTTGGCTGGCGAATTGGTGAGCATTACGCGAGTGTCTGCGGGTATTTTACCTTTTCCTGCAGCGCTGGTCGAAGCAATGCTTGCTTTGATGAAGCGGCCCGATTTGTTTTGCAATAATGCTGAAGATATTCTTTCGGCGAAAGCATATTCAGAACCGATATAGCCGATTGAACCGACTGTCTGATGAACAGTTCCTGCAACTCCGGGGTTACCTTTGGCACCGATACCGCAAGGCCAATTTACTGTTTTGCCCGATCCAATTCTTGATTTCCAATAACCACTTACTTTGCAAAGATAATCGGTGAACATATTGGTTGTGCCACTACCGTCAGAACGGTGTACAACAGTTATCTCTTTGTTGGGGAAACGAACACCGGGGTTCAGTTTCTTCAATGCCGGATGATTCCAATTTTTAATATTTCCAGTGAATATCTCGGTTAGTACGTTTGGAGTCAGTTTTATTTGATTAATGCCCGGTAGATTGAAAGCGATAACTACTGCACCGCTACAAGTAGGTATGTGAATGATAGGAGCCGGCATTTCTTTCATTTCTTCGTTGCTTAAGAAAGCGTCCGAAGCGCCAAAGTCTACCACTTTGTCTTTGAGGCTGCGAATACCACCGCCAGAGCCGATGCCGCCGTAAGTGATTTTGGTATGTACCAAATGGTCGTATGCCATGAATGCAGTATTGTAGAATGGCTGTGGGAATGTTGCACCGGCACCTGAGATAGATTGAGCTTTTGCCATGGGACATGCAGCCAACAGAAGGCTGAATGCAGCTACTAGTAATTTAATTTTTTTCATAATCATTTTGCATTAAAATGTTTGTTGTAATATATTGTTTAGAAGCTAAAATTGAAGTTTACCAAGAAGTTGCTGGTCGATTTAATACCGTCTTTCTTGGGATTTGTGAGCTGAAAGTTAGGAGCTATTGCCATACCTTTCACCGGGAAGAATTCCAGACCTGCACTATATAACTGTCCGTCTTTGGCAGCATTCCAATCGTTCTTGGAGGTAAGATTGTCGAAGCGTGCGAATATGGACATGGTATGGCAAGTTTTGTATGTACCCCAGAAAGAGAGACCGTTCAAGGCGTGATCTTTAACCATCTTGTTGCCCTTCTGATAGTTGTATTCTCCTGCCAGTGTAAGTTTGTCGCAGTTGTAAGCTAACATGGCATTGAGAGTTGTTTGTGAGTCGTTCTTTTTCATATAGTCGCCATATACTCTGACGAGAAGATGTTTTACCGGTTCTACAGTCATACCTAAACTGACTTTGACTGCACTGTCCGATTGAACTTTCTGGTATCCTTCGCCGTTTACAATCTGGGCGTCTAAACTGACTTGAGGAGCTAGTTGCAGTTTCATGCCTACACCAAGGTCGGCACTTGAACCGTAGCCGTTCAAATCTTGGAACGATTTCAATAGATAACGTTTTCCCCACATGGATTCTTGTAGATTGAACATGTTGGTGCCGATCATACCGAAGTCTACCTTAATTATTTTGTTTGAGTATTCGCCAAAAGCATTCTTTACATAAGCTGAATAAGCCGATGGGAATGTGTTGGTTGAATTGTTTGTGCTTGTTACATCAAATAAGACTTTTGTAGAGAAGCTCGGGCTAAAATTGTATTGATAGCCGAAGTAGGCTCTCGAAATTTCAAAAGCAGGATTTGTTTTGCCGTCTTGTACCGAATATCTAAAGTCAGAGAATATCGTAACCAATGGCTTGCCATTAGGCTTAAAATTGCTTCCGTCGTCAGATTTTTGTGAATAACCGTTCAGGCTAATCATCAATAAACTCAGAGCAGAGATTAATAACTTTTTCATCCTTGTTTTTAATTAAAGTGTTTATTAATTACTTTTCACGATGCAAAAGTAAGGTAGGAGTATTACAGCGTTGTAACAGCATTATTACATTGGTGTAAAGTATCAATTACAAAACGGTGACAAAAAAAGCTAACTTTTTGTCGTTTAACTTGTTGATGTTATAAATAATATATATCTTTATCGTACTTAAAATCAAAGAGAACATGAAATTCAGTTCACAGGGTAAACAACTTACGATAGAAGCGTTTCGTTCTTCGTTGAGCGCATTGGATAAAAATAACCGATGGGTGAAGTGGGGCGATACCCTCCCTTGGGATAAAATAGAGGCTCTCTACAATCAAAGCCTTCATAATGGTAGACGTGGAGCAGGTAACAAACCGGCACGTATGATAATAGGTGCTTTGATTATTAAGAATAAATTGAATCTTTCGAATGCCGAGACGGTACAGAATATAGTAGAAAATCCTTATATGCAATATTTTGTAGGGCTGAACGAATTTACAGACCGGCAAATATTCAATGCTAGTTTATTCGTCATTATTCGCCGCCGCATAGGTAGCGAAGAGTTTGAAACTATAAGTATACCTTATATGAGAAAGAAAATAAAAGAGGAAGAAAAGCAGAAACGGTTGCTTGAACGGCAAAGGCGAATGGCCGAAAAGCAACAGAAGGTCTCCGTATAATCAAATTCTGCTGTCAACCTAATATTTGTGCAGCATGCTCTTTTACTTTTATTTCTTTTGGGGTTATGATTTTGCTGATGGTACCGTCTTCGTCTACAATAAATGTCGTTCTTAGAGTGCCCATATAACTACGGCCATACATTTGTTTTTCTCCCCAAACACCAAATTCTTGTACAAGCTTTTTGTCTGTATCGGCAATCAGTGTAAAAGGAAGGTTGTTCTTTTCTATGAATTTGCGGTGAGAAGCTTCGTTGTCAATACTAACACCGATAACGGCATATCCTTGTTTGATAAGTTCCGAATAGTTGTCGCGCAAATTGCAAGCTTCGGTAGTACAACCGGGAGTGCTGTCTTTGGGGTAAAAATAGATCACTACTTTCTTGCCTTTATAATCACTTATATGGATATCTTTTCCATTTTCGTCTTTGCCCAGAAAGTCGGGCGCCTTGTCTCCTATATTCATTGCGGTTCGTTTTTAAGATTCAAAATTAAAGATAAGAAAGATTTCTGGAAATGCAAGTATGATACACACTGTATTTTTATATTTCTTCAAATTTTTGTCATTTTATTTTGGTATCGAATATAAATAATACTTATCTTTGAATACTATTCCTTTTGGAAGGCGTGATAAATCTTTGTACAAAAGAATATTTTGTAGTTTATTCTGTGTGTTTGGTATGATTAACGTGATTTTTGTATTCAAATATAAATAGTTGAACGATGGTAAACGAGAAACTTCAGAGTATAGTTGATCAATTTGTCTTAGAGGGACCTGTTGCGGAAATAAAGCCGTTGGGTGCCGGTTTTATTAATGATACTTTCAAAGTAAATACGATTGGAGATGCTTCCGATTATATTTTGCAGCGGAAAAATAAAACGATCTTTACCGATGTGCCGGCAATGATGAATAATATTTGCATGGTCACTGAACATATTAGGCGCAAGGTGATTAATGCTGGAGGTGATCCGCTTCGTGAAGTGCTTACGGTAGTGAAAACGAAAAACGGAAAGCTTTGTTATCAAGATGCCGAAGGTGAATATTGGGCGATGTGTGTATTTATAGGACATTCGGTGACTTACGAAAGAGCCGATTCTCCCGCTTTATGTTATAAAGGAGGGCAAGGCATTGGACGCTTTCAATCGCAGCTTGTAGATTTTGCACAGCCGCTCTTTGAGACAATCAAAGGTTTTCATAATATTCGATGGCGGTTTGTACAGTGGGATGAATCGTTGAAAGCCGATAAAGCAGGACGTGTAGGTTGTTTGTCGAAAGAGATAGAATGGATCAATTCGCGTCGCGATGAGATGCTCGGCTTTTGGCAAAAGGTAGAAACGGGTGAAATCCCGATGCGAGTGACGCACAACGATACTAAGATCAGCAATATCTTGTTTGATGAACAAGGCGAAGTGCTTTGTGTTATAGATCTCGATACCGTGATGAGTAGTACGTCGCTCAATGATTTTGGCGATGCTGTCAGATCGTATACCAATACCGGTGCTGAAGATGATAAGGAATTGGATAAGGTATCGATGAATATCGAACTCTTCAAGGCTTATACCGAAGGTTATCTTTCGGAACGAAGGGCTACGCTTACTTCATCCGAGAAAGAATGGCTTGCATTCTCTGCCCGCTACATAACTTACGAACAGGTATTTCGTTTTTTGATGGATTATATTGATGGAGATACTTATTACAAAATAGCTTATCCGGAACACAATTTGGTTCGTACTCATGCTCAATACCGGTTGTTGCAATCTATGGAAAGCCAATACGAAGAGATGTGTGATATTGTAAGACAAAATAGTTACTAGGTGCTGTGTTATAATATAATTGATAGTTAATTTAATTTTTGTTCTATCCCTACCTTATTAATGTATGAAATCTGTATACTTAGCTTCAAAGCAGCGTTATGAAATTCTTGATGGTTTACGTGGCGTGGCCGCGATGATTGTGGTAGCTTTCCATTTGTTTGAAACTTATTCCAAGGGCCCAGCTTATCAGATACTCAATCACGGGTATCTGGCGGTTGATTTCTTTTTCGTTCTTTCGGGGTTTGTCATTGGCTATGCTTATGATGACCGTTGGAATAGAATGTCGCTGAAAGATTTCTTTAAACGCCGATTGGTTCGTCTGCATCCGATGGTAATTATGGGAACGCTTATCGGTGGTTTGTTTTTCTATTTTGGAGCTAATGCCGATTTTCCTCTTATCGGGCAAACGCCCTGGTGGGTGTTGCTGATTATCATGTTATGTGGTTTCACGATGCTTCCTGTCCCTCCGAAGTGGGATATACGCGGATGGGGAGAAACCAATCCTTTGAATGGACCCGCATGGTCGTTGATGTGGGAGTATATAGCCAATATTCTGTACGCTTTAGTCATAAGGAGATTCTCTAAAACCTTGTTGATCTTGTTTGTGGCTTTTGCGGCATTTCTTACAATAGATTTGTCACTCAATTTGGATGTCTTCGGGCTGCTTGCTCCAAGAGCTTATGCCAAGTATACGGTCATAGGGGGTTGGAGCATTACTCCCGATCAGATGTATATTGGAGCTACCCGTTTGCTTTACCCTTTCTTCGTTGGATTGCTCATCTCGCGTATCAATAGATTGATAAAGATTAAGGCGGGATTCTGGTGGTGCTCGTTTCTGATTGCTGTCATACTCGTCTTTCCTCATGTCGGAGGGCATGAATTGAATATTGCCAATGGTGTTTACAATGCTTTTTGTATATTGATTATGTTTCCTCTCATCGTTTCAATGGGAGCGGGAAGCATGGTAACGGGTAAATCTGTCAAGGTCTGTAAGTTTTTTGGCGAGATATCCTATCCGCTCTATATTACTCATTATCCTCTTGTGTATATGCAATTGGCATGGGTACATAGTCATGCCGATGCGCCCTTGGCTGTGCATATTTGTGTGGCGGTATCGGTATTTATTCTTGCAATAGGCATGGCTTATGCTTGTCTTAAACTGTACGATTTGCCTGTTCGCGACTGGCTGAAACGCCATTGGCTCATGAAGAATCGCGTGGCTGAATGAATTTTAAGCTAAATTGAAATGTTTGTTCTATGAATCGCATTCATCACATTGGAGTTTACGTTTCTTGTTTGGAAACCGTAAAAGACTTTTTTATCGATTATTTTGTGGCTGTGCCCGGAAGTTTGTATCACAATCCCAATACTGGATTGAGTACTTATTTCTTAACCTTTGGCGACGGTTCGTAATTGGAGTTACTTAATCGCCCGGATATTGTTCCCAATATATGTGCCGCACCTTTTCATTTATCTGTTTCCGTGGGTTCAAAGGAAGAGGTAGATAGAATGACAAATGTGCTTTCAGAAAAGGGTTATCGTGTGATGAGCGGACCGCGTTTTACCGGTGATGGGTATTACGAAAACCTTATTTCTGGACCTGAAAGCATGCAGATAGAAATAACAGAATAGAGGCTCACCGGTAAAAGCTAGGGGGCTAAACATAAGTATTATTTAATAGCATACCACATAAATAAAATACTTTCGAGAGCCTGCGGCATGAACAAAATCGTCGTATGTCAGTTTTTCCGGTGACGTCCTTAAGTTTTTTTGAAAACGTATGGACGTCAACAAATTTAGGTCCATACGTGGTTTTGGGTTGTGTAAGAGTTCATTGCTGCATTCCAAGACTATGAAATCATCTGCATTTCAACCTTTGCCACCTCCGTATGACACCATACACCGCTATGCTATAGCATGTTAATGATACACCGTATACAACGCCAGCGAAAAAAGGTCTTAGAATCGGCCCTAGAGTATGCTGTAGAGCCCTTATTTTCAGCAGGCCTCTGCTTAGAATGATTCTAACCTGAATAATTCACGGTCAACAAAAAAAGGAAGCTATCCTTTGCCATGTCGGCAAAAAGCAGTAACTTTAAAGTGTTAATAATCAAATTACTGAATATCTTCCTATGCGCAAAGATACCACTTTAA
>JAAYUD010000011.1 GCA_012517855.1 Bacteroidales bacterium
AAATTTGTTGACGTCCATACGTTTTCAAAAAAACTTAAGGACGTCACCTGTAAAAGGAACATACGACGATTTTGGTCATGCCGCAGGCTCGAAAGTCTTTATTTATGTAGTGTGCTCTCTATTAATAATACTTATGTTTAGCTCCCTAGCTTTTACTGCTGCCTCTTGATTGTCCCTAATTTGATTATCTAGGATAAGCTTTTAGTTAAGGTTCGGAAGTCCCATACGAGTGCGGTGTCTGTGTCATACGTGTTCTTATTATGCTTCATCATCAGGTTCTGCATGGACTATAATTTCGCATCTTGGTATGATCGTACTTATATCTTTTTCTATTTCGTCACAAATTTTGTGTGTCGTCTGTAGATCTAACTCAGATTTGAAATGCACATTTACTTTAATAAATGTATCAGCACCGGCAACTCGTATTTTCAAATCGTGATAATTCTTTATGGCTAAATTTGATCTTAATTTGTTTTCTACTAATTCTGTAATGCCATCTGGAACTTTATCTAATAAAACATCAATCGCTTTTTTCCCTAATTTATAAGAAATATATAATATGATAAGTGCAACGCCGAGTGCTGCAATAGCGTCGGCTTTGTAATATCCGAAATTTGCAAAAACTAACCCTAAAAGAACGACTCCAGAGCTAAGAATATCTGTGGAGAAATGGACCGCATCGGCTTCTAATGCTTGACTATTATTGTGTTTGGCTGCTTTGAACAGCATTCTCGAACGGCTAATATCAATAATGATTGATGTGATGACAACAATGTAACTCCATATTGAAATTTTAATTTGTATTTCATTGGAAATAAGTCTGAAAATTGCCTCGTAGATGATCCAACCGCTAGTGATTACTAATAATATTGATTCTAAAAAAGCTGATAAGTTTTCTACTTTTCCATGACCATATTGATGCTCTTTATCGGCTGGTTTATCGGAGATACTTACAGAAATATAGGTTATAAATGCTGCCAGCATATCCAATAGGGAATGGAGTGCTTCTGATAGAATACCTAAACTGAAAGTTAATAGGCCTACAATGAACTTGAACAGTGTAAGAAACACTGCTGCTAATATAGACGACATTGCAGCTCTCTTTTTATTAATCATAAAGTTCTCTTTTCTTTTGTTGAGTAGCAAATTTATGAAAAAATTCTGTTAGTATATTGTTCCATTACTATTTTTATTCTTCTCAATAAGATATTTATATATTAATTTGGTTTATAAAATAAACTTATATATATTTGCGGAGATATTAGAAGATGAACAGGTCCTTTCATCTATTATTTTTATACTTATGGTTTATATTATAAACTAATTTGTTTAATGCGCTTTAGTTATACGGCCGTTGATTGAAGCAATAAAGAAAAAGGAGATTTGAAAATGAAATTATGTTTAAAAGGTTTTATTCTGCTTATTTTATTTGTTGGCTTTCTTGCGTCAACTTTGATGGGGCAGAATTTGAATATTAAGGTCTCTAAAGTCAGAAATGATAAGGGCCATGTGTTGTTAATGATTAGTAAAGCAGTAAATGGGCATGAAAACGATTCTATTGTTTCTTCTACTGATAAGGATGCTCTAAAACCAATCATGAGATTGCAGAAAGCTTGTAATGGCAGCGTCAATTTTGTAATTCCTATGGATGAATTGAAGAAAATGCATTCAAATAAATTTATTATCTCGGTGTTTCATGATGAAAATGGGAACTATAAATTGGATATGAATGACCAACAACGTCCTATCGAAGGTTTTATCCGGCGTACGTATTCAGTAAAGCAATGGGAAAATAATGAAACTGCTCAGCTGAATTTGTATTATCCAATTTCTGACTAATTTATTTTTTTTCTTATGGGTATAATGAATATTGTAGGTCTGAAGGTTAATAAGAAAATAATTTTCAGTGTGTTGATGGTTTTATACGTCTCACATACTTATGCTATGTTCGGTGCGAAATCTAAAACGATAGATGTTGAACCAGAGAGTAGGAGTATTCTTTTAAAAGATAGCGTTGTACAACTGAATGAAGTGGTTGTCAGTACTGGGCGTATTTTTAGAAAATCGGATAGATTTGTATTTCATGTTCCGACTACCTGTATGAAAAACTCTGAAGAATTGTTTCGACAATTGCCTGGGGTCTATATGGATGATAAAGATATTTCCATTTATGGTTCTGCCGGTACGAAGGTTTTTATTGATGAGCGTGAGGTTAAACTTTCAGGAGAGGCTTTAATCGCATATCTTCGATCTTTATCGTCTTCGAATATTAAACGAATTGAGGTCCAACCTATGTCGGATGCTTCGCAAAGCGCAAATTCTAAAGGTGGAATTATACATATTTATCTACGGAAGCGGACTGAAGATGGTTTTCAAAGTAATTTGATATTAGAAAGTCGTGTTGCTCCATCTTTGAAAGATTATCGTCCTTCTTTTTCTTTGATGGGGCACCATCGGCGATTGGATTATTATGCATCGGCATCTTATATTGGGTGTATCCAAAATAAGGGGGAGTTGGATGCTACAAGAAACTATAATCAACCCAATTATTCTTTTTTGAGTAAGAGCCTTCTTTCTGTTCCGTCTCATTATGTCGCTACTCGGGCAAATGCTGTTTATGCTTTTGACAGTCTGAGGTCTTTGGGGGCAGAGGTCGAATATATTTCGAATTTGCAAAAACGTAATAGCGATAATCACACGATCATGAATATCGGCTCTCTTTCGTTCGAGAGTATGGGGCACTATACTCAACCTGACCAGTATCGATTGTATTCTGCTACAGTCAATTATCAACAAAAGCTAGATCAACGAGGTTCTTTATTTAAAATATTGGCCGATTATGTTCGCAAGCGTTCAACAAGCAATAGCGACTATCATATTAAGCAATATTGGATCAGTTCCGATACGGTATATCGTAGTCATTTGATTTCTATTTATGATGTTGCTTCAGCAGATTTATCATTGAAGAAGTGTATTCAACCTAATAATACTTTTGTGGTGGGAATAAAATATACGTATACAGACATGAACGATCATTCCAATTATGAAAGTTGGAAATTGCAGCAGTGGAGTAATCTGCCAGAGTTTGCTTACCGATTACATTATACAGAGCATATTGCTGCCGGATATTTGACGTACGGTACTCGTTGGAATCGTTGCTCAGCCGATTTTGGTTTACGTACGGAATATACAAGAACTGTGAATCATGATTCTCACAAAAACGATAGTTACGTAGATTTTTATCCCTTTCTTACTTTCAACTATGCATTTGATGAAATTCAACGTTGGATGTTGTCTTGCCAGTTTGCTCGCAATATAGAACGTCCAGGGTTTTATGCTCTTAATCCTATTAGTATACAAACCTCAGAATATAATTACCAAATTGGTAACCCCTTGTTGAAACCTACTTATATTAATAAGGTGAGTGCAACATTGATTTATGATTATCGCTATACCCTGACTGTTGGTTGTAATATGCATCATGATCTGATCAGAGAGTTTTGCAAACAAGATGATGAAAATCCCCAAGTGTCGTATATTACTTACGTGAATCATCATAGGGAGAATCATTGGTTTGTCAATTTAAGTGCTCCATTTCAGCCACTGGTATGGTTGAATCTTACAAATAATATTACTGCCGTTCGACAATGCATTCAGACCAATCCCGGTGATGCTTATAGTAATCATCATTTATTATTTATCCAGTCGGTTGCAGACTTTCGTTTATCCTCCTCTCTTTCGGCAGAGTGGGAATATAATTTTCACAATAAACTTTATTCGGGCAATAGTCAAGTCTATTCTCATCAACTTCTGAATTTTGCATTAAAAAAGAAATGGAGTGGAGGAAAATGGTTATCAACATTTGGGGTAGATAATATATTTAATGAACAGGATAAATATGGTAGCCAGATGGATGCTTATATTATAAATACGGCATACCGTTTGGCTTCTAATGGAAGAATGTTTAAATTTGTGGTTGCATGGAATTTTAATTCCGGTGTGAAGGTGAAACGTCACTTGTTGGAAAATAGTTCTTCTAACGAACGCAGCCGCTTCAATAAATAATAATCAGTTATCTAAAAGAAAATTAATTATGGAAGAAAAGGTGTTAACAGAGAAAGAAAGTTTAGAACTTATCTCTCAAATGATTCAAGCCACAAAGAAGAACAGGGCTGTGAGTCCGGGCAAAGAACTGTTGTATTGGGGGTATTTTACTTCTATTTTGGCATTAACCATTTATCTGCTGATTAGATTTACCTCGTCCGGTATTTGGTCGTGGGGGTGGATGCTTATGTTTGTCTTTTGGGGATTTTCTTTTTTTGTGCATAAAAGAGAAAAAACTGTAGTTACTTATATTGATAAAACAATCGGGCAAGTTTGGCAAGTTCTGGGGTGGATGTTTGTCATTACCTTTTGGGTAGTCGCTATCTTTGGCGCTATTTATGGACGTGAAGATTTTATATTGATGATGCCTTTATCTCTTTTATATTGTGGTTTAGGAATTTCTATTACGGGCATTATTGTTCGCGAGCCTTGGATGATTTATCCTCCGCTTCTTTCATTCACTATTTGTTTTTATATGCTACAGGTGTTGGTTATCAGTCATTATGCTACTAATTTATGGAATTTACTATTTGGTCTTTCTTTTGTTGTGACGTATATCATTCCAGGGCATATAATCAATAAAAAATCGAAAGTAAAATGTTAAGAGATTTAGATCCGTTACTTCATTCACAGTTGCGTTTGGCCGTTGTATCTATTTTAATGTCGGTTGAAGAGGCGGATTTCGTTTTTTTAAAAGAAAAGACAAATTCTACGGCAGGCAATCTGAGCGTTCAGTTAGAGAAACTCTCAGAGGCCGGTTATATTGAGGCAAATAGGACTTTAGAAGGAAGACGAACTCGTACGGTATGTCGAATGACGGAGAAAGGGCGCCAAGCTTTTGCCAGTTATATTGATACGTTGAAAGATTATTTGAACGTGGGTAAGTAGCACCCACGTTCAACAAGTTTTATTCTCCTGTTTTGTTCTTCAATGTGGGTAGCAGTTTATCATATCCTTTCAGTATATCCAATGTCTTTTTGCGAATGGCGTTCTGTTTGAAGTCCCAGAATCTTTTTTCAAAGAAAAACATGAGATCCAATCCACTAATATTTCCTCCATTAACATACAATCCACTGTGTCCCAATTGAAGTCCCCGCAACCCTTTCTCTTCTGCAATTTTCGAAGTGATACTCGATGCCAGTGTCGTTGCCCTCGATTGATCCGTATAATGCAGTGGTCCGTTTAGAGGTTCCGATTGTCCATTTACTTGGACTATTTTGCAATGAAATATCGGATCCCAATTGTAGGGCGTATTTGCTTTATAGGGTGTCATTGTCAATACAATCTTTTTTCCCGCATTTTGTGGCAATGTCTCGTCAGGACCGATATTATTGATTTGTATCGGCTCTAGTAATGGATTATTGATGATGTGGTTATCGAAGTGAATGTTCTGAAGTTCATTCTTGTTGAGTTGTATTTCTTTCTTGTCGTTAAGTATACGATCCAACTTTAATGAATCGGATTTACTCCATTGTGCTTTAACAGATGCCGTAAAAAGGCATAATAATAGCACTATTATTATTTCTTTTTCTATGTTTGACATAAAAATGTTATCCTGAGTTCTTTTTACCACCACCTATATCCACTACTGCAAAGCGGGTTGTTGTAGCATGCTTCGATAGTCCACATTGTTTTCCCGTGGTGTTTTGCATGTTCTTCCCACCAACTGCGATAGCGATTGGCTGCATCTTTTAGTTCATTGTCGCTCAAAAAATAGATTGCTTCATAGTTTTCGGCGTTTGCTACTACCATGTGGCATCCTTTTGATGCACTGTGCCCCAATCGAATGCTCTCTACTATCCATAGCATGCATTCGCCCAATCTTATTTTTGTTTCGTAGGCTGTCGAAGCAGTTGGAGGCATGGGAAAAGACGGTATCACTGACGTATCGGAAGCGTATTTCAATAATGCTGGAATATCGTCTTCAGTGAAAAGTGGAACTTCTACAAACCCTTGAGGACTCTTTGTCTGATAAGTGCCCGATTTTAATTGTTTGACAAAAGCTTCAACGTCCGGATGATTGTAGTTCACCTTATCATCGTTGCAATTGCTTAATGTAATAATGGCCATGATAGCTACCAATATAAAAAGTGCTTTCTTCATAGTGCCGGTGTTTAGAAGTTCATACAGAGACCGCTTTGCAAACTAAAAGCATTGCTCTTTTCAGTTCTATAAGATGTGTATTTCGATTCGTTGTTAAAATAATGTGTTATTGTAGGCTCTGCAAAAATGGCAATCTTATTGTTCAAATGATAACGGATGCCTACTCCCGCCATAGCCGTAAACTGTATATTTTCATTAGCTGAGCTATGTGTCGCTGCTATGCATTTATCTGCCGATCCGCCTGCTGTAGCATAGATGTCTATTTTTGAAAGTTTGGCAAGTATTGCATTCGCTTTAACAGGAATACTGAGATAATGCAACGTTTGTGCGTCAGAATGCATATAAGTGTATTTTATGCCCGATTCGACTGCCAGCCAATCATTGAGTTGCCTCTCCAGTGTGATTGAACCGCTTGTTGGTATTTCAAATTCGCCGCTGGCAGGCATCACCAAGTTTAGAGCAGCTTTAAGTGCCCATCGTTTGTTCGAATTATTGTTGGCTGCTATCAGTTTGTCCGTTGTTGTTTGGGTATTATTGTCAGCGTTATTACCCAGTCCTCCGGCTTGCCATGTATTATTACTGTTGCGATTGTCCAGTGTATTGTCGGCATAAGCTCCGTTGTCTCTCACTCTTACTGTCATGTGAACAGTGACGGTAACGGTAGAGTCGTTGTCGCTTTCTGTAGGTTGTTGTGCTCTTTTACTTGTGGAGTGGCCGCTAGATGCCGTTCTTGATACTTTTATCTGAGTAGTGCTTGGTGTCTGTTTTGGTTCTATTTCAAGCTTTTGTTTTGAAGGAGCCATTCGTGACATTGAGGCAGCAGCCTTTGCAATCATCTGAGTCGTATTATTGCTTTTGGGCATGAAGAAAAAAGCGGCCGATGCAGCACCTATTATCAATAGCACCGATGCAGCTGATACGGTGCGGTACAATATGAGTTTGCGCCGTCTCTTCTCACTAAGAGAGACATCGTCTTGTATGCTTTCCCAAAAACCGTCGCGTGGGGTAATCTCTGCCTTTTCCAGATGGTGTGTGCAGAATAATTGGATTAATTCATCGTTTTCTTTTTTTGTCATTTCTATACTCATTAATACGGTTCGCTAACAAATACTTGGCGTAATGTAATTGCGATATAGACGAATGTTCTTTAATACCTAGCAGCTCAGCTATATCCTTGTGTGCTTTGTGTTCAAAGACAACAAGATTGAATACTGTACGGCAGCCTTCAGGCAGTTCGGCAATAAATTTCATCAATCGTTGTTCGCTTAACGTTTCGTCGGCAGGTGCTTCAACAAGCTCTGGCACATCGGGAATTTCTTCTTCCGGAACGAAAAGTCGTTCTTTAAGTTGTTTTTTCCTCAAGTAGTCGATGGCTTGCGCCATTACCACTTTTGTGAGCCATGTTGAAAGAGATGATTCTCCGCGGTACGTAAATCGAGTAAATATTTTGACAAACGCGTCGTGCAGAACATCGTGCGCCGCTTCCATATCGCCCGTATATCGGTAACATATAGCCAATAACTGCTTGGAATAGGTAGTGTAAAGTTCCTTTCGGGCTGAATTATCTCCCTCCCGACAGCCTTTTATTAGTTGTCTTTCCTTTTCCAATATTACGAATATTACTCGACTCGGGGCTTTTCTTGCGCCGTTCGATAGTTTGACGTACGACTATTTGAAATGTTGCAAAGAAAAATCGATTATTTTATGTTTTTTTCGAAAGTCCTTTGCTTTTAACACTTAATAGACATTTAATCAGAGGTTTCATGTCGTGTTATTATTGGCAAAGTTAATAATAATTTTTATCAATGCTCCTTTTTTGCTACTTTTGTCGATGAATAGCATTATTTAATCGATGAAAGCTTTATTATTGCTCGTCGGGAAGACTGTTGACTCGCGTATCCAATCGCTTGTGGATGATTATAAAGAGAGGCTGAAGCATTATCTGCCTTTCGAGGTATGTGTCATACCCGAACTTAAGGCAACCAAAAACATTTCGTTTGACCAACAGAAAGAAAAGGAAGGTGAATTATTGATGAAGTTTTTTCAAGCTGGCGACACGATTGTACTTCTTGATGAGAATGGTAAGGAATTTAAATCTACCGAATTTGCTTTGTGGATGCAGAAAAAACAAAATACGGTTTCTAAACGGCTTGTGTTTGTCATAGGTGGTCCTTATGGCTTCTCTCCTGACGTTTATGGTAAAGCTAATGATAAGATTTCTCTTTCGCGAATGACTTTCTCTCACCAAATGGTGCGATTGGTTTTTATTGAACAGCTTTATAGGGCTATGACCATATTGCATGGAGAGCCATACCATCACGAGTAATTTTGCTCTATGACATCAAATTCCAGTGAATTTTGAGACCTTACTACTTCATAACACTATTTGACATTCAATCATGCAAATTAGAAAAACGAAAATTCGTTTATCGTTGATAGCTAGATAAATAGATGTTTTGAAAAAGCGGTCTATATCTTGCTGAATTGTCGTATGTTCCTTTTTTCGGCGACGTCCATACGTTTTCAAAAAAACTTAAGGACGTCAACATTTTTAGGGGCATACGTCATTTTGAAGACTAAAGAAACATTGTGGTGTGCTCATTGAAACCCTCCTTATTGGTAAAGTTGTGCCTTGTTTTTGTGTGCTATAGTGGAAAATAAAACTAAAAAGGAGAAGATCACTCTCATGCGATCTTCTCCTTTTAATTATATCTATTTGTTATATGTTTTTTATAACAACGATTTTGGGTCTACAAATGGTTTTTTATAAAGGTCGGCTACTGCTTTGAAAGTAACTTTGCCTTCTACAACGTTCAGACCTTTTAGTAGAGCGTCATCGCCTTTGCAAGCTTCTTTCCAGCCTTTGTCTGCCAAAGCAATAGCGTATGGCATTGTAGCGTTAGTCAGAGCCAGAGTCGATGTGTATGCAACAGCGCCCGGAATGTTGGCTACTGCATAGTGAACAATACCGTCGATTACATAAGTCGGTTCGGAGTGTGTTGTTGGGTGAGATGTTTCGAAGCAACCGCCCTGATCGATGGCAACATCTACTAGAACAGAACCTTTTTGCATCAACTTCAACATGTCGCGAGTGATAAGATGAGGAGCTTTATCTCCAGGAATCAATACACTTCCGATAACTAAATCGGTGGTAGGAAGTTCCTTGCGAATACTGTGTTCGGTAGAGTAGAGGGTATGTACGTTTTGAGGTAATACATTCTGGATGCTTCGTAGAAGAGGCAAATTAATGTCGGTGATAGTAACGTCTGCACCCATACCTGCTGCGATAAGTGCCGATGCAAATCCTACGTGACCGGCTCCAAGAACTAACACTTTGGCAGGTTTAACACCCGGAACGCCACCCATTAAGATACCTTTGCCTCCTTGTGGCTTTTCTAAGAAACGTGCACCTTCTTGAACAGCCATGCGGCCTGCTACTTCGCTCATCGGGATAAGTAATGGTAGCGAACGATCGGCTTTCTGAACCGTTTCGTATGCCAGACATACAGCTCCTGATTTTACCATCGCATTAAAAAGAGGTTCGTCTGAAGCAAAGTGGAAGTAAGTGAATAAAAGCTGGTCTTTTTTGATAAGTTTATATTCGGGTTCGATAGGTTCTTTTACCTTTATAATCATCTCGGCTATTTTGTAAACGTCTTCGATGGTTGGTAATATTTGAGCACCTACCGCTGTGTATTCTTCATCGGGGAAACCGCTGCTTTCGCCGGCTCCTTTTTGTAAATATACAGTATGACCATGTTTTACGAGTACTGAGACGCCTGCCGGGGTCATACCGACGCGGTTCTCGTTGTTTTTAATTTCACTTGGAATACCAATAATCATAATTTTCTTTTATTTTAGAGTTAAACATGGTGCAATATTACAGAAAAATTAAATTCAATATTCAAATTTTTATGTTTTTTTTCGCTATATATTCAGTATATTTGCGCCGTCAAATGATGGGAATAATAATATGAAATATTATATAGCTTGCTTACTAATAATCTTGAACTTTTTTGCTGGTTTTGCTTCGAGTTTGAAACCTTTTCGCCCTAAATTATTATCACCTCTCAACATTCCTTTGGTACTGAGTGGAAATTTTGGAGAAATCAGATCAAACCATTTTCATAGCGGTATTGATATAAAGACTCAGCATCGAATAGGTTTGCCTGTTTATGCTATGGCTGATGGGTATGTATCGCGTATTCGAGTCACTGCCGGTTCCGGATATATGCTTGATATTGCATACGGACATGGCATCTCTTCCATATATCGTCATTTAGATGGTTTTGTAGATGCTATATCTGCTTTGGCTAGGAAAGTGCAGTATCGGCGCCAAAGTTGGGAAGTCGATTTTGCATTGGCACCGGGCAAGTTTCCCGTTAAAGCCGGTCAACAAGTTGCTTGGAGCGGTAATACAGGTTTCTCGGGAGGTCCTCATCTTCATATGGATATGTATCGAACGGCCAGTAAGGAGTTTATCGATCCGTTGCCTTTCTTGAAGCCTTATATACGAGATCATCGTAAACCGCAGGTTGTCAGTCTTCAGATATTTCCGGTCGAAGGTCAAGGCGAAGTAAACGGAACTTTGCGTCCTCATATCTTTGCATTTGGCAATACGATGAATGCCTGGGGCAAGATTGGAATTGCGGTTAAGGCTTTCGATCATATAGATGAAACGTGGTATTGTATGGGCGTGCGCTATGTGACTTTGTTGCAAGACGGAAAGAAAATATTCAGTAGCGATATCAAATGTTATTCACCTGCCGAAGCCAAAATGGTTTATTCGTGGACTTACAATGGCTATATGAAGTCATTTATCGATCCCGGCAATACGTTGCGCTTTTTGAAGGCATACAATCGGAACGAAGGGTATGTAACGGTGGATGAAGAGCGCGATTATCATTTCGAATACGATTTGTGTGATGTGTTTGGTAACCGTTCGTCATATAAGTTTGTTGTTCACGGCAAACGTCAACCTATTCCGAAAGCTCCAGTTCAGACGGGTGTGCTTTTGGAATGGAATAAGACAAATTATGTGGTGCGTCCCGGTATGGCATTGATTGTTCCCTTTGGTGTACTTCATGAAAATGTGTATCTTAATTATAAATTGATACCTTCTAAGTCGGGAGTTTCTTATAAATATCAATTAAGTTATCCTCCTGTACCGATGAGTGGGACAGCTGATCTTGAAATACGGTTGCGCAAACGTCCTGTTGCCGATATTAATAAGTATTATATAGCCAAGTGGGAAGGAAATGTTCCGATGTCTACCAATAATCGCACCATCCATAAAGATGCTATTGTAACTAAGATCAAAGCTCTCGGCACTTTCTCTTTGATGATAGATCAGAAACCGCCTCATATTATGCCTGTCGATCAGCGCTCATGGAGCCGTGGCAAGCTCGTCTTTTCTATTACGGATGCACAAAGTGGAATAAAGAGTTATCATGGCTATATTGATGGGCGTTTCGCCATATTTGATAGGACAGTAAAAAATACACTTGTTAAATGCAACATTGACTCTACGAGGGTGCAACGCGGTAAAATGCATACATGTACTATGGTAGTAGAGGATATCTGCGGCAATGTAGCTCGATATTCGAAAACCTTCAAATGGTAAACAAAATCAGATCGTATAGAAGAAAGAACTTTGCCTTTCTCTATGCGATCCGATTTTGTTTATTATGGTGAAGTAGCGTTTTAGCTATTCGCTTTCTGCACTTAGAATCTCGCCTGTTACAACACGTGCGCCATTTTCTATGGTAGATGAAATAGGTTTGCAATGCAATACCATTTTTACTCCTTTTGTCCCTTGGTCCATTATCTTGATGATATATCCCTTGGCAGAAGTTATTGCATCGGATTGTTGCTGAGCGTCTAGGTATGCGAATGCAGCGGGTTTACCTTGAATAAAGCCTATCGAAATGCCCCTCTTGGCAGTGATGATTGTCATGTCGTCTGCATCTTCACCTACATAGATCACTACTTTGCAAGAACACATGTCGCTGGTCATCTTAGATTGTACATCTACCGGACTTATTTTGTGGAGAGTAGAGGCTACTGTAGAATTTGTTGTCGTTTGAACCTGCGCGTTTGTTGAACTCTGTGGAACTTGTATAACTACGATTCCCGTACTTGTAGAAGCTGGAGGCGTAGTCTTTTCGGGGGCCGCTTCGGGTTGAGTGCTTAGTGCTTTTTCAATTTCTGAATAATAACTGTCGAATAAATCTACCGTTTTGCGGCGCCATTTGGCAAGTCCGATCACTAATTTTGTTTTTGTTTTATTTAGCGCATACTTATCGGTAATCCACTCTTCTGCCTGATACTTTTCGGTATCCCGATAGGTGTAGGATATTTTTGAAATTTCTATGTTGCATTTGCCCTCACTGCATAAGGCCGTGAATTGAAATTTTATTTTGGTGCGATCTAGCGATAGTGCCCCCGAACTAAATACCACCCACTCGTTTGATAATGCGACGATCGATCCTTCTTCTTTGTTTGTATAGGCTACTCGGCTCATCGGATCATTGTTCTTTGCCATACGGTCGGTAATATAAGAGAGCATGCGATTGTAAATCTCGTCTTTGCTCATACCGTTGATGAGAAATTCTTTTGAAAAGACGACTTTTCCATTTACTTCAGGAACGGCTCCTTGCAGGTAGCGTGAGTCATCTCTCTTTTGTGCATTGATAGCCATTGGTAGTGTAATGGCACACAATAGCATTGCTGTAAATAACTTTTTGATATTCATTGCTATAAATCTTATTTAGATAATTCTGTTAAATCCCAATATTGCCCTCGATGGTCTATTGCTAAGAATGAGGCATTCAGTGACTCTGCTGTTGCTTGAAAGGCATTACCTCCTTCATAATCGGTGCCAAAGTGCATCGGTACAAAGATACGACTTTTTATCATTTCCAAAAATTGTCGGGCACCTTTTGAATAGTCTGTCCCCATCCGTCTATCTACAGGGAACATTGTTACATCAACATTTGCAATGTCGTTTTTGATGTATCCCAGTTCTGCTAGATAGTCTCCTTCTGCCTTTTTCGCTTCTTGTGGAGTAGACTCGTCTATCCAGTGCCAGTTGTTTAAGTCGCCGGCATGAAAGAAAGACATACCTTCCAATTGGATATGGAATGAATCGCCGGAATCTGTAGAACCGTAAGCCTTAACATTTAGAACCCCATCGTCGAAAGTGTCACCTTTCTTTAAAAAGAGCCCGTCTTTGGCTGTGGCTTTTTTGTGTCGAAGAATGTCTTTTGATAGTATGTAGACGATATCCGGATGAATTTGTTTCCACGCAAGTATCTCGGGATTAAAATGGTCTGGATGAAAATGCGTAGACAGAACATAGATCTTTTTCTCTTTTTGATTTAGAAGTTCATTGTGAATGATACCATGCAAAGCATCTATAGAATCTTCCCAAAAATCAATAATTACAGTTGTAGTCTGTCCTACAATCGCAAATCCGCTATGATAGATATAGTAAAGTTTCATTTTATTGAATATGTTGTTTCATGAAAAGTGAAGCAATATAATGATTTATTGCTTAAAATAAGATGACATGATTATAAAAATAGGAAAAAATAACTATTTGAGAAAAGTTTCGTTGTTGGATTGTTTTTACCTTAGTTCGGGATATGTCATTAGACTAAACAATATTGTTTAGCCCGTTATAATGACAAACGCCCAGATAGAGTAAAATAAAAATAATAGGTTTATAAGAGACGGCACCTGTATCACCATTCTGTTATATTGTATTTATTATAGATTAGGTTTACACTTTGTCTTAGTATCCAGAAAATCAACCGTATGTTACTGCAGTAACTTCCGTTAGTTATGGCAGCGACATACGTTTGTTTATTTTGTGCTATGATAGCACCATGGTTACATTTGTAAACCTGAATAAGTAATGGTTTAGAAACAAGCGAAACTCTTTAGTCTGCTTAGCTTATTATTGTTTTAAAAACGATACTGTAAACTTAATATTTATTTCTTAGAAATATACTCTATTGGAGTTTTTCCTGTAAAGCCTTTGAATTCTTTCAGAAAGTGATTGTAGTCGTAGTATCCATTGGTTATTGCTATATCCAGCAAATCATGTGGCTCGTTATACATATTTATATATGCAGATAAAAATCTTTGTAATTGTATGTATTCTTTAGGGGTAAATCCGAGATGTTTAGAAAAATTCCGCTCTAACCATTTGTAGTTTACACCGACTTCTCGAATCACATTTGCTACTGAAATTTGCCCCTTTGTTTGATTTATTAGTTCGATAGCGGAGTTTAGTAAACCTGTTTTTGTATTTATAGGAATCAAGTTCTTTACATACGATTCAATGACATCAATCTTTTTCTCAATCGAATCTGCCGCAAATATTTCATTTGACAACTCTATGTCAAAGTCAATGTCTGCTAATGATGCGATATTTCGGCTTTTGAAAAATGAAGGATTCAACTTGAATAATTTGTAAAAGCATTCAGGTCTAAATCTGACAATTAAGATGTAATCAAAGTTTTCAATATATCGCACATAAGCCTTCTTTATTACGCCTGCATCAACCCACCCCGATTTAATTATATTTTCTTTACCGTCAATGTCAATACAAAC
Organism: Bacteroidales bacterium; assembly: GCA_012517855.1. Classification (GTDB taxonomy): domain Bacteria; phylum Bacteroidota; class Bacteroidia; order Bacteroidales; family Bacteroidaceae; genus JAAYUD01. The sequence goes on from JAAYUD010000011.1 coordinate 14,827, forward strand.
TTTGTTGTTCTTTTCCGGAAACAAAATAATTGCAGGAAAACCATCATTAAATATCCAATGCTCTGTTTCACTATTAATATCATAAAACGAGTAAAAACTTTCAATGTAGTCTACACATGCTTTAGATGGAGATTTCTTCATCCAATACTCATCATCGGAAACTGTTTTTTCTTGCTGAATAATCTTTTTTAGAAAATTTATTGGCATAACGGATGCAAAGATACATAAAATGTTCAATTCCAGCTGTTTTTCGATGTGTCTAATTTATACTATGCCAAGTTCTTTTTTGAGTATAACTTTGCATTAAAAAAGATATGATTATACAAACAGAAGAAGAACTGAGAGGTATTCAGGAAATTAGTAATATTGTTGCAATTACAGTGAAGAAGATGAGAGGGTATGCACGAATAGGAATGACCACGAAAGAATTGGATGATTTCGGAGCAGATGTTTTGAAAAAATATGGAGCGAATTCTGCCCCTTTTGTAACATACAAATTCCCTGGATGGACTTGTATAAGTATTAATAACGAGATGGCACATGGGATTCCGTCAAGCAGAGTTCTAAAAGAGGGTGATTTAGTAAATATCGATGTGTCAGCTGAATTAAATGGCTTTTATTCTGATAGCGGAGCATCATTTGTACTTGGAGAAGATATCAACAAGAAACAAGCATTGGTTGATGCCTCTATTGAGGCATTGCATAAGGCAATCTCCACAATTAGGAGCGGTATTAAAATTTCAGAAGTTGGGCGAACTATAGAAAGGATCGCTAAAGGTAAAGGTTATAAAGTCATTAAAAATTTGGGAGGCCATGGTGTTGGAAAATGCTTACATGAAGAGCCTGACTGTATATTAAACTATTGTGACAGACATGATCGTAGGAGATTTAGAAAAAATAGTGTTGTTGCTATTGAAACATTCTTAGCAACAGACTCTACATTAGTTGATACGGCTATCGATGGATGGACTTTGGTCGGAAATAAAGGAGGTCTTTGTGTTCAACACGAGCACACTGTTTTAGTAACCTCTGATAAACCTGTCATTTTAACAGCAAAAAACGGTATTTGAGATTATATAAATGGGCATTCAGCATAAAATTGAGCTTTGGGCTGCTTATTAATAATTCACTTTAAAATTTATGCTCATGAATGAATTACAATCTGAGCTGGATAGCTTTGGTTATTTCATATTGTAAAACGCTGAGCCATTGTTGAGCGATTTATTTTGTCTTAATATTACCTTACTTTATTTTATCGTGCTATGGCAATTTCATGAATAATATGTTCTCTTATTGTCTATGGTGATGTGGTCATAATTAAACGACTCTGTCTTCTTATTGAATGTCTTTTGTACTTGTTTTATTTTTATGCTTCTGGAGAGTAGGAGGGTGGAATTTTGATATTAAAGACGCTAAACTTTTGAGAATATTTCTATAGGGAGATGATAAAAATAAGATAAATAGAACGATAATTCGGAAATAAATACTAATTTTGCCGCCGTTTTTAAACTATAATATAAAATAGAATGAGAAAATTGACTTTGATTGGCACAGCGCTGCTGATCGCCATTTCTTCCTATGCTGGAGGTCTATTGACTAATACGAATCAGCATATTGCTTTTCTTAGAATGATTGCTCGTGGTGCATCACTTCAGATCGACGGTGTTTACAGTAATCCGGCGGGTGTTGCTTTTATGGATAACGGATTGTATTTCTCGCTCAATGGACAGAGCGCGTATCAAACTCGTAATATTGATGCTACTTTCGCTTTTTTCCCTGAAGGTACTCGTCGTTACAAAGGTACGGCGGCAGTTCCTATTATCCCATCGGCTTATGCGGTATATAAACATGACAATTGGGCTCTGTCGGGATTTATTGGTGTTGTTGGCGGTGGCGGTAAAGCCTCGTTTGATGACGGACTTCCTATGTTCGATTCTCGTATTATGGCAGGTATTTACGCGGCTTCACAGAAAACAATTACTCCCGATATGTATACAATTAACTCTTCGGTATCGGGTAGACAGTTTATTTATGGTGCTCAGTTAGGTCTGTCATATCGCCTCTATAAGTATTTATCAGTATTTGGAGGTGGACGAATGGATTATTTCTCGGGGAATTATTCCGGTTATGCCACAGCTAAACTTAAAGCTAATAGTGCAACTTTGACAGATGTAGAATTGGATTGCGACCAAACCGGATGGGGAATCACTCCTATAATAGGTTTGGACTATAAAAATGGAAAATGGAATGTCGGAGTGAAGTACGAGTTCCGCACGAACCTGAATATTGAAAATACAACAAAGAAAAACAGTGACCCTGATGGTACTTTAGCCGATTATAAAGATGGTGTAAATACGCCTAATGATATTCCTTCTTTATTGACAGTAGCTGTAGGTTATCAATTCACTTCGCGCCTTCGTGCCACAGCCGAATATCATTTTTATGATGATAAACATGCTCGTATGGCCAATATTCCGGGTACTACAACCGGTAAACAGCATGCGCTGACTCATGGTACGAATGAGTTCTTGGCCGGTGCGGAATACGATATTAATAAAAAGATAACGGTGAGTGCTGGTGTACAACGCACTGATTATGGATTGAGTAACGATTATCAGAGCGATACAAGTTTTTCGTGTGATTCTTATTCAATCGGCATGGGTGGCGCAGTAAAGCTGACTTCTAAGCTGACTATGAATATTGCTTATTTCTGGACAAACTATAGTAAATATACTAAGTCGACTGATGCATCATCACGTGGCGGATACAACGATACAACGCTATCTGGTACAGATGTTTATTCGCGTACTAATAAAGTGTTTGGACTCGGATTTGATTATAAGTTCTAAGTCTGGTCTTTGATATAACATAAAAAAGGCGGCAAATCATTTGCCGCCTTTTTTATGTTATATTATTGCTGTTTTAAGGCTTCCACATGATAAGTGCTGTTTGTCCGGGAACACCTATCTCGGGCCCTTTGAGATGACCGAGACCTTCTTCACTTATTTTGCCGTTATTGGCCACTACTGTATAGAATCCATCAGGAACAGTAACTTTAGAATAGCGTAGTGTTGTATTGAGTGCTACAATTATTGTTCCCCATGTATCTCCTCCCGCATGATTGTTTAAAGCGTAGGCTATTACATTCGGATCTGTTGTAAGAAATTGCATATTCTTTCTTACGGCATCTGCACTACCTAGGCGGAATGCCGGATGAGCACGGCGTAATCGAATAAGTCCCTTTATATATTCAAAAAGTTCGTTGTTCGTTTCTTTAAGTTTCCAATTAATGGCATTGATGGCATCGGAACTATTCATGCTATGGCGTACCATTTGTTTATCACGTAGCATCTCGTCACCGCAATAGATTACTGGGGTACTTTGAGAAAGTATTAGCGCTGTATGTGCAACTTCACTTAATTTAATTTGTTGTGTCGGTGTGACATTAGTCAGTGATGCTTTTAGTCTGTCTACTAAACAATAATTATCGTGCGAGGAAAGAAAACCGAAACATTGTGTAGGTTGAAGTGCCCAAGCCCTCTTGCATTCATGAACTCTGTAAAATTTGATTTGAGAATTTGGAATAGCTCCTGCCATATCGAATCGAATTGTTTCTTCGTTACCAGGAAGTCCTCCTAGAAAACCTATTTTGTGCGTTTCGTTATGCGGACCTAATAAGGCATTGCGGAATTCGTGAGCATAAGAGCCAACTCCTTGGGCACGGAATATATTGGCGGCAATTGCCAACGAATCTGTTGATAAGGCAGGTTTATTGGGCGAAGTTCCATCTCCATAAATCAAAATACTCGAATCAGTTTCGTCGGCTGCCGCTCTAATAGCCCTCATCGTTTCTAAGTCCATCAATCCCATCATATCAAAGTAGAAACCGTCTATGTGATATTCGTTTAGCCAATAACGCACCGACTCGACTATAAACTTGCGAGCCATTGGGCGTTCGGTTGCTATTTCGTTGCCATAACCCGAACCGTCGGCAAATTTCTTGCCTTTCATTCGGAAGAAATATCCTGGAGCAGTCTTTTCGAAATTACTCGATTGTGCATCCGATACATGGCTATAGGCCATTTCAAGGATTACTCTTATGCCTGCTTTGTGAAGTGCCATAACCATTTGCTTAAACTCTTTGATACGCGCAGAGGGTAGATTGGGGCGTGTAGAATAAGAGCCTTCAGGAACATTGTAATTGAGCGGTTGGCTACCATAAGCGTAGCGATTGTGGCGGGTATCGGACTCGTCAATGTCTGCGAAGTCGAATACGGGCATAAGTTGCACGTGCGTAATACCCATTTCTTTTAAATGATCGATGCCTGTTGGCAATCCGCTCTGAGTATGAGTCCCGTGTTCGGTTAATGCCAAATATTTACCACGATGCTGTATATTGGATGTTGAATCTTGTGTGAAATCTCTGAGGTGCAAATTGTAGATAATTGCTCTTGATGGTGAGTAGAGTGCTGGACGGTTATCATGTTCCCAGCCTTTTGGATCGGTTGCCGAAATATCAATAATTGCGGCACGTTTGCCGTTTGTGCTCACAGCATGGGCGTTTAGCCCTGGAGTATCTCCATGCCACTTATCTTTTATCTTTACGTTGAATGTGTAATATTGGTTAACTAAATCTCCCTCTACAGTGGTTGTCCATGTGCCGTTTTCTCCTTGTTCCATGTGCACTGTACGATAAGCATGTCCAGAGTTTCCAGTACGAAAAAGCATAAGTCTTACTTCATCGGCATTTGGCGACCAAAAAGAAAACGAAGACTTAGTCGGTGAGTAATCCATCTCAGTGAGTTCACCCGTGGGCACAGGATAGTCATTGAACGATTTATACGTTCTTTTAATTAATGTTGTGCAATTTGAGCAAAGTAAAGCTATACAAATTAATAAAAACAATCGGTTCAGCTTTCTCATATATTATGTTATTTGTTCACCCTATCCGGATGTTTTATTATAAAATCCTTCCAACTTTTGGAACCATTGGACGTAACAGGGTGCCCCTTTTGTAGGTAATGACAATAAGCAGCACCTAATGCATCGGTGGCGTCCATAAAGTGTGGCATATCTTCTTGTGGTATATGTAGCATGTGCTGTAACATTCCCGCAACTTGTTCTTTCGATGCTTCTCCACTACCGGTAATAGCCATTTTAATTTTGAGTGGAGCATATTCCGTAATGGGCAGGTCACGACTGAGGGCCGCAGCTATTGCTACCCCTTGAGCGCGTCCCAGCTTGAGCATCGACTGAACATTTTTGCCAAAAAACGGTGCTTCTATGGCTAGTTCGTCCGGCAGGTAGCTGTCTATCACACTTTGCACCCGTTGATAAATTTGCCTTAGTTTGAGATAATGATTAGAAAATTTTCGCAGGTCAATAACACCCATAGCTACTAAATGGGGCTTATGGTCAATGATATTCAATACACCATATCCCATGATATTGGTGCCCGGGTCAATGCCCAAAATAATATGATCGTTAATTGGTTCACTCATTTCGACTACAAAATTACTAAAAAAGTAGAGAATTCTCCCTCTTATTAGTCTATAAAAGTGTATCTTTGCACAACTTTAGTATAAATAGGATATGATAATATAGAATATTAAAAAACTACTTGACGAGGTAGATCAATTGCAAGCTAACAATGCTGAAGAACTGGAGGCATTGCGCATTAAATATCTGAGTAAAAAAGGTGCTATTAACGATCTAGTAACCGAATTTCGTACGGTACAAGCCGATAAAAAACGCGAGGTTGGCATAAAGCTCAATGAACTGAAAACAAGAGCTCAAGAAAAAATAAATAATCTACGTGCCCAGTTCGAGAGAAATTCAGATAAAAACAATGATTTGGATTTGTCGCGTACTGCTTATCCTGTCCAACTTGGCTCACGCCATCCTATAACTATTGTCAAAAACGAAATTATCGATATATTTTCTCGCTTGGGATTCAGTATTGCCGAGGGGCCGGAAGTTGAAGATGACTGGCATGTGTTTTCGGCGCTCAATTTTGCTGAAGATCATCCCGCACGCGACATGCAAGATACTTTCTTTATCGAATCGCATCCCGATATCCTATTGCGCACTCATACTTCGTCTGTTCAAAGTCGTGTGATGGAAGTGAATCAGCCTCCTATACGTATTATTTGTCCGGGACGTGTTTATCGCAATGAGGCTATTAGTGCCCGTGCCCATTGCTTCTTTCATCAGGTTGAGGCCTTATATGTAGATAAAGATGTTTCTTTTACCGATCTGAAGCAAGTGCTTTTGTTGTTTGCTCGTGAGATGTTCGGAGCCGACACGAAGATAAGACTTCGTCCTTCTTATTTTCCGTTTACAGAACCTAGTGCCGAAATGGATATCAGCTGTAATATCTGTGGAGGCAAAGGATGTGGATTCTGCAAACATACCGGTTGGGTAGAAATACTAGGCTGTGGCATGGTCGATCCGAATGTACTTGAATTGAATGGCATTGATAGTAAAGTTTATAAAGGATATGCTTTAGGTATGGGAGTCGAGCGTATTACTAATTTGAAATATCAGGTGAAAGATCTCCGTATGTTCTCCGAAAATGACATGCGTTTCTTAAAAGAGTTCGAGGCAGCATATTAATCTTTTTTGTTATGCCGAAAGACCGACTTGTCACATCGAGCTATTGCTATATGCTGACGGCGAATTTTCTGCTGTCGTTCAGCTTTTGGCTGTTGATACCGGTCTTCCCGTTTTATCTTGTGGAGGTGTTTCATACAACTAAAGCCGTGATTGGTTTGGTTGTGTCGTGTTATACCGTTTCTGCGCTGTGTATTCGTCCGTTTTCCGGCTATCTGGTCGATACCTTTGCCCGTAAGCCCCTCTATCTCTTGTCGTATTTTGTGTTTGCTTCTGTATTTGCCGGATATATTGTGGCATACTCGCTCACACTATTTATTCTTTTCAGGTTGTTGCAGGGCGGCGCTTTTGGAATGGTGTCGGTAGGCGGCAATACTATTGTGATTGATATTATGCCTTCTTCACGAAGAGGGGAGGGGATCGGATACTTCGGATTAACCAATAATTTTGCTATGGCTATAGGGCCGATGGTCGGATTGTTTATGATGCAGAGTGGTGTTTCCTTTTATTATATATTTTGTGTTGCATTGATTTCGTCCGCTATCGGCATTTCTTCTGGTTGCATGGTGCGGACTCCTTATAAACCTCCTGTCAAACGTGAGCCGCTTTCGCTAGATCGATTTCTTTTAACAAAGGGCTTTCCGGCAGGTCTTAGTCTGTTGTTGCTCTCCATCCCTTATGGAATGACAACTAACTATGTGGCTCTTTATGCTATCCAAATTGGCATCACAGCTCAAACAGGATTGTTCTTCACTTTTATGGCGGTAGGTATGGCTATCTCCCGCATCTTTTCAGGGAAGCAAGTTGATAAGGGAAAAGTCACACAAATCATCTCTTTTTCTTTATATATTGTAATTCTCTCTTTTTTCTTATTGGCTTTTTGTGCAGATCTGTTCAAAGCCGATCATGCATTGGGTACCTACTTGTTCTTTGCTGTGGCTCTTTTGCTTGGCGTCGGTTTCGGTATCATGTTTCCTGCCTACAATTCGTTGTTCATCAATCTGGCCTCTAATAGTCGTCGGGGTACGGCAACTTCTACTTATCTCACCTCTTGGGATGTCGGTATTAGTGGCGGTATGATACTTGGTGGAGTGATTGCTCAATATAGTTCGTTTGCCAATGCTTATCTGTTCGGTGCCATATTAACTATCTTGTCCACACTCTATTTTAATTTCTATGTAGCTCCTCATTATAAAAGAAATAAATTAAGGTAATATACTAAAAGGCTATGACAAAAAAAGAACGTTATGAGAGAGTAATTGAATATTTCGAGCAAGCTATGCCGGTAGCCGAAACAGAATTGCATTACGACAATCCTTTTCAACTGCTCATGGCTGTTATTTTGTCGGCTCAATGCACCGATAAACGTATCAATGAAATATCGCCTGCTTTATTTGCTGCATATCCTACTCCTGAGGTCATGGCTGTGGCTACTCCCGAAGCTGTATTAGAATATGTACATAGTGTTTCATACCCCAATTCGAAAGCCAAACATTTGGTCGGTATGGCAAAGATGCTTGTTGAAAAATTCAATAGTATTGTGCCTGATAATCTTGACGACCTGACGCAACTTCCAGGAGTCGGCAGGAAAACGGCCAATGTTATTCAGGCTGTAGTTTACAATAAGGCTGCTATGGCTGTTGATACCCATGTGTTTCGGGTATCAAACCGCATAGGGTTGACTATCAATTCAAAAACGCCTCTTGCAACAGAAAAAGAACTCACAAAATATATTCCTGACAAATTAATTCCCAAGGCGCACCATTGGCTCATCCTTCATGGGCGGTATACTTGTACTGCTAAAAAGCCCAAATGCGATAGCTGTGGACTTAAATTGTGTTGCAAATACTATTGTGACCTACATAAAGTAGTCAAATGATATTTATAAAAAGAATTTTTATTGTAACTTTGTAGTCATCATTGACTATAGGGAAAAATATTTAAGTTTCAAATAATTAATTATAGTGTTATTATGACAATTGATAATTTCAAATTTGCCGGCAAAAAGGCAATTGTCCGTGTGGACTTCAATGTGCCATTGGACGAGAATGGAAAGATTACGGATGATACTCGTATTCGTGGTGCTCTTCCTACTTTGAAGAAAATTTTGGCTGATGGCGGTAGCCTTATTATTATGTCGCATATGGGCAAGCCGAAGAAGAATCCTGATATGAAATTTTCTTTGAGTCAGATTGTTGATGCTGTTTCAGAGAAACTGGGTGTTAAAGTTCAGTTTGCTCCCGACTGTATGAAGGCTGACGATGCTGCGAAGGCTTTGAAACCGGGTGAAGCTTTGTTGCTCGAGAATCTTCGTTTCTATGCCGAAGAAGAAGGCAAACCACGTGGCTTGGCTGATGATGCTTCTGATGAAGAAAAAACAGCAGCTAAAAAAGATATTAAAGCTAAACAACAAGAGTTTGCTAAGCATTTGGCTTCTTATGCCGATTGTTATGTAAATGATGCTTTCGGTACGGCTCATCGTGCTCATGCTTCAACAGCTGTTATTGCCGATAGCTTCGACAAAGATCACAAGATGCTCGGCTACCTCATGGAGAAAGAAGTTAAAGCTGTCAATAGCATATTGAGCGACATTAAGCGTCCTTTCACTGCTATCATGGGTGGCTCTAAAGTATCTACCAAAATAGGTATCATCGAGAATCTTCTTGGTAAAGTAGATAATCTGATCCTTTGTGGAGGTATGACTTATACTTTTGCCAAAGCTCAAGGAGGTAAAATCGGTAAGTCTATCTGCGAGGATGACAAACTTGATATCGCTCTTGATATTATCAAGAAAGCAAAAGAACAGAATGTGAATTTGGTCCTTGGTACAGACTGTGTTGCTGCAGATGACTTCAAAAATGATGCTAATACCCAAATTTGTTCATCGAATGATATTCCTGACGGATGGGAAGGTCTTGATATCGGTCCTGAAACTGAAAAAGCTTTTGCTGCTGCTATCGAAAACGCCAAGACTATTCTGTGGAATGGTCCTGCCGGTGTATTTGAGATGGACAACTTCGCCAAAGGATCTAAAGCTATAGCCGATGCTATTGCAAAAGCTACTGCCAATGGTGCATTCTCGCTTATTGGTGGAGGAGATTCTGTGGCTTGTATCAACAAATTCGGTATGGCCGACCAAGTATCTTATATCTCTACTGGTGGTGGTGCATTGCTCGAAGCTATCGAAGGAAAAGTTCTTCCGGGTATTGCTGCTATCGAAAAGTAAATTAGAAAATAATATTCTATATAGGGCAGCCAATCTTTTACAAGGGGCTGCCCTTTTACATACAAAGCCTTAATGATTATGAAAAGAACCGTATTGCCGTTTTGTCTGATTGTTGTTGTGCTGCTTATGTCGTGTGGTCATAAGAAACGTACTTCTCAAGAGCCGTTGAAGCCTCTCGAAGTAGGCGTGATGGCTACAATGGACGGACTGCCTTTCCTGGTAGCGGCAGATAAAGGTATTTACGATTCATTAGGGCTTAAAGTGAATTTTACCATATTCCTTAACGAGACAGATCGAGATGCTTCGTTTGAAACACATAAACTGGATGGTATTGTTACCGATTATACAAGTGCTGCCGTACTTCAATCAAAAGGTATTCCACTTCGTTCAGTGATGCAAAACGACTGCTGCTTGTGCTTAGTTACTCGTGTAGGTGGTAAAATGAATTCTATCAACCAGTTGAAAGATATTAATTTCTGTACTTCGAAGAATTCTTTCTCAGAGTATGCAGCCGAATTTGTTTTGCATAAAGCGGGTATCCCTCTCAATATGGTCAACGAGCCCGAAATAAATCAAATACCTTTGCGCTTGCTTATGCTACAGGGTGGACAAATAGACGCTACTTTCTTGCCTGATCCGTATGCTTCTATTGCGATGAATATAGGAAGTCATTCGCTTATTACTACTGGAGATTTAAATATAAATCAATCTACTACAATTTTTAGTCGTCAGACTTTGAAAAAGAAATCAGAATCTGTCAAGGCCTTAATAAAAGGATATAATTTGGCGATAGACTATCTTTTATCACATCCCAAAAGCGATTGGGGTAATGTGTTGACTAACCAATTGAAAGTACCTGAAAATGTTATTGGACTTATAGCACTACCATCTTATCGCCATGCGCAGGCCCCCGATCTTGGTGAAGTGAATAAAGCTATAGTATGGTTAAAAACCAAGAAAATGGTGAAAGATGAGTACACTGGCACGGAACTTGTCGATTCTTCTTATATAGAGAACGATAACAACCCTATACAGGTTAGAGAAAAAATAAAAAAGATATTGAAACGCCATGCCAGAAGAAAGTATCAATAAATATTATGAAAGAGTCCTTTCGTTGATTAGGCAAAAGCGCCTTCACGAAGCATTCGACTTGGTAAAGACAGGATTGGGAGAAAGTCGCAGTTGGAATCTGCAATCATCGTTTGACATGATAAATACGGCTTATAATCTCATGACACAATATATGTTGCAAGGTGTACACGATCCCAAGCAACGGGAGATGTATGATAATATTGTTATCCGACTACTCGAAATAGCCGATAGAGTACATATATTATTACTTGATAGAGAGTCTCCCAAACTATATCATATTATAAGGAATAGAATGCTTCGTACGAACGACTTGCCAGATACGATGCGTATTGTCCAAGAACTGCAATCTGTTACAATGGATCTCTCTGTTTGCAACTTATTGCCTGATGCGCATAGAAGAACGGAAATTGCCGATAAATGGTATAAGCTTGAGAAAGAACTTTTTGAAAAAACGTGGGCTACTATTTCGTGGGATAGCGGTGAAGAAGAAACAGCAAATTATATATTGGAGACTATGCCACTTACTTCTACCGATTTATGTCTCTATATCGGAGCCGTTACAATGAGCTTGTTTCAATGTTTTGATCTCAATAAGTTGCTTTGGCTGTTTAAAGCTTACGGCTCTGAACAGTTGCCAGTTAGGGCTCGTCAACGAGCTATTGTAGGTGTCTTCTTTGTACTTCATATTTATGCCGAACGCATAAAATATTATCCATCTGTAATGGTTAGGCTTTCTGTATTGAAAGAGCAACCGGACTTTGCAAGAGATTTTATGCAATGCTATATCAACTTTTTTCAAAGTCTGGGTACGGAGAAAATTACTCGTATGATGAACGACGAGATTGTGCCGGATATCATAAAAGGCATGAATAAAATGAAATCGCCTCTTGATGACAAAAGCGGTGATGAAGATAACGGAATTCCCAAAATCATCATGCCCAATATAGAAGACAAGGAGATAGAGGCGAAGCTTGAAAAACTGACTAAAATGAGTCTGGAGGGGGGGGACCTCTATATGAGTACTTTTCAGAATTTAAAAGGCTTCTCGTTCTTTCATGATTTGGAAAATTGGTTCAAGCCTTTTGATGTAAACCAACCGTCTGTGTTGAGGCTCCAAGAGATGGGCTCCAAAATGAATGATACGATACTCAATATATTGAAGTCTACCACTTATTTATGCGATAATGACAAATACTCGCTCGTCCATTTGTTCCCCAAAATGCCGCTTCAGCAGTTTGATCTTATCAGACAACAGTTGGAGCAGGCAGAAGAGATGCTCAATGAAGAAGACCATAAAGATGATTTGGTTGCGATGGATGAGGCTGATAGTAAGTTGCAGAATACAAACTATATGCACGAGCTATATAGACTTTTCAAAGTAAGTCCCCGTAAAAGAGAGTTCTCGGATATATTCCAGATAGATGTCTTTGCCCCAGCATGCAGTGAAATTAACAAATTGCTTTATAGCTCCAACAATTTAATGTTGCTTGCTGAGTTTTTGTTGAAAAAGAAGTACTGGAGAGAAGCCGCCAGGGCTTTCGAACTGCTGGCAGTATTGGATAAAGGAGACGAAAAAAGTGGCGCTCTATATACTCATTTGGGTTATGCCTATCAGCGTCAGAAAATGTATAATCAAGCCCTTCAGGCTTATATGAAAGCCGAGCTTTTTGTGTCGGATAATGATTGGCTGAAAGAGCAGAAAGCCATTTGCTATCGTCTGACAGGACAATTTAGTGAATCCCTTTCTTATTATAAAGAATTGGAACAGAAGAATCCCGAAAACACCACATTGCTTTATCAGATAGCTGTTTGCCTTGCCGAGCTGGAACAGTTTGATGACGCTTTGAAATATTTCTTTAAAATAGATTTTGTACAGCCCAAAAATGAAAAGGCATGGAGAGCTATAGCCTGGTATTCGTTTGCATGTGGTAACTACGAACAGGCTAAAACATACTATGATCGACTCCTTGCGGCGCCAGTTGCCGGTATGGTCGATTTTCTGAATGCCGGTCATTTAGAATGGGTGATGCACAATGTTCAACAGGCTTTTCATTATTATCAATCGGCATTGCAACACTGCAAGGATAAAGATGAGTTTGTAACTTTCTTTAGGCAAGATATCGATATGCTGGTAGAAAAAGGTATTGACAAAGATCTTATTCCCTTAATGATAGATATGGTGTAGGTCGAAAATGTACTAACACATATTCGCCTCTGTCTTGTGGGCAAAATAGGGCGTGGTAAATACAAAGTAAATGGATCGTTTGAATACTTTTTAGTCTTTAAAATGACGATGCCTCTAAAAATGTTGACGTCTATACGTTTTCTGAAAACGTATAGACGTTAACTGTTTTTAAATTAAAGCTTTCTATCATTTTAATTTGCCACAAGATGTTATCGGTTTGCTTGACAATCCTAATAGCAAATATAAGTGTGGTCGGACATTACTGTCACAGATTCTGTTTCCATATTTTGGAGTCAACGTAATGAGCCTTAAAATATTCATCCAACTGATGCATCATTCGTTTGAGCTTAGCCCGCTCTCTGCACTTCTGAATGTTTAAAATGGTACATATTGTTTTTATTTATTTTGTTCGATTATGCCGCATATATAAGCGTATCTTACCGATTGAGAGCCAATTGTTAGCTAGAAAAAAAACATGCCACAATCTCCTTATAAAGGAGTGATTATATCATTATGTCTTTGTTCTATATATATATAAGAAGTCTCACATGAGTGCGACAAACGTCTCACAGCTGTGCGACAATTGTCTCACACGTGTGATACAGATGTCGCACACGTGTGAGACTTCTGAGCCTTAACTATAAACTTAACCTTAAATGACTAACTTATTGGAACAGTCAATTACAGCCGGTACTTATCAAAAAGAGTGGAGCACACTTGTCTGTGTGCAAAATTGGCCCTCAGCTATCTGTAGGCTGTCGTTTAGAATCATTCTAAACGACAGTCCGCTGAAAATAACGTTCCCACAATATGTTCTCAGGCCGATTTTTTGGCCTCTTTTCGCTGGCGTTGTATCTGGTGTCTTGTTAACCTTCTGTGGGATAGTACGGTATGGTGTCATACGGAGGTGGCAAAGAATCTAAATGATAAAATTTTTGCAGAGAGATTAAACCGAATGGATTTGTTATCCATTCTTAGTTATTTTGCTTTTGGCCATTCCATTATTATGCATACTACCCCTAACTTTTACTAATAAGCCTATTGAATACTCTAGGTATAATTAAATAATTGGCGAATAATGGATTTGTAGAGGGAGTAAAAATAAAATCGATGCATTTATTACAATGTATCGATTTTTATGTCTGTAGCGCGAGCGGGGTTCGAACCCGCATTTCAGCCGTGAGAGGGCCGCGTCCTAGCCATTAGACGAAAGCGCCATTTGGTTTGTATTTGCGGAAGCTGCGAGATTCGAACTCGCGGTACGGTAACCCGCACGGCAGTTTAGCAAACTGCTGGTTTCAGCCACTCACCCAAACTTCCTTGTTGCATTCCTCCAAATGCGGGGCAAAGATAAGACTATATTTTGGACTATACAAATCTTTTGAAAAGATTTTTTCTTGTTAGTTTGTTTGTATAAGCACCTCTGGTGGCAATGTGTTCAGCGTCAATATATAAATGATTTCGGTAATTTTTTAGTGGCGTATTAAACTAACAAGCAATGCCCCCAGAATAATAAGTATCCACCAATAATTCTTCATAATCCACGATTTGTCTTCACTATCATCGGGTGATGCGAAAAACTTAAATTTTTTATGTTCTTCTGGGCGCATCTTATCCAATAACTTTTTGTCTTCGTCGCTCAAATTAGGATTGTCCATCTTATTTATATATTTTGTATTTGCTGACGAAGTTATGCAAAATATAGGAGAAAAAGAATTTCAATTGTCATTTTAACTTAATTATTAAAAAGGCTTCTTATACAGGAATATATTCGATGAATAGTTGTAGGGCTTGTCTACGATATATTTAACCGACTGGTAATGAAATGAGAAAAAAATGTTTTTCGAAGGTGATGTGTTTTATACTATTCTCCGTTTCATAAATATGATTCAATATTTGGATTTAACCGTTATTATCCGTTAATTTGCGCAGCAAATGGAAGAAATAAACACCTCACAATGGCGCCTTTGGAGAGATCGATAAACGAAATTATTATTGGAATCAACCGTAAAGATACTGCATCCTATGAATATCTTTATCGGCAATATTACGCCGCCCTTTGCTCTTATGTTTCTCGTTTGTTGGCTCCTTTGCAGGATGCAGTGGAAGATTTGGTGCAAGAAGTGTTCTTGTCGGTTTACGAAAACAGTCATCAGTTTGTTGATGTACGCGAGCTTACCAATTATCTATATAAGGCGTGTTATAATAAATGTCTCACATTTATACGCGATACTCGGCTTCATTCAGATATTCTCACATCATTTGCCGAAAATCAATCGGAAGAGCAAGACGAAGAGTCCATCTATGCTCTTACTATCCGCGAAGAAATGATACGCCAGCTTTATCTTTATATCAATCAGCTTCCGACAGAGCAGCGACGTATTATGCTGCTTCGGGTTGAAGGGCACGATTGGAACGAGATAGCCGAAATACTAGGAGTTAGTATCAATACAGTAAAAACACAGAAAATGCGCAGTTATAAGTTTCTGAGAAAACATCTCAAAGATTCGCAATTTTCGGTGTTATTGCTGCTCTTTTAAGTTTGTTTGGGTTTGTTGAACCAAACCGATACTGCACGGCATTTTTAGTTAGAGGTGTTTTAAGAAATTCGATGGAAAAAGAATATGTATCCGTTTCTGGCATTTTTTGTCTGTGAATATACGTTTTTTTATTTTTTTGTCACCCTTTCTATCTTCTTGTGAGTATTCATTATAAATTAACGGATAAAAGTAACGTGAAAAGTGTATTTGATATATATGATGACGCTTCTTTATTGCGTAAGGTACTGATCGGAGAGGCTACCGAAACAGAAAAACTTCGGGTCGAAGAGTTCTTGACTCTCCATCCGGACTTGAGAAAGCAGTATGATGAATTGCGCCGTCAAGACGGTCTCAATGATTCGTTTATTCGTTATAATCGTTATTCAAGTAAAGATGCTTATTCTCGTTTCCTGAGAAAAGTCAGGCTGACTGGGGTTTATAAATACAAATCTCGCCGCATGTCCTATCGTTGGTATTCGGCTGCAGCTATCGTTTTAATATTAATAGGGATATTTGCTGTTTGGAGAATGACTTCCGTGCGGCAACCTCTTGGTCATGAATTAACGATCCTTTCGCCCGGTACGAAGAAGGGGCAAGTTTTGCTTCCCGATGGAAAAACATTGAATATTGGATCGAAGAATATAAATATGGTATTGGGCGGTGTCAGAGTGACATATCACCAGGGCTTGTTGTCGTATGTTCCGGTGCAGGTCAATCTTCCCGATAGTACATCGGCAGCTTCGCAATTCAACACATTTGTTATTCCGCGTGGAGGAGAAAATACGGTGCTTCTGGCAGATGGTACCACTGTGCATCTCAATGCGGCTTCCGAATTGAGATTCCCTATGCGGTTCGGCAGTGGTCAACGGGTTGTTGAACTGAAAGGCGAAGCCTACTTTGATGTGAAAAAAGATGCCGCGCATCCATTTATAGTCAAAACCCGTTACGGAGAAGTCGCTGTATTGGGTACTGTATTCAATGTCAATGCGTATGATGACCGGCAACGTTGTGAGGTGACATTGGTCAAAGGGCGAGTGCGGTTTACGACGCCAACGAGAGAGAGTGTTGAACTCGAGCCGGGCGAACAAGCGTTATCTACCGGCAGCCTAGTGCAGAAAAGGCCTGTTGATGTAGAAGACTATGTCAGCTGGACTAGAGGAGTTTATAATTTCCACAATGAGAGTTTGAGCAATATTGTATCGACCTTTGCCAAATGGTATGATGTTGAAGTAGTTTACGATAGCTCTGATATAGCAAGTCAAACCTATACGGGCACTGTACGACGTTATGATACAATGAATGCTTTTCTTGACGTGTTCGAGATGACAGGCGATTTCTCTTATCATGTGGAAGGGCGATGTGTGTATTTAAGTAGGCGGAATAAAGGAAAAAGGGAATAATCTGTTATAAAAATAAAAGTTAGAGAGTGTGTTTTAATATGGTTTTCACCAGACAAGAAGATTTGCGCAGATTTAATTGTCCGATGATCGTGGAAGCTGTATGCTTTTGAAAAACCAATTTTATATTTAAATGAAAACCCAAACAATGAAGAAAGTAGGACTACTAATGACTATGTTTCTGATGTTGCTGCAAGTATCGGCATTGGCCGTCCCTAAAAAGACAGTGACGCTCAACTTGAAGGATGTTTCGATGGAAACTTTTCTTGTTGAGATAAAGAAACAGACGGGTGTGAATTTCCTATACAATTCACAAATAACGAGAGGAGAAAGCGTAACGGTTAAGGCCAATAAAGAAAACTGGGAGTCTGTATTAAGCAGGGTTCTAGAAGAGTATGACCTGACATACGAAATGAAAAATGGTGTGTGTGTTATTCATAAGATAGAGCGCCGTAATATCAATGTAGCGGGTTTTATCGTCTCGGACGAAGACAATCTTCCTGTCATCGGCGCTTCTATCCGGATAAAAAACAGCCGAAAGGCAGCCATCACTAATAGTGACGGGCGATTCTCACTATACAATGTCCCCGAAGGTGTGGTTTTGCATATTAGTTATGTCGGTATGCAAGAGATGGATATAAAAGCCCGTCCCAACATGAACATTACCATGCAGAGTAATGCTCGTCAATTGCAAGAAGTGGTAGTCACCGGCTATCAGGTATTGGATAAACGTAGTTTGACAAGTGCGGTTACTTCTGTGAAAGCCTCAGATGTATTGCGTAGCGACGTGAGCAGTATCGACCAGATGCTTGAAGGTCGTATACCCGATTTGATGGTGAGCCTCAATTCCGGTGAAATAGGTGTCGCTCCTAAAATTCGTATCCGCGGTACTTCCACGTTGATAGGCAATCGCGAACCACTATGGGTGGTAGACGGTATTGTGGTGAAAGATCCGGTCGAAATCTCTCCCGAAGAATTGAATGACCCCGACTATGTGAATCGTATAGGAAATGCTATCGCCGGAATCAATCCCCAAGATATAGATCGTATTGATGTGCTTAAAGATGCCGCTGCTACAGCTATTTATGGAATTAAGGCGGCCAATGGCGTTATCGTCATAACTACAAAGCGGGGATACGAAGGTAAGCCGCAAGTAAGCTACAATATGAATGTGAACTATAAACGTCGTCCGAGGTATTCAGATCCTTCGGTAGATGTTATGTCCAGTAAGGAACGTATACAATTCTCACGCGAGTTGGCGGCCGATCATTATCTTTATAGTTCTGATATCAATTTGGTGGGCTATGAAGGATTGCTCAATAGTTTATATAACAATGAGATCAATAATACCCAGTTTAATAGTGCGGTGGCTAAATTGGAGGCGCAAAATACAGATTGGTTCAAGATATTGTGTCGGGACAGTTGGTCTACGCAGCATACTGTCAGCATTAGCGGAGGTTCTGACAAGTCTCGCTATTACGCATCATTAGGTTACGAGGGCGATAACGATGTAATTAAGTCTAATAGTAGTGAAAGATATACCGCTTCGATGCATCTTGACAACACTTTTAGCAAATTTTTGAGTACTTCGCTCTCGTTTACGGGTTACGATTCTAAACGCAATAATTATCAGTCGTCAATCAATCCGGTGGATTATGCTTATCAGACTTCGCGCGCTTTACCTTGCTATACCGACGACGGTAAATATTATTATTATCAGAATAAGGTAACAACGACCGAATCGTATAAGTTCAATATTCTTAATGAACTGAATAATAGCTCTAATAAACAAGACGTCTCATCGTTCACCGTCAATGCCAATCTACGTTTTACTTTTGCTGATTGGTTGCATGCCAATGCTATTATCTCGTATACCAATCAAAATAGTGACTTTGAAAAATATTGGGGTGACAAAACGTTCTATGCCGCAAAATTGCGTGGGGCTGAATTTGGAGAGACAATAAAAGAACAATCTAAATCGCTTATGCCGCAAGGAGGTGAGTTAACCAAAAACACGGTTAATGATCGAAACTATACGGCTCGTCTACAATTGGATGCCAATAAGTTCTTCGGAGAGAATGACGTGCATAATATAGACGCAACAGTCGGAACGGAAATATATCATGATAAATATAAAACATATCAGAATATTTCAAGAGGTTATTATCCCGATCGTGGCGAAACTTTCGTCACTAATATTGATCCTACGGTATATACTTCTTATGCAGCATGGTTGAGCAGTAACGTACCTTTGATAACCGACAACTTGACGAATACCGTATCTGTATACGCATCATTTACTTATGCTTATAACCAAATGTTCCGTATTAATCTTAACGGGCGCGTCGACGGATCTAATAAGTTCGGTGATCGCTCTAATGACAAGTTTCTCCCTATCTGGTCGCTCTCTGGCTCACTGGATATGAAGCGCATCGGTTTGTTGAATTATAAATGGATCGATTATATGAATTTGAAAGCATCTTATGGCTTTCAGGGAAATATGCTCAGTTCTGAATCGCCTGCGATGACAATCAAGAAAGGTTCAATGAATACTTATTATAATTCTTATTATTCAACAATCAATTCGTATCCGAATCCTAATCTGAAATGGGAAACGACACAATCTTATAATATAGGTTTGGATATGTCTCTTTTCAATAATAAATTGGAGATGGAGACCTCTTTCTATTACAAGAAAACAAAGAATGCTTTCATGACGAAGAGTATATCTTCCGTTAATGGTATAGAAACCTATGTAATCAATGGTGGCGACGTCACAAACAAAGGTTATAGTTTGGACGTGACTTATAGTCCCATCCTTAACCGTAATTTCCGTTGGACTCTTTCTACTTCTATCTCGAAAATCATCAATTCGCTCGACTCACGTCCAGATGCTCAAACTTACAACTTAACAGATTTTCTTGACGGTAAAGCTCTCGTAAAAGGCAAAAGTGTCAATACATTCTATAGCTATCGTTTCTTGAAACTAAGTTCTGTTGATGGTGGACCTATTTTTGATGACTTTCAAGACAATGTTTCCTCCCTTGCCGGGTTGAGTAAATATGATACTTACACGATGGTACTTCAAGCATCGGGTAGGAGAGATCCTGATATACAGGGCAGTCTTACCAATACGTTCCGCTATAAGAATTGGCACGCAAACTTTAATCTTGCCTATAGTTTTGGAGCTAAGACACGCCTTTTTGCCATGTATGGAAGTGCTGCAAGTGGCGGTGTATATACAGCAGATATACGTCCCGACCGCAATTATAGCCGCGACTATCTGAAACGTTGGAAAAAACCAGGTGACGAGAATAAGACCAATATCCCGGCAATCATATCAAGTGCCAGTGACAATTATACAAAATATGCCAACCATTATTCGACGCGGCCTGTCTATGCCGATAGTGGACAACCTATAGCCAATAGCGCCTGGGATATGTACGACTATTCTAATATCAGAGTGGTGAGCGCTGATTATTTGAAACTTCAAAGTGCGAGTGTTACATACGAATTTGATGCTCGAATGCTCAAATACATCAAACTTCAACGGTTGGCCATGACGCTATCTGCGTACAATCTCTTTACGATATGCGATCCTAAATTGAAAGGGCAGACACCTACGCAGGGAGGATTCACTACCATACAACTTAGTGAACGCCCAAGCTTCTCATTTGGTATAAATGTTATATTCTAAAAGCAAAAAGAAGATGAAAAGATTATTATCAATTATAAGTATGGTCTTGGCATTGACTACATCGTGCTCCAGTGACTTTCTTAAAGAATATTCTCAAGATTTGAGTAGGGTAAACTCTTATACCGATCTTGACGAACTAATGGTGGGTAGTGGCTTTCTTGGTGTCGGACTTGTAGCCAATGCTGATTATTATATACAAATCTATAATACCAATTATTTGCCTGTACATTTCATGTCAGACGAGTTGGATGAAAATTTAACACCTCCTACAGATCCTGACCAAAGCTTGAACTATAGAAAATTAATGTATCCTTATTTTACTTGGCAGCAAGGCTTGTACCTCGATTATCAGCAGAAAGATACTTATGATGATCAAGAAAAATCGTATTGGAATTTGTCGTATAATCATATTGCGACTTGTAACATGATTTTGGACGAGGCAAACCGGTTGACAGTTAAAGATCAAGATGATAAGCCACTTGCCAATAAGGTGAATGGTGAAGCTCACTTTCTACGTGCACTTTATTATTATGTGCTAGTCAACCTTTATGCCAAACCGTATATCCCTTCTACGGCAGCTTCTATTCCCGGAGTGCCTGTTAAAACCACAGCATATATTGAAGATAAAAGCTACACGCGCAACAGTGTCAAAGAAGTTTATGATCAGATTGTAAGCGATTTGTCGGCTGCCGAAGAGTATCTTAAAGATCTGCATTCGCCCGAATCAATTCATCGGGTAAGTATTAATGCCGTTTATTTGTTGCGCAGTCGTGTTGCCCTATACATGCAAGATTGGGCTATGGCAGAAAAATATGCTGTATTGTCGCTTGGTGAGAACAATCAACTTCAACAATTGATTGGGGCAAGTGAAGATGTCTTTCCTTTATCTAAGACAAATGTTGAAAATGTATTCTCAATGGGTGGAACTATTTTGGGTAATATTTTATTTTTACGTCCTGGTGGTAGCTATTATGGTACCCCATATTCACCTGTGTGGAAAATATCGAATCATCTTTATTCGTTATATACCAGTAATGATGCACGCAAAAAAACGTTTTTTCAGACAAAGGATGGCGTAGGAAACGAGCCATCTTATCACAAGATAGACAATAGAGAAGAGAGCCTTGGAGTATACAAAGGGGTCTCTGATCAGTTTTTGTTTCGTTCGGCCGAGGCATATCTTAATGCCGCAGAGGCTTGTGCTCATCTGGGTAAAGATCAGGATGCCATCAAATATCTTACTACTCTGCGTCAATATCGTGTAAAGGATGATGCTCCCTTAAATTTGACCGGTGGGGCATTGGTTACTTTCATCAGACAAGAACGAGAGCGGGAGTTTTGTCTCGAAGGTCTACGTTGGTATGATATGCGTCGTTATGCTGTCGATCAGAAATATCCGGAGGTAGAGAAAGTAGAACACTCCTTTACTACTTATGCCTATATCAACCGCCAATATATTCCACAAAATACCAACTATTATGAACTCAGCACCGATGATGGGGGAATGGTTCTAGATATTCCGAAAGCTGTAAGAGAATTCCAAAATACGATCGGCAGTAATGAACGTCCGATTCGTAAAGTGGTAAGGTCTAAAGCTTATTAATAACATAAATTCTGTGGAAATGAAAAAGATCATATTTTATATAGCGTGCGTTGCAATCATATTCGGGTTCGCTTCGTGTGCCAATCAAGAAGATACCTCACCTAGTTATGCTGATCAGAATCTTTTTGCGCCTTCGGATGAAGATCATAGTACAATGGCCGACTTGCAACGAGATTTCTATAAAGAGACGGGTGCTTACTTACTATTCAATGATACGCTCAAAAAAGTTAAGAATGGTACAGATGCGTATGGTAATCCAATATGGAATACCGAAATGGTAGATGTAGAATATCCATTCATTGGAGATGTATCGTCTTATACCTATACCTATAAATATATTCGGAATATAGATCAGCAAAAGAAAGTGGCAGATCTAATAAAAGAAAAATTGGCTAAACGTTTGGGTAAGGCTGTACCTTATTCTTTTCTCATAGTAGATTCTATCACTACTTGGGTAAACAATAATGGCGTATTAGAAATCGCTCCGGAAGATTCGTGGTCGGGAACGGTACCTCATCCCACTCAAGTATTGGGCACTCGCTGCTATGCTGTTAGTACGAGTGGTGATACCGGTTATCAGGATGCAAACTATTTTACGACCATCTTCAGTCAGATCGTTCTGAACAAGTTGAAGCGTTTAAATCCCGATAAATTGGCAAAGTTTTATAGTTACGGAGAATCTTACTATCTCGTTGATAAAACAGATCTTGGCTTGGAATACGGAGTCAATGACAGTATTGCTCGAAGTCGGGGCTTTTGGAAGGACCACAACTATTATTATCTTGCAGTAAAGGATACCGACTTGCAATATTTTTCCAATGCTGTCTGTACTTACTCGGAGTCTCAGGTAAAAGAGATGATGGCTGCCTTTCCTATAGTTATTGAAAGGTTTGAGCTACTTAGAAACGTAATCAAGTCGATGGGAATAAAACTGGATGATTAAAAAGAACTGTGTTATGAAGAAACTATTTTATATATTTATTTTGTTTGTCGCTCTTATTTCCTCTACTTCGTGTGGCGATGATAAAGACGATAATATTAACGTGAAACCTTCTGCTACAGGCACCATGACCGACAAAGAAGGCAATGAGTACAAATGGGTGCGCATTGATAAATTGGATTGGATGGCTGAGAATCTGAAATGCGGTACGCCATACTATGACCTTACAGAACCTTCGGAATGGGGAGGAGTAGATAATATTGTAAGTGTGAGTGATTTTGCAAAAGCAAAAGAATATTTAGCCGATTTTGGTAATTATTATTCTTATCAGCAGGCTTTGGATAATTGTCCTGTGGGATGGCGTTTACCTTCCGATCAAGATTGGAAACAATTGGAAACGGCTTTAGGGATGAAACACACGGATGTAGATAGAGATGGCTGGAGAGATGGGGCTGCATCTTTGATGATACAGAGTATTGAACAGGGTACCGGACTGAATTTACGCTTTGGTGGGGAATTGTGTAAATGGGGGTATATAAGTGATAGTGATAAATCAGTGAAGCCTTATCGTCAGTATGACGAAGGAATGTATTGGACATCTACCGTTGACTCAACAATGAGTAACCCTTGTGTCTTTTATCGTAAGATAATGCCCAATATAGAGAAGGTAGAACGTCGCAGCGCTACCATCTTTGCCCATTATTTTAGTGTGCGCTATGTGCGCGATGTTAAATAAATCAGCTTGGTCATGAAAAAAATATTAATCGTATATCTTTCATTATTGTTTTCGGTAGCTGTTTCCGGACAAACAACTACCAACGCTATCTTATTCAAAATATCGGGTAATGGTTTGAAGAGTCCGTCGTATATCCTCGGCAGTTTTCATATTATGCGTGGAGAGACGGTCAGTAGTATTCCCGAGTTTGAGAAGATATACAAGGCTATACCGCAAGTATGCTTCGAAACCGATATGAACCAAAATCCAACAAGTGCTGCTATGAGTAAAGAAGTGCAACCACCTCACGCAAAGTCAATGGGTAAACTTACTCCTCAAGAAATACTCTTGCCGGCCGATAGTACTTATGATAAAATAATAGGTGTCGAAAAAGCTGCCGAAGTCGACACCGTCATGAAGGCTGTTTTCCCTATGTACGTTTCCAATATGCGCCCAACGTATGCAGCCATTATATTGCGGATGATGTATTCCATGCAGATGTTTGGCATCACTCAAGAAAATAGGCATAAGAAATTCACTCCGATTGACTATTATGTGCATGCACAAGCCGTGAGTGATGGCAAGTCGATTGAGATGCTCGAACCTTTTGCCGTACAAGATTCCATTTTGAAAAAGATGAAGATGCAAAAGAGTGCTTCGAAGAAACAAACTCTAACCGAAGAGATGAATTCCTTATCCGATTTTTGTCATACCTATAGTAGCAAGGTACAGTTGATAAAAAAGTTGAAGAAACTGTATGCTGAAGGTAGGGGAGAGGACATCATGCTCGAGTTGCAGAACAATCAGTATGCTTCAGGGCTGACCTCCGGTCTATTTGATGTGAACAAACGCAATGCCGAGTGGATGAGAAAGATTCCGCAGATGATAAAGAAAAAGCCTACTTTGATTGTCGTGGGGCTGGCACATTTGCTCAAGAACAAAGAAGCAGAAGGTATTGTAGCAGATTTAAAAAATTTGGGATATAAAGTAGAACCGATAAAATAAAAAGATTCGTAATAATGAAAAAAAGAAAATTAGCCGTCCTTTTCGTAAGTATACTTATGGCGGCACCTTGTGTTGTACAGGCGCAACTACTGAAACTGAACGTGGCCGATACGGCTTTGCAAAAAAGAACATTGATCGCTTCTCCTGCTATCAATAACAAAGGTCCTAA
This sequence comes from Bacteroidales bacterium, assembly GCA_012517855.1. GTDB lineage: Bacteria > Bacteroidota > Bacteroidia > Bacteroidales > Bacteroidaceae > JAAYUD01. The sequence goes on from JAAYUD010000011.1 coordinate 40,008, forward strand.
GATGTTTCAACCCAAGTTTGATGCAAAGGGCAATTATGTTTATAATGATACTTTGCCGAATGGCTACTTCCGTTATCTTATGGGATTTAATCAAAAAGTGGCAACCGCCTTTTTGAAAAGCGGAAAGACACTAAAGGTCAAAGCTCAGCAAAAGGATGGGAAAATTGTATTGGAGTTCAGCGGAGATGGAAGCGATGCCTGCCGTTTACTCGAGGCTTTTAACGACGGCTATTCGTATCCCAAGTATTTTTCTCTCACAGGAGATCAAAACGAGATATTGACAAATTACGACCATAAGTTGGCGATGCTCGATAAGTATCATACCGACTTTGCTGTCATGGTAAATAAGCTCAAGGAAAAGGAACTGATACCTCAAATAAGGCTGATGAATGAATGTGAGTATCTTCGCAACCGTCTTGCATTAATGAGGTGTTATGACAGGTTCAAAGATATAGATGTTATTGCTGACGAAGCATTTCAGAAATTGCTAGGAAACATCGATTTGAATGATCCCGAATACGAAAGCTATTCGCTTATCTCTACTTTTGTGCGTGGCAAAATATCGAGTAAGTATGATGATGATCCTGCTACATATGGAGTGGAGTTTGTGAACATCGCCAATAAGTATGTGAAGAATGCCGAAATAAAGAAATCGCTCGAAATGGCGATTGTCAATTACGTGACGCAACGCTGTGCAGGCGACGATATAGATAAGTTTTGGGTGCCTTACAAGGCGGTGGGCGATAGTGAAATTGTCAAAGCTTATAGCTATAAAATAGAGGCGATGAAGAATACGAAGTCTGGAACGGTAGCACCCGACGATGAGTTTGCCGATAAGGATGGAAAGCTACACCGCTTTTCCGATTATAAAGGGAAGTTGCTTTATGTCGATTTTTGGGCTACATGGTGTGGTCCTTGCAAAGCCGAAATTCCTCATTTGGCAAAACTCGTAGAGCATTATAAAGATAATCCGAATATTCAGTTTATCAGTGTGTCTCTCGATAGCAATGTCGATTCGTGGAAAAAGATGATAACCGACGATGCTCCTGTATGGCCGCAGTTTATAGCCGATAAGGAACAAAATGAGAAGATCAGTAAAGATTGGGGCATTGCTGCTATTCCTCGTTTTATAATGATTAATGCCGACGGTACAATCAATTCGGCCGATGCATTGCGTCCAAGTGATGGTTCGTTGATACCGCTCTTGGATAAACTACTCAAATAGTTTTTAGCCTGAAAACAAAAGATTATTAATCTCTTCTTTATAATATATTAGAAAGGCGTTGAAGTTTTGCTTCAACGCCTTTTTTAAGTATATGTGGTGCCTTCTTTTATTCTCCTAGAAGAATATGAAGAATATCACAAGCACATTTCGATACTTTAGTACCGGGGCCGAAGATGCCTGCGACTCCTGCTTTGTAGAGGAAGTCGTAGTCTTGTGTCGGGATTACACCGCCGGCGATAACAATAATGTCGGGGCGTCCCAGCTTTTTCAGTTCGGCAATGATTTGCGGAACCAATGTTTTGTGACCTGCAGCCAACGATGAAACGCCGACTACGTGAACATCATTCTCTACCGCTTCGCGGGCAGCCTCTTCGGGAGTCTGGAATAACGGTCCCATATCAACGTCAAATCCGCAGTCGGCATAGCCGGTTGCTACGACTTTGGCACCACGGTCGTGACCGTCTTGCCCCATTTTGGCTATCATGATACGTGGACGACGTCCTTCTTGCTTTGCAAACTTGTCGCAAAGTGCGCAGGCTTCCTTGAAACTCTTATCGTTTTTGCTTTCTGATGAATACACGCCTGATATTGTTCTGATTACTGCTTTATAACGTCCTGCTATTTTCTCGCATGCCATTGAAATCTCTCCCAAGGTTGCGTCGATGTGTGCAGCTTTCACTGCTAGGTCGAGCAGGTTGCCTTCGCCAGTCTCTACACTCTTGGTGATGGCGTCGAGAGCTTCTTTTACTTTCTTTTCGTCACGGCGAGCGCGAATTTTATTCAGTGTCTCAATCTGTTCGTCGCGAACGGCTGTGTTGTCGATTTCTAAAATATCGATAGGAGCTTCTTTTTCCAAACGATATTTGTTCACACCTACGATGGTCTGCGAACCGCTATCAATACGAGCCTGAGTGCGGGCAGCAGCTTCTTCGATGCGCATTTTCGGAATACCCGATTCGATAGCCTTGGCCATACCGCCTAGTTTTTCAACTTCTTGAATATGTTCCCATGCCTTATGAACCAGTTCGTTGGTTAGAGACTCTACATAGTACGAACCGCCCCATGGGTCGATGCCTTTGCATACGTATGTTTCGTCTTGAATGTAAATCTGAGTGTTGCGGGCTATGCGGGCCGAAAAATCGGTAGGCAATGCGATAGCTTCGTCCAATGCGTTGGTGTGCAACGATTGAGTATGTCCCAATGCAGCCGCCATTGCCTCGATACAGGTACGACCTATGTTATTATAGGGATCTTGCTCGGTGAGCGACCAACCGGATGTCTGGCAGTGAGTACGGAGTGCAAGAGATTTTGAATTTTTCGGGTTGAATTGTTTCACAATCTTTGCCCACAACATACGTGCTGCACGCATTTTGGCAATTTCCATGAAGTGGTTAGTACCTATCGCCCAGAAGAACGACAAGCGGGGAGCGAAAGCATCGATGTCGATACCTGCTTTCACGCCGGCACGTAGGTATTCCAAACCGTCGGCAAGTGTGTAGGCCAATTCGATGTCGGCTGTAGCACCGGCTTCCTGCATGTGGTAGCCCGATATGGAGATAGAGTTGAATTTGGGCATCTTCTGCGAGGTGTATTCAAAGATATCCGAGATAATCCGCATCGAGAATGCTGGCGGATAAATATAGGTGTTGCGCACCATGAACTCTTTCAGAATATCGTTTTGGATCGTACCTGCCATTTCTTCCAATTTGGCTCCTTGATCAAGACCTGCGCAGATATAGAATGCCATGATTGGTAATACGGCACCGTTCATCGTCATTGATACAGACATCTTATTCAATGGAATACCATCGAACAGCACTTTCATGTTGTCAAGGCAGCAGATAGATACGCCGGCTTTGCCCACGTCGCCCACTACACGTGGATGGTCGGGGTCGTAGCCACGGTGGGTAGCCAAGTCGAATGCGACAGACAAACCTTTCTGTCCCGAAGCCAAGTTGCGGCGATAGAATGCGTTTGATTCTTCGGCCGTAGAGAAACCTGCATACTGGCGGATGGTCCACGGGCGGAACGGATACATCATAGAATACGGGCCACGCAGATAGGGAGGAATACCGGCCGAATAGTCGAGGTGTTCCATGCCTTCAAGGTCTTCTTTTGTATATACCGGTTTCACACCGATGTGTTCGGGTGTTTCCCAGTTTTCTTCAATTCCGTTAGCCTTCTGCCATGCCATCCCGTCGGCCGGTTTGAAAGCTTCGTTTATATTTATATTTTTAAAATCTGGTTTCATCTTACTTCAATAATTTAGCGTTGTATTCTTTTAATGTTTCCAATACGTTGCAACGTACATGGATGAAGTTTTCTATTCCTTCTTTCTTCAAGTCTTCCATGCAGGCTGGTGATCCGGCAACGATAAAGATGGCACGGCCGTTTATGGCTTTGAAAGTCGGAACAGCGTATTCGGCATATTCGTCGTCGCTCGAACACAGTACAACGATGTCGGCTTTAGCTTCCATAGCAGCTTCAACTCCAGCTTCTACAGTGTCGAATCCTAGATTGTCCACTACTTCGTATCCGGCACAAGCCAAGAAGTTACAAGAAAATTGAGCACGGGCTTGGCGCATGGCCAAATTACCGATAGTAAGCATGAATGCCTTGGGGCGATGAGCCGATTTCTCGGTAGCAAGACGAAGTGCTTCAAATTCATCAGCCAAACGTTCGGTGCAAAGTGTATCTATTGTTTTTTCTTCTGTAGCGCAACCACAGTGACAAGCCGCATCTTCTACGATCTTATCGGCTGCTGTCTCATTGAAGTTGGGGAACTGATTGGTTCCAAGTAAAGTCTCGCGACGTTTGGCAAATGCTTCGTGGCGGGCTTTATTGCTTGTATTGATAGTCTCCTGTACTTTTCCACCACGTACGGCTGTTTCGAAACCGCCATCTTCGCATACCGAAAGGAATTGTTTCCAACCTTCGCGGGCGATAGATGCCGTCAGTGTCTCTATGTACCATGAGCCGCCGGCCGGGTCGACTACTTTGTCGAAGTGCGATTCTTCTTTCAACAACAATTGTTGGTTGCGAGCTAAATGTTCCGAAAATTCGTCCGGTTCTTTGTATGCTTTGTCAAACGGAACAAGGGTCATGGAGTCTACTCCGGCAAGTGCGGCGCTCATTGCTTCCGTTTGCGAACGAAGCAAGTTTACATACGAGTCGAATACCGTCTGATTGTATTGCGATGTCTCGGCATGAATTTTCATCTTGGCAGCACAACGGCATTCGCCATTAGCACCCTGATTTTTGCATTCGCCATGACATTCGGGATTGTAAGAAGCTACGATGTTGGCCCATAGTGTGCGGGCAGCACGGAATTTAGCAATTTCCATGAAGTAGTTGGTGCTCACGCCCATCACGAATTTAATTTTCTTGGCAACGGCAGCTGCAGGAAGTCCGGCATCTGTCAGTTGGCGTAGATATTCGTTACCCCACGCCAGAGCATATCCCAATTCCTGGTAAATATAAGCACCTGCATTGGTCAGCGAGTTGGCATGAACTGTAAAGGTGCGATATTTGGGGAGTTCGGCCGTGATGTCGAGCAATTGTTTGCACGTTTGCACAAAATCTTCTTTCTCTTTGCCTTTTTTCAACATTACATTGAAATGATCGTATTCTACCGAGCCGATCAGCTTGGATAGGTCGTATCCCTTTTTCTTGAAATACTCTACGAGTATCTGAGCCAATTCTGCTACTTTGTTGGGGCACGTAGTGAAATTCAATTCCACACATTCGGCGCATATATCTTTCAGCAATGTTTCGATTAGTTCGGGACTCAGATTTTTGCCTTTAATTTTAAAACCCAGCGAGTCGATGCCTTTATTAAGAATATCCAGCGCTTTGCCGTTGGCTACTGTGGCATCGTCTACAACGATGTCTTGCCGCACGAGCCAAAGGTTATTATCCTTTTTAGTTCCTCTCAAGTAGGGGAATTCACCGGGAAGAGAATCGATAGACTTCAAGTCTTTGAGGTCTTCCATTCGGTAGAAGGGTTGTACTTTGAATCCTTCATTTGTTTTCCAAACAAGTTTCTTCTCGAAGTCGGCGCCTTTTAGGTCAACCTGGATTTTCGCAAGCCATTCTTCGGTAGAGACGGAAGGAAATTCCGAGAAGAGTTTTTCTTTTTTATCTGCCATAGTTTATCTAAATAAAAATTTTGTAAAAGGTTTATTCAAAGCCGTTTTTGGCTTGAAGTATTTTTCATAACCGACCACAAATATACAAAATGATATGTAAGTGTGATACTCTTTTCATGAAAATCAGATAATTATATTTCAATTTATAACAGTTAATAAATATTTGTAACTTACAACTGCTTTATTCTTCCGAAATAGCACAAAGATTGTGTTTTATTCTTCTATTTTTTGTTGTCGCTCTTTTGAAGGAGTGAGTCCATTTGTTCACCGTGCGGTCGTTTTTTTGCGCAAACGCTATTCCGATCAGCATGTCGCATTGCAGAGAGTGCGTTTTCGTATCGATTGGGGTTTGGAAGTGGAAAATGCACTGCCGATTGCAATCGTTTGGTTAACGAAAGCCAAATATGCAATGAATATTGGTTTGCTTTGTTAACGAAAGCCAATTCGTCATTGACGATTTGACCGCTGGGTTAAAGGAAGCCAAATATGCAGTGCATTTTTAACTTTCAAAGCCCCAGCGGACCAATATGCAGTGCATTTTGCATTTCCCGACCCCAATCGATTGCAATTGTCGCTGCATTTTGCACTTCCGAAGGCCAATCGATTGGTTTACGAGGCTTATTTTGCATTTCGGAGGCCCCATTGATTGGAGTTTTAACACTCATGCACTACCTCGGCCCGATGCGATACATTTTTCTAAAAAAAAGAGAGTGATATATACGAGCTTTAGCTCTAATGTGTGTTTATTTTCAATGTCAAACATAGTTGAACGATGAAGACTTTAAGAATCTATCTCGTATGTATATTGTTGCTATCGTTGCCAGGAGCGGAGAGAAATAAAATAGGGCTGAAACTTGTAAAATTCGAAATTTAAATTTAAGTTTGCATGAGATAATCTACGGATGAACAATTATGAATGAGAATTATGTAATTAATATTGGGCGCCAATTGGGAAGTGGAGGGCACGAAATAGGAGACAAACTTGGTGCGCGTCTAGGCATTGATTTGTACGACAATGAACTTATTAATGCGGCTTCGGAAAACAGCGGCCTTTGCAAGGAATTTTTTGAAAGAGCTGACGAAGAGGCGTCACAAGGGATGTTTGGTGTTCTTTCTAATTTACATTTTGCTTTTGCCGATAGTTCGGCTCCAAGTGCCAGTATGTTGAGTAATAATTCTCTTTTCAAAATTCAGAGCGATGTGATTCGTATGATCGCTGCAGCCAAGTCTTGCATCTTTATGGGCCGTTGCGCCGATTATATATTGAGGGACAATCCTCGGCATATTAATCTTTTTATCACTGCTGATTTTGACGATCGTATTGCCCGCATTTGTGCTAAGCGTCATATTTCGGCCGAAGTTGCAAAGACGGCTATTGAAAAGTGCGATAAGAAGCGTGCCGATTATTATAATTATTATTCTGCAAAGACTTGGGGTGCCGCTGAATCGTATGATTTGTGCATCAACTCTTCTATCTTCGGTATCGACAAGACTGTCGATTTTTTATTCGATTTTATTCAACAGAAATTAAATATAAAAAAGTAGCAACACCTTTATGATGTTGCTACTTTTTTGTCTATATCTTCTTTATCGGCTATATTGCCGCATCAGTGGTCGTGATGTCATAATATGACTTCGTTATTGTCTTTATCTTTTTTCTCCTTTTTCTCTTTCGTGTTTTTTACTCCTTCGGGTGGTACCGGTTCGCCTAAATCGACTTCGTTACCTCCTCCGGTGTTAACTAAACTATCGTCGAGATTGACCGATGTAGAGTCGCTTTTATTGTTATAATAAACGCTCTGGCAATTATAGTCTCTTGTTATCGTCTGTTTTGGTTTGGGGAATTTTCCTTTGTATTGGGCAAGAGACGGATCGGACAATACACGTTGCATGAAGTAACCATACACGGGCAGTGCCGTTCGGCTACCTTGTCCATAAGCTCCTGTCTGGAAGTGGATGCTTCGGTGTTCCCCGCCGACCCAAGCACCGGCAACTAAGTGAGGAGTGACACCGACAAACCACGCATCTGAATGATTTTGCGAGGTACCGGTTTTTCCGCCAAATTCAGTTTCTCGAGTGTAAGGTGAAACGTATTCCCATAAAGCTTGCGTTGTGCCTCCCGGTTCGGTGAGTCCGCCTTTCAGCATTTCTTGCATGAGGAAAGCCGATTCGTAAGGAATTACTTGCGTTTGGGTGTCGTTGGCTTCGTAAATGGTTTTTCCGCTCTGATCTTCTATTCTTGTTACCAAGATAGGGTCATGGGCTTTGCCATCGTTAATGACGGTGGAGTATGCGTTGACCAACTCTTCGAGCGATACGTCCGAAGCTCCTAAACTTAATGCCGGAGTTTCTTCTAGCGGTGTTTTTATACCCATTGCCTTAGCAGTTTCGGCTACGGTGTGAATGCCTACCTCTTGAGCTACTTGAACGGCGATAGTGTTGATCGACTGTGCGAAAGCCGCTTTCAAAGAATATTCACGACCTGTATAGTTACCATTGGCATTGCCGGGAACCCATTTGGTGGGTTTGCCATGATCTAACACGTCTAACTGGATGTAATGATCAACGCGTGTATCGCAAGGAGACATTCCATGATTCATTGCAGCTGTATAGTCGAACAACTTGAATGTAGAACCCGGTTGGCGTTTTGCTGTAACTTTGTCGTATTTCCATGCTTCGAAATTGATATCACCGACCCACGCTTTTACATATCCAGTCTGTGGCTCCATGGCAATAAAGCCGCAGTGCATGAAGCGTTCCATATAGCGTATGGAGTCCATCGTACTCATTGTTTCATCGTGCATTCCTTTGTCGTAAGAGAATATCCTTACTTTATGAGGCTTGTTCAGGTAGTAATGAATGGAGTCGCCATTATTGTTATATTTAGTTTGCAATAATTTATATACCATTGTCTTTCTAGCCAAGTCTTCTATAAAGTTCGGTATTTCCTTGTGATGTTCGTCACACCATGGATTTTTCTTTCCCCACTGGCTGTTGAAATTCTTTTGAACCTGCCGCATTTTCTCGTCGACAGCTTCTTCGGCATATTTCTGCATTCGGGTGTCAATGGTGGTATAGATCTTGAGCCCGTCGCTGTATAGATCTAAATCATTATCTTTAAGCCAAGCATACAGCTCGTTTGCAACCGCTTCGCGGAAGTAAAGAGCGATACCGTCATAATTGCTTTCTACAGCATAGTTCAACTTAAGGGGAATCTGTTTTAGTGAATCACATGTTTGTTGACTTATTACGTTGTGGGTTACCAGATTTCCGAGCACTACATTGCGCCGTTTCAATGCATTTTTCGGATTTAAGCGGGGATTGTAGTACGTTGTAGCTCTGAGCATACCAACTAATACGGCAGCTTGTTCGTAGTTGATTTGTGACGGAGTGGTATGGAAATAGGTTTTGGCAGCTGTCTTGATGCCATAAGCGTTGCTGCCGAAGTCCACCGTGTTGAGGTACATGGTTAGAATTTCTTTTTTCGAATAGAACATCTCGATTTTGATTGCATCGATCCATTCTTTGGATTTCTGAATAATAAGTCGTACACCTGGCAGGATACCTAAAATACCGGTTGAATATTGTGAACGAATTTTGAACATGTTCTTTACCAGCTGCTGGGTGATGGTGCTTGCTCCTCGACTTCGTCCATGCATCATGTCGTTAGCGGCCGAGAAAAGACCTTGAAAGTCGATTCCAAAATGATGGTAAAACCGTTCATCTTCGGTGGTAACCAATGTCTTAATTAATATGGGCGAAATCTCTTCATATTTTACAGGTATACGGTTCTCGCGGAAGTACTTGCCTATTAGTTTCCCGTCAGCGCTATATATTTCTGAAGCAACTGGTTGTTCAGGATTCTGGATACTGTTTAAGCTAGGTGATTTGCCGAACAGCCACAATAGATTCCAATCTACCATTCCTAAATAGAGCATGAAAACAATCATGAAGGAAAGGATTCCGACCAAAAGCTTTTTATACCATGGGCTGCCTATATAGAGACCTTTGTACCATGTCCAGAACTTTTTAGATTTTTTGGAAATGAATGCAAAAACAGGTTTTGCATTTTGCATTGTTCTTTTTGATTTATTATTAATCATATATAATGTGATATAATTATTCCTGCAAATATACGAAGTGCTTTCCTTACTACAATCGTTTAAGACTAAAAAAAAGGAATTCCAAGTAGTGGAATTCCTTTTTTTAACTTTTAGAAGTAATCTCTTTATTTCTTTTTACGATCACCATAGCGGCTGAGGAACTTATCAACCCGTCCTGCACTATCAACCAAAGTAGATTTACCTGTAAAGAAGGGGTGAGAAGTACTCGAAATTTCGATCTTAATCAACGGATAAGTTTCACCTTCAAGCTCGATGGTCTCTTTGGTGGCACAAGTTGATTTGGATAAAAACATATCGCCGTTTGACATATCTTTAAAAACTACCGGGCGGTATGATTCGGGATGAATACCTTTTTTCATTATCGTATATACTTTTAATTTATTATCTTATATGTTATTAAGTGTAATGGTCAAAATTCAGTGCGCAAAGTTACAGCTTTTATTTTGAATAGCAATAATATTGCCTCTTTTTTTCTTCTCTGTCTTTTATAAAAAAGAGAAAAATAATATCTATAGATAAATAATCACAAATAGATTTATTTGTCGATAAATAGTTTTTAGGTTAAAACTTAAATTTGTACATTTGCATTGAATTCTATTCAATTAATATATAAAGATAAACAAAATGATTAATTACAAAGACTTAGGACTCGTAAACACCCGTGAGATGTTTAAGAGAGCTATTAACGGCGGATATGCTATCCCCGCTTTCAACTTCAACAATATGGAGCAGCTTCAGGCCATTATCAAGGCCTCTTCTGAATTGAAATCTCCGGTTATTCTTCAGGTTTCTAAAGGCGCTCGTAACTATGCCAACCAAACATTACTTCGCTATATGGCACAGGGTGCTGTAGAATATGCAAAAGAACTTGGATGTGAACATCCTGAAATCGTATTGCATTTGGATCATGGCGATAGCTTCGAACTCTGCAAGAGCTGTGTTGATTTCGGCTTCTCTTCAGTTATGATCGATGGATCTTCTCTACCTTACGAAGAGAATGTTGCATTGACTAAAAAAGTTGTTGAATATGCTCACAAATATGGTGTGTCTGTTGAAGGTGAACTTGGTGTACTTGCCGGTGTTGAAGATGAGGTTGCTTCTGAAGTATCTCATTATACAAAACCTGAAGAAGTGATCGATTTCACAAGCAAAACCGGTTGTGATTCTTTGGCTATTTCTATCGGAACAAGTCATGGTGCATATAAGTTCAAACCCGAACAATGTACTCGTGACCCGAAGACAGGTCGTTTGGTTCCTCCTCCATTGGCTTTTGATGTATTGGATGCTGTAATGGTTAAGTTACCTGGATTCCCTATCGTTCTCCACGGATCTTCTTCTGTTCCTCAGGAATATGTTGATATGATCAATCAGAATGGTGGTAAATTACCTGATGCTGTTGGTATTCCAGAAGAAGAACTTCGTAAGGCTGCCAAGAGTGCTGTTTGCAAGATTAATATCGACTCAGATTCTCGTTTGGCATTTACTGCAGCTGTTCGTAAAGTATTTAACGATAAACCAGGTGAATTTGATCCTCGTAAATATTGCGGACCTGCTCGTGATGCAATGGAGAAAATGTACAAAGATAAAATACTTAATGTACTTGGCTCTGACAACAAACTGGCTCAGTTATAGTATTTCTGTATTTACTAATAGAAAAAGCTGTTTGCTGCTGCAAGCAGCTTTTTTTCTCTATTTTATATTCATTATAATATATGATACTATCTAATTTATCGAAATACAAGATCATTTTGGCTTCTAATTCTCCTCGGCGTAAAGAGCTATTGTCGGGATTGGATGTCGAATATGTCGTGAAGACTTTACCCAATGTGGATGAGAAATATCCAACTTCGCTGAAAGGAGCCGAAATACCTGTGTATATTGCACATCAAAAGGCTGCGGCTTATCGTAAATTTATAATGGGAAATGAGCTGGTTATTACTGCAGATACGATCGTATGGCTTCATGATGAAGCATTGGGGAAACCGCATGATGAAGAGGAGGCAAAAATTATGCTTCGAAAACTTTCTGGTGTGACACATCAGGTCATTACTGCTGTCTGTATTACTACTGCCCAACTTCAAAAGAGTTTTAGCGTCACTTCTGAAGTCACCTTTTCAGAATTGTCCGACGATGAGATTAATTATTACGTGAAACGTTATTTGCCACTAGATAAGGCTGGAGCTTATGGCGTTCAGGAATGGATTGGTTTTATTGGCGTTAATGATATAAAAGGTAGCTATTATAATGTAATGGGATTGCCTGTACAACGTTTGTATGCAGAACTGAAAACTATTTGATTATAGAAATTAAGGGGGACATGTCTTATGTTGCGGAAAATTATTCATATTGATATGGATGCTTTTTTTGCATCGGTAGAAGAACGCGATCATCCGGAATTTCGTATTGTGCCTATGGCGGTGGGGCATGCCGACAAACGTGGCGTGATAGCTACTGCCAATTATGTGGCACGACGTTATGGGGTTCATTCTGCATTGTCGTCGTTAAAGGCCAAATTGCTTTGTCCGCAACTTATCATACTGCCAGGACGAATGGAATTGTATAAAGAGGTCTCGGCACAACTTCGTGATATTTTTCTTGATTATACGGATATTATTGAGCCTTTATCTATTGATGAGGCTTTTCTAGACGTAACCGAGAATAAAAAAAATATAGAGAATGGCGTTGATGTGGCTATTGAAATAAAACGCCGTATACGTGATGAGTTGCACCTTACTGCGTCGGCAGGAGTATCATATAATAAGTTCTTGGCAAAAATAGCATCCGAATATCGTAAACCGGATGGACTTTGTACTATTCATCCCGATAGGGCGCTCAATTTTATCGCGCGTTTGCCTGTCGAATCGTTTTGGGGTATAGGGCCTGTTACCGCAAAAAGGATGCATTTACTTGGCATACATAACGGAAAACAACTGCGTGGCTGTTCTCGCGAAATGTTGATTCGACAGTTTGGGAAAGCAGGTATATTCTACTATGATATGTCTCGTGGAGTAGATGAAAGGGCTGTTACTTCTGTTCGAGTGAGAAAGTCAGTAGGGTGTGAAACAACTTTTGAGCAAGATATCAATCGTCGTTCTGCTGTCATTATTGAACTATACCATGTCGCTCTCGAATTGGTGGAACGGTTACACCATCAGCAATTTCATGGTGTGACGCTTACTTTAAAAGTAAAGTTCGCAGATTTTACTCAAATAACCCGTAGTCTGACAGTCGATCGTCATACGGATTTATATCAACTCAAAGAGATACTCCCAATTGCCAAACAATTGCTTCGTCAAGTTGATTATTCAAAACGATATATTCGTCTTATAGGTCTTTCGGTGTCAAATCCTCTTGGCGAGTCAGATAGTCAAAACAAACATGTACCTCTACAACTCGAATTGGATTTGAAATACTGAGTTATTTTCTTTTTGTTTTGCTTTGTGCTTCTTGCGCCAGCTTTAAATTGTCTGATGCTACTGAATATGTCGGATTGATGGTTAGTGCTTTTTTGAAAGCAGAAATGGCCTCGTCATATTTTTTCATAATGCAATAGATACTCCCTAAGCTATTGTATGCTTCCGCATCTTTTGAGTCAATTTGTATTGCTTTGTTGCAAGCATCGATAGCTTCGCTGTATTTTTTCTTTTCGCAGTATACACTTCCCAATCCTTTGTATGCTTCCGAGTCTTTCGGATCAATCTGTATTGCTTTGTTGAAAGCATTTATAGCGTCGTTATATCTTAACATCTCATCATATACGAAGCCTAAGTTGTGAAAGGCTTTGCCATTTCGGGGATTGAGTGCTGCTGCTTTTCTAAATACTGAAATCGCCTCATAATTTCTTTCCAATTCAAAATAAGTTTCTCCCAAGTCATTGTATATTCTACTATCTTGTAGCCCCAATTGGATGGCTTTATTATAATATTTCACGGCCTCTTTATGCTTTTTTTGTTGGCTGTATGACAATCCGAGCCCATAGTTGGAATAACTATCTTTGTAGTTTAGACGAATTGCTTTTTGAAAGTTGTTTGCGGCTTCTTCATAATGTTCTTCATTAAAGGCTATTTCGCCGGTAATATACCATGCCATTGCCGGATTTGTGTGGTATAAATCAGCTTCTTTAAGTAAGTCCATTGCGACACTGTTTCGCTTCATTTTAGCATAGAGAATGGCTTTATTGATTGTGTAGCTTTTATTGTTGGAGTCTTTTGCCAATAGCGTATTGATCAATTGTATGGCATTATTTACTTCGCTAGGCTCTTGCTGTTGGTAATAATATACTAGGCTATTTATAAAGTAGATATCTTCGGGATATTTTGTGATGCCTTGTTGAAGAGTTTTTACATACTGTTGGTCATCTTTTGTTTTTAGGTAATTTTTGGCTTTACTTTCTAGTAATCTTGCACCATAACTAATGGGGGCGTTAGCTCCGTATGCTATGCCGACAATTATTGCAAACAAAAATGTCAAGCAGTATCTTAAATGGCTTCGTTTCATGGTAATGATCTTTTAAGAAGCAAATTTAATAAATTTCAATGAAAATGCAAGAGTCTCTTTTAGAAAAGTTTACATGACTATTTCTATGTTATGGATGCCATAAAGTAAAAATAGTTTCTATATTCCCTAAACTTTTTAATTATTCTGTTTGTAAATTGCGAGGTATTTTTGCGATGCCATCATAACATGTTTTTTATGATAAGATTAAGAGAATACCTTTTCATAGTGTTGTAATTGGGGGAGAGTAGATAAAAACTCTCTCCGGCTTGTCACAAGTCAGAGAAAGTTGCTTTTGTTTATTTTTAATTAATGTCTATTATAAATCATACAGATCTTCTGTTGTAATTTTTCCCGACTTATCGCAAGTCGAGAAGAACTTTTTTTATTATATATTACAATAATATTAACTATTCATCCAATTTATAATAAACTTCTATAAGAGAGAGAGTTCCTATTTTTATCTTTCGGACTTTTTAGGACCGAAGAAATATGCTACGGTAATGAAATAAGCTGGAGCTATTTGTCACTGCCTTTCTCCTTACACGCTGCAAAGGTATGGCTATTGGTGAAATAAAACAAAGAAAGTGAGTGCTACATTTTTATTAATTTCAACGATCTTGTTAGCTACTTACGATTTCATATAAACTAATAGTCTTATGCTTGGATTCGTAACTTCTTGAGGGCGTCTAAATGTATAATCGGAATTTCAAAGGATTAATGAAAAATTATTATGCGGTTTTTATGTGGATAGGCCTTACGTCTATTTTTATAATTCAGATGAGGGTTCACAGGCGAGAATTGGGGTACTCATCAAATTCTATCTGCATTTCAACCTTTGCCACCTCTGTATGACACCATACGGAGCTATCATACAACAGATTAATGATGCACCGTATACAACGCCAGCGGAAAAAGATCCGAAAATCGGCCCTAGAGTATACTGTAGAGTCCTTATTTTCAGCAGACCTTTGCTTAGAACGATTCTAAATGATAGGCTACAGGTATCTGAGGAGCAGTTTGTACACAAATGGGTGTGAACCATCTTTCTTGATAAGTACCTCTACAAGTTACTTAAGTTTGGGATAAGAACTCAAGTATTGACTATGAATTATTCTGCTCGGATTGTGGTTTTGTCGTCTCTTGTAGCTCCAATAGTTTCTGCTACGTCATCTTGTTGTTTATGAACGATATATGCTGAAATGTATTGTTTAAGGAATATTCAAAAGCATGTTGCCTTACTTATTATTGATGTGTTGTGAAATGCAAATCGAACGATTCGCATTTCAACCGATTATCTTATTACTCGATATTTGCCGTGTGCGCACTGTCTGGAAACTCTCGGGCGTGGGAATATCGATGCTGTTGCTATTGCATGGTCTTCGCGTGAGAGTAGGGGACATTTTTGTGCACATCGTATTTAATTATGGTTATCGTATTTAAGGTATTTCTGTTGGCTCATTTAGGTTTTGTCGTTCCACATATGTGATTCGATCAACTCACATATATGGAACGATCGAATCACATATGTGAGTTGATCGAATCACATATGTGGAACGACATTCTTCTTAGGACAAAGAGATGAAACCTTCCTGATATGAACCAATTTTCATCAGAATGTCTCACAGATCTCTCCTTTTTGGGGAGTTGTTATGGAACGCAATAAACCCTTTCATCGCTGCTCGCACGAAGAAAGACTATTCTTTTCTCTTTTGTCTAGGGGGTAAAACTTCCTTTTGATGTTTATTGCGTGTGCAAAGATTGTATCTTTCAAACGACATTGATTATCGTTTTCCTTTTAATCGAAATGTTTTGTGCCGGAATTTAGAACGGATAGCCCACAGCGAAATGGAAAGTCATATCTCGGCTGAATGAAGGATGATATATGGGATATCTCTGTGGACCACTGGAATAAGCGGGATTAATTGCTTTCATACCAAAGTCGAAACGCAAGATGCAAAAGTCGAAATCCATGCGCATCCCAAGTCCATAAGCCATCGCTATCTGTTTATAGAATTCGTTGAATTTAAATACACCACCCGGTTGATTCTCGTAGTTGCGTATGCTCCAAATATTACCTGCATCTATAAATGCTGCACCACGTAATTTCCAAAATAGTCGGGAGCGAAGTTCAATGCTGCTATCGAATTTAATGTCTCCCGATTGGTCTAGATAGTTTCCATCTCCTGCAAATTTTCCCGGACCTAACTCACGTACTGCCCATCCACGTACACTATTGGCACCTCCACTGAAGTATTGTTTCTCGAATGGCACCGTTTTCGAATTAAGATATGGTACGGCAATGCCAAATGCGGCATGAATGGCCAAAGTGTTGCGGTGATCGAGTACTAGTTTGCGTACGTAGTCGAAATCTCCTTTCAGATATTGCGCATAAGGAATGCTGAATATGGAATATTGTCCGTTAGAATTTTTTGGAAAGGCGGCAGCTTTCGAGAGAATATAGAGCAAATTACCGGCCGACTCAAATCCTGCCCGGATAGAATATGAATTGTCATTGTTGTTGTAATAAGTATCTTTATTGCCCAACGAATTGTAAACATAGGTGTAGCCGCAGCGGAATATGAAGCGGCTGGTATAATTATATTGGAAGATATAATTCTGTCCTTTGTTGATATAGTTTTCTTTGAAAGTATCTGAAATCCATGGCAAGTAAATATAACTGATGTCCATAAGATCAATGCGATGTTGTATGCGTTGCTGCTGATTCCATTTATAGCTCCATGAGGCAGAAAAAACAGTACGCGAGAATTCAGGCCTCAGTTGATAATTGATTCTAAAACCGAATTCGGTAGAAGCATTGCTTTTCCTTTTGTAGTCTTTTGATATAAACGGTGCTACAAAGCGTGGAAAATTCAGGGTAGCCTCTGTTCCGTATTCGTAATATCCATTGTTTGTATATCCTTCTAGTCCTGATATGGCTTCGTATGCTCCCCGTAGTTTCAGAGTGAGCAATTCAGATCCGTGAAAGAGATTACGATGCTGTAGCGAAACACTTGCTGCCATACCCAAATCGCCTGCGGAGTTAGTACCTTCTATTTCGAATGATGCAGATTTATTTTTGTTTGGCGTGAGCAGTAGATAACTATTCAGCTTTGTGCTGTCTTCTGGTACTTCGGTGAATCGGATGTTTGAATAGTTAAGAGCTGAAAATCGTCCGAAATTACGGTAGGTGCGTTGTATGGCCTGGCTTTTGTATAAATCTCCTGGTGCAAAATGTAGATTGTCGATGAGCACCTTAGGCCTTAACAATAGCTTGTCTTTGAAGTATATGGGATATCCGGCATAATGTATAGAGTCGTTTATTTCGATGCCGGAAGGCGATGAAGCCTGCATCATGTCAAAATCGGTGATAATAGATACGTTATTAATATGGTATTGTCTATAGGGAGCCGGTTTGTAATTTTTACTACCAGAGAAAGGTATAAATCGCATTTTGAGGTCTATTTCTTTGCTATTGCGTATGGTGTCGGCAACGAAAGTAATGTATTCTTTGCTGAAATGATAATACCCGTTGTTAGTGAGAAGGTTGGCTATACGGTCACGCTCGGCGTCAATGACATTGACGTCAAAAAGCATACCTTCTTTTATAAGCGATGCCGAGGATCGGCTTTTAATGAGATCAAGTATATCTGCATCTATAGTGTCATAAGAAAAATGGCGCAGCTTGTAGGGCTGTCCTCCTTTGATGCGATAGATGAGCTCGAGTCTTTTTCGTTTCATCTTAGCCGTCAACTCCACATTGGCTCCTATATATCCTTTGTTTTGTACTGCTCGTAGTAATTCTTTTTGCGAACGTTGGGCATCTTTTTCGTTGAAAATAATTGGTGGGGTGCCGAGTTTACGCATGGTACGGTTGATCCATTTGGTGGAATCGCGGCCCGACATATTGTAGATGTATAGTTGCGTTTTAAATAAACTGAACCATTTGGCGTTGGTAGTCAGATGGATGTATTGTTTCAACTCGGAAGGGGGGAGATCTTCTTTGTCAGAGTAGATTTTGACTTTGTTCAGCAAAAAATCACCATCCGGAACATACTTCGTAGCCGAGCAAGCCATGATGAACAGCATGGTAAACAAAACACATAGCGAATGACAAAATCTTCTCATAATACCCCAAAAATTATGCAAATATAAGCGATATTTTGGTAGCATAAAAATAATTCAATAGTTTTGCATCAAATTGATACTTGCATTATGATAGAATCTCGATTGAGTAAAAATAGAATAAGTTATATCCATTCTTTGGAACGTAAAAAAAACAGAAATATAGAAGGTGTCTTTCTTGCAGAAGGGGGCAAAGTTGTGGGTGATTTGATGGGGACTTTTCACTGCCTTTTTATTGCTGCAGAGAAAGAGTGGCTGGATGTTCACCCGAATGTTTGCGCCGATGAAATGTGTTGTGTATCGGAAGAAGAACTTCAACGTGCCAGTTTGATGAAAACTCCTCAGCAGGTTCTTGCTGTTTTTGCACAACGAAAAGAATCTTTTGATATATCTTCTTTAAACAGCATCCTTTGCCTTGCGCTCGATGGCGTTCAAAACCCTGGGAATTTAGGGACTATCGTTCGCCTTGCCGATTGGTTTGGTATCGAACATATCGTATGCTCACCCGATACAGCAGATATCTATAATCCGAAAACTATTCAAGCTACAATGGGAGCTATGGCACATGTCAAGACTCATTATATGGAATTGTCTTCGTTTTTTGAAATGCTGCCCGAAAATGTTCCAATTTATGGGACATTGCTTAATGGAAACAATATATATGAGGAAAAGTTAACGCCTTACGGCGTTATTGTGATGGGTAATGAAGGAAGAGGTATACGACCGGAAACGGAAACATTTGTTAATCGCCGTTTGTATATTCCCAATTATCCTCAGAATAGATTGACTACCGATTCTCTTAATGTAGCTATTGCTACGTCAATCGTATGCGCTGAGTTCCGGCGACAGGCTGTTTATTGATACAGTTGTATGGAGAGTAGTGATATGCTACCAGTTTACCTTCTTCTTCAACAATTTTGATAAGTCCGTCTAGCCAGATAGTCGCCGCCAATTCTTGTTCGAACGGATATTTTCGTTTGAACTCGCCATTTTCCAATTCTATTATCTGCTTGACCAGAATATTGCCATTCATCAATTGCAATAATGGAGATGCATAGCGGTGTTTCATTATTTTGTTTTCTTTGTTGGAATCGGATATTTCGACTTGTTTTGTTGTATTTGTTTCTCGAGCGCTTGTTGTCTGAGTTGATATCCGTGTGGAGTGGGAGAGTCTGTGCGTCTCTTGTTTAGCTCTTCGGGCATTAGTCTATGAATACCTTGTATCACCGCTTTTGATGTATCGACTTTTGTGGCATTCGGAACTTTACCTCCAGGAGTGCTCGGTATGTGTTGACCAATATTGGCAGGTGCTGCCTGCGGTATGGGTTGCCCGTTTGGTTGCATTTGTCCATTGGGTGGCATTGGATGTCCGTTTGGCATATTACCAGGCATATTATTGTTGGGAGCACTTGGCATTAGTGCATTGCCATGTGCATGATAGCGTTTTAATGCTTTCGTTTGAATGACAATAGCTCCCTGTACTCCCTTTGGAACATAAATAAAACCATTTATTTTTCGAATGGGAATAGGCTGATTGTTTTGAACTCTTAGCGAGCGATTGCCCGAACCCATAAGTTGAGCGATCTGAGTTACTGTACTGTCGTTTTGGTAACAAATACTTAATGCCATTGTGGCACCTCCATTCATCATTCCTGTAGAAATGAAGTTCACGTTCCATTCAAATGCATCTCTTGGATGGAAAGTCGAATCGGGGGAAATAGAAAAAACCATTTTATTATGCATATCGTCATCTGTCAGACGAGTATTTTTGGCGAATGTCCAAATGTTCAAACTGTCTCCGGATGCAGCTCCTATTGGATTGCGTTGTGATTTGGTTATCAACTTATTCATCTTGTTGATATTCGATTTCAACCGGTCTTGAACTTTTTTATAAATGTCAGACATGTCTTCCGTATGTCTGCAATACCATACCATTGACGAGTCGAAGTCTGCTTCCGAAATACCGTATTTGTCGAAAACTCCTTGAACGTAGTAGCGCTGTTTATACATCTGGTCAGGAGGAAGATTCTCTGCCATAGAACGAGCAAGGTGATAGTCGTACAATACGTCTTCCATCTTTCCCTTTGAAAGTACATTCTTGGGACGGCGTTCGCAACTCGTAACAGAGACGAGCAGCATAGCAATAAAAAGAAGGAAGAAGTATTGTGGGGAATTCTTCATGACACAGGATAATAATTATTTATTTGAGCTGTTTGAAAGATGCGTTGAAGTATTTGCTATAAAAGATAATCAGTGCGATAATTCCACAACTGATGCACGAGTCTGCAAAATTAAATATCGGACTGAAGAAAATAAAATGTTCTCCTCCCACAACCGGCATCCACATAGGCCAGTATGTATCAATAATAGGGAAATAAAACATGTCTACGACTTTGCCGTAAAGCAGTGAAGAGTATCCACCTACTGCTGGAAAAAGAGATGCTATTTGGGTATTGGTGCTCTCGTTGAAGATTACACCATAGAACATACTATCGACAATATTTCCTACTGCACCTGTAAATATGAGCGATACACAGATGATGAAGCCTGTTTTTGCACCATTTTTTACCATCTTATGCAGGTACCATCCAATGAGGATGACAGCGGCAATACGAAAAGTTGTCAGAAATAGCTTTCCGAACAATTCCATTCCGAAAGCCATTCCGTTGTTTTCGGTGAAGTAAATATAAAACCAATTGGCAATACGAATATTATCGTGAAGATACATATGTGTCTTCACGATAATTTTAATTGTTTGGTCAATGATAAGTGTACCGATAATGACGATCCATGCGATACGTCCTTTCGTAAAAAAATCTTTCATTAATGAAAACCTTTTTGTTTGGCTTCAACACTGAGTGTCGCATGAGGTACGGCACGAAGTCGTTCGGCCGGAATCAATTTGCCTGTAGCCCGACATATTCCGTATGTTTTATTTTCAATACGTACCAACGCAGCTTGTAATTCTTTTATAAATTTGAGTTGGCGAGCTGCCAAACGGGTAGTCTCTTCTTTAGACAATGTATTGGCACCTTCTTCGAGCACTTTATACGTGGGTGATGTGTCATCGGTGTCATTACCGTCGGTTCCCATCAGGCTCTTTTTGAGCATATCATAATCACGTTGTGCTAATCCCAGCTTCTCATTGATTATAGCACGGAATTCTTCGAGCTCCGTGTCGGAATATCTCGTCTTTTCTGCCATTTTTTTCGGTTTTATATTATTACTATTTGTCTTTCATAATTTTAATCATCAAATCGAAATCATCAAAGTTTAGTACCGTTCCGTCTTCTATTTTATCAACCAATTGGAGTGACAGGCCCAATACTTGACCGCAAATATATTGATTATATTCGGTTACAGCATCATCTGTCAGTTTATTTTTGGCTAATTCTATATGTATTTTATCGGTAATGTCAAATCCACTCTGCTTTCTTAAGTTCTGAATACGGTTGACCAATTCGCGAGCAATGCCTTCTTTGCGTAGATCATCTGTCAGCGTCACTTCAAGGGCAACGGTAAGTTTCCCTTCATTAGCAACCAACCATCCTGGGATGTCTTCGTTTAGGATCGTTACATCTGCCGTTTCGAGTGTTACGTTCGTATCACCGAGCTGCAATTGAATTGCTCCTTCTTTTTCAAACTTGCTGATCTCTTGCTGCGTGAGCTTTTCTGCTGCACCGGCTACCTGTTTCATTTGTTTGCCAAATTTCGGACCTAGCTTTTTGAAGTCGAGTTTGATCTTTTTGATAAGTACACCGGCGGTATCGTCGATAAACTTCACTTCCTTCACATTGACTTCTCCTTTTATCAGTTCTTTTACCGCTTCAATATGTTGACGTTGTTCGTCGTCTACAATAGGTATCATAATGCATTGTAGCGGCTGACGTACTTTGATGCTGACTTTGCGGCGCAATGCTAGTACCATAGATGTTATATCTTGAGCTATTTGCTGGCGGGCTTCCAAGTCACTATTGATGCACTTTTCGTTTGCGATAGGAAAATCGGCCAAGTGAACAGATAGATGTTTTCCATCATGCCCTGATACTGCTGTTAGATCAGAATAGAGCATATCCGAATAGAATGGAGCGATAGGTGCCATCAGTTTGGCGACTGTCTCGAGACAAGTATATAGAGTCTGGTATGCTGAAAGTTTATCCTCTGTGAATTCTCCACCCCAAAAACGTTTACGGTTTAGACGAACATACCAGTTGGATAGGTTGTCGCTGACAAAGTCCGAAATGAGTCTTCCAGCCTTAGTCGGCTCTAAGTTATTGTATGCGAAATCTACTTTTTTGATAAGGGTATTCAGCAATGACAATATCCAACAATCTATTTCGGGACGCTTTTCGAAAGGAATATCAGCTTCTTTATATTCAAATTCGTCAACATTGGCATACAATGCAAAGAATGAATAAGTATTGAACAATGTTCCGAAGAATTTACGACGTACTTCATCAATACCTTCCAAATCAAACTTCAAGTTATCCCAAGGAGCTGAGTTGGTAATCATGTACCAACGTACAGGATCGGCTCCGTATTTGTCCAAAGTGGCAAATGGATCAACGGTATTGCCTATACGTTTAGACATCTTGTTACCATTTTTATCAAGTACCAACCCGTTACTCATTACTGATTTGAAAGCGACGCTGTCGAATATCATCGTTGCAATGGCGTGGAGTGTAAAGAACCAACCGCGTGTTTGATCTACGCCTTCGGCGATAAAGTCGGCAGGGAATACTTTTCCCGAATCCAACAATTCTTTATTTTCGAACGGATAGTGTATTTGAGCGTAAGGCATGGAACCAGAATCAAACCAAACGTCAATAAGGTCTGTTTCTCTTTTCATTGGTTTGCCGGAATCGGAAACTAATATCACATCATCCACAAACGGACGGTGCAAATCTATTTTATTATAATTTTCTTCGGTATATGTGCCTGGTTGAAACCCTTTCTCTTTTAACGGATTCGATTTCATTATACCGGCTTTTACCGATTTTTCTATTTCGTTATAGAGTTCTTCTACAGACTCTATGCATTTTTCGTCTTTATTGTCTTCGCTTCGCCAAACAGGTAATGGAGTACCCCAAAAACGCGAACGGCTCAAATTCCAATCGTTCAAGTTTTCCAGCCATTTGCCAAAACGTCCTGTCCCTGTTGATTCGGGTTGCCAGCGAATCGTTTTGTTGAGTTCGTACATCCTTTCTTTGCAAGCAGTCGACCGGATAAACCAACTGTCTAGCGGATAGTAAAGCACTGGCTTGTCAGTACGCCAGCAATGTGGATAACTATGAACGTGTTTCTCTATCTTGAAAGCCTGATTGTTCATCTTGAGCATCATGCATAAGCTGATGTCCAGTGTTTCATCTTTATCAGTTAGCTTCGGATCGTAGTCGTTCTTTACAAAACGACCGGCATATTCATTGTAGAGTTCTACATTCATATTTGCCTGAACGAATTCTTCATCCAGCTCTTCTACCAAATAAAATTTACCAGTAAGATCTACCATCGGCCGAATCTCACCTTTCTTATTGATGAGCTGAATAGCAGGAACACCCGCTGCTTTTGCAACATTCGCATCATCTTGACCAAAGTTTGGCGCGATATGTACAATACCTGTACCATCTTCCGTCGTTACATAGTCACCGGGAATTACTCGAAAAGCTCCTTCTCCAGGATTCACCCAAGGCATCAGTTGTTCATATTCCATGCCTACCAGGTCAGTACCTTTGTATTCTCCTACAATTTTGAAAGGAATGATTTTATCGCCTTCTTTGTAGTCTTCTAGTTTCATTCCGTCGGCTTTGTGATCAAAATAACCATATATACGCTCTTTTGCCATTACAACCGTAATAGGCTTGCCGGTATACATGTTATATGTTTGAACTGCTACATAGTCGATTTTTGGACCGACACAAAGCGCCGCATTCGAAGGCAATGTCCATGGAGTGGTAGTCCAAGCGATAAAGAATGGAGTTCCCCATTCAGCCATTTCAGGCTTCGGATTCTTCATCTTAAATTGAGCGGTGACAGTCGTGTCTTTTACTTCACGATAACAGCCTGGTAAATTCAATTCGTGTGAACTCAGTCCTGTTCCCGCAGCAGGAGAATAGGGCTGTACGGTATAACCTTTGTAAAGCAATCCTTTTTTGTGAAATTGTTTCAGTAGCCACCATAGCGTTTCAATGTAGCGGTTGTCGTATGTGATATAAGGTTGTTTCATGTCTACCCAATATCCCATTTTGTGAGTGACATCTTCCCATTCTTTGGTAAATTTCATCACATCTTTTCGGCATGTTGCATTATAATCTTTTACCGAAATAGTCTTACCTATATCTTCTTTGGTAATACCGAGTGTCTTCTCAACGCCCAGTTCAACAGGTAGTCCATGTGTATCCCATCCGGCCTTACGGTGGACCTGATAACCTTTCATCGTTTTGTATCGGCAGACAATATCTTTAATGGAGCGAGCCATGACGTGGTGAATGCCCGGCATGCCGTTGGCAGAAGGAGGACCTTCATAAAAAACGAAAGAAGGAGCGCCTTCACGTTCGGTCATACTTTTGGAAAACACGCTGTTCTCATCCCATTTCTTCAATACCTCTTTATTGATTTGCGAAAGGTTTAATTGTGAATGTTCGGTAAATTTCATATAGCAATAAAAATGTCTTATCTAATTAAGGGTGCAAATTTACTAGAAAAAATAGCTTTAAACAATGATATTAGTCAATTTTTTCATTATAGTCTTTGGCGAGTCCGCCAGTCGACGTTTCTTTATAGAGTGACGGCAAGTCATGTCCCGTTTGTTTCATTACCTCAACGACCCGATCGAACGATACTCTGTGGATACCATCTGTGAATGATGAATATAGATTTGAGTCGAGAGCTCTGGCTGCTGCAAAAGCGTTTCGTTCGATACACGGTATTTGTACTAATCCGCATACCGGATCGCACGTCATTCCCAAGTGATGTTCCAATCCCATTTCGGCAGAATATTCAATTTGCGAAGGTCCACCGCCAAAAAGTTGGTTCGATGCAGCCGATGCCATGGCGCATGCTACGCCCACTTCGCCCTGACAACCAACGTCTGCTCCCGAGATGGAGGCGTTTTGTTTTACAATATTTCCGATGATGCCGGCTGTTGCAAGCGCTCTTAATATTCTTTTGTCGCTGAAATCATGACTTTTTTGAAGGTGGTATAATACCGCTGGCAGCACTCCGCAGCTTCCACAAGTTGGTGCCGTTACAATTGTGCCTCCGGATGCATTCTGCTCACTTACTGCCAAAGCGTATGCAAATACCAATCCTCTAGATTGAAGGGATCGTTTATATCCTGAGGCTTTTATATAGTAAGTGTATGCTTTTCGAGGTAAATTTAGTGGCCCGGGCAGTACGCCTTCTGCTTCGAGTCCATTCTCGACAGAAGCTTTCATGTGGTCCCATACGTCAGCCAAGTAATCCCATATATCGCTTTCTTCGCATTGTCTCACATACTCCCAGTAGCTTCTTCCATTTGTTTCGCACCACTTCATTATCTCGGTCATGCTATTCATTTCGTATACTTCCTGGGTGTTGAATCGATCTTCTTCACCTTTTCCTTCCGTTAGTGCTCCACCACCGACACTGTATACCGTCCATGAATCGGTAGGCTTGTTGTCTGCATCTAGTGCTTCGTACTTCATTCCATTGGGATGGAAAGGAAGAAATATGGTCGGTTGCCATATTATTTCTACGGGAGCAATTATTTTCAGGACTTCAGTAATGGCCACGTCGGTCATGTGTCCTTTGCCTGTTGCCGCTAGACTTCCGTATAGTGTTACACGGAATGATTTAGCGTCGTTGTGACTGTCACCAAAAATATGGGCAGCCTTTTGTGGTCCCATTGTATGGCTACTCGATGGTCCTTTCCCTATTCGATAGAGTTCTTTAAGTGATTTCATATTTTTATATAGGTATTTATAGATCGACAACTGTAATGCCGGCACCTCCGAATTGTACATGCTCGTCGGCAAAATGCACTACACCGGGTACCGTCTGTAAGTATTGGCGTATCAGGGTACGCAAAATGCCCGTTCCTGTACCGTGTAATATTCTTACCCGGCTGATGCCTAGCAAAATGGCATCATCGACAAAGTAAGTTACGGCTTGGATGGCTTCATCGCCTCTCATACCTCTTACATCTATATCTTGTCTGAAAGAGAGTTTCTTTTCGTGTATCTCATCTTGAGTTTCCTTACCTACGAACGATTTGACCGAAGAAGTCTCTTGTTTTGTAGGGGTAGCCCTTTCCAATTTACTTAGTTCTACAGTCGTTTTGATGCTGCCGAATACGACAATGGTTTTTTTGCCATTTATATCGACTATCTTTCCAACAGAATTCTGTCCTTTGATACGGACGGTATCGTCTAGTTCAAGGGGCTTTTCTGTTTTCGGTTTAATGACGGTCGGAGCAGTCTTCTTTTTGTTTTCTTTTCGTTCTTTGTATCGTGTTTGTTTCTCTTGCAGACGTTGCATCTGACGCGAAATCAACAGCTCTTTTTCTTCGTCAGACGCTTTTTTGTTCACTGTCTCTTTGAATTCTTCCAGTGTCTTACGAATCTCTTTGGTTTTCTCTTTTTCGGCTTGTGCTTCTTTGATGGAGCGAATCGTGTTTTCTATTAGGGCATTCGATTCCTGCAACATCTGCTTCGCTTCTTCCTTCGCTTTTTCGATGATCTCTTTTCGTTCTTTCTTTAGATCCTCAATTTCTGTCTGATAGCGAGTTGTTATATCTTCGAGTTGTTTCTCTTTTTGATGAATGGCTTGTCGTTTATTTTCCCAATAGCGTTTGTCGCGCACAATGTCTTGCAGATATTTATCCGAGTTGATATAATCGCTCCCTACCAATTCTGAAGCCTCTGCTATTACATCTTCCGGCAAACCGATCTTACGTGCTATCTCTACTGCAAAAGAACTTCCAGGATTTCCTATCTGAAGCTGAAATAGAGCTTGCATCAAATGTCTGTCGTAGAGCATTGCTCCGTTTACGACGCCTTCGTGGTCTTCTGCAAAATGTTTTAGATTTTGATAATGAGTTGTAATTACTCCGAAGGTAAGTTTCTCGTTGAATCGTTTCAAGACTGCTTCAGCAATAGCGCCTCCTATTTGTGGTTCGGTACCTCCGCCGAATTCATCAATCAGTATCAGGCTTCGTTCATTGCATTGTTTCATCATCACCTTCATGTTAGTAAGGTGCGACGAGTAGGTGCTCAGGTCGTCTTCGATAGATTGTTCGTCGCCTATATCGATAAATATGTTATCAAATAGCCCTACATGGCTGCTTTCGCTCATCGGAACGAGCAAACCACATTGAAGCATATATTGTAGGAGTCCCACAGTTTTCAGACACACTGATTTGCCTCCTGCATTCGGACCCGATATCAGCAATATACGTCGTTTGCGAGTCAACTCAATGTCTAGTGGCACAACTTTCTTCTCATGTTTGGCCAGCGATATTTGTAATAGAGGGTGAACGGCCATCGACCAATCGATGATTTGTTGGTTTTCTAAAACAGGTTTAATACCCTTTGTGCGGATAGCGAAACGAGCTTTCGCACGTATGTAGTCTATTATAGCCAAAAACTCATAAGAATCCAATAGACTGGGAACGAAAGGGCGTATTACTTTTGAGAAGTCAGTTAATATGCGTATAATCTCTCTACGCTCTTCGCTCTCCAACTCTCGAATGCGATTGTTTGCTTCGACCACTTGCTCCGGTTCAACAAAAACAGTTTTTCCACTTGCCGACTCATCGTGAACAATACCTTTTATTTTCCGTTTCAATCCGGGAGCGACAGGAATCACCAACCGTCCATCACGCATAGCCGGTGTGACGTCTTTGTCAACAATTCCGTCGTTTTGAGCGCTATGCAATATGTTGGCAAGAGTGCGAGAGATTCCGTTCATAGTCGAAGCGAGCTTCCTGCGAATTCGCAATAATTCTGGAGAGGCACTATCTTTTATCTTGCCATATTTATCTAAAATCTTGTTGATCTGCGATACCAATTGTGGAAAGGCCATTACGTCTTTGGCCAACTGTCGCAAAGCAGGGTAGGGATAATTCGATTCGTCCGTAGCTTCTTCCTCTTCCTCTATCTCTACATTGTCTTTTCTTCTTTTCAAGAATACAACAATTGCACTGATTGTCGCAAGCGAGCGTTGTAGGTTGAATAGTTCTTCCTCTTCGAGGTACATGCCTTCCACCTTAATTCGTTTGAGCGAACTACGCACATCGAAGAAATATTGGTCTGGAAAATCATCTTCTTCCTGAAGTATGCGAACAAATTCATTCGTCTCATTCAACTCTCTGTCCACTCTGTTATAGGTGCAAGAAAATTCCATCTCTTCCACTTTCTGCCTGCCAAGCGCACTCAAACATTGATCCGCGAGCATCTCACGAACCAAATTAAAACCAATTTTTATTTCGAAATTTTGTGGATAAATCATATATCTTTCTTCTCGTTGTCTATCGAATTTGCTACAAAAATACAACTAATTTCATAAAAAATTCTCTTTCCTTCTTGTAGAATTAAAAACATTTGTACCTATGCACGCTTTAAAAGAAAAGGACTCTTTAAAAAGAGTCCGGAGAGGTGGCTGAGTGGTCGATAGCGGCGGTCTTGAAAACCGTTGTGCCTTAAGGTCCCTCGGGTTCGGATTCCTCTCTCCACAAAATAGAATATTGGGAGTTCAAGATTCTATTTCTTTTTGTCGCTATTATTGTTCTTTTACAATAATCAATACTGTTGATCTCTAATACCCGTATTCTCCTTTCAATAGAATGAGTTCTATTCTATTCTCGTCGAATTGTCCTTGTATTTTTGTGAAGTAGTTGCATATCTTCGTCTTCGATTTGCAATCTACGCAATGTCCCGCCTTTACGCATGGATTGTTTTTGGCGCAGCGTATGTTGTCCAGTGGGGCAGCTATCGTTCTCATTCGCTCAAGAGCCGATTGCTCATCGTCTACCACTTTGTTGGTTCCCGCTATTAGATAAACTTTGCGGGGTCCGTATAGCATGGGAGCTACTCTGCTGCCGTTGCCGTCGATATTGAATAGGCAGCCATTGGCGCTGATGGCATTTACACTGGAAAGGAAGAAGTCTGCATCGAAATTTTTCAGATAGATGTTTCGCTTCTCTTCTTTTGTCAGCCTCTTGTCGTACTTGTCGAGAAAGGTATAGGTTTCTCTTCTCAAGAAATCGTATACTCCTGTCGTCTCCAATGTGACCGAATCGCCTACTCCGACAACGCTATGAGCCGGCATATTGTTCTTCAAGAAGCAGAGCAATTCATGACTGTCTTCCAGAACCGTTACTTTGATATTGTTCTTCTTGAAATTCTTTATTATGATGTCTATGTCCATAACTATCTATCCTCTTTCGTTTGCTTTAATACCTGTTCGTCTCGGTTATGACTGCTATTCTTTCAGCGCTCGTATCTTTCAGTGATTATGTTCGTACTCAATCATTGCTGGAGAATGTTTCATAACAGTACCATCTTTCACAAAAGTACAAAAGATGCGATGAAAAGCAATCCTTTTGTCTGCTTTGCGTGGTATATTTAATATTCTTTCTTTGTATTCAGAACCATTATTAATCATTGAAATAGCTTGGTGAAAATTAGAAATAGACTTTTTTCTTCAAAAAAATGCATTTGGAATTAGGAATATTCAAAAATAAAATATTACCTTTGCAACGCTTTAAGAGAAAAGCACTCCCTAAAAAGAGTTCGGAGAGGTGGCTGAGTGGTCGATAGCGGCGGTCTTGAAAACCGTTGTACCGCAAGGTACCCGGGGTTCGAATCCCTGTCTCTCCGCAATAAACGTCCAAATTGCTGATATATAGCATTTGGGCGTTTTTTTATTGTTGAAATCGGACAGATTTCGGACAAATATAGCTATAAATGATTTAAGAATGGAATAATAATAAATTAAGAATCAACGTATTATATCAAGCGAAAATTTGTTGGTGAGTCCCTGTCTCTCCGCTGAAAAGTGAAGCCAAAAGGTGACGCCAAGAAACTACACCCTACAAAATCAATGATTTGTAGGGTTTCCTTTGTTTATACGGTTCCCGTCGGGAGCCACGAAAAGGCCAAAACTATACTACTTCTGTGACCAAATCGTGACCTATTCCAAATTTTGGGAAATCGGTTATAAAATCATAAACTACTTCGACAGCTTCGGCGTGCCCTGTAATCTTCTTACAAACCTCTTTATGGGTAGGGGGCTCGGTCTTATCGCCAATATATCTCGACTCAGCAGAGATAACTTCCAGTTGCTGCTGTATCAGGCGTTCGACTACCAAAAACAACCTCCGGCAAAGGTTGCGTTCTACTTTTTTGTGGCAGGTATAAACTCCAGCGAAATAGAGTTCACGCAATGGCGTGTATTCTTATAGGTAAACCCTTCACCCTCGAATACGTGACCGAGGTGTCCGCCACATTTGGCACAAATAATCTCGGTACGTTTTCCATCGGCATCGGGAACACGCTTTACTGCTCCCTTTATCTCATCGTCGAACGACGGCCATCCGCAACCCGAATCAAACTTATCGCTTGATTTATAGAGCTCTGCTCCACATTTCTTACAGGTGTAGGTCCCTGCCTCCTTGAAATTATAATACTTACCGCTATATGGGCGTTCCGTACCTTTATCTTCAATTACATACTTCTCTTCTGCTGTTAGCTTTTTCATTTTTACCTCCTTTTTACTTTGTTGTGCCGAGCATTGGCAACTACTCATTAACACAGCAATAAACAAAATTATTATCTGTTTCATAACGGATCGAGTTTTATCAAATATTCTTAATCATATACTATATCACGCATCCATCGAAAATCGAAGACCAGCCCACTAAGTGACAATTCCACCTTGGCGGCTGTATCAAACTAATATATAAATAGATTTACAAATTCTTTTATATTATATAAGTAACGGTCTACTTTTTCTCTTCTCGAACAGTTTTATCGTTCCATCTTGAGATATCTTCAAAGAAATTCCATTTGCAGATAATGCACCGGCAGCGCTCTCACCGGTTCCTTTAATGCCTTTGACTTCAATTTTATTCAAATCAATGATGCAGCCAAAGTATTGCAACAACCCATTTTTATCAATAATGGTTGCTCCATCGCTAGAAAGATACCTAATAATGTGATTCGTAAATGATTTATCCATTATCGAAATGGGCTTCTTTATAAATCTATTCATCGTCTTCTTTTTCAATAAATCTTCAATTTGATCGATCTTTTCGGGTAGCCATATAATAGAACTAATAGCGTTCTTAGAGCAATATATAATGAAAAATAAGATACTCTCTACGATGTCCGGATTATTAAAATGAGCCAGGAATAGCTTTCTAATATAGGTGTAATCCCTAAATTTCCATTGATTTTCTATGTAGCTTATTTCAATGTTTGCAGTATTTATGATAGAAAATGATTTTTCATTTTCCACTTTAAATAGCAGATCAGCCCCCTTCAAGCTTTTTGCTAATGTGTGACTATCGATATAGTTCGCTTCTTGGTATTCTTTGGCTAAAACAAATATTTGGTCAACGAACAATGATTTGTTACACATAAAGAATGTTTTCTTGCCATCAACAAGATACCAAATGCGTCTTTCTATTTGGCATTGATTTGCTAAAGAAAAGGGGCGTTTCAAGCTATATGAACTTCCGAATCTATCATTTTTATTATAAGCATAATGAGACTTTGTAAGAATTAAGCCTGTGCTAAAAAAGCTGCCTTCAAAAGAAGTTGTTCTCAGCTTTTGGAATATACTGATTAAATGTCTTATCAGTCGATTGTCATATCCACCCTTTGATACGTAGTTGCAAATGGTATGCAATATTAGTTCATCACCTAGTGAATATTTACAGTTTCCAAAATTATTATTATACTCTAGAGTTAATGTGTGAGTTAGTGCCCCTTCCAATTTAGTGAGAAAATTCCCAGAATACTTAATGCCCTTTTTTGACAACTTTATTCCCAATGAAGATATCAGTGTTCTATCATCGCTCATAATTCGCCCTAAGACGATGATATTATCATCATCTAAAGGATAGAAACCTCTATTTTCATTCTCCAGAATATTTATATTATAATCTTGAAGTTCGAGTAATGGATTTGTGAATATTTTAACTTCGCAGGATAGAAAGTTCGCGATAGTACTTTGTAGGATGGTTAAACCGAATTGTTCTAAATTATTATAACCATTTATTTTTTTAATTAAAATGTAATCCATTTTGTCTCTTAAGATTAGAGGTGTAACATATCTCATCCACTCTTCTTCAATCAGCAGATGTGAATACAAAGATATATCTTTTTTACGATGTTCATCGCTCAAAGATCTGTTTCTTTTAAAGTCGTTCTATTGTTTTTTTATGAATATCTAATAGTTGATAAAAACAGGAAATGATGAGGAGGGTCCCTGTTCCTATGTTGATAATCGAACTCCTATAAAGTGTTTGTTAGTAGCATGAAGATTTGTTTCAAAGCAATATAGCTGTTTGATGTCGTATTATACCTGATCTTACAGTGTTGGGCTAATGCTGTGAAAAGAAAGCTGTTGAGACGGCAAAGGGAAACGACCTCTACACCCATGAAACGTAGACCGTTATATTTGAATGTGATATTGATAACCCTCCGGAATTCTCACCCAGCTACTTTCTTTCGTGAGCCTATGCAGGTAAGAAAAGTAGTAAAAAGCCGTTTATTTGTTTCTTTACTTTTGTGAATAAAAAGATATATCACTAATGAAAGAGCCTTTCATTAACGATAAAATAATTCCCTGTTATCCTTACCCATTCGTTGATTTCTGTTGATAATTCAAATATTTTTTGAGCAACATATTGTACGGCATCTGATTTTAGTTGGTAGAGATTGGTTAAATCAGTCAGTTTCGATTTTTTAAAAATCCCACTGTCAAGAACAATATGTTTATCCCCCTCTATTTTTTCGGTAAGTATATAGCTATCTTTAGGATTTTCTTTATTCATTTTAGTGGCATCTATTATGCAGTATTCTTTTTTCACGCCAGCTTTATTGTAAATTTCGGTGTTATTGATGATATTGTTAAAATCTTTGAATTGTAGAATTATTTTAGCTAAAGTGTGTTTCTCTTTTTCATTAAGGAAGTTTAGGTATACTTGATTGTTGTAAAGAGCAATAAACTCCTCTAAATGCGGGGTGTTATTCTTGAATAATTGAAATCCTAATAACTTTCGTTCGAAAAGTTCCACGACTAGTTCATCAATCGTGGAATGAAGAATTAAATTGTAATCATAGCTTTTAGGCGTTTCACGAAAAAATAGCATCTTGCTAACATCTATTAGAACAGCCTGCAATGACAAATCAATTTCTTTCTTTATTGATGTGAAATATAGTTTATTACTAATACGATTATCTATAATGGACTGAAGTTGATTAATCAATATTTTAACAAGTGCCTTGTTGTCCAAATTGTAAGTAAGAGGTTTCCTATGTCTAATATCGAAAGGTAAATCTTCTATTTGTCCATATGCCAAATTATACACGCATAAAATTCTATCCCATCCTAATTTAGAACTTGCATATCCTAATTCGATAAGTACATTTGGATTACATATTTTCCGAAAATCTTTACCTTGATTTATAATTGATATGTCAGCTATAAAAATATCACTTTGGTCTATTTTTGAAAATATTGTACTTGCTAATTCAGGTGTACCGCTTTCCCCTCTACTATCACTTTCAATAATCCAATCAGAAATCGAAAGATTATTTTGATGAATTGTTTTCATTGCTTTTTCAAGGCAATCCATTATAAATTGTCTATTTGTATTATTTGGTAAATCAGATTGCCAAGAGTAAAATATCTTTAATTTCATAGATTCAATAGTATTTTGAATATAATGATTCTTCTCTATCACAAAGTTAATCACAAAAAAACACCCAACAATAAAATATTGAATGTTTCTTAACACATTTATACAATAAGGTTTATTTATCTTCCTTGCTACTATCATTATTGAACGAGAGATTAAACTGCCCCAACTGCTTGAAACGATCTTCCATATATACGCCAATGGTCTGTTGGCCGCTGGATGCAGAGGTGTAGTAGTGTCCTATGTGAGTTTTTTCGGTGACGTCCTTAAGTTTCTCAGAAAACGTATGGACGTCGACCTTTTTAGGTCCATACGTGGTTTTCGAAAGATAAAGGTAGGCATTCATTTAAAGTATATACGTGTAATTAGATGAAGTGCATAAGGTAGGAAATCTGTGTAAAATCGTTTTGTGTTGTGAAAGATTACCAAAAGTGCGGAATGTGCGGCATTGAAATCCTATAAACTCTATATTTTTTTTATCAGTGTATAATACGTTTATCATTATGACACTGTAGTTATATGAAATATGATTACATAAAAATAAAAAATAAAAAAAATATAAGAGGAGGGAATCCTATGCGACACATGCGACAAGGGCATGTCGATTTTCGAAGCGGTAGTATATTGTAACTGCGATTTTCGGAAAAAGGAGTTTTTTTGTGCTTTTTTGAAATTTGCCGCTTCTTCTCTAAAAGTTGCGTTTTTGCTATTATTTCAAATAGTTCATAGAACTGTTTATTCGTAATCTATTTGATACGAATATATCTGATTTATGTGAATGATGATATTTCATAAAAAGCTGAAAATGGGCAGATTTACGTCTTTTTTGGAATTTGCATAAAAAACTCCTCCATGCATAAAGTGTGTCTTATTTGTAAGCTTTTATTCTTGCTCTGGAAACTAACGTATGTCGCAGCAATAACTAACGGAAGTTACTGCGGTAACTAACAGAAGTTATCCTGATAACTAACGTTAGTTTTGTCTGCAACATCCGTTAGTTACGGCGGTAACATACGTCTGTTTTTTGGGGTACCAAAGAAACAGTGAAGTTCTACTTCTGTTAGGGGCAACAATGACCTACCAATCGGATGGGTAATCCTTTGGGGTCTTCGCTACTCGAAAGGAGCAGGATGATACGTCTGCCATCGAATGTAATGTCGTATGTTTCGTTGCTGCTGTCTTCCAGATATTCGAAAAACAGGGACAGGTGGCACGGGCTTTGCCATGTGGCATATCCTGATACGGTGTATGGCGACAGTCCGATGGGGTTGCGGTAGCGCTCGTTGTAGTAAGGGCTGTTTTTGTCTGTCAAGAATGTTTTCCAACTGTCGTTGCCACATACCAGGGTGTGGGTAGCCGTGTTTGTTCTGATAATCAATCGGCATGAGTCGTCGTCCATATTCAGAGAGATGTTTCGGATGTCTTGGTCGTTACTTTCGATTGTGTAGGTATTCGACAGACGAGGGCGGGTAGGGTTGGATTCTGTGTCTTTGAATGGCGTGGGTATTGCCAAACGGTTCAATGTATGAGTCAGCGTCTGATAGGCTTTTTTGTCGGCTGGCAGCTTGGTTGCCGAGAAGGCGGGCAGTATATTGTCCCACACTTCTTGCAGTTCGCGCTGCATATCGTTCTCGTTTGCCGTAATCGCCATAACAGCATCTTGCTGAGGCATTACGATGATGAATTGTCCAAAAGATCCGTCCGCCCTGAAGGCTTGATTGCGACATTGCCATAACAGATAGCCGTATCCTTGCGCCCAGTCCGACTGAGCTTTCTCGTTCTCTGTCGAATTTGGGGCGGTCTCTATCTGTTTCGTTGTCGATTCTTCTATCCACGAGACGGGCAACAATTGCCGGTTCTTCCATTTCCCTTTTTGCAAGAGAAGTTGACCAACCTTTGCCATGTCGGATGTTTTTACGCTCATGCCCCATCCGCCACAGTCTATCCCGGCGGGACTTTGCTCTCTTTCGACTCCTGTTATTCCCAGCGGTTCGAACAGTCGGGGTTTGAGGTAGTCGCGCACAGTCTTTCCAGTAGCTCGTTGAAGGATGGCCGAAAGTAAGTAGCAGGCATACGAATTGTATTCGAATTTGTCTTTCAAAGCCGCATCTTGATGGTCGCTCAAGATAGCTTTTATCCAATCGATGTCTCTCAGTCGGAAGTCGGCAAAAGGTTCTTTACCGGCTGTCATGGTCAGTAGGTTTCGAATGGTGAGTTCTTTTACGAACGAATTTTCATTATAAACATCTTGGTATTCGGGGAAAAAGGAGATGACTTTATCGTTCAGTGACAGTTTCTTCTCTTGTATGGCAAACCCCGTGGCTATTGAAGTGAATGTCTTGCTGACGGAATACATGATGTGCCGGGCATCCGGGCGATACGGATTCCACCATGCTTCGGCAACCACCTTGCCGTGTCTGAGCAGTATGAAACTATGCAATCGAATCTGTTTCTTTTCGACAGACTGAACGAAACGGGTGATACCGTCGCTGTGTACTCCTTCGGCTTCAGGAGTGCTACGTATCAAACCGTCTGCATAAAGCGACGGCCTGTTTTGCGACATAGCCTGCACTGATATGGCAATGCAAGCGTAGAACAATATTCTGATTTTATTCATGGTGAACGAATATCGTTTGCTTTATTGAGTAAGCGTGTTAAAGGTTTATATCGATGTTTCTTCCCAACGTGCCCGATGCCGTATAAGCTTTGCCGTTGAGTAGTAGCGTGACATTTATTTTCTTTATGTCTTTGTCTACAATCCGTTGCCCTTCTTTACCGGTGAGCTCCAGACGTACCATCTGCCCCTTCCGCTCGGCCTCGAACGTCAACAAGCTATAATCGCCTTTCTGGAAAGACCATCCGTCGCCTGCATCCATATATAGGTTTCCGATAGCTTTACCGTCTTTGTCGAGACATACGATGAGGCTGAGTGGGTAGAACGAATTGTCGTTTGTGTTCTGAACAATTTTGCCAAGAGGAACGATGCTCCCTCCTCTGATTTTCAACGTTGCCTGATACTTGTCTGTCTTATCGCCGTCTACCAGACTGAACGTTTCCCAGATGCCCGAAGGTAATGACGGATGTTCGGCAAAAGCAGGGATGACCAGAATGTCTTTGCCCAGCATAAAAGCTTCTTCTTCTTGTCGCAGCGATAAATCCTGCGGATCGGCGAAGAATACGGGGCGCATCACCGGCAGTCCGCTCAACGATGCTTCGCGAAACAGCGTATAGATATAGGGCAGCAACCGATAGCGGCGCTCTATGGCTATGCGTGATGATTTTTCGATAGCGGGTCCATAAGCCCACGGCTCTTTATTGTTGGTACCGGCGCAAGCATGTCCTCTAGTGAAAGGAAAGAATATGCCGAATCCCAACCAATTGGCCCATAAATCGCCATCGGTGTTTCCTAAGAAACCGCCTATATCGGGGCCATTGAACGGCTGTCCCGACAGTCCCAGCGTAATAGACATGGGGATGGAGAGCTTTAGATGTTTCCAACTAGCCTCATTGTCGCCTGTCCAGGTGGCTGCATAACGCTGTCCGCCAAGCAGGTTGGCCCGAGTCAGCAAGAAAGGACGTTTATCCGGATTGGCCTCCATGATACCGGCTTGAGAAGCCTCTACCATCAGTCGTCCGAATGCATTGTGATACAATAAGTGTGGTCCTGCCGGAAGACCACCACCTCCCTTGTGGCGATTGTTGTAGGGCATTGTTCCCGTACGTTCCGCTTCGGGCAGTTCGCTGTCGTTGATGGCAGGTTCGTTCATATCGTTCCATACTCCATCTACTCCCTTCGCCATAAAATCTTTGTAGAGGCCCGCCCACCATTGCCTGGTAGTAGGGCTGGTGAAGTCGGGGAAGGCGCAATCGCCCGGCCAAACCTTGCCATGATATTCTTCTCCGTTCGCTTTCTTCACCCATACATTCTGGCTTGTTCCCGATTGATAGACGTTGTAATCCTTGTCCACCTTTACTCCCGGATCAATCATATAGACATCGTGAAAGCCTTTCTTGTGTAGATAAGTATTGAGTTTGAGCGGATCGGAGAAATTCTTCTTATTGAAAGTGAAGATTCTAAATCCTTCCATGTAGTCTATATCCATCCAGATGACGTCGCATGGTATTTTTTTGATTCGGAACGTATCGGCTATTTCGCGCACACGTTTGTCCGTTGCATACGAGAAGCGGCATTGATGGTATCCCAATGCCCAGCGGGGCGGCATCTTGATGGTACCTATGAGTTCTGCCAATCCTTTCAGAACTTCCTGAGGCGATGTTCTGTCGATGATGAAAATACGGAATAAAGCACCTTCTGTACGAAGAGTGATTTTGTTGGATGCGGTGGTAAGTTCCGATTTCCATGACGTATCGAAAAGAATGCCGAAAGCACTGCCGTCTTTGCGTACTCCCAGTACCCATGGGTGCGACTGATATAGTCTTTTGCCTCCTTCTACGCTATATGCGCCGGTATCTGTATTCCACAATTTGATGGATTGGCCGTTACGTAGAAGCGGGCCGGTCACTTCGCCTCCTCCGTACAAGCTCACTTCTCCCGTTATTTTGAGCGAGGCGCTCGCTTTTTTGCCTGTCAGTGTAAATTCCGGCACGAGCGACCAGCCGGACGGCACTTTGCCTACGGATGCAGGTTCGGCCTTCAGTATGAGAGACGGCGTCTTCGTGCGATCGAAGCCACTGGGGACAAACTCTACGATTCGTTTGCCTACTGCAAATCGATGGGCAATGGGTACATTGCTTGCCCGCGTATTTATGATATTCAATGAAATGATACCAATTAAAAAATAACGATAGAACTTCATGTTCTGTCGTATAGACTTTACAGCTTTTGGTGGCATATGATACTACTTTCTATTTGTTTGTTAATGGCAAAGTTATAGAAATTTATGATATTGTATTGTTTTCTCTACTGGAAAATATGAGGTGGTGAACTTTTTTACAATAAAATAGTTGGTCTCTTTTGAATGAAAGGAAAAACAGTTACCTTTGCCATACTAAAATTATTGGATGTTTAAATTTAATATGGATTTGGTGAAGTAAATAACCTTTGCATCTGTTGCAACAGGTTATCCCTCGGTTTATACTTTGGCATTTATTTGTCAGAGTACTTTCTGTATACAATAAAATTCATAAAATAGCGAAGGCTTTTTTTTCTGTAGATGTCTATTGATAAGGTCTTCCACTAAAATTTAAACATCATGAGTAATCATCATAATCAATCGATTAATGAATTCGATTTCAATTTAATTTGCGAATATTTTTCGAGTATAGAGCGGCAAGGTCCCGGGAGTCCTGAAGCTACTGTAAGAGCGTTGAGCTTTATTGACAATCTTACTTCTGACTCACACATAGCCGATGTGGGCTGTGGTACAGGTTCGCCCACCCGAGTATTGGTTCAACATACTCCGTGCCGGATAACCGGAATAGATTTGTTTCCTCATTTTATCGAGCTTTTTAATGATAATGCCGAGTCGCAACATCTTCAGGATAGAGTAAAAGGAGTTGTTGCCTCCATGTGCGAAATGCCTTTTCGTGAAGAAGAATTGGATCTTATCTGGTCTGAAGGGGCTATTTACAATATAGGTTATCAAAAAGGACTGACCGAATGGCACCGTTATCTTAAGCAAGGTGGATATATTGCCGTTTCGGAGGCTACTTGGTTTACCGACGAACGTCCGGCAGAGATTAACGATTACTGGATGGACGCTTATTCGGAGATCGATACGGTGGCGAATAAGATTCTTCAGATGCAAAAGGCCGGTTACAGCTTCGTATCGGCATTTGTGCTCCCCGAAAACTGTTGGACAGATCATTATTATGCCCTTCAGGTTCCGGTACATGAAACTTTTCTGCTTAAGCATAAAGACAATCGGACTGCATGTGACCTTGTTGTTGCCCAGCGGCATGAAGCACAGATGTATGCAAAATACAAGGAATACTATGGCTATGTCTTTTATATTGGGAAGAAGAGCTAAACTGTAGAAATCGTATATCGAGCGGGTAGGGTTGCTTTCTGTATATGGAGGCAATCCTACTTTTGTTTTGTAGATTCCAGCTTCTCGAAATTCTTTTTCATTACGATAGGAACAAACATCCTGTGGAACGGTTTGACAAAGAAAAAGTAAACCTTGCCTAACCGATTGTTGAGTTTGACTACGGTGCTTACCGTTATAACCGTTTTGGATGATTCTTCCACGCTATGGTGCATGAATAGAGAAACCCGCACATCCAAATGTTTG
Organism: Bacteroidales bacterium; assembly: GCA_012517855.1. GTDB lineage: Bacteria > Bacteroidota > Bacteroidia > Bacteroidales > Bacteroidaceae > JAAYUD01. The sequence continues at coordinate 80,282 of JAAYUD010000011.1, forward strand.
TCGTCTTCGCCTAGAATGAGTTCTTGAGCCGTTTGGGCATATAAGGTAAAGATTCCGACTCTTTTGCCTATTTCCAACTGATAGTCTTCCGGTAGTGTTTTGTTGTCTGCATCCGGTGTTTTCAAATGGAATAATCGGACTATTCTGTTTCTGAAATCAAATAGTCTCTTGAACCATTCGGGACCCGGCTGCGAAAAGGCACGCCCGATACCGAGCATATTCATTTGGTCGGGAGAAACGTTGAGCGTATACTGAAAACTATCTCTATAATCGAACTTTGAGTGGTCGAGAAAGAGTAAGGACTCTTTGGGGAGGTCTGTTTTTATATACTTCATCTTTTTTTGAATATTATGAATACCAATCCAGCCTTTTGTCTCTTGTCGCAGCAATATGATAATATTGCTTGCACGAGCAAAGATACAGAAATCTGTAATAATGCAAATAGAAAATGCTTATAGATTTCTGTGATCTCTGTTTAGCTAAGCTTATTCATTCGGGCCATTCACTATGCCCTAAATTTGAAATATAAAATCAATGAATCGTTTTAATGAGGGAAAGTCTAGCCATGAGATAGCATATTGACGATTCCGCTCCTTGGTTCAGATTTATATTATTTTCTTCCAATCCATCATAACAACCTCCTGTAGCAGGATTGTATATAATTTGATGTAGATGATTGTTCCCTAAAAACCAACTGAAAGCATTGTTTTGCTTTTTGATATATTCCGGGTCATTGAAAAATTTGTAGAAAGTAGATAATGCCATTACTGTGCCGGCTACGTCAATGGGCTGTTCGCCAAACTTTGTACTGGATTTCCCTTTGTATAACCATTCTTGATTTGAGATAACTTTAATTTGTTTATTGGCGAATATTTTTGTCAGCAAGAAATCAAATGATTCTTTCGCTATATCTTTATATTGCTCATTATTTGTTATCATGTATGCATACATCAAGCTCTCTGGTAACACTGCATTTTCGTACGTCAAGTAAGTCTCGAACCACTTCCAACTATTACTGTTTGTTAGTAAATACAAATTAACCAATTTGTCTGCCAATATTTGAATAAGGTCGTAGACTTCTTGAGATGCTTCTTTCGCATACGAGTAGCATAATCCTTTTATGGCAAAAGCTAAACTTCGAGGAGATTGTATCTTCTGAAGAATCGGCATCGTAAGTCGGAGAGCATTTACTGCCGCTTGTACCAGTAACTGAGGAAAAGAATCTCCCTGACAGATAAAATAGCCGAGCGCCCATATAGCCCGTCCGTTGCTATCTTCCAACAATACACTCTCGTTTTGGGACGTGAATTGATAGTGTTTGTCGACATAGTTTTTGAAAGATCCATCCTCTTGTTGGCAAAACAAAATAAATTTTAAATAGCGTCTAATGTACGTTTCGCAGGTAAGATCTTTTTCTTGGTTGTATACCTTGCATAGGCCTATAAGCGCGCGCGCGTTATCGTCAAGTGTATATCCCGACTCTATATCCGGTTTGTTTCCTTTAGAAAATTGAATGATACCAAAGTGGCGGCTCATATACTTGATATGTTCTGTATTGATTGCCGGTAATGAATAGATAAGCTCTTCGTTAGAAGCTATAAGCTTTTCAAAAAGTAACGTGTATGCAATGGCTGAATTTTCCCAAGCGGTGAAGGCCGTCTTTTGTAGGCCTGCAATTTCCATTTCCGCCCGTAATTTTTCATCTTTCAGCAGTTTATTTGTTGCCTTTGCCAGTTGTGAGGAATTGTGAAAGTCGAAAAGGACACCTGTGCCATCATGAAGAAGTTCTAATGCGTGAGGAATCGGGGTTGCTACGATAGGGCAGCCACAACTGAGCGCATAGACAAATGTGCCACTAACCACCTGGTTGGGATCGGAAGAGGTGAAAAGATAAACATCTGTCATCTGAAGATATTCTAGCAGTACAGGAATCTTTAAGAAACTATTTACGAATTGAACATTGTCAGTTAGGTGTAGTTCTTCTATTTTCGCTTTTAAACTTTCACGATATGTTTCGCCATTATTTCTTACAATAGTAGGATGTGTCTCGCCTATGATGAGAAACAAAACAGATGGGTTCTTTTCGATAATAGCGGGTAAAGCCTCGAGTGTGGTCTCAATGCTCTTGCCCGGGCTTAATAAACCAAAGGTTGAAAGAATCTTCCTTTCGGAAAATCCATACTTTCTTTTCAATGACTTTTTGTCTACTTGAGATACTAAATGGGTGCCGTGTGGAATAATGGTTATTTTGTCAGCGTCTGTTTGATATTCTTCTCGCAGAATCATGGATGAAGTATGCGTCATTACAACGACCGATTGACAAGCGGCTATAATTTCTTGTAAATATTCTCGTGATTCTTTAGTGGGATGCGGCAATACTGTGTGAAATACGATGACGATAGGCTTTTTTATTGTTTGAACAAGCTGGAGGAATGATTCTTTATTCTCATTGTAAAGTCCGAATTCATGTTCGATGCAGACTAAATTGACCTCGTCGTCTTGATTTATCTTTTTTGCAACTACGGCGAAGTCTTCTTTGTCGGAAGAATTCAGTGTATACTCCACCGTATCGTCATAAGTATGTTTTTCTATTGTAGATTCTACAGCACATATTTTTATAACAAAATTTTGTTCAAACTTTTTGTGAATAGTTTGTATCAGATCATACGAAAAGGTGGCGATTCCGCATACACGTGGTGGATAAGTAGTAATACATATTATTTTCTTCATTTTTTATAATTTAATAGTTCGCCAATTAGTTCACTCATTGAAACAGAAGCACAAGCAATACATTTATCTGCTGCTCCGTAATAGATATACAATCTGTCATCCCATATAATTGCACCGGTAGGAAAACAAACCTTGTCCACTATTCCCAGATTTTCATAATCCATCTCCGGCGTGATGAGCGGATAAGGCAAACGTGCCATTTCAATGGTAGGATCGTCTTTGTCGAGTAATGCGGCACTTGCCGAATATACATATCCATCAGAAGTGTCACAAACGCTGTGGTAGATCATTAGCCATCCTTCATCAATTTCAATGGGTGGACATCCAGCTCCAATATAACTTGATTCATGGTCATATCGATGTTTGAAAAAAATATGATCAGTGAAATTCGAGTAATACTTTTCCCAGAATGCCGGAGTAAGATCTTCAAAATGATCGATTAGTATCGATTGGATGTCTGGTCTTATCCGGTGCATGAAAAAGAATTTCCCATTAATTTTGCGAGGAAATAATACCAAATCCTTGTCTGCCAAGTAAAGAGGGTTTCCTTCTTGCGTCTTAGTCTGTCGCTGATTATATGCACGAAAATATTTCTCTGTGTGTGGGCTATCGTCTTTCTTTAATAATTTAGTAAATTGAGAATACGTAATTTGGGAAGCAATTATTCCAATCCTCGTAAAATGTTTTAGATCTTTAGATACAGCCAACGATCCTATTGCATTGTGTCCATCGTATGCGGTATATGTCATATAGTATGTATCTTCTATTTTGACTATCCGAGGATCTTCCACTCCATGGCTTTCGCACTCAACTAGAGGAGACAATATGGGCTCTTTTTCACGATAGACAACTTCTAACGGACTTTTCATTTTGCAATAACCGATAGTTGAATGATTCCCCTCTTGAACTGCTCTATAAAACATGTGTATATCATCTCCGACAGTGATGACGGCCGGATTCATTACACTTTCATTTTCGAATTCAAGATCCGTTGTCTGAAGAATAATGCCTTCTCTTTTTATGTTTATCATTATGTCTTTGTATTCGTTCCAAATATCGCTTCTCCTTTTCTCTCTTTTTCCTTCTGATATTCACTCTTGATTTTTACTTTACCTGTTTGAGGTTTTTTCTTTACTTCTTTTCTTTCTTTCTGTTTCATGATTTTTCTTTTTTTTGTATTGTTATTGTTATTATTTATTCTTTATGATATGGATATAGTTATATCTCGTTGATATTATTCTTATGAAGAGGGGGGGGGGAGGATGAATGAATAATATAAAATAGTTGGCTCGTATAATGCCAGGGAATATAAACCTGTAAAATCAATTTTTACTTATTTCCAAAGTTACCGTTTTAATTCGGTTTATTGTCTATAATAATGGTTTTATTTTGAACGGAATGGAATGATTTATACATTCCATAGTTATAAATACGTTACTTAACATGGGTGGATATTATATAACGATGGGGTCTTGATTGCTATTATACGACTTTCTATGCCTGGCAATTCGAGTGCCCTTATTGTTTCTCTGTGACTTTAATGTTGTTGGTTTGTGAAAAAGTTCCCTGGGCTAATAAAATCGATAGATGTTCTTCCTATAGAATCCAAAACGTTGTTTTGTAAGTCTATAGTTAATATGAAGGCTAATAGGCTGGTATACGTTGATTATCCCCCTTTAAATAGGTGCTGTTGATAAAGAAATGGAATGTTTCGTTGGGCGCTTTTTACTCCGAAATTAAGCGATATTGATAGCTGTTATCCAATAACCATAGTTTTTTGTCGTGCCATCGTCCATCGCAATATCATACGAAACAAAGCGTGGTGCTCCCAGCTTGTAAGAAATCTCTTTTTTGAATAATGGGCCTGCATACGCTAGTGTATGATACTCGCCTTCTTCGCCACATAAATCGACATCCTGTGGCAGGGAGGAAAAATAATTGCGGTTGAGTTCTTTGCCGATATAAGTCTTGTCCAATTTACTCGCTAATGTTACGATTACTTTGGATCGTATTCCCGATTCCAAGAATTCTTCGACCACTTCTTTTGAAGTCTTATTCCATAAAGGCTCTACCACTTCAATGCCGTATGGGCTTAGCTTTGATTCTCTATACTTCTTTATATCGTACAAGAAAATATCGCCAAAGATAAAGTGTGTAACTCCTTCTGCTTTGAAATGAACGACTGCTGTTCTCATGTTATCTTCATAGCCGGTCATATCGTTAGAAGGCAATTCTATGGTGTAGAGAGGGATGCCAATGCTCTTGGCTTGTTCTTTGAGTATCTCTAGCGGAATTCCGTGTATGGACGAGCACATTGTTGTTTGTGTTATGGTAGTAAGCAATGCCACAATCTCAAACTCTTCCGATTGAAGAGTTTTGTATAATGCAAATGCAGAGTCTTTGCCTCCGCTCCAATTAAATACTGCCTTCTTTTTTATTGCCATCATATCGCTGATCATTTATGAAATAATAGGGTGTTGACAGGGCAATATCTCTTTGCCCTATATGTCTTGATTTTATCTTTCGGAGATATAAACCTCGCAGAAAGGAAAATCTTTGTTATAGCAAAAGTAATATATTTTTTTTGAATAATGTATTTGGAATGTTTATAACTTCTGAAGACTCTTTTTGGTAGAATCTGTATTGCGTGAGTATGGTCTTTATACAGGTCCTTGATTGAGAGGGCCTATGCTGGTAAGGTCCTAAATATTTTATTGAATTTGTCTGTCGAATAGAATATTTCTGTATTTTTGTGGCTTTACGATAGGGCCGTCGTGTTTTATGATTTGATATATAATGTTACTAATCTATAAATGAATACATCAGAACTACTTCAACTTCGTTTGTACAATCAGCTGCTTGGCAGTCATCAGTTGAAAGAACCTCACGAAATTGTTTCTTGGCTGGGAGCCATGCAATCTCAAACCCTTGATATGGCAAAATGGGCAATTGGGGCACGCCTCGAAAACAAAGTTGCAAAAGATATTGATGAGGCGTTGAATGCCGGAAAAATTATACGTACTCATATATTGCGCCCAACGTGGCATTTCGTATCGGCGAAAGATATCCGTTGGATGCTCGATTTGTCAGCTGCGCGTCTCAAACCCATTTATCTTTCTTATGCCAAGATACACGGTATAGGCGAATCGGATATATACCGCACCATCCCCTTTCTGGAAAAGGTATTGACGGGAGGTAAACATCTGACGAAAGAAGAAATAGGGAGCGCTTTGCAAAATGAAAAGATGATATTGGATCCCGATCATCTGAGGTTGGCTATCTCTTATGCCGAGGTTGAAGGAGTTTTGGTTAATGGAGGGGTGAAAAGGAATAAACAGACGTTTACCTTGCTTGAAGAATGGGTGCCTTGCATGCCGACGATTGATAGGGAAGAAGCGTTGGAACGTTTGGCGCGAAAGTTCTTTGTGAGTCACGGGCCAGCTACCGTATCTGACTTCGCATGGTGGTCGGGACTATCGATGACCGAATGCCGAAAGGGCGTAGAGATGATTAAGACCGATTTTATTTGTGAAGCAGTCAATGGACGCGAATTCTGGATGAAGAACGATATTGAAATGCCTCCTGCTGATAAGGTATCGGCATTGTTACTTCCCCCGTTCGACGAATATGTGGTTAGCTATAAAGACCGTTCCGAGATTATTGAAGATGCTTATTATGGAAAAGTCATGACTCGAAACGGATTGTTCTCTCCTACGATCATGCTAAATGGCGAAATTGTGGGCTCGTGGAAGAAGATTGTGCAGAAAAAGACAGTACGAATAGAACTCTCTTTCTTTAAGAAAACCCCTAAGAAGACGGCAGCACTATTCGATACAGAGATAAAGCGTTTAGAAAATTTCTATACTTCTAATTTGGCGGTTGATGACCGCGCTTGATTATTTACTAACTTTGGGAGCTCAACACTAATTAATAAAGGCTGTAGAAATGAAAAAAATCGTCATCTTTGTGGCTGTCTGCCTACAATTGAGTTGTGCTTCGGCTCAACAATGCATGGTGCCTGCACAGACAAAGGTACCTGCGCGTAGGTATGTTGCGATGCAAAATGATATTCGTCGCATCGTAAGAGATCGGAAGGCCGTAATTGGAGTTGCCATATACGATTGCAAAAACGGAAATTCTTTTTGTATCAACGGATATAAGCGCTTTCCGATGCAAAGCGTCTTTAAGCTACCGATAGTGCTTAAACTGCTAAGTAAGGTAGATGTAGGTGAACTGAGTTTATCCGATTCTATTTATATAAAAGATTCCGATTTGCTGCCCGAAACATGGAGCCCTATGCGCGAAAAATACATTCATGGTAATATTAATGTTGCCTTATCGGATATTATTCGATATACGATTGCCGAGAGTGATAATAATGGTTGCGATATTTTGTTGCGGCATATTGGCGGTCCGTTGGCGGTAAATGAGTATTTGCGCTCTATTGGCATTGAACAGATAACGATTGCTAGAAATGAAGCGGAGCAACATGCAAATTTTAATTCTCAATACGACAATTGGGCTACGCCGATGGAGAGTATACAACTTTTGAGATTGTTGTACGAACAGAGATTATTGAAGAAAGATAGCTATGATTTTCTGTGGAAAACGATGTGTGAAACATCTACTGGATCGGTAAAAGATAAAATCCCTCAAACGGTATCTGTGGCTCATAAAACCGGTTCGGGGTTTGATCCGAGGACTAAATTGTTTGTGATAAATGATGTTGGCATAATGGTGTTGCCCGACAATACTGCCGCTTTATATGCCATTTATATTATGAAGTCGAAAGAAAGTCGCAGTACCAATTATGAAATCATTGCCGACATAGCCAAATGTCTGCATCGCTATTTGTCGTGCGATGAAAAAGGTGAAATGGTTTCGTCTAATAATAAAACGAAATGATAAACAGTGGGTCGCAAATAATAGATACAAACATGTATAGCAATGCACTGGGTAAAGATATGAATCTTTGTGTGTATTTGCCTGTAGGATATGAAGAGGCTGAGAGGCTGCCTGTGCTCTATTTGTTACACGGACGGAGCGGGGATGAAAAATTTATTTATGATGTAGGAGTGAAAGAAATGGCCGACCGATTAATCGACAATGGCGAGATGATGCCCTTGATCATTGTTTGTCCTAATATGGAAAATAGCCGCGGATTGAATTCTGCCGATACTTGCACGGAGGTTGTTTCTTCGAATGGGTTGGTTATCAATCTTGGTCGCTACGAAGATTATTTCATTGATGAAATAATACCTTTTGTAGATAGTCGCTTTAAAACATTTGCAGATAGATGTTATCGATATGTAGGAGGAGCATCGGCCGGTGGATATGAAGCGTTGCATTTTGCCCTTCGTCATCAGTCTTTATTCACTAGGGTAGGTGGGCACATGCCGGCGTTGGAGCTTACATTGGAAGAAGAGGATGAACCTTATTTCCGTTCTGAAGAAATGTGGTTGGAATATGATCCGTGGCATATTGCTGCAACAAATGATATTATGCCCGATATGCATTTCTATCTGGATGCTGGTGATAAAGATGAGGGCGGCTTTTATAAAGGTTGTGCCGCCCTCGATAAGATACTGAAAAATAGAGGAGTAGATGTGCAAAATCACGTATTTGCAGGACATCATAATATTACGTACTTGCAAGATAATCTTGACAAGTGTTTGCGTTTTTATGCACCTCATTAAAGAATGATGATAAGAGAACCTGCTTAAATTGAAAATAGTAAGTCGGTGACTCTCTTTCATACTAATCCAACGCTTGTGCAAAGACGCTGATAGGATGTATACATTTCTTAGAAGTGGACATTTCTATTTGCCATTTGCAGGTTTCGCAATCTGAAACGATAAAATCAAAATCTCCTTCTTCTATCTCTTTAAACAGGGGAGCTCCTATCTTTTGTGCGTTTTCATAGTTCTCTTTTTTGAATCCGTATGTTCCGCCAATGCCGCAACAGTTGGGCTTCAAAACCGTAAGGTTAATGTTAGGGATGAGTCGTAATAGTTCGAGTGAGTAGTACTCCCAACCAAGTTTTTCCAAATGGCAAGGGGTATGATAGGCTATCTTTAAAGGACGATTGCGGAATTTTAGTTTTGAGACGTCGAATGCTTTTGTTTCGTGAATCATGCGATAAATGAAACGAGTGGCTATCTCAATGTGATCGCGTACATCCTTGTTGTCCAGATTTAAGACGTGCGGATATTCGTCGCGCAAAGTCATTGCACATGTCGAGGAGGTAAGAATTACCGCTTTCTCCTGCGAAACGGCTTTGCGGATCGATTTTAAATTAGTTTCTGCCTGCTTGCGGGCTTGGCCTACGAAACCGTTGGATATTAATGCTACTCCACAACATTTCTCTTCTTCCAGAAGCTCTACACCATAACCGAACGCATTCATTATTCGGACTAGGTCTTTTCCTAGATCGGGGAAGTTGTAGTTGACATAGCATCCATGAAAATAGCATAACTGATGTGGGTATTGTTTCTGTTCGTCTGCATGCTTCTTCATCCAAGAGGTGAATTTTTCGTGCGAATATTTCGGGAAGGTACGATGACGGTCCACTTTGAGAACTCCGTCGAGTATTTGTTTGGTCACATTCCAGCCTAGAGCTTTATTGACCAGTGGTGCGAATGGTGATGATAACGTTCCGACCAAGTCGGTGTGCGACAAGAAGAAATCTCGTACCGATGGTCTGTGACGGCTATATTTGAGCTTCGCCTTTTGAATAATATCGCCGATGCGTACGTTAGATGGACACGCTACTTCGCATCGTTTGCAATTCATGCAATATTTGTTGGCTTCATCGTAAAAAGAAGGCATCTTGAGACGCAGGCGTTCTTGATCGGGACCGCCATGTTTGGGACCAGGGAACTGTGGATTTACAGCCAATACCGGACAATAAACGGTACAAATGGTACACTTCAGGCATTGTTCAAAATTATTGTCGCTTTTATTTATTGATTCCATTGTCTTTGTATATATTACTTCTTGTTACCTAAAATCTCTTCGGCTGCATAAAGTGCAGTCAATAGTGATGCACCGCCTCCACAACCGTCCTTCAAAGCGTTGAAACCTCCAAGAGAAGCTCCGCAAACGTGTAAGTTGTCGATTGTTTTCTGGTCTTTTATTGCTAAAAAATGTTCATTGGTCTTTATGCCGAACGATTCGTAATTTTGCTTATCGAATGTATCATCGGCAAACCATTGCTTGCGATCCGAAATGTAATCGATGTCTAAACCGCAGATGGGGTCGATTATATCGTTAGGAAGTGCTACTAGTCCTTGGCTGAAAAAACTTCCCGAACATAAAACATATTGTTCGCCACGCAGTGGAATATCGTTATGATTAACTGTATATATCTTCGTCACTTGGTTGCCCTCGAATTCGACTTTGTTGACCGTGTCTCCAAGCATATAAGTACCTCCCAACTCCATGAAGCGTTGTTTTAGTAAGTATTGGGAGCGAATACCCGATACGGATGGTGGAAAGGTTGGTAGCAATTTTACTGTCACACCCAAAATATTGGAAAGCGTATCCACGATGTCCGCGTGCTCAAGTCCTAAGCAGGCCGGAAGTAAAACAGCGTCGCTCTTTTCTATTTTCGATTTCAGAATATTGGCAAAGTTGGCAAACGTTTTCCCGTTGTCAAACAATCGAGCTATATTCGTTGAACGCATCTCGCTCAAGTTGTTTTTATTGTTTGCGATAGTGGCCAAGTCGATTTCTATCTCGCGAACGCTCATGCCCATCCGTCTAAACTTGTCGGCAAAGAAATTGGGATGGAAGTCGAGATAAGCGGTGAAGTTGATGATCGATATATTTTTCCATGAGAAAGTGTCGGGCTGCTCGGCATATACATAATCGGCCATTGTGAGCCAAGTTGGTTTGGTTATGGCAAAAGGAGTCAGGCGATAGTGATTTGCATGGTAAGAACCTACTGTCTGAATCTTGGCATCGGCAAGTAACCTTTGCGCTTCTTGTGCAAGATGGGCAAACTTTTCTTCTCCTATCTTTGTATACGGATGTTTTGGATTCTGCGCTTTTAGTTCCTTTAGCGCATCAATAGGATTTGTCACTTTTGTACCATCGGGCAGTGCATTTAATAAATCGAATGAGCCCGATGAAAAATGAAGTGCGCTTTGTCCCGAAGAAATAATAACACATTTTTTTCCCGCTTCTTGCAGTCGTATGCCGCAAGTCAATCCGGAAGATCCTCCTCCTATTATTACTGTATCAAAAATCATTGTTCTTTATTTTTTATTTTCATCACCAAGTCCACAAACACTTTCGTATACCCATGAGGCATATTGGCTTTCGCGTAGACTGTCGCCCCATGCAATAGGTTTCACACCTTTCCACCGTTCATTCAGAAAAGCAATGAGTTCTTCTTTCTCCCGAGTTGGACAGATTTGTTTTTGTTTGGCCAATATGCCGATAGCCCGACATGCACAAAACTCTCCTTGGCATGTTCCCATTCCTACACGAGTGCGGCGTCTAAGATCGATCAGATTGTGTACGTCCATGTGGTCTATGGCGTAACTGACTTCTCCATAAGATACTTCTTCGCATTCGCATACCAGACTGTTATTGATCGTATTGTTCTTTGACATCTTTTCTGCCATATCGCCATGTCGGTACACCATCGATTCTTGAATAGAAATCGGCATTGAATACAGTTTCTTAAGTGTCGTTTCTTTCTCTTCACGCGATCCGGGTAATTTGATGTGTGCTGTTTCACATTTTTTATTCACATCGAGTTTTTCGCATACCAGGTCGGTTGCTTTTTCTGCCATTAGCCGATAAGTCATCAATTTGCCACCGGTAATAGTGATAAAGCCTTTTAGCCCGTCGCGCTTCTCGTGATCGAAAAGTACGATACCCCGACTCACACTGCGTCCTGATGGATCGTCGTCAGAAGCGACTAATGGTCTGACACCAGCATAGCATCTCAGTATTCGAGTCTTCTCTAAAATAGGTGAGAGCTCTTGGGCTCCTTTGCGCAAGATCTCTACTTCTTCGGGCAACACATACATATTGTCTATCTCATCGTAAGGGACTTTTGTCGAAGTTGTTCCTATCAAGCAGATCGTGTCGCCCGGTACGAGTATATCGGCGTCCGAAGGTTTGCGACAACGGTTCAATACTATTTTGTTGACACGGTGCCCATAGATGAGTAAGGCGCCTTTGGCAGGAAACATAGAAATCTTGACTCCCGCCATTTGAGCTAGGTGTGCTCCCCAAATGCCACAGGCGTTTACGACAATCGGAGCATGAAGTTCGGTTTGTTCTCCGGTTCTCATATCGGTGGCCCTTACTCCGGTAATTGTTCCTTGCCGGTGTAAAAGTTCAGTAACGAGGTGATATGTCAATACGGTAGCTCCGTGAGCTTTTGCATCTTGAATATTCGAAGCTGTAAGTCTGAAAGGGTCGATAGAACCGTCGGGAACTCTTACAGCACCTATTGCCGAAGGATTCATCGATGGCTCTAGTGATAGGGCTTCTTTCGGATCGAGAACATCGGCGCGAATACCGGCCATTTGGCAAGATGCTACAAATTTGTTTTGAAAAGCTAAATCATCATCAGGTAGACTGATGAAAAAACCATCGGTCTCGTCTACACAATGTCTGGCTATGTGTCTGAGAATCTGATTCTCACTAATGCATTCTTGTGCCGACTCTTGATCGGTTACAGCATAGCGTGCTCCACTGTGGAGTAAACCGTGGTTTCTTCCTGTAGCTCCGGTTGCAATATCCGAGCGCTCTATTAATGCTGCTTTCAGTCCACGTAATGAACAGTCGCGTAGTGTACCGGCTCCGGTAGCTCCGCCTCCTATAATAATGACATCGTATTCGTTCATTAGTTTTTCAATTTTCATTTAATGGTTTATTAGGCACAAAGAAATAAATAAAAAACATAAAAAACAAATAATATGGCACAAAATAAATATTTTTGTTTTTATATTCTTTCATTTCTTTTCTTTTGGCTTGTTGGAGGACTGCGATTCGTCTCTGATAAGTGAGAAATACAATGTACTTTTCAGCTTAAAGAATAAATAATATTAAAACCATGAGAAAAAATAAGAATATGCTATTCATTATATGAAGTTTTATTTCGAAATTTGTGAACTAATAAAAAACGCTGTTATGAATAGAAAAGTTCTTTCGCTATTTCTGCTTATATTGTTTGTATCGGTTCCTTTCTGTTGGGGGAAGTCTGGTGATAAGCGTATCAAATTGGATAATCCCGATTCTTGGACATTAGTTTTCATACCCGATATTCAGAATTATTCAAAATATACCCGTAATCAACCTATTTTGGACTTGATGTTGGCTTGGATAGAAAGTCACATAGATTCGTTACATATTAAGTTGGTGATGTGCCCCGGTGACTTGGTGGAGTATAACGATTGGATCGTGAATAATAACGACGGTAATGTTCCGTCAAATGATCAATGGAAGTTTGTAGCGCGTGCTTTTGATCGGTTGAACGGGAAAGTTCCCTATATTCTTGCTACCGGTAATCACGATTATTCTTATACCTTGGACGGTAAAAAGGCGTTCTCGCAATATCGCCATTATATAACTTCTAATCGCAATGTGCTTAATCAGAGATATTTGCGCCAGACTGCACCGGATTGTGAAGGCTATATGACAATGGAAAATGCTGCTTTTGAAATGAAGATGCCCGATCAGAAAAATTATCTTTTTCTTTCGCTGGAGTATGCCCCTAGAGATACTGTAATGAGATGGGCTAACAATGTGGTAAAGTTGCCCGAATACAAGGATGATCGGATAGTGCTTCTTACTCATTCTTATATTAGAGCGAACAATGAATATGTAACCGGCAAACAAGGTATGATTTCTCCTTCTTATGTTTCTGATAATATTTTTAGAAGAGCCGGAGTCGGTTTGGAAGATGGAAATTCGGGCAAGGATATTTGGGAAAAGCTGGTGAGGCCTAATAATATAGAGCTAGTGCTTTGTGGTCATATCATGGGAAAAGGATTCAGGCAAGATAAAAATATTTCGGGTCAAAATGTATATCAAATGCTCTTTGATGCGCAATCGGAAGGAGGAGGGCATCGGAATGGTAATGGAGGAGATGGATGGCTCCGTGTATTAGAATTTTTTCCTGATGGAAAGACAGTGAAAGTGAAAACCTTTTCGCCACTGTTTGATTGTTCACCTTCTACCAGGCATTTGTCTACCAGAACTGACAAAGAGAATGAATTTACTTTTGTCTTTGATAAATAGAAAGAGTGGCTTTGTTTTTAACTATTTCTCAATATAATTCTTTCTCCTTATTATTATAAATGCAATGCCTTGAGTTTGTATTTATAAGATACTTTTCTTATCCTAACGTAAGTGGTATGTCCCTGTAGAATGCTATTTTGGTTCTAATAAATTGTTTTATTCGCCTTATTTTTTTTATTGTGAATAAAAGTTACAAAATAGAGATGTTTTATTTTGAGGGAGTTTTTTTAGGCAAATTCCAGAAAAGACGTAAATCTGTCCCTTTTTAGCTTTTTATGCAATATCATCATTCATACAAATTTAATATATCCGTATCAAATAGATTTCGAATCAACAGTTTGATGAGCCATTTGGAAAAAGAGTAAAGCAGTATTTTTTAGAGAGGAAACGGCAAATTTCAAAAAAGTACAAAAAAACTCCTTTTCCCGAAAATCGCAGCTACAATATATTATGACTTCGAAAATCGACATACCCCTGCCGAACATGCCGAACTACTTTCCACTCCTTTATATTTTTTTTATTTTTAATTTTTTTGTATAGTATATTTACTTGTTCTATATATCTTTTTGATATTGGTATAAAATGTCGAATAAAAAAAATTCAGAACTCCCTATATATAGTTCGGCATGTTCGGCACTTTTGGTAAAATAGGACAACACAAAACAGTTTCGCTTGTCTCGCAGATAATCCATACTTCGCCCCATTCACGTATGTATGTTCTTTTGTTGTCGTATGTACGTCATGCGAAAAACATAAGGACGTCACCGAAAAAACTAACATACGACAATTTTAGGATATACTACAAGTTCAAATGTCTTATGTGTATGATATCATATTAAGATATAGAAGGTTGCTATTAAGAAAAGAATGTAATATGTGTATACATTAAAAATGAAGGGATAATGTCTTTGGCAAAAGTGGCTGGTCTTAAGTGATTTATAAAGTGAATCTAGTCTATATAATCGGCTGTGACTTTTACTTTTTTATTTTGTTTCAAAACGGTTTCAAAACGATAACATGTTAATTAAATCTGCTATTTATGAAAAAAAACATCACGAAATGAAAAATATTTCTTTTTTTACTTGGCGTTTCGTTATATTTGTCTTATAATTGCAAAAAAATTAAAGACTGTGCTTTAAAATCTAATATTTTGTTTCAAAATCTTATTATATGGAAATGAGAAATTCCTTTTTGAGAAATGATAACCTCTATGCTCCGTCGAGAAAAGTTCTGCGGCAGTTTTTGGTTATTGTGTTGTGTCTTGGCTTTGGGTTATCTTGTGCAAGTTGCAAAGATGATGATAATACCGCCAAGATTGAGACGCTTGGCATTACAGGTGTGTCGATTCCTAATCCGCTTTCGGTGGAAAGCGGAACTGTCGTTACTTTATCTGGGAAGGGTGTTGCCGTAGGTGACAAGCTGATGTTCAAATCTACCGATGGAGTCGAATACGCTACTACGGTAAGCTCTGTTACAGACTCTTCTTGGTCGTTTACTTTGCCTTCCGACTTTTCTACCGGAACTTATTATTTTTACTTGACCCGTGGTAATGTTAAAGTAAGCCTTTCAAAAGTCGCTATTCAGATTACTGTTAATCTTTCCATTCCAGACAAAGACGGAATGACTGTTAAGGGGGTTGTCTATTGTAATGGGGAAGGTATAAAAGGGGTTGAAGTCTCGGATGGCATAGAAGTGACGCAAACGGATGCAAATGGCATTTATTATCTTCCTTCAAAGAAAAAATACGGATATGTATTTATTTCGATTCCTAGTGGTTATGAAGTGACTAATGATGGAAATGCACCGTTGTTCTATGCTCGGGTGAATAGTGCTTCTCCAACAACTGTAGAACAAGCAGATTTCTCTTTAAGGAAAGTTGATAATCAGAAACATGCTGTTTTAGCTTTGACCGATTTCCATTTGGCCAATCGTAATGATGATGTTTCGCAATTTAGGGCTTTTGTTAAAGACGTAAATAGTACCATATCAGATTTATCGACTGCTGGTTATCGTGTATATGTAATGAGTATGGGAGATGAAAGTTGGGATGCTTATTGGTATGCTAATAGCTATGCTCTTCCTGATTCGTATGTAGAAATGCAGGGATTGAATGCTACCACTTTCCATTGTATGGGCAATCATGACAATGATCCTTATTGTCCTGATGATTGGCTGGCCGAGGCTGCTTGGCGTCGTGTGTGCGGTCCTGTTTATTATTCGTTTAATATAGGTAAGGTTCATTACATTGTTTTGGACAATATACAATATTTGAATACAGGCGCTAATCAAGGTACTATAGGTGAACGCAATTACAATAAAGTGCTTATTAATGAAGAAATTGAATGGCTGAAGAAAGATTTAGCTCTTATTTCTGACAAAAATACTCCTGTTGTTGTTGGCATGCATGCTCCTTTGTATGAGCGGCCTTCTCTTTCGGGGCAAAGTCAAGTTGATACGTATGATATGACAGGTGGTGCTAATTTTGTTAGCTATTTTAGTGGCTTCTCTAATGTGCAAGTTCTGACGGGGCATACTCATGTCAATTATAATGTTTCTAAAGAAAGCAATCTGATGGAGCATAATACAGCAGCCGTTTGTGCTACTTGGTGGTGGACAAACAAATTGGTGAAAAACCATATCTGTTGTGATGGAACTCCTGGTGGTTATGGCGTTTACAATTTTAGCGGAGATAATTTAGCTTGGTATTATAAGAGTTATGGATATACAAAAGATTATCAATTCAGAGCATACGATTTGAATACAACTTATATTGATCCTAGTGTGTACGCTCCTAATTATGTGTCTGATATGGCGGCATACGCTCATGAATATGCTACGCCTAGTACAGCCAATGAGGTTTTGATTAATGTATGGAACTATGATCTTCAATGGAAAGTTGAAGTTTCTGAAAATGGCACATCGTTGCCAGTTACGCGAGTTTGTACATACGACCCGTTGCATATTATATCTTACGATGCCGCACGCATCAAGACGGGGGGAGCAAGTGCTGTAAGTTTCCCAAGCGAACCGACTGCACATCTTTTTAAAGTCAAAGCTTCGAGTGCTACTTCTTCTTTAGTAATAAAGGTTACCGATAGATTTGGAAACACTTATTCCGAGACGATGACCCGTCCAAAAGCTTTCAATTATAGTATGAAATAGTTAACTTTAATAACAATAATGCGATGAATTTAAAACAGAATACAAAGTGTTTGGCTTTTGTGATAGCTCTTCTGCTTTCTATCACATCGTTGACGGCACAGACAGTTACTGTCACAGGTACGGTCTTTGAACAAGACGGTACTACTGGAATGATTGGCGTCAATGTGTTGCAAAAAGGCATGGCAAAGGGCGTAATAACTGATTTAGATGGTAAATTTACTCTTCGTGTAACAGGTGCCAATCCTATTCTAATCTTTAGATCTGTTGGTTATGATACACAAGAAATACCGCTTAATGGACGTCGTATACTAAAGGTGACAATGGTTGAATCGACAACAGCTTTGCAAGGTGTTGTTGTGACGGCACTGGGTATCTCCCGTAAAGAAAAGTCTTTAGGCTATTCGGTAGCAAAGGTCGATAATACCGCTTTAACGAATACGGTTTCCGGAAATTGGATGAATGCAATGGCAGGTAAAGTTGCCGGCTTGACATTTGATAATGCTTCTACGGGTCCTATGAGTTCAATGCGTGTGACACTTCGTGGTGATCAGTCTTTGAATTATGGAAATAACGGTGCTCTCTTTGTGGTTGATGGCGTCCCAATAACGTCAGGAACCACTTCTGTTGGTAGTGGTAGTAATTATGCCAATAGTGATGGACCTGTTGATTTTGGTAACGGAGCTGGTGATGTTAATCCTGAAGATGTAGAATCGGTTACTGTTCTGAAAGGTGCTGCGGCGACAGCTTTATATGGTTCGTTGGCAGGTAACGGAGCGATTGTGATTACTACTAAATCCGGTCGTAAAGACAAAGGGGTTGGTGTAACAGTCAATTCTTCTTTAACTATTGAACAGTCTAGCTATTGGCCTAGTTTTCAAAAGGAATATGGTGCAGGCTCTGATATGGGATTAAATCCTTTTTGTTTTTGGCCTTTGGATGCAACTGAAGCTCCGGATGGTATAGCAACTCAGAGAAATATTTCGCGCTATGCTTTTGGTGAGAAGTTTGATGCCTCAAAACTTCGCTATCAATATGCTTCAAAGAATTGGGATAATAATACATACACCAAATTACCTTGGTTATATAAGGATGATTGGTATAAAGGTCTTTTCCAGACTGGTATCACCTGGAATAATTCGGTGACAGTATCAGGAGGAAACGGTAAAGGAACCAGTGCTCGCGCATCTATTACAGATACTCGTAACAATTGGATTGTACCTAATACCGGTTATCAAAGCGATGCTATTTCATTAGCCTTCGATACGGAACTGAATAAATCCATGAAATTGAGTTCTCGCGTGAACTTTATTCATAAAGGAAGTGATAATCTGCCTGTAAGTGGATATAGTGCACAGAGCCCAATGTACTCATTGGTATGGGGCTATAATAACAATAGTATAAAAGATTGGAAGAACGAATATTTTAACGGCCGTTTCAATGCCGAGAATTACAATAATGCAGACGGTACACATGGCAAAAGTTTGGTATATCCTGCAGATGAATCTTATAATCCATATCGTACGGCATACGAGGAAATAAATAAATTGGATAAGAATCGTGTATATGGTAATGTACAATTAAATATCCAGCTTGCTAAAGATTGGAATTTAAACTTGCGTACGGCCATGGATATGTCAGATGAGTGGCGTTCTCAGCAGAAACCTTTTTATACCTCGGGTTCCGTATCCGGATTCTACCGTGAACAAAGTATGAGAACATATGAATTCAATTCTGATTTCTTGCTCAGGTATACTCATAATGATTGGTTTGATAAACGTTTTGGATTTACCGCTGCTTTTGGTGGAAATAATATGCAGTCTAAGTATTTTCAGAATGAAGTGACATTGTCACAATTGGATAATCCAGGTGTATATAATATTTATAATTTACCTTCAGGAGACAAACCAGGGGTTGATAATTATAGGAGTAAGAAAATTATAAATAGCTTTTATGGTTTAGCCTCATTGAGCTGGGATGATACTTATTTCTTGGATTTGACCGGTCGTAACGATTGGTCGAGTACTTTGGGTAAGAGCAATCGGTCTTATTTCTATCCGTCTGTTTGTGGTAGTGTGTTGCTTGATAAAGTCTTTCGTTTTGATAGAATAGCATCTTGGATCGATTTTCTAAAATATCGTTTGTCGTGGGCAAATGTTGGTAACGATACTTCTCCTTATTCATTGGATCGTTATTATAATCCTTCAGATCCATATTCTGGTGGTTATACAATGTCTGGAACTATTCCAAATCCAGACATCAAACCCGAGAATGTGCAAAGTTGGGAAACCGGTTTGGAAGGAAAGTTGTTTAAAAATCGTTTTTCATTCGATTTTACAGTATATCATTCTTCTACAACAGATCAGATTGTTACTATTGATATGGATCAGATAACTGGAGCTACCGGTTATAAAATAAATGCCGGTAAAATAGTCAATAAGGGTGTTGAAATATCAGCTTCTGTAACTCCTATAAAGAATCGAAACTTTACATGGAATATAGATATGAACTGGTCTAAAAACTGGAATAAATTAGTTGACTTACAAAAAGGATGGGATCCTGCTCAACCTTTTCAGACGGATATGGGTACTACCATTGGAAGTCGTGTCTTTATATATTCTTATTTAGGGCAAGAGATGAATCAAATTTATGGTCGTGGATACCAACGTGCTCCAGAGGGATCTTATTATACGGATCAGAATGGAAATAAAGTTGATTGTTCGGGCATGAAATTGATTAATGCGAATGGTTATCCAATTCTTGATACTAATCCAACTCGCCATATTGGTCGTGTAAACCCTG
Source organism: Bacteroidales bacterium (assembly GCA_012517855.1). Classification (GTDB taxonomy): domain Bacteria; phylum Bacteroidota; class Bacteroidia; order Bacteroidales; family Bacteroidaceae; genus JAAYUD01. The sequence continues at coordinate 100,235 of JAAYUD010000011.1, forward strand.
AATGGCGTGCAGGTTTGAGTACACGTCTTGTTTATAAAAATGTATCACTCTCTCTTGTCTTTACAGGACAATATGGAGGTCATTGTTATTCTGTTACGAATTTCTCATTATCTTATCAAGGGAAATTGAGAAATTCATTGAAAGGACGTTATGACGGTCTGGTCGTTGACGGAGTACAAGCTACAGTCGTGAACGGACAAGCTGTTTATGCAAAGAATACGACTGTAACGCCTAGTATTCAGGAATATTACAATTCTTATGTATGGAATCGTAATAATGCAGAAGAAAATACGTTCAATACTTCTTATCTAAAATTGAAAGAATTGCGTTTTGATTATCAAATACCGAAGAGTTGGTGCGCTAAAACAAAAGTGCTACAAACGGCAGGCTTAGGATTCTTTGCTACAAATTTATTTTGCTTGACCAGTTTTCCGCAGTATGATCCAGATACCGGTATGGTCGATGGTTCTAGTATACACCGAGGTATTGAGGCAATGGCATATCCAATGACTCGTTCGTATGGTTTTAATGTTAAACTTTCATTTTAGCACAATATGAAAATCTATAATAAAATATTAATTGTTGCACTGTTGATAATGGGACTGAGTGCATGTACCGATCATTTTGAGTCGGCTAACACGAACCCTAACAAAATAACTGTTGGAGATAATTCCCTCGAATGTACTTCAATGTATGAACCATTGCTTTATGGTGGTGCTAATTTTTTTAGTTACTATTCTTGGTTTTGGAATGATGAACTTATTCAGTTTACAGCTTTTACAGGGGGGGGGACGCGTCAAGAACATCGTTATTTTATAGCTGATAATAATTGGCAAGCTGTATGGAACACTTATTCACGCTATGCATCCAATGATGTTCATATGTATAATCTTGCTGTTGCACAGCAAAATGAAGCTATGCAGGCTGTTGCTTTAACTATGAAAGTGCTTTTTTTAGAAAATCTGACAGATATGTATGGCGATATTCCTTATTCAGAGGCTTTTCAAATAGATAAAGGAATTAATAAACCAATATTTGATTCTCAAGAGAGTGTTTATCAACAAATGTGCGCAGAATTGGAGAAAGCGAATGAAATATATGCTACCAACCCTTATGTTAATCCTAAAAAAATATCTTTGGATGGTATGTATAAATTTGATATGGCAAAATGGCGTAAGTTTAATAATTCTTTATATCTTCGTTTATTATGTCGCATTAGTGGACGTTCTTCGACAATTGTTGACGGGAAAAATACAGTAGTCCAAAAGATGCAGCAAATTGTATCTAATCCTACAAATTATCCTATTTTTACTTCCAATACTGATAATGCTACGGTAAAGTATACAGGTATTTCTCCATATTATAGTCAATTTGATCCAAAACAATATACGGAAAGTGCATTCACATCAAGTGGCTATAAGCTGACAGAACAATTGATAAAAATGACTGTGATTAATGATGCTACTGGAAATGAAGTATACGAAGATCCGCGTTTGCCGATTTATGGAAAGAAAGCCAATAAATTTACCTATTGGAAAGGCACTATTGCCGGTTGCAATGTTTCCGAACAGAGTGCTGCAGACTTAGGAGCTTCTTATTTGAATTATGAAGTATTTTGTAGGAATAATTCAGATGAATGGTTTATAGATTATGCAGAAGTGCAATTTATTTTGGCCGAAGCTGCTTTGAAGGGGTATATTTCGGGAGGAGAATCGGCTGCAAAGGTATATTATGAAGCTGCTATAAGAGCGTCAATGCAGAAATGGTCTGCTATGGGAGCTTACAGTAAAATACCATGTTCTATTACAGATGACAATATAAGTACATTCTTATCTTCCGATTTGGCAGCGTGGGATAAACATGATAATAAAGAAGAACTTATAGCTAATCAAAAATATTTAGCCTTATTTATGACTGGAATGGAGACTTATCATGAATATCGCCGTACCGGATATCCGACGCTGACAATTGGTAAGGGGACTGTTTATAATGACAATATTTTGCCTACTCGTTTTGCTTATCCTAATACTACAATGGCAACAAATTCTAATAATGCAAAAGCAGCGTTAGCACGTATGGGAGGTGATAATGATATGAAAACTCCTGTATGGTGGAGTAAACAAGCCATTGAAGCGGGTAAATAGTAACTATTTCAAAAAATGAATAAGATGAACAATATATTTCAGAAAAGAAATTCGAACCTATTGACTCTCGTCATGTCTACCTTGTTTATCATGTCGATGACGTCTTGTTCGAGTGATAAATATAATGAAGATCCTTATTTTTATATTGAGGATCAAATGACAGCTGTCACTGCAGATGCAAGTGGTATTTTACAAACAAATATGAAGGCTTATACTATTCGTTCCAATAGACCGTGGACAATTACCCAAGAGAAGGCGGCTGATTGGCTTCATGTATTTGCCGATGAAGGTGAAGATGATGGGATATTTGATATATGGATAGATAAAAATCCTAATTTCACTTCTCGTACAGGAAATTTGATTTTTAAGGTTGATGGTCAAGAACAACCGGTTATGTTTCGTGTAGATCAGAAAGCTGATGTCCCTGGAGTTACTATTGTTAATGCTGCTGCTGGGTATACCGTGCTTGGCAGGGGTACGATATTGAAAGTGCCTGTTACTAATAATGTCAAGTGGGAGGCGTCCTTATCTGCAAGTGATTGGGCTGCTATAGATTCAGTAGGGAAAGATACTGTTTATATAAAGACTCAAATTAATGATACCAACGATCCACGTTGTGTGACGCTAAAAGTTGTTGGAACAGGAAGTTACTCCTCTTTGTCTTCTCAAACAATAATAACTCAATCTACTGTTGGCATCATTATAAATGAACACTTTGATTGGATGCAAGAAGGTGTTGTCGACTCTTTGTACAATTATCCTGAAGTTAATAGTACTAATTGGTCTACTGTTGAAAAAAATTATGGGTGGACAACATTAGGAGCTTCTATGTATGGAGGTCGTGGCTATTTGAAAGTAGGCAAAACAAACTATGGTGGTGATTTAGTTTCTCCTGTTTTTTCTAGTATTGAAGGTACAAAAGATTTAATTGTAACATTCAAGTCTATTGGCTATATCTCAGTAGGTGGTACTAAAGATGATGGAGTCCTCAATATCGCAATTGCCGGTGATGGTTTTATTAGTGATCATAGTACAAAGAATATGAAAATCAATAATAAAGATTATAACGTTGCGACTTTTAATATTAGTGTTTATCCTAATTCTAAAAATCAGGAAAATGGAGCAGCTTATGATGCTTGGGGACAACCTGGAGCTAAGTTCTCATTTAAAATTAAAGGGGCAACAGCGAAAACTCAAATTATTTTTGTCGGTGGCTCAGCTTGGGGAGATGCCTTGAAGAATATAGGTCAAAGCAAAAATCGTTGTTACTTTGATGATATTCTTGTGAAGCTTGATGAATAGACGTTTATAAAGTTATAATCAATATCAGTCGTGAGTTGTACATAGACGGTGTATCATTTATTTGGTATATCGAATATGTACAACTTTTATAAAAAAGGAGAATAAAAATTCTAATGAATTTAAAGAGAAACATACTTGTTGCATTGCTTTTGTTGTGTGTCGGCATAATGGTTCATGCACAACATTTAGGTAGCGATTATCGATTGAAGCGAATTATTCCGGTAATCGGTCGACAGGGAATTGCTATTGATGAACACTCTTATTATGTCTCGGATAGTAAAGCGCTGTATAAGTATGATAAAAATGGGATTCTTCTTACTGCTAATAAAAATCCTTTTATCGAATTTAAATTGAGTGCCAATCATATAGGAGATATTGATGTTTGGAATGGAGAACTGTATGCAGGTGTGGAGTGGTTTGAAGATGGTCATGCTAAGAATATACAGATTGCAGTGTTCGATGCCAATTCATTACAATTTAAGCGTGTTGTTCAGTGGAATGTAGCATCGGGTCAGGCAGAAGTTTCGGGTATTGCTATTGATAAAAAACGAAAGATGGTGTGGATGTCCGATTGGAGTGATAGTCGTTATGTTTATTGTTATAGCTTGGAAACAGGAACGTATTATACTAAAATGCAGTGTCGTCCTACTCCATATTGGTGTCAAGGCTTATTTATCGCTGATAATATGATGTTGTTCAGTGCCGATGACGGTGACTCGACTTTTCAAATACCTGATTGTATCTATTGTGCCGACATTAGTTATGTGCCATATTCGGGCGTAAAAGAAGGTCATGCAGCAGGTGCTATAGCGGGCAAGTTAAATCTTTTTAGAGAAATGAACGATTTTGTACGCACTGGAGAAATAGAAGGATTATCTATTGATCCTGTAAATGATGATTTGGTCGTTCTTAATAATCGTGGGCTTCAAATTGTAAACGGAATGCCTAAGGAGCCTTATAAAGAAGAGGGTTATAGTAGCGAAATACATGAATTATATATTTACGAAAAATTAAAATAGAAAATAATTTATTGCCGATGGATATGATTATCTTTACCGACCATCAGCATATTAAAAAAAGAGAATATGTTTAGAAATTTATTGAATTTTTACAAAACATCATCACCGGCTGTAGGTGTTGACCCTTCTTTATTAACAGAAAAACGCTTCAAAAGTTTAAGGTGGAAAACGTTTTTGGCGTTTACTTTTGGCTATACTATGTTTTATATATGCCGCTTGAGTCTAAATGTGATGAAAGGACCTATTGTCAAAGAGGGTATTTTTTCTGAAACAGAATTAGGTATCATAGGGTCTGCTTTATTTTTTACATATGCTATCGGTAAATTCGCAAATGGCTTTTTGGCTGACCATTGTAATATCCGCAAGTTCTTATCGACAGGACTTTTTGTTACGGCAGCAGTCAATTTGTCTTTGGGATATGTCCATTCTTTTGTTTTCTTTGCTGTATTGTGGGGAGTTAGTGGTTGGTTTCAATCTATTGGTGCACCGTCTTGTGTCGTAGAGTTATCTCGTTGGTATAACGAAAAAGAGCGAGGAACATTTTATGGCATTTGGATTATAAGTCATAATTTGGGAGAGGGTTTAACTTGGATATTATCTACTTTTATTGTAGCAGCATTAGGGTGGCGTTTTGGCTTTCTGTGTTCCGGTCTTCTTGGAATGTTGGGAGTGTTGATTATTTGGAAATTTGTTCATGATACTCCTGAAAGCGAGGGATTCCCTTCTGTTAATCCTCCTAAAGTACAGAAAAATGCTTCTTCGGAAGAAGTTTCGGATATAAAAAGGGCACAAATTGCCGTTTTGAAAAATCCTGCCATCTGGGTTCTTGCTATATCCAGTGCTTTTATGTATTTTTGTCGGTATGCTATTAATAGTTGGGGTATCTTTTTCCTGCAGAACCAAAAGGGATACAGCTTGAAAGAAGCTGGTATGATATTGTCTATTAATTCGATTTTTGGTATAATAGGAACAGGTTGCTCTGGATTTATCTCTGATAAGATGTTTGGAGGAGGCCGTAATATACCGGCGCTGATTGCGGGAGTTCTTGATATTATTGCATTGATGCTCTTTTTGTTGGTTCCGGGACACAATTTGTGGATTGATTCTCTTGCTATGGTTATGTTTGGAACTGGTATCGGTGTTTTGATTTGTTTCCTTGGTGGATTAATGGCTGTTGATATTGCTCCAAGCAATGCATCTGGAGCTGCTCTGGGAGTTATTGGAATTGCCAGCTACGTAGGTGCCGGTATTCAAGATATTCTTAGTGGTGTGTTGATACAGGGGAACAAACACATGATAAATGGTACAGCACATTATGACTTTACAGCGATTTCTTGGTGCTGGATTGGTGCTGCTATCCTTTCTACTCTTGTTGCTACTTTTGTATGGAATGTTACGGGGAAAAGACAAAGTTAAATTACAATTAATAATAAAAATACAATGTTGAGTATAGCTGAAAGACATAAGTTTATTTTGGATTCGCTAAAGAAATTCGGTTTTGTGAAGGTTAATGATATTGCTGTGCAATTGGATGTGACACCTGCTACTATACGAAATGACTTGAAAAGTCTTGAAGCGAAGAAACTTTTATATCGTACTCATGGGAGTGCAAGTCCTATCAATCCGATTGCTATTGATACGCAAGTAGAGGTGAAAGAAAAAATTCATATTGAAGAAAAGAAAAGAATTGCGGCTCGAGCCTGTGAATTGATTGAAGAAAATGATTCTATTATTATTGGATCGGGCTCTACCATTTATACTTTTGCAGAACAAATTCCTTCTTCACTTAAGTTGACAGCAGTGACTACGTCTCCTAAAATATCGATATTGTTGAATAAATCACCTAATATTGAGGTCGTGCAATTAGGAGGTACGCTTCGAAAGAATTCTTTTTCTGTAATAGGAGAATATACGAACTATTTTTTTAATGATATTACATGTTCTAAGCTTTTCCTTGGGGTTGATGGTATTGATTTGGAATATGGCATTACTAATTCTAATATGGAAGAAGCTATGCTTAATAAACGGATGATTGATTCTTCTTTGCGTACCATTATATTGGCCGATTCCTCTAAGTTTGGGCGTCGGGGATTTGGTAGAGTATGTAGTTTGGATAAGATCGATGTGATTATTACCGATTCGGGAATTCCGGAAGTAATGGCTAAGTCTATCGAAGAGATTGGAATCGAACTTATTATTGTCTAAAATTGATCCCTTTATTGTATATGAAGCGAATAACTGTGTTATTATGTGTTATTGTCGGTTTATCTGATTTGTTGTTGGCACAAACGTCAAATATGCGTTATATCGATGCCAAGGATCTTAATTTAATTGGAAAAATAACACCTACTCCTCAATTGTATCATCGTGTGGATACTGCACGATATAGAGATTTTACACCTAATCAGAATATTCTAGTAACTGAAGCTGCCGGATTGGCTTTGTGTTTTAAGACTAATAGTAGTCGTATATCTGTTCATACTTATTTCCATTCAATGGGTAATGGCGCTAATATGACAGGTATCAATCAGTATGGGTATGATTTGTATATTAAGAAAAATAAAGAGTGGCTTTATGCTGCTTCGAAAGCAAAATTAGAGAAGGATAATTTGCTACCGTTGATTAGCAATATGGATACGTCTCAAAAAGAATGCTTGTTGTATTTACCTGCTTTTAGTGTAATTGATTCCATTAAAATAGGTATTGATGAACAAGCGGATATTGAATCTTTGCCTAATCCTTTTCGCCATCGCATTATTATTTTCGGCTCTAGTTTCACTCATGGTACTTCGGCCAATCGCTCTGGAATGAGTTACCCATTGATGGTAGAGCGTGATACTGGTCTATATATAATGAATTTGGGCGTTAGTGGAAACTCCAAATTGCAACAATCTTTTGCTCGTGTATTGGCTGATGCTGATGCCGACGTTTTTATCTTCGATGCTTTTTCTAATCCTTCGGCAAAAGAGATAGAAGAACGATTTGATTCGTTTGTTAAGACTATTAGGGCTTCTCATCCTACAACTCCTCTTATTTTCATGCAGACTATTTATCGTGAAGAACGCAATTTTGATAAGCGTGCCGATCGTTATGAGCAAGATAAGATGGATATGGCAGAGAAGATAGTGAAGAAAGCTATGCAATACGATAAAAATATTTATTTTATAAATCCTAAAAATTATACGGGAGATGACCACGTTACTTCTACAGATGGTATTCATCCCTCGGCACTAGGGTATTATCGATGGGCTAAAACGATAGAACCTTTGTTATTAACAATTTTGAAAAAGTATCATATAGAGTAATTGATTTGATAATAGTATATTAGTTTTTGTCAGGTGTGAGACTATCATTCATTTTTTTTCTCCCGCCTGAATAAGTTTTACTACCGCAAAAAGGCGGATGGATAATAGATATAATGGTTATAGACAAAAAGCAAATGGTCGTGCAGACCGATAGTGAGCGTGATGCCTTATTAACAAAAATACGTCATATAGCTCTCGATATGGATGGGACAATTTATAATGGTAATACATTGTTCCCCTTTACAGTTTCTTTTCTGAATAATCTGAAAAAATGGGATATCAGTTATTCTTTTCTTACTAATAATCCCACTAAAAGCGCCGAAGATTATGTTAATCATTTATTGGAGATGGGAGTTCCTGCTACGTTGAACGAAATGTATACTTCTGCGCAAGCTACTATCGATTACATTAAGCTGCATCATCCTGATTTTAAGAGATTATTTATATTGGGTACTCCCAGTATGATTCATGAATTTGAAAAAGCGGGATTTGTTTCTACTCGTGAAGATGCTACAGATATTCCGGATGCTGTATTGGTAAGCTTTGATAAATCGCTGATCTATCCTCGACTTTGCCGTGCTGCATGGTGGATCTCTCAAGGTACACCATATTTTGCTACAAATCCAGATAGAGTTTGCCCAACCGACCAACCCACAGTATTGGTGGATTGTGGCTCTTTGATTAGCTGCTTGGCATATGCAACGGGTCGAAACCCTGATGTTGTAATAGGTAAGCCAGATCCACGTATGCTTTATTGCATAATGGAAAAATTAAATTTAAAACCGGAAGAAGTCGCGGTCGTAGGGGATCGTATTTATACGGATGTTAAGACGGCTTTAAATGCAGGAAGTCCTGGAATATTAGTTCTCTCTGGAGAAACAACGATGGATATTGTTCGAGAGTCGGACAGAAAGCCAACTATTATTGCTCGTGATTTGGACGAGCTTGGCTCTTGGTTGTCTTTAGTGCATTAATTGTTACGAAATAGCACTGTTCCTTTTGTTGCTGCTTTAGAGGTATTTAAGTTCTTAAAGTGAGATAGGAGTACTGTTTGCCATATTATCAATAAGCCTTACAGCCTCTTCTATTCCAATTTTAGAAGTGTTGATGACAAGATCATAATGCCGTGCATCTGTCCATCTTTCTCCTGTATATTCCCAATAATGGTTTGTCCTTTGTTTATTTGTTTGATTGATCATTATTTGGGCTTTTTCTTTGGAGATATGATGTTCTTCTGCGACTCTTTTACTTGCAAAATCCATGTCTGAATAAATGAAGACCTTAAAACAGTTTGGTCTATCTTTTAGTATCCAATTGGCACAACGTCCAATGATAATACAATCTTCTTGTTCGGCTACTCGTTTTATGGTAGAACTTTGTGATACGAATATGGCATCTTCGGTAGATAAATACATCGACTTTGGTACACTCTTGTCGGTTAAAATAAGTTTGAGCAATTGCCCTGTGCTAATATTCTGTTCTTTTTCGCTTACGAATTCATAAGTAAGGCCAAGCTCTTTTGCTGTTTCGTCTATGATTTTCTTGTCGTATAATTTGCAGCCAAGTCTTTTTGCTAATTTTTCTCCTACTTCGTGTCCACCACTTCCGTATTGGCGAGAGATGGTTATTACAAGAGGCTCTTTTGTCTTTTTAAGATGAGGCTCTAGTTGTTCAGATGGTTCTGTATTTGGTATAACGATTTTATCGAGCCAATTAATGCAGTGGCTAAACTTGCGTACCATATAACCAACAAAGAAAGTCGAAAACAATGTCCCGATACCAATAAGCTCCCATCTCCATTGACCAAAGAAAGCCAAGCAAAAGATAATGCCGACTGATACCAAACCGGTATCTGAACATATTTTGACTTTGCCGAAGTCTATATGTGTTACTTTCGAAATAGTCAGAGGAAAACCTTCGCCTGGCAACAACAGTACATCGCAACGTACTTCGAGTGCAATGCCGTAAGCTAATATAGAACCTCCTATTATAAGTTGTAACCAGCGTAATGAATATCCTAATACACTGTCGTCAAACTGTATAAAACTTGTAATCCACATCGTCAAATCTGTATATACTCCGAATAACAAGCTAACGGCCAATTGTAGAAGTTGTATCTTCTTGAAGTTTTTGCGTAGCATGACTATTTGTGATAAGACGAAGAAGATGTGCATGCAAAACACATAGAAGCCCATGGAGTATTTTGTATAGGGAATGCGGCTTAATACATAAGGTGGGCAGGATATCGGGGATGAGCCTAAGTTGGCTCGAATAGACAATGAAGTGCCGAATGCAATGATAAATAATACGAAAACAAATGCTATATAACGCCTTAATAATTCTTGAAAACTTCTTGTCCTGATATTCTCCATCTATTTTTTATTTTTTCGGCGGCAAAGGTACGGCTTTCAAAATTATTATATATATTTGTTTTATTAATAATTTTGATAGATATAATTAATAGGATTAATGATCGACTTTACCCAACTCAAATATTTTGCAAAGCTGGCAGAAGTGCTAAGCTTTACCGAAGCGGCTAAACAGTTGTTTATTACGCAGAGTACGTTGTCTCAAAGTATAGCAAAGATGGAACGCGAACTTGGCGTGCAGCTTTTTGACCGCATTGGGCATCGGCTTTATTTGAACGAAGCCGGTAAACTCTTTTTCCCTAATGCCGTGGAAACAATACGACATGCAGAAGAAGGAATACAAAAATTGCGCGATATGCAGCAAATTTATCTTTGCGATCTTCATATAGGCGTCACTTATAGTCTTTGTCCTACTTTGGTTCATGGCTTATCTTTGTTTTCTCATCGGTTTCCACAAGTCAAAATACGTGTTTCGTATAGCACCTCTATCTCTGAAATATTGGAAAGCGTTAAGACCAATAAGATGGATTTTGCTATTACTTATCGTCCTTCTCCATTAGACCCTTCGATTGAGGGGATTGACCTCTTTCATTCTCCGCTCTGCGTGATACTGGATAAGCAGCATCCGCTTGCATCTTTAGATTCGATTTCTTTGGAAGAATTGGCAAACTATCCTCTCATTCTTCCTACTTCCGGATTACATACTCGGAAGCTATTGGACAATTTGTTGAGCCGGAAAGGATTTGCTTTAAATCCTACCATAGAGGTCAATGAAATTAGTATGATAACTCAAGTTCTTTATCATAGTCAATGGGTTTCGATCCTCACCCAAAATAGTGTTCTCGGTAATCCCTTTTTGAAAGCTGTGCCTTTAGTAGAAAGGAGTGGATTGATGAGGGCATCTATTCTATGGCCTAAAGGAGGCTATAAGAAAAAGATGGCTAAGGAACTTGCCGATATACTATTAAATGAATAAACGAAAGATTCGTAAATTCTTTAGGCTTATTGCTTCTATTGTCTGAGAAATAATATTTGTCTTTTTAATTTATTGCTATAGACCTTATCCATCCCACCATATCTTGTAGCACTTCAGGGGCAAATGTCTCTTCTATATTATTGTATTCCGAAATGGCTCCGGTAGTACAATGCTGAAACAGATGATTTAGCCCTTTATACTCTTTTATCAGATTCTTTTTGTTTGGAGGTAGTAGTCTTTTTATCGTCTCTAAATTGTACTGAGGTATCACTTGATTATCAAGACTGCCATTGATTGCCATAACGGGGCATTTGGTCTTTGATATGTCGTTAACTGGATCGTAAGTTATAAAAAAGTTGATCCATGGGTTCTGCATGTTCAGTATGTTTATGATATTTGCTCTTTGTGCTGAAGGTAGATTGGCTTTCACTTCGTTGATTATTTGGTCGACTACAGCTTCTGGGTTATCTGTGCTTTTATAAACCTTTGCTCTGCTATCGATCTTATATTGATAGACTTTTTTCAATACATTGCAATAATCATTTATATTTTGCGAAGGAACATTAACTTGTTGCATGGCAATCCTATTTTGTGATACCAAAACACTGTCTCCTCTGACACCGGTACCGGCAAGACTGATGATGAAGTCTGTCTTTTGTCGCCCACCCAGCATAAACGATATGGTGCCTCCTTCGCTATGTCCCATTACGCCTACTTTGCCAAATTCTTTCCTTTGGCGCAAGTAATTAAGGCCTGCTGCTGCGTCCTTCATAAAATTGTAGGTCGTGGCATTTTTGACATCACCAGTCGATTTTCCCATTGTGCGGTCGTCGAAACGAAGTGATGCAATACCGTTTTTAGCTAAAAAGTCGGCAATGACTAAAAAAGGTTTATGGTCAAACAATTCTTCGTCTCTATTTTGAAGTCCACTACCTGTTACCATGAGTACTACCGGTACAGATCTCTTTTTCATTTTGTCATATCCGACAGGGTAGGTGAGGGTGCCGCACAGTTTAGCATTGTCTTCACTATTGGTGAAATAGACTTCTTCTGTGTGGTATGCAAAGGGTGGCTGTGGAGTTTGCGGTCTCCTGAATAGAGGTTTGCCGGGTTTTAAGTCAAGTTGCAACGTATAGATTGCTTGAGTAAATGTACCTTTAATTATTCCATCTTTGAGGCATCCTTCGTATAAGACACCCAATGCCGGTATCTTTAACTTGAGCGAATCTGCCGAAAGTAAAATAAGCTCGGTGGGTATATTTTTCTTCATCTGATCCGGTACATCCATTGTACAGACATTCTTGCCGTTATTGTCTTTCGATAGATTGAACGTAATGTTTAGTTTGTTGGCGCCAACATCCATTGCGCCCGACCATGATCCTGATATGTTTTGTGCTCCAACCGATATGGAAAATACGAGTAGCAGCAAGTATAGATGTCTTTTCATTATTTTGTAATTAAATGTAATTGATTGTGACAAAGATATAAATAAGAAGGATATAAACAGTTTCTATTTACAAAAAATAATCAGTGCATGCATCTTTTATAGAGAGGTGCGTGCAATACGCAATACGAATTCAATTGCGCCATGATTCTTTTGTAGATTTATGAGGAGATCAGCGCTGTTGCTATAGCTTAAACAGTTATTTTTTAATACTTTCGTATGATTCTATAGAAACAAAAGGACGATTTAAAAGGCTCGTTTGTTTGTTTATATCGTCCCACAATAGTGATTCGTGCGTCTCACGGTTGTGGTACGCATGTCTCACACCCGTGGTACACATGTCCCACTATTGTGAGACTATAAATACTATTTGTTGTTTTGCAGAAAACAATCTTATGTGAAAAACAATAGTGCCTTATGTCATCCGTTTGTCTTCCTTTTCCAATAAAGACTAATATCTTATGGTATAGTAAAATGGATGAAGTGGACAAAAAAAATGTATGCTTCAAGCTTTCAAATATAACTGGCTGCCTATGTGGATGTTTAGAATGAAATTTGTAGATAATCTTTGCTCTGATTAGGTCTTTTACTACTCTTTTTTTGTAATGTATCATCGATTTGGACTTCAAATATGGGAATTATTCATTCAAGTAAATGTTAATGATGAATATAATTCGTATAATAACAAAAATGAATGCAATATTCAATTATTATGCGATAGTTATTATATTTATTGTGAATATTATATCAATAATATTCTATTATGATAAAAATATTATCAAAATGATTTTGTTTTTATTATAATTTTATACATTTGCATCGGTATTAATATTTTTAAGAGAGAGAGATTTTATGAGTAAAAAGTTTTTGTTGCTCATCATTTGTTGGATAACAATGATGAGCGGCACAATGGCGCAAGCTCAAGTCAAGGTGAGCGGTATCGTTCTGGGTGCAGACGATGGCGAACCTATAGTAGGGGCTTCTGTTATTGTGAAAGGTTCTAAAGTGGGCGCTGCAACGGATGTAAATGGTAATTTTACACTCAAAGCGCCGAGTTACAATGTCACTCTGGTCGTTTCGTATATCGGAATGGCGACAAAAGAAGTGAAAGCTTCAAACTTTGTGAAAGTGACACTACAGAGCAATACACAAACTCTGAACGAAGTTGTTGTTACCGGTTATGGTGTAACAAAGAAAGCAGCTTTTACCGGTGCGGCTAATACTATCGGTGAGAAGCAGATAGGCAATCGAAACGATGCGAATCCTATTAAATCATTAGAAGGTGTGGTACCCGGTTTGCAGATGAATATTGAGTCCGGTCAGCCTGGTGCTCCTGCTTCTATTTTCATTCGTGGCATCAATTCCATTAATTCCGGAACTCAGCCGCTCTATGTTATAGATGGTGTTCCATTCGATAATGATGCGGTTGGTATCCGTGCTGATGAGGGACAGGAAACGAGTCCGCTATCAACCTTGAACGCTTCTGATATTGCAACGATAACCGTATTGAAAGATGCTACAGCTACTTCTATTTATGGAGCTAGAGCTGCCAATGGCGTGATCGTTATCACAACAAAGCGTGGACAGGCAGGTAAACCCGTTATTAATGTCACTGCTAAAATGGGCTTCGACGAATTGCCTTCGTATACCAATAGATATAAATTGGTAGGTACTGCAAAAAATATTGAATTGGCTACTGAATCGTTGCTTAATGACTATGCTGATAATGGCGATTTTTCTTATATGGGATCTGCCGGCGGTTATGCCAATACAGCAGCAGCAGCCAAACAATTTTATGATGATTACACAGGTGGTTGGGTAACAGCTGCCGAAAAGTATGGCTATAATACGGACTGGATGAAAGAAGTTACCCGTAAGGGATTGACTCAATCCTACGGTTTTGATATTTCGGGTGGAGGAGCCAATGGTACAGCTCCCGTCTATTATGCTTCTTTCGGTTACGACAATCAGAAATCATTGATGAAGGGTAAGGACTTGAAGCGTTATTCGTTCCGTTATAACATGGATCAGGCGCCATCAAAGTTTGTGAAATATGGGTTCAATACCAATCTTTCGTATACCGAAACCAATATGGGTGTTAGTGGTGGTTATTATAGCGATCCGCTCACTCAGGTTTATATGATGAATCCGATGAATCCTGTTTATAATCAAGATGGTTCATGGAACTTCAACACACCTACGGGATATAACCCAGTAGCTCTTCGTAGTGCGGATGGTGATAAAGCGTTTGCCAAACAATATCGTGTTTTAATAAGCCCGTACTTACAAGTGAATTTCACTCCTGACTTGTTTTTTATGAGTCGCTTTGGTGTGGATGCTTATTTGATTGACGAATTCGGATATATGTCATTCTTGGATCCTGAAGGAGCTGATTATAATGGTTCTGGTGAGAATGGTAATACAACTCGTACTCTAATTACTACCACCAATACATTGAATTATATTCACACCTTTGGCAATGTTCATCATTTGAATCTGCTTGTTGGTCAAGAAGGTCAAAAGAGACATTTGAAGACTGCTTATTTGTCAGGTACGAATTATCCAGTGCAAGATAAGAATGATGTAGCTTTGGCTGCAGTCCCCAGTTCTGTATTTACAAAAAACAGTGATTTGAAGTTATCGTCATTTTTCGGTAACGCCCAATACGACTATGATAATAAGTATTATTTATCGGGTAGTTATCGTTTTGATGGTTCTTCGCGTTTTGCTGCCGGCCATCGTTGGTCAGCATTCTGGTCGGTTGGTGCCAAATATAGAATATCCAGTGAGAAGTTCATGGAATCCACTAAAGATTGGTTAAGCAATTTATCATTTCGTGCCAGTTACGGTACTACCGGTAATCAAGAAGTAGGAAACACCGATTTCGCAGGAGGTTGGTATGCAGCTTCTGATTTGTTTGATTACGGATATAATTATAATGGAGTTCCAGGTAGTGCTCATACTCAATTTGGTAATAGTAACTTGAAATGGGAGGAAACGGATAAGTTCAACGTAGGGCTTGATATGACTCTTTTTGATCGTATAAATGTCACTTTCGATTATTACGATCATCAAACAAAGCATATGGTATTTGCAGTACCTCTTTCGTTTACTACTGGGTTAAGTTCTATTTATCAGAATGTGGGTAAACTATCCAATAAGGGTGTCGAACTGACAGTAAATGCTGTTATTTTGAAAGCGAAAGATCTTTCTTGGGATGTTACTTTCAATGGCTCCTATAATAAGAATAAGGTAGTTAAATTGAGTACGGACAATCCTATTGAGACACGTGTGCAGATTACCGAGGTGGGGCATCCGCTTAATCAATTTAAAATGAAAGAGTGGGCGGGAGTTGATCCCCAAACCGGCGCTGGCTTATGGTATTTGAATGCAACCGGTGACCAGACGACAACCGATTACAATAAAGCGGCAAAGCGCTATTTGGGTTCTGCCAATCCTAAGTTTATTGGTTCTTTCTCAACCAATTTCGCATGGAAAGGTTTTGATTTAGCTCTTCAGATGAATTATGCTTTGGGAGGTAAGATATATGGTAGCAACCTTCGTTACGACGAACAGACGGGTGCTTCATTTTATAACAATTATACCAATTATGTCTATGATCATCGTTGGAAGAAAGCCGGTGATATAACGAATGTTCCTCGTCTGACCGCAGCTGGTAGTACCGCAGATAACCATTCTTCTCGTTTCTTGATGGATGGCGATTATCTCAAAGTTCGTTCATTGAGCATAGGCTATACATTGCCTTCTTCATTGCTCGAAGGAACTTTCATTAATAAAGTGAGACTTTTTATGGATGCTGAGAATTTGTACACCTTTACAGCAAAGAACTATCGTGGTTTCGATCCGGCAGGAATTGGCTCCGATGGCGTACAATGGTGGAACTATCCTATTGCAAGAAGTTTTATGTTTGGTGTAAATGTTAGATTTTAATGATAGGAGGAACTAAAATGAAAAATAGATACCTATATATAATAGCTTTTGTGCTGATGGTTGTCGGGTTGTCTTCGTGTAGCTTGAATGAAACACCATACGATGCAACAGATACGGGCGATTCGTATAAGACGTTGACCGATGTCCGTAACGGAATGAATGGCGCTTATTATGCACTGGGACAATATGAATTTCTTGGAAACTATGCTATCTGTCTTGGCGATATGTCTGCTGGAGTCTCAACAGGTAGTGCCGCTTCCGGTCACATGATTGACTATAGTAATTTTACTTTTGCCGAATCGGCTTCCGAGTTAGAGGATATGTGGAACTATGGATTTAAAGTCATAGATCGTACCACTCGTACTATAAAAGGTGCCAAACAACTGATTGCTGCCGGTTCTATTTCTGATTTAGATCAGGCAAATGCTTATATCGGTCAGTGCTATGCATTGAAAGCACTTGCCAATTACTACCTCGTGAATCTTTTTGCATTGCCCTATTCGGATGCCAATAAGACTTCACTCGGATTGCCGCTTGTAAAAGATGAACCTGTGGATGCTCTGACTAAAGTAGCGCGTAGTACGGTTGACGAAACTTATACTCAGATACTTTCCGATTTGACTGCAGCCGAAAAGGCTTTTGATAATGCTTCTTCCGTTACATCAGCTTATTATATGGGGCCGATGGGGCTGAAAGCTTTAGAGGCTCGAGTATATATGTCCATGGGGCAATATGATAAGGCTGAAGCTGCTGCCAAAGAAGCAATCTCTTTGAAAGGTAAAGGCGATGGTACTGCAACTGATGTCGCTCCGAGTAACGAAGGCTATATTTCGATGTGGACTTCAACAGCTATTAGCGATGAGGATATTTTTACCATTGTCAAATCAGATAATGATAATCTTTCGTCCAATTCTTTAAATACGATATATGATGCCTATTATTGTACAACTCAGAAAGTAGCCTTGAAGTTGTTTGCAAATACGGATATTCGTAAGAGTTTGTTTGTAGAGAGCTCTTCTGCCGGTGGTACTCAACCTACTAAGTTTAGAGGAACAGCAACTAATGCAGCCGTGAATAATATTCCTATTTTCCGTAAATCTGAGATGAGTCTGATTATAGCCGAATGCGAAGCTCGTATAGGTACGGTAAGTGAAGCGCAGAACTATCTATTGTATACTGCAAAGCGCAATACCGCTATTCAGACTGTCGGCGACTTGCCTTCTACTTCGGCAGATTTGTTACAGTTCATTTCTCAAGAACGTATTCGTGAGTTCTTCGGAGAAGGGCATCGCTTTTATGATGCTCGTCGTATAGGTGATAAAATTAATGCTGATAATTACTCAGACTTCGATATTCAGAAGTTTGTGTTCCCTATACCCGAAGCAGAAATCAATGCAGGATTCGGTATCACTCAAAATACCGGTTGGGAGGACAATTTGCCCGCAATATAAAGGTTGAATGACGTCTCTTTTTGAGATTAGATAAACATCAGCCCCGAATAGAAAAGTCGTTGACGACAATTCTGTTTGGGGCTTTTTTCTATTCATATATTTCCCTCCATGCTAAGAATATGTCCTTTATAATATTGTTTGTAGGCATTATTTGTGCAAATCTGTATGAAAAATGATTTAGCTGCATGATGAAATTACATTAATATAGCTGTCTCTTATGTTTTATTTAGCTTTTTGATTTGTCAATCTTAATACTATTCCATATTTTTGTCTTTTGTCTAATTATCCATTTTATGAGAAAAGTAATATTCTTTTTTGCATTAATAATGTCTTTGACTCTTTGTAGCACGATTTTACGGGCTCAAGAGATTAGTGATGCCGTATCCGATTCGACTGCTAGCCAAGTAACGACGGAACATCTTAGTTTGCATAAACAAATCAAGCAAAAGTTTATTGAAGGATCGGCTCTTTTCATGTCGTTTGTTGCATTGGTCTTTGTTGCCGGACTGGCGTTTTGCATTGAGCGTATCATATATCTTAATATGTCACGTTCTAATTCGCGGCGTTTGCTGATTGACATAAAAGAGGCATTAGCTCGTGGTGATACCGAAACGGCAAAAAATGCGTGCCAAGGCAATCAAGGTCCTGTAGCTGCTATTTGTTATAATGGATTACAACGAATAGACCAGGGTGCCGACGTGGTAGAAAAATCCGTTGCAGCACAAGGCAATATACAGTCTGCCTATCTCATTAAACATTGTTCTTGGATCAAGCTTTTTATTCGTATGTCTCCGGGCTTAGGATTTTTAGGTACTATATTCGGAATGGTACAAGCTTTTGATAAGATTCAGCAAGTTGGTGAAATATCTCCTTCTGTTGTTGCCGGAGGAATTAAGGTGGCACTCATTACAACGATCTTTGGATTGATAAGTGCTCTTGTTCTGCAAGTGTTCTACAATTATATTCTTTCTCGAATTGATAATATTACCAATGATATGGAGAATTCTTCGATAACGCTTTTAGATTTGGTTGTGAAATACAATCTAAAATATAAACGATAAGGGGGAGAAAGGATCATGAAAAATAAAGCTTGGAAAGTATCGAATTTTACACTATGGATTATTTTGGGTGTATCGTTAATCATAGCTTTGTTGTTTTACTGTGGCGGTGAAGTCCCCGAAGCGCAACGTATCGTTTATGACTTGCCGCAACCTTCGTTCACCGATTTGTTTATCGGGTGGGTATTTGTTCTTTTGGCTTTGGCCTTTATCAGCATTATTTTTTTGGAGATTTATAAATATGCGGTGAGCGATGAGAAAAGCTCCGTTCTGCATACTGTCTCTTTTACGGGAGCATGTGGTTTGTTGTTTCTGCTATTCTTAACGTGGATTGTGGGTGATGGTGATACATTGAATGTGCCTGGTTACGTTGGAAGTTATAATAATTCCTTTTGGCTGAAAGTTGGTGATATGTGGTTATATTCGATATCTATATTGATTGTTATTGCTGTTGGCCTTATTGTTTGCTTTAGTTTACGTAACTATTTTAACGGTAAAAAGTAATATTAATGATGTCTCGTAGTAGAAAAATAAATTTGAAAGTCCATTTTGTAGAGACTGGATATATAGCCTTTCTACTATTGGTGTTTTTTGTTATTTTTGTGTCAATAAACAACTCTCGACCTCACGGACGTATAGTGATACCATTAAAGGATTCAGGGGTACCTGATGTATCCACTCTTAAACCGAGAAATATTTTAAAATTAAAATTGGATAAAGATGATCGTCTAATGGTAGAGGGAGAACAAATCCCTATCGATCAGCTTAAGGGTGTGGCTAAAGAATTTATTGATAATCCCAATAACGAACCTAATAAGCCCTTGAAAGGAGAACGTAATATTCCGTATTTTGGTCCGATGATTATTACTTTACAGCATATCATTTATTTTGAGTATGATAGACAAACTTCATTCGGCGCTTATATGAACGTTCGTAAGGAATTGAAAAGAGCTTATTTCGAATTGCGGGATGAGTTGTCAAGGGAAAAATGGCAGAAAAAATATAAGACGTTATTACCCGATGAAAAGAAAGCTGTATTGATGATTTATCCACAGCAAATTTTTGAGAAAATGAATTAATGAGAAGAGGAATATAATGATGGAACTATTTAAGAAAAAGAAAAAAATATCAACGCCTTCTTTGCTTACTTACACTTATGCAAATTTGGTTTTTCTCCTATTATTCTTCTTTTTGTTGATGACCAATATGCATAAGGATGCTAAAAAGGCGCAATTCTGCAATCTTAGAGCTGTGCAACTTACTCATCTTGAAAGAAAAACGCTGGTGACTTATATTACTGTCCTTCCTGCGATAGATGAAAGAGGCAGTCGTATACAAATAAATGATTCTTATGCCACAGTAGATGATATCTATTATTATATTATCAAAGAAAGAGCTTCTCTTGATAGTGCCGATAAGTGTAAAATAGTCATTTCGCTTCGTATTGACAAAAATGCTCGGATGTCACTTGTTAATCAAGTAAGGAATGTGCTTTTGAAGGCAGGTATTACGAAGGTCGATTATAGATTGTGACAACTTTGCCGTATTTGATGATCAATCAAATCGAAGTCTTATGAGGCTATTCATTAAAAACGAATAATTGCCAATCTTTTGTGTCGTTTGGCTATCTGTAGGGTGAACTGTTTACCCTATTTTTGTTCCGGATATTAAAACAATGTTGTTATGAAATTATTTAAACAGACTTTTACGTTATTATTTTTATTGCTTACTCTTATGGCTTGTGCAGGCAATGCCAATAAGAATGCAAAGAGCGGAGATAATAATAGTGAACTGAAACAAAAGAAAGGAGTAAAAAACATGAAAGTAATTCATTTGACGAAAGCTGAATTTCTAGAGAAAGTATATAACTTCGAGAAAAATCCTAATGATTGGAAGTACGAGGGTGACAAACCTGCTATTGTAGATTTCTTTGCTACTTGGTGTGGTCCGTGCAACGCTTTGTCGCCTATTATGGAAGAGCTTGCCGGAGAGTATGATGGGAAAATCTATATATATAAAGTGGATGTCGACCAAGAAGAAGACCTGGCCGCTGCATTTGGCGTTCGTAGTATTCCCACTCTCTTGTTTATTCCGCAAAACGGTAAACCTACTATAACCCAAGGTGCTTTACCTAAAAGCGATTTGAAGAAAATGATAGATCAGCATCTATTGAAGTAATATACTGTTTGAATATTTTATTTATAAAAAGGATAGTTCGATAATTTTCGTTCTATCCTTTTTTGTTTATATTTGTAAGCAGAAAACTTTTGCTTATGGAATATAATCTCAATACTCGTCTCAATGGAAGTATGATAGTTACTTCAGAATTGCATCACAATAAATTGGTGATGCAAGATAAATCGCTCTATAAATTTATTTGGGTTCGTAGTGGAATGATAACAATAGAGATAGATCATATCCCGATGAGGCTTGTTGCTGATGAGGTCATCGCCTTGCTACCTTTGCATCATCTATCTTTTATCGCAGTCGAAGGCGAATATCAGGCATTATTATTCAACAGTAACTTTTATTGCATTTTCAGCCATGAGAATGATGTGTCTTGCAGTGGGTTTCTTTTCAACGGATCATCGCATATCATATTGCTCAAACTTACTCCTTTGCAAACAGAAAAGCTCCAAAGTGTTTTTGGAGAATTTGTTGATGAATGCCAGTTGAAAGATTATTTGCAAGAGGAAATGTTACGCATTCTACTCGAACGTTTTATTATTATTTGTACTCGTATAGCGCGCGAAAGCTCTGCTGTAACGAAAGAAAATGATAAGAGTTTTGATGTTGTCCGCCAATTCTATGTACTTGTCAATACTCATTTTAAAGAGAAAAAGCAAGTACAAGATTATGCTGATTTATTGTTTCGTTCGCCCAAAACGATATCCAATCTCTTTTCCGAGTATGGTTTACCTTCACCTTTGCGAGTCATTCATGAACGAATTGCCGGTGAAGCCAAACGTTTATTACTTTATACCAATAAGAGTGCTAAAGAAGTAGGTGGCATATTGGGCTTCGAAGATATTGCAGCATTCAGTCGTTTCTTTAAAAAGGTTGTGGGCGAAAGTATTTCTGATTATCGCAAGAAGAGTAAAGATGAATAGCGTCATTATAGTATTTATTTGTCTTCCTTTTTGTAAGGTAAAACCAAAATAATTAATCTGAAATTTGGGAGATTATAAAATAAACACTACCTTTGCATCCGCAAATAAGAGGTGCCTTAGCTCAGGTGGTAGAGCATCGGACTGAAAATCCGTGTGTCCTTGGTTCGACTCCAAGAGGCACCACTTAAAAAAGAAAATGCTAATAGTTTTTATTAACTGTTAGCATTTCTGTTTTTATATATTCTCCAAAATTTTTAAAAAACTTTTCATAAACCGGTTCACTAGTAAAAGTGTGGGGAATATGCATAATATCCTTCGCCACCTTCGTATGACACCAT
Organism: Bacteroidales bacterium; assembly: GCA_012517855.1. Taxonomy (GTDB): domain Bacteria; phylum Bacteroidota; class Bacteroidia; order Bacteroidales; family Bacteroidaceae; genus JAAYUD01. The sequence goes on from JAAYUD010000011.1 coordinate 122,702, forward strand.
ACCGCGCTACCACACAGTAAGTTAACGATGCACCGTATACAACGCCAGGGAAAATAGGTCCCAAAATCGGCTTTAGAGCATATTGTGGGTACCTTATTTTCAGCGGACCTTTGTTTAGAACGATTCTAAACGTAAGCCTACAGGTGTCTGAGGAGCCGTTTGTATACAAGAGAGTGTGTCCCTCCATTTTGATAAATACTTTGCTTTCGACGAAAGGAGGCGAGTAAGTAAGTGACGTAACAACATCAATATACGGTTGATCTTTTACAAGAAAATAGGGCTGAAGAACAAATATAAGAACAATGGTTGATAGACAAATGGTAAGATCGTCGTTGTCGTATGTTAGTTTTTTCGGTGACGTCCATACGTTTTCAAAAAAACTTAAGGACGTCAACAGATTTAGGTCCTTATCTGGTTTTAGAAAGATAAGGATGATTCTGATACTATTCTAACCATACCGAAGTGCACTTATTGATATAAGATTTTGAAGGTTTGTTTTCGAAAAATGATAAGGGCGAACATAAAAATTCATAAGGACGAAACTAAAAGTTTATACATACAAACTTTTAGTTTCGTCCTTATGAATTTATGCTTGAATATCAACGATTTATATGCTATCTATTTATGCCTTGTCTCTATTCGATTTACATTCGATCGGTGAACCGATAGCTAAAATAGTGCCTTATAAGGCCTTTTCGCTTGGGTTGTGATAAGAAAGTATCAGCATCGGCTCCAATATTCACTCTAGAATACTTTCTGGAAAATGGATTGAACGCAACGTGTTATTGTTGTGTGCTAGCTCGTTTTGTGTCAATGAGGTGAGTACGTTGTCTGTTGTGATTTAGTTTTTAAATTTTCTTGTTGCAATATCTAATAAATGATATTGTGTTTAAAGAATGTTGAGGTCGTATTTATACAATAGTCTGATAAATAATGAAATGGAATTATGGCAAACGTTGATCAAAATTGTCGGCGTATTGTTAGGCTAGATTACTATAAAATATTATTAATAGAAATGGAACAAGATTATAAAATGGTCGTTTCTTCCATGAAAAATAGTGTTTTACAATATTTTTTTGTAAATTGCGTACAGGTGAATTTCGTTAAATCGACAAGCGACCTTATGCAATACTGATATTGTTAATCGAAATCAATTAAAACTTAGTGATTATGAAATTGTTTATTATATCGAATAGATTGCCTGTAAAAGTCACGAAAGACAAACAAAACGGCTTTTGCCTCGTAAAGAGTGAAGGTGGTTTGGCAACGGGTCTGGCTTCACTTGACATGGATCGTGTAGAAAAGCATTGGATAGGATGGGCCGGAATAGATGTCGAGAATGAGAATGATAAAAAAAACATTGTGTCAACGTTAAATGAGTCTCATTACCATCCTGTGTTTTTATCGGCAAAGCAAATACATCAATATTACGAAGGGTATTGTAATAGTACACTTTGGCCTTTATTCCATTACTTTTATTCATTCGTAGAATACGATAATAGATATTGGGATACTTATAAAGACGTTAATCGGTTGTTCTATCAAGTCGCTCAAACGTTGATTTCTCCCGGTGATATTGTATGGGTACAAGACTATCATCTGATGTTGCTCCCCAAAATGTTGAGAGAAGGAATTAAAGATATAAGGATAGGCTATTTTCATCATGTTCCGTTTCCTTCTTATGAACTGTTCAGGGTGCTTCCCGAACGCGCTGAAATATTATACGGATTGTTGGGAGCCGATTTAATAGGATTTCATACCCATGATTATGTACGGCATTTTGCCAGTACGGTAAGTCGAGTCTTGAGATTGCCTCTCAAACTTGATTGTATTTGTATGGAACGCCACAAGTCGTATGTTAACGCTTTCCCAATGGGAATCAATTATGATTTATACCATGATGCGGCAACGATGCCAGATGTAAAGAAATCTGTAAGGAAACTGAAGAAAGATTATGGTAAAGATAATAAATTGATCTTATCAGTCGATCGATTGGATTATAGTAAAGGTATACTACATCGGATTAAGGGATTTGCCCTCTTTTTACGAAATCATCCTCAATACAAAGAGAAAGTTTCACTCGTTATGATTATTGTCCCATCTCGTAATATAGTTGGTAAGTATACCAAATTAAAAACAAAAATAGATGAACAAATCGGTGCTATTAACGGGAAATACTCAACAATCAACTGGATTCCGGTTCACTATTTCTATCATAGTTTTGAATTTAATGATTTGGTTTCAATGTATGCTATCGCTGATATAGGTTTAGTAACTCCGTTAAGAGATGGGATGAATTTGGTTGCTAAAGAATACATCGCGACCAAAAGAAGTGCACCGTGCGTACTGATATTAAGTGAAATGGCTGGAGCTTCTATCGAATTGAGGGATGCTATTATTATCAATCCCAATGATATTAAACAAATTGAACAGGCTATTGTGCAGGCTTTGGAAATGCCTATAAAAGAACAAAACGAGCGGTTAAAAAAAATGCAAGACATATTATCCAGGCATACGGTAGAAAAATGGGCCATTGGTTTTGTTAACGAACTAATTGGGGTATATGATAAGAACAAATATCTAAATAAAAAAGTGATTGATGCTAAAGAATGCAAGGATATTAGTACGGCATACCATAACAGTACATGCCGTTTGTTGGTATTTGACTATGATGGAACATTAGTCGGTTTCAAAGATAATCCTTCTGATGCTTACCCGGACAATGTGGTGTTAGATTTGCTGAAGCAAATTTCAAGAGATAAATCAAACCATGTAGTTATTAGTAGCGGACGAGACCAAGGCACATTGGAAAAATGGTTTGGACACCTATGTATCGATATGGCTGCCGAACATGGAGCTGCTTATAAAGAACGTGGAATATGGCACGGCTTTGTTGGACAAAAAATGTGGGATAATGAAATATTGGATATTCTGCAAATGTATACAGACAAAACTCCAGGAGCTTATCTCGAGAAAAAGAAAACAGCTTTGGTATGGCATTATAGGTGTGTAGACGAATGGCTTGCATCTTTTAGAGAGCAGCAGCTCGTCAACGCTTTGATGTCACCTTGTAACCGAAATGGCTTGCAAATGATGCGAGGCAATAAAATTTTAGAAATAAAGTCGCCGTTATATTCAAAGGGAGGCGAAATGAAAAGGCAGTTAGAAAAAGGCAAATATGATTTTATTATGTCTATGGGCGACGATATAACTGATGAAGACATGTTCAAAGTATTGCCTGATGGCGCATATAGTATTAAAATAGGTAGTAGCTCCGATATTGCAAGGTATAATATACCGTTGCAAGAGGATGTCATTCCTTTTTTATATAAAACGTTTTTAACGTAAGCTCCATCTTTTGGGGTTATGGACGAATAAATTTAGAAAGTCCTATCTCTTTTGAAAAGAGTAAGGCTGTATCGATAAGAGCTAAATGTGAATATGCTTGTGGAAAATTGCCTAATTGTTCCTTTGTTGTGAAATCCAAGTCTTCGCTAAAAAGCCCCAAATGATTGGAATAGGTAAGCAAATTCTCGAATAGGCGTTGGGCTTCGCTTTTCCGCCCCGTTACATAAAGCCCTCGTACCATCCAAAAAGTGCAAACCGTAAATGCTGAATTAGGAATACCAAAATCATCATGATTATTATACCTGAACATCAGTCCTTTATAATATAGTTTATCGTATACGGCATTAACTGTCTTAATATAACGCTCATCTTCTGCGGCAATAAATCCGTATTTTTCCATCAGTAGAAGAGATGAATCTAATTCAATATTGGAATATGTCTGAGAAAAACTTTGGATTTCTTCTTTCCAACCGTGTAACAGCACATCTTCTTTAATTTTTTGTGCTTCAATTCTATAACGTTCCGAATATCCTTTTTTGTACAGCATACCGGCTATTTTTGCTGCTCTGTCCAACGTTACCCAACACATTATTTTAGAAGAGACGAAGTGCTCTTTCTTATTTCGCATTTCCCAAATTCCGCTGTCATGAGAGTGCCAATCATTTAATACAATTCTGCAGATATGTTTAACGACCTCGAACATTTCTTCCACTTCGTCGAGTGTCCCTCTGAAGTAAAGATAGTATTGGTAGATTACGTTCATTAGATACCCAAATGAGTCGTTTTGCCTTTGGCTGTAGGCCGCATTACCTATTCTGACAGGCCTGGAATTTTTGTAACCGCTCAAATAAGGTAATTCTTTCTCTACGATATCACGTTCGTATCGGATACCATACATTATTTGAAGACTATCGTATTTGGAGCGTAGAATATTCTGTATGAACCCCATGAAACTTCTGGCAGCTCCACTATGTCCCGTCTTTATGAGGGTCTCTATTGACATGGAGGCATCTCGTAGCCAGCAGTATCTATAATCCCAATTACGAACACTGCCTATCGATTCCGGTATGCTAGTAGTCAGTGCTGCCAGAACAGCTCCTGTACGTTGATATGACATTAATTTCAGAACCAACATGCTTCGTTCTATAAAGTTATTGAAACGAGTATATTGTTTGGAGCGGTTTGACCAATTCATCCAATATAATTTTGTGCGCTCATATTCCAAACAAACTCTTTCAATATCTACTTTAATTACTTTTTGATTATAGGAGATAAGAATAAACTCGTCTTGAGAAAGTTCAAACTCTTTTTGGTTAAGTATGTAATTAAAATCGATGCTGGAGTATAGATATATGGCATCGTGTATATTACCGTCAATACCTGATTTTATGTATTCGGGACCTGTCTTGTGCTTGACTTCGCCGTTGGCATAGTTCAAGCGAGGATCATAATTAATTTTTATTTTGGGATGTCCCCTTTTGAGGCGAATATAGCGATATAGTTCGGAGGGGATAAAGTAGTTTGTATTATCATTGATTTTATACCGTGGCATAAAATCAATGACTTCGAAGCACCCTGATTCGGAATCAAAGGTCGTAATCAAAACATTTGTATGATCAATATATTTCTGCTTGATGTGATAATCTTTATAATTTAGAAACCCTAGAGTTCCGCCGATGTTCTGATCCAGAATCTTTCCAAAGACGGAAGGAGAATCGAAATCCGGTAAACAAAACCAATCTATACTTCCTTCTAATGAAACGAGTGCAGCCGTGCGCCCATTACCAATAACTCCATAATCAAGTTTTTCCATTATATCAACTATTTATCGAGGTATAAAGAATAAATCACAAATATAAAAAGATTCGTTATATATGCCAACCTTTGGCAACGAATCTTTTTATATAATCGTCCTAAGCTCTTCGATATGTATTTGGGCCAGGCTCTTTATTTTCCGTTCTTTATGGAACGATTGAATGCGATACGGGCCATAACAGGATAATGATCGGATGGTGTATGGCGCTTATATTGATATAAATCTATTTCTTGAGGAGCGGCATTCGATTTGTGTGCGTCATTGGCGATGGGGGTCCAATAGCAATTGGTGAGAACAGCATAATTGTTAATAGAAAAACTCGGGGATACGAAAATATGATCAATGCGGCTGTCTGTCTTTATATCCGAGTTGAAATCATTGAATGTTCCATTTTCTGCAAAACGGTGCTTGGCATACACGTACGAATCTTTTAATATACCAGACGTTGTGAAGATCGTATAGATTTCGTTTTTCTGATCTACATTAAAGTCTCCGGTCAGTACAACAGGAGCTCCCTTGCACAATTCGCGGATCTTGGATACTACCAATTTGGCAGATTCACGGCGTGCTACAACTCCGATGTGGTCCATGTGAAGATTAAAGTACCAGAAACGCCATTTTGTTTTGCGGTCTTCAAAATGCCCCCATGTACAAATGCGGATACAAGCAGCATCCCATCCTTTATTGGGATGTGTCGTGTCTTCTGCCAACCAGAAATGGCCGGAGCCTAATAAATTGAATTTGGCCGTTTTGTAAAAAATAGGAGAATATTCTCCTCCCTCTTTTCCATCGTCACGTCCTACGCCAATATATGAATAGCCGTCGAGTCCTTTCAACATATCATGCAATTGCCCCACCAAGACTTCTTGAGATCCAAAGACATCGGGACCTTCAAAATTAATCATATCACAAATAACAGGACAGCGCTGCTGCCATCCGTTTCCATTTTGGACGTCATAATCATTTTGGTTACGAATATTATAAGAACCGACATATAGTGATTGGGCTCCTACGAGGATGTACGCGAATGCAAATGCAATAAACAAGATAGTACGTTTCATTATTTTATATATTTAGCTATTTTAAAAATTCACACCCAGATTAATATAAAAGCAACCATTGTGAGAAGCATCGAATGTGTCGTGACTAATGTTTGCCAAACCTATGTCATAGGTCATGTCCATGTATATGTTTTGGAAAGAGATGCCACAGCCCAAACGTAGTCCGCCGTCGAAGCGTCTGAATTTGCTTCCCGAAAAAGAATCTTCAGCTTCACGATCGCTATAATTTTTTATCCTGCCGCCGATGCCGTATGCAAAATAGCCACCTGCAAAAGGCTGGATCGCTACGTCATCGTTAATGAAATACTGATATTTCATGACGATTGGGAGCTCCAAATAATTTAAATTGTAAGTGAACTTTTTATCGCTATTGTATCCTTTGCCCCCTTTCTCTGTGTAGTACAATCCACTTTCGAGGAAGATAGGCGTATCGTATGCCACTTGCATCCCGGCAACAAAACCTAGATTCAGTCCCGACTGATTGTCGCCACCGTCCAACGATTTGTCATCCGAATTGATATGCGAGAGTCCAAGCCCTAAGCGCAGTCCGTAATAGATTCCTAAATCATTGTTTGTCCAACGATTGAAATTGTACCGATTGGAGTTGTTATTATAAGAACGATTATTTCGATTATTTCGACCATTATTCTGAGCAGATGCCGGTATCAAAAGAACTATTCCAAAGATTGCCGATAAAAATATTTTTTTCATATTCTCATTTTTGTAGAACCTAATGTCAAAGGGAGTATGCCTGTTGTGATTAGGTTCTCGGTTTAACAACTACAAATTAAGAAAACATTCTTCATTTAAGCACATAAAAAAGAGATAAATAAATCTAATTGATTTTGATTCGGGCGAAATAATGGGCTTTAATATTCGGATTTAACGGCACCTCTATAAAATGCAACAATTAAAAAACCTGCATCTTCAATCCTAGAGATAGATGAATGATGTCATGCAATTTTAGATAGCGGTTGTTGAAAGCACTGGCGACATACAAATCGCTCGTCCCTAACTCATAAAAGAAAGTCACACTTTTGGAATATTTACGGCGCTCGTTGGGTATGAAATAAACAAAACGTTGTCCGACAGATAAATTGAATCGGATACGAGTTGAAAAGCCATAATAGCCACCCGGATATTTGCTCGGCTCTTTTGTCCAAAATTCGTCTCCCAAGATGGAATTAACATAAAGACTGACTGTCAAAGGGTCTATCGCAAAATGTTTTCCCAGAGGCTTATTGGTCCAAGGAATATAGTTCTGTTTTAGTGTTAATGTCAATTTATTCTCGGATGTACTATACTTAGGTAAAAAACCTAGATATAGGTCGGTTTCCCACTGATGATGTTTACCATATTCCCATCCCGGGCCAAATGAAAGTAAGCCCATTGAACCGGCAAATTGCAACTTATAATGCCGGGGTACTAATTTGTTCCAAAAAGAATGGTATTTGACTACTCGCTCTTGATATAAACTATCATCGGCTTTGAGAGAAACGAAAGATGGGCACGTGAGTAACAATAAGGTGGATATTCTAAAATTCAACCACTTCATACTTATATCCTTTTTTGTAGAGAGTAAAAACTAAATAAGAACGCTTTGCGATGTTGGCACTGGCATAATACATCACACCATCGCCAAAAAGATTATCGGCTTCGATTTGATGATCATGGGCGGATAGACAAAACTGTAAGTTAGGGAAACGGCAGATGTCTTTTTCGAATATCTTTGCCACATTATTGTTAAACTGATCGCTATATGGACGGGCATGCATGGCAAAAATCGTTTTGTCGTCGGATGAAGCAAGACTGTCTAATTGACTATCTATGAAATTGAAATCAGGGATCGGATTTGAATAATCATATTCAAGAGCATTTGTGTTCAAGCAAATGAATTTTGTATGGCCCGCTTTAAAAGAAAAATTCGGATTGCCGAATACTTTGGTGAAGACTTCTTTTCCACCACCCAAACAATCGTGATTGCCCAACAATACTACGTAAGGCATTTTAAGCTCATTCAGAATATCCCGTTGCCATAAAAATTCTTTTGTAACGCCAAAGTCGCTGATGTCTCCGCCATGGAGTACAAAATCTATGTCATTGCGCTTATTGAGTATACGTACAAAATCTTGAGTGTCATCGTACCAGCGTTGTGTATCGCTGATTACGGCAAAGCGAATGGTATCGCGTTTGGAGCAGTTTCGTTCTATTAAAGCACTATTTTTGTTGTTTATTCCAATTTCGCCTTTTACTAATCCATCGTAAGGGGAATAGTCAAAAGCACTGCAAGAAGTAAAAAAGAGCAATAAGAAAGGTAATAGTTTTCTTGTTTCAATCATTTCTAAGTAATATATGAATTCGAGGCAAAGGTAAAACTAAATTTTTATTTCTAGTTTTCAATAAGAGGTTTGGAACAAGAAATAAGTAATAAATTCCTTAAATAGAGAAAATGGGAATCTATTGCGGTAAAATAGAACAAAAGGTGGTGTGAGAAAAAATAAACGCAACAAATATGGGAAATTAAAATAGAATAAGTATCTTTGAATCATCGTACTGAAACAAAACTAAAGAAGATTCAATGACCTATAAAACATGAAAACATTTATTACTTCAGCATTTATCAGTTGTCTTTTGGGCACAGCCTATGCACAGACATCAAATTACCCTTTTCAGAATATTCAACTACCGCTTGAACAACGAGTGACGGATTTGGTTAATCGCTTGACTCTCGAAGAGAAAGTGGCCCAAATGATGTATACCGCTCCCGCAATTCCAAGGCTTGGCGTGCCGGCTTATAATTGGTGGAATGAAGCTCTTCATGGAGTAGCCAGAACAGAAAAGAAAGTAACCGTCTTTCCGCAAGCTATCGGGGTTGCTGCAACATTCGATCCGATAACGGCATTTGACATGGGAACGGTAGCTTCTACAGAAGGCAGAGCTATCTATAACCAGTGTCGGAAAGAAGGGAAAGAAATACTGATATACCATGGGCTTACCTATTGGACACCGAATATCAATATCTTTCGCGATCCACGTTGGGGTAGGGGACAAGAAACTTATGGAGAAGATCCTTACCTTACGGGTCTGTTTGGGCTGAACATGGTAAAAGGCTTGCAAGGAACTGACACTAAGTATCTGAGGGCGGCTGCTTGTGCCAAACATTTTGCGGCACATAGCGGACCAGAATTCGGGAGGCTTAGTTTCGATACTAAAGTAAATTTGCATGATTTGTTCGATACCTATCTTGCTGCTTTTCGTCAATTGGTGACAGAAGGTAATGTAGCCGGAGTGATGTGTGCTTATAATTCTTTGAATGGACAGCCGTGTTGTGGCAATAATCAGCTGATGATGGAAACATTGCGTTTGGATTGGGGCTTCAAAGGATATGTCACATCAGACTGTGGAGCTATTGAAGCCTTTATTACAGGTCATAAAAGTCAGCCTGATTCATTGAGTGCCGCCGTTTCGGCTGTGCTTAACAATACCGATTTGGAATGTGGAGGCAGCTATGGTGTACCTTCTGCCGATTATAAACAAGGTATTTATAGCAAACTGCTTGATGCCGTACACGAAGGAAAGGTTAGCGAAAAACGTCTGGATGAATCATTGATGAGGCTGTTTACGGTTAGGTTTAGATTGGGACAGTTCGACCCGGATAGTGTGGTACCTTATGCCCAAATACCTTGTTCTGTTATCGATTGTGCGGCGCATCGAGAAAAGGCATTGCAAATAGCACGAGAGAGCATTGTTCTTTTAAAGAATGAAAAGAAAATATTGCCTCTAAATCCGGAAAGGGTAAAATCGGTGCTGGTTATTGGTCCGAATGCTAATAACGAAAAAGCGTTGTGGGCAAATTATAATGGGCTACCATCGTCGACTGATACTCCTTACAAAGGTATTGTCGAAAAGTTCAGTAAAGCAAAGGTAGACTATATGAAGGGATGTGATTATTATAGTACTGATAAAGGTCAATCATCTTTTAAAGAAATTGCCAAGAAAGCATCTAAATATGATATTATTGTGTTTGTTGGAGGAATTAATGCGGATATGGAAGGTGAAAACGGTTCGGTTGATGAAAATGGACCTGCTGCCCCATTTTTTAAAGGGGGCGATAAGACAACTTTGGTTTTTCCTGCTAAACAAACCGAACTCTTTGAACAACTTAAGGAGACTGGGCGTCCCATTGTTTTTGTCTGTATCTCCGGAAGTGCCCTCGCTTTTTGCAAAGAAGCGAGAGAAGCTAATGCCGTTATACAATTCTTTTATGGTGGACAGGCAACAGGTAAGGCTTTAGCCGATGTGCTGTCTGGTGATTATAATCCGGCAGGCAGGTTGCCTCTTACTTTCTATGCCAGCGACAGCGATCTGCCGTCTATCGATAACTATTCGATGGAAAACCGTACTTATCGCTATTTCAAAGGTAAACCACTCTATCCGTTCGGATACGGATTGAGTTATACTTCTTTCAAATACAGCGATCTTAAGATGGTAGATAGAGCTATGTCAACCGATCGTGTTAGCGTTTCGGCAACAGTGACCAATACGGGGAAGACAGGTGGTGATGAAGTGGTGCAACTTTATGTGAAGCATGATGCTGCGGAAGCTCCTATCGTTTCACTGAAGGGAGTGCAACGTATCTGTCTGAAAGCAGGAGAATCTAAAAATGTATTCTTTGAACTACTTTCTGCCGATTTGGGAATAGTCAATAAATCGGGATATCTTGTCAATAAGGCCGACCATATTACTATATATATAGGTGGAGGGCAGCCACAGTATCCTACATCTACATCCGGCAATGCAGTAACACATGAACTAACGATCACGGGAGAACCTCATTACCTGCATTAGAATACCTACGTTCGGGATGAGAACTTAGGTATATCGTTGCTGTTTTGGCGGTCTATTTCAACAGAATCATGTTGAAATAGACCGCTTTCTCTATTCGTACGTTTCCGCTACGATATTGTAACGAAAGGCATAATGCTCTGCCAAAATGCTTCTAAACGCTTTGTGAGACCTTTTTGAAAGGGTGAAATCTGTGAAACATACTGATGAAAGTTGGTTCATATCAGAACGATTTTATGTTTTGTCCTAATAAAACTGTCGTTCCACATATGTGAGTTGATCGAATCACATATATGGAACGATCGACTCACATATGTGATTCGATCAACTCACATATGTGGAACGACAAAACTTGAATGAGTCAACAGAAATGCCTTAAATACGACAACGATGATTCAATAAGATGTGTACAAAACACCTTCTCTCAGAGAAAAAGAATCGGATCACTTTCATGCGCGGGCAGTAAGCAAGGGAGTTTCAATACGGTGTGTACACCACAGATACCGAGTCAATACTTATTCGGCTGATATACGAGGTCTACGATCCGCGTTTCATAACATACTAACACTAAGCAAGATAACCCCGTTTTGAGGTCCCGTAAATAAGCCGTGCCTGCGTACGCCGCTCATAATCAATATGATAATATGACAGAAACTTTAGCGAAAATAAGAAGCGGCAGAACTATTAGGCTAACCAGAATAGCTCAAGTATTACAATCGTTGTTTCGGCTATAAAATTTTGATAGCAATAGCGGCACATGCTTCAGCATCGGCAAGAGCATGATGATGCTTTGTCAAGTCGTATCCGCAATGCGCTGCTACCGTTTGCAATTGGTGGTTGGGTAGCGATTTTCCAAAAATTTTGCGTGAAGCACGGCAAGTGCATAGAAAATGATAATCAGGATATGTCAAATGGTATGTGGCATAAACTGCCTTAAGGCAGCCTTCATCGAAAGGGCTATTGTGAGCTATTAATGGTAGGTTACCTATGAGTGGAGCAATTTCTGCCCATACCGTGGGGAAGTCGTCGGCATCGTCCGTATCAATAAAAGTGAGTCCATGGATCTCTGTATTCCAATGACTGTAGAAGTTTGGACAAGGACGAATTAAATGATACGTTTTGTTTTTTATCTTGCCGTCAGCCACAAAAACTAACCCTACGCTGCAAACACTGGATGGAAAACGATTTGCCGTTTCAAAATCTATTGCAACAAAATCTTTTATCATCTCACATCGAAATAAAACATACTAGCAATGTTGCCAGCCTTGTGCTTTTAGTTCAAACTCGTTTCCGTCTCGAGCGATAAGGGCGTAGCCTAATTCGGGGGCCGTGATGCTACCTATTAATTTTACTCCTTCTATTTTGATTATCTTGTCGTGGTCGCCAATAGGCACAGTGAAGAGTAATTCATAGTCTTCTCCTCCATTTAGAGCACAGGTTGATACATTCATGTTCAACTCTTCTGCCATTACGGCTGTTTGATAATCAATAGGTATATGTTCTTCGTAGAGCCGGCAACCTACCTTACTTTGTTTACAGATGTGCAGCATCTCGGACGATAAGCCATCCGAAATGTCCATCATAGCAGTAGGTTTAATATCAGCCTCTGCAAGTTGCTGTATAATATCGCGGCGAGCTTCGGGCTTAAGTTGGCGTTCGAGCAAATATTCTTTCCCTTCAAAATTGGGTTGGGTATCTTCTCCTGCTCCTTTCAATACGGATTTTTCGCGTTCCAACAATTGCAGTCCCATATAGGCTCCTCCAAGGTCCCCAGTGACGCATACTAAATCATTTTCCTTAGCTCCGTTACGGTAGACGATATTACCGGCCTCGGCTTCGCCAATGCAAGTAATGCTGATAGTAAGTCCTGTCATTGACGAACAGGTATCTCCGCCGACAATGTCGACATTATAGTGTTCGCAAGCAAGTCGAATCCCAGCGTAAAGAGCATCGATGTCTTCTACAGAAAATCTTTTTGAAATGCCGAGTGAAACAGTTATTTGCTTAGGGCATCCGTTCATGGCATAGATATCTGAGAAGTTGACGACAGCTGCTTTATAACCGAGGTGTTTCAAAGGAAAATAGGTTAAATCAAAATGAATACCTTCCAATAACATATCGGTGGTGACTAATGTCATTTTATTATCGTAGGAAAGTACTGCTGCATCGTCGCCGACACCGTATTTGGAAGAAGAGTGATGTAGTTTGATATCTTCGGTCAGGTGTTTGATAAGACCGAATTCTCCTAAAGTTGCAATTTCCGTTCTTTGCATTGTTATAGCTTTTCTATCAGTTCTTTGAAGATAAGAGTCATGTTAGGTTCCGAATTGTCGGCTGCCTCTTGGACGGCAAGGTGGTTTACTTCCATGATATGGTTTTCGACACCTAAGTCCGTAACCACGGATATGCCGAATACTTTCATGTCACAATGACGTGCAACAATGACTTCGGGTACGGTAGACATACCTACAGCATCGGCGCCGAACATGCGGAACATGCGATATTCGTGGAGAGTTTCATAAGTGGGTCCTTGAGTTCCCAAATATACTCCTTGTCGTACTTCGATGTGGTGTTCCTTGGCAATTTCCAGTGCCATGGCTATTAGTTTTTTATCATAAGGCTCTCCCATGTTTGGGAAACGATCGCCATATAAATTCTTTCCACGGAGCGGATGTTCGGGGAAGTAATTGATGTGATCAGTGATAATCATCAGATCGCCTACCTTGTAATCGGGATTCGTCGCACCACTGGCATTCGAAACAAATAGGGTTTTGATGCCAAGTTCGTGCATTACTCTGACCGGGAAGGTTACTTCTTGCATAGAGTATCCTTCGTAGTAGTGAAAACGCCCTTGCATTGCCATGATATCTTTGCCACCTAGTTTGCCGAAGATAAGTTTACCGGAGTGACCTTCGACTGTCGATACGGGAAAATGGGGAATTTCGGTATATGGAATTTCTAATTTATCTGTTATGTGATCGGCTAAATGTCCTAATCCTGTACCCAGAATGACTGCTATTTCCGGAGCCGTATGTACTTTATTGCGTAGAAAGCCTGCTGTTTCTTTGATTTTTTCTAACATAGTCTAATATAATTTGATTGAATGATTCTTTTTTATCTTGTAAAAGGTTGATGCGCACCGGAAGAATATATAGATTCTTTTTCACTTCTTCGCTCATTTCAAGATGTGAACGAAGTCGTGCTGCATCTTTTTCGGTTGTGATAATAATACGTTTGCCCTGCGGGAGTCTTTCAAACTTTTCATTGAGCCGTCTTATGTCTTCCACCGAGAAGTCGTGATGATCTGCAAAGTGTATAGGAAACACTTCTTCGACACACTCTCTCAACTTGTTGACTAGTGGTTCAGGATTGGCAATGCCCGTAACGAGCAGTACAGACGTATCTTCTTTTAATTCTGAAAGCGGCATCGTTTTAAGCTTATCGCTTTTGAACATCATATAAAGATTTCCATAGCTGAGTTGCGAAAAAAACAATTTTTGATAGGGTAGTAAATTAACACCTTTGCTAATAACGTTGAAGTCGATGGGCTTGATGTCGTCCGGACATTTGGTTACGATGACTATCTGAGCGCGGTCTTTGCCAGCAATGGGTTCACGCAATCTGCCTGCCGGAAGCAGTTTGTCATGATAAAACGGGCGGAAGCAACTGGTGAGTAAAATATTCAGTCCGGCTGAAACATATCGATGTTGAAATGCATCGTCGAGTAGAATAATGTCGACACTCGGATTTTTTAATGCCATCAGGTTCTCTATACCCCTACAACGATTACTGTCGACTGCTACCTTGATGTTGGGGAATTTCTTCATTATTTGGAAAGGTTCATCTCCAATTTCTTCGGCAGTGCTATGTGGCGTAGCCAGAATATAGTCTTTGGTATGCCTTTTATATCCTCTGCTCAGCACGGCAATATTAAACTCTTTATGGAGAAGGCGGATAAGATATTCCGTATGGGGCGTTTTCCCGGTACCGCCTACTGCCAAATTGCCTACACAAATAATGGGTATGTCGAATCGACGAGTATGTAGGGCAATCTTTTTATCGAAAAGGAAATTTCGAAAATTAACTGCCATACCGTATAGATACGATATAGGAGTAAGCCATTTATCAATATGAATATCTTTGTGGTACATATTAATTAGTTAATATTAAGGAAGAAAGGAATTCGAGCTTGAATAGTCGGTTGCTTTTGAAGCGAATTGATAAAAGAAAACGCTTCGTAATAGTTCCCTAATCGACTCTTCAGTAATTTGGTTTCTATATAATTGTCCGGTTTCTCTTTCAATAAGGTGGAGAGAATGCTCTTTTGTTCAGGATATGACATAACGGAATAGGCCGATACTTTTGATAGTTTTGCGGCAATGGCAATTGCTTTATCCATATTGCCCATTTCGTCTACCAATCCTAGTTTTAAGGCTTTTTCGCCACTCCAAACCCGACCTTGGGCAATGTTTTCGATAGCTGCTGTGCTCATCTTGCGTCCTTTAGCGCATCGTGAAACAAAAGTGTTATAGCCGTTAGCAATCCGCATTTGAATTAGTGATTTTTCTTCCGGAGTCAGCGAAGTGCCCAATACTCCCATATCAGACATTTTGTTCGTCTTGACGCCGTCGAAAGTCAATCCTATCTTGTTGGCCAACTTGGTGAAATTCGGTATTACACCGAAGATACCGATGGAACCGGTAAGCGTAGTGGGTTCTGCAACAATTTTGTTTGCTCCGCATGAAATGTAATAGCCGCCTGATGCAGCATAGTCACTCATCGAAACGACAACCGGTTTTTTGGCTTTCAGTAATTGGATAGCATGCCATATTTGTTCTGATGCGAAAGCGCTTCCGCCGGGAGAGTTGACACGTAGAACGACAGCTTTTACATCGTCGTTTTCACGTAAGTCGCGCAAATCGGAGACAACTTCGTCACCTACAATTTGTTCGTCGGATAGAGAAGAGGACGTTGATGATTCATCTACAATTTCGCCGCAAGCGTAATAGACTGCAATTTCATTACCACTTTTGTCTTTGGATGTTTTATCTTTTACATTGAGCATGTCGTTGATACCAAGAATATTGAGATTATCATCTTTGCCTATACCTACTTTCTTCTTCAAATAATCTTTTACTTCCGATTTGTATAGTAGAGTGTCTGCCATATGAGTGCTGACACACACTTTAGCTTCATTGAATAAAACGGTTCCCTTGTCGGCTATTTCGTTTAATGTAGAAGGGGTCAGGTGACGTGAAGCAGCTACATCTTTAACCATTTTTCCCCATAAGGAACCAAGTAATTCTGTCATCTGAAGGCGATTGGCATCACTCATCGAAGTAGAAGTCAAAGGTTCTACAGCCGATTTGAATGTACCTACTTTGAATACTTGTTGCTCGATCCCCAATTTGTCGAAAAGGTTTTTCATATATGTTATCTGAGTAGACAAACCTTTCCATCCGATAGACCCTTGTGGGTTGAGTATGATTTTATCTGCGACACTCGAAAGATAATAAAGTCCTTGAGTATATGTGTCGCTATATGCAATGATGAATTTTTTGCTCTTCTTAAAGTCCAGCAATGCATCTCTGATTTCCTGATATGAAGCAAACGAACTGCTAAGCAATTTAGCTTGAATGTATATGCCCTTGATATCTTCGTTGGATTTAGCTTTTTTGATAGCTGATATAACATCGTCCAGCCCTATCGACTTGTCTTCATCACCGAATATCCTAGCCCATGGTTTATCCTGAACACGTTCGGAAAGTTGTCCATCTAAATTAAGCATCAAAATAGAATTCTTTTTAACAGTAACTGATGTGTCTGACGAAGCAGCAATGCCCGAAATAATCATGATACCGATAAAAAAGAATATCACACCGGTAATAATAAGACCGGTTACAGTCGCTAGCGTGTATTTCAGAAAATCTTTCATAATTATATTATTTGTTTTAATGTTATGTCTTGTTATAATAATTGTATAGACTTGCCCATATGTCAGGGTGGACAAAATATCTGATGTCTTTTCTTTCTTTTATTGCCTCTCTAACGAATGTCGAACTGATTTCGAGCATAGGAGAGTGGACAATATGCACTGTATCTGGTATTGGTTTCTCAATGTTGATAGAACAGCCTTTTCGCGGATATACATAGATGTCGTGGCAATCTATAATTTTTCGCCAGTCTTTCCATTCTTTGAATTTTATCCAATTGTCCGCTCCTACGATAAGACTGAAATGAATATCGACATAGGTTTTACGAAGTTCTTCCAGGGTACGAACCGTATATGATGGTCTTGGCAGATGGAACTCTATGTCGGAGGCTTTGAAACGAGGGTAGGCAGCTATTGATTTGTTGACTAACTGCAAGCGGAATTCTTCGGGAAGCAGCTCTTCACCTTCTTTCCACGGATTACTTGGCGACACTACAAACCATATCTCATCGAATGTCTCGAATTCGCAGAGATAATTGGCCAGAGCCAAATGTCCGATATGAATGGGGTTGAAAGAACCGCTATATATTCCGACTCGTTTCATATTATGTTTCTGTTTTCGCTATTTTTCTAAAAAAGTTTTTACCGCTTCTAGTGTTTCCGCCTCGGCCTTTTCAAGTTGGTCGTTTGTAATAACGACATCGTATTGAGGGGCAAAAGACAGTTCAAAAGAAGCTTTGTCAATACGCTTTTGTATCATCTCGGCTGTATCGGTAGCTCTTGATTCCAACCGCTTTTGTAGTTCTTCAATAGATGGGGGTTGTATAAATATAGATAATGCTCTATCACCGTAGTGTTTTTTTATATTACATCCTCCTTTTACGTCTACATCAAATACTACATTTTCTCCAATTTCCAGTTGCTTTTCTACTTGCGATTTTAGTGTGCCGTAAAAACGTCCGGTATAAACTTCTTCGTATTCTAGCAAATCACCCTTAGAGATACGCTCTTGGAATTCGTCCGGAGATAAAAAGAAATATTCCACTCCGTTTTTTTCTTCACCACGTGGAGGACGTGTCGTTGCCGAAATAGAAAAGGCGAGGTTTAATTGCTGTTGAAGCAAGTAGTTGATAATTGTCGATTTGCCTGATCCGGATGGAGCAGAAAAAATGATAACTTTTCCCCTTACCATAACTACATGATATTAAGAACTTGCTCTTTTATTTGCTCTAACTCATCCTTCATTTGAACGACAATCTTTTGCATTTCTGCCTGATTGGATTTACTTCCTAGCGTGTTGATTTCACGTCCCATCTCTTGCGCAATAAATCCTAATTTTTTACCTTGTCCCTGACCGCTTTCGATGGTTGCGATGAAGTAATTCAAATGATTACTCAAACGCTGTTTCTCTTCACTGATATCAAGCTTCTCTATATAGTAGATCAACTCTTGTTCAAAACGGTTATTATCGTATTCTACATTTAGGTATTTGCTAAGTGATTCTTGAATACGGCTTTTTATTTTGTCAACGCGGTCTTTTTCATAAGGTTCTATGCTATTGAGCAATTGAGTAATGTTAGCAATTTTTTCTCTCAATTTCTTTTCGAGCGCTGCACCTTCTTGTTTACGGAATTCCAGCAGTTGTTCAATTGCTCTTTTGATAGTCTCATGCGTTGTATTCCATTCTTCGTCTGAAAGTTCGGATGTCTCATTTGCCGACAATACGTCAGGCATTTTCAGTAATGTCTGAAACCATTCTTCAGGAAGAGGAATATTTAGATTGGTTGAAATATCTTTGATTTGCCGGTAATATTCGGCGACAAGATTTTGATTGATATGTGTTGCATCGGCTGCACAGTCTTTTTTCTCTACCCACAATACGAAATCGACTTTGCCTCTTTCAACAGCAGCGTTGATTTCTTTTCGAGTATCCATTTCTTTTTCACGATAGGAGGGAGCCATCCTTATTGACAAATCCATCGCCTTGCTATTAAGCGATTTGATCTCTACATTTATTTTTTTATCGGGAAAATCGGCTGTAGCTTTACCATATCCCGTCATTGATAAAATCATAATACCTTCTTGTTTTTTGCAAAAATACACTTAAATTTTCAAGATTCCATCATAAATCATCGTTTAATTGTTTTCATATATGCGGATAACTAAAAATAATCTATTAATTTTGCATCGTAATTTAATAGTTTATTATGTCTTGTATATTAAATATCGAAACGTCTACCAATATCTGTTCGGTTGCGGTGAGCCAAGATGGGGCTGTCATTTATCAACAGCAGGATGAAAAAGGTACTTCACAAAATGTCTCTTTAGGATGTTTTGTTGATAAAGCTCTTTCTTTTATAGATAGTCATGCTATTCCTTTGGATTCGGTTGCAGTGAGTTGCGGCCCTGGTTCGTATACCGGTCTTCGTATTGGTGTTTCGATGGCAAAAGGTGTTTGTTATGGTTTGAATATTCCTTTGATAGGAATTACAACGCTTGAAGTACTTTGTGTACCGATATTGTTGCATCAGGAAGAATTGCCCGAAAATGCACTGCTCTGTCCGATGATCGATGCCCGCCGCATGGAAGTTTATTCCGGAATTTACGACAGGGCATTGAACTTGGTAAAACCTATTTCTGCCGATATTATTGATGAGAATAGCTATGTTGATTTTATGGAAAAGCAACCGGTTTATTACTTTGGTAATGGTATGGATAAATGCAAAGACAAAATAAAACATCCTAATGCTCATTTTATTGATGGCGTTGTACCGTTGGCTTCCATGATGTTTCCATTATCTGAAAAAGCGGTGGCCAAAGAGGATTATAAGGATGTAGCTTATTTCGAACCTTTCTATTTGAAAGAGTTTATTGCGACGAAGCCTAAAAAATTACTCTAGGAAGATTTTTATTTTATGAAATATAATACGCAACAAAAGAAAATGCTATTACCTGAATATGGACGGAGCATACAGAACATGGTGGATTACTGTTGTTCCATTTCTCAAAGAGAGGAACGTCAGCGCTGTGCCAACAGTATTATTGCTACCATGGGAAATATGTTCCCACAACTTCGTGATGTCCCCGATTTTAAACATAAATTGTGGGATCATTTGGCCATAATGTCCGATTTTAAATTGGATATAGATTATCCTTACGAAGTTATCAAAGAAGATAACTTGATTGTTAAACCCGATCAGATTTCTTATCCGCACAAGAAAATTCGTTATCGGCATTACGGTCAGATTATTGTCGACTTGATAGATAAAGCATGTGAAATGCCGGAGGGAGAAGAACGTGACAATTTGGTTGCTCTGATATGCAATCATATGCGGAAAGATTATGTGTTGTGGAATAAAGATCTTATTGATGATGTCAAGATAAGTGAGGACTTGAAAGAATATTCCTCGGGGAAATTGTGCTTGACAGAGCACATCTCTGATCTTATGCAGCAGCGTTTTACTGTTTATGGACGCCCGTCTAACGAAAGGAAAAGTAATGGTAACGCTAAAAACCAAAAGAACAATAAAAGAAATTTTAAAAAATAATTCTTAATCGTTTTTTTACATGTCATCATTTATCATAGAAGGCGGTCATAAGTTGAGTGGCGATATTTATCCTCAAGGGGCAAAGAATGAGGTGCTTGAAATTCTGTGTGCTACGTTGCTTACCAAAGAGGTGGTGACGGTGAGCAATGTTCCCGATATATTGGATGTGAATAATTTGATTCTACTCTTGAGCGAGATGGGGGTCAAAATTGTTAAACTCGGACTCGGCTCTTATAGTTTTGAAGCTGCTTTACTGGATCAACGATATTTGCAAAGTGATGACTTTTTGCAGAGATGCTCCAAATTGAGAGGTAGCATTATGCTGGTAGGACCATTGCTCGCTCGCTTTGGAGAGACTCTTATTTCGAAACCGGGTGGTGATAAAATAGGTCGTCGTCGGTTGGATACCCACTTCCTCGGTATCCAAAAACTGGGCGCTCTTTTTGAATTTGTAGAAGACAAAAGTGCCTATCGTATTACGGCAAAAGATGGCTTAACGGGAACCTATTTGTTGCTCGATGAGGCATCTGTTACCGGAACGGCTAATATTATCATGGCTGCGGTTCTGGCAAAAGGAACGACTATTATATACAATGCAGCATGTGAACCTTATATTCAACAGCTTTGTAAAATGTTGAATCGAATGGGGGCTAGAATATTGGGGGTTGGCTCTAATTTGTTGACTATCGAAGGGGTCAAAGAGTTGCATGGTACGGAGCACAAAGTACTACCCGATATGGTAGAGGTCGGTAGTTTCATCGGTATGGCTGTAATGACTGCCAGTGAACTTACGATCAAAGATGTATCTTACGAAAATTTGGGTATTATTCCCGATAGCTTTCGTCGTTTGGGTATCAAACTTGAACAGCGGGGAGACGATATTTTCGTTCCTCATCAAACTACATATCAGATAGAATCCTTTATAGATGGTTCTATCATGCAATTGGCCGATGCTCCATGGCCAGGTCTGACTCCCGATTTGCTTAGTGTGTTGTTGGTTGTGGCTACTCAAGCTGCCGGTAGTGTGCTGATTCATCAGAAGATGTTCGAAAGTCGTTTGTTCTTTGTAGACAAATTGATTGATATGGGGGCTCAGATTATATTGTGTGATCCGCATCGGGCTGTTGTCATCGGACATAATCATCGCTTCCGTTTGAAAGCCAATAATATGTCTTCACCCGATATTCGGGCGGGAATAGCGTTGCTTATTGCAGCGATGAGTGCCGATGGAGTAAGCCGTATAAGTAATATCGAACAGATAGATCGTGGATACCAGAATATTGAGGGGCGGCTTAATGCGCTTGGCGCTAGAATAACTCGTATATGATCAGGAAAGAAGAATTATATCAAATAGGCAGGTTTAACAAACCTCATGGCGTTCATGGTGAATTACTGTTCACTTTTACAGACGATGTTTTTGAGAGGGTGGATTGTGACTATCTTGTTTGTTTGATAGATGGTATTTTTGTTCCTTTTTACATAAGCGAATATCGATTTAAATCCAATAATACCGCACTTGTCATTCTTGATGGAATAGCGACGGTAGAGAGGGCGCGAATGTTAGTAGGGGTTGATGTATTCTTTCCGCTTAAATATATAAAGGAGGAACAGAAAGACGAATTATCTCTTCAATATTTAGTGGGGTTCTCCGTAAATGATGTAGCTCATGGTTTGCTGGGAGTTATAAAAGAAGTGGACGATTCGACGACCAATGTCCTGTTCTCTGTCGAAAATGAACAGGGAAAGCAACTTCTGGTGCCCGCACAGAATGAATTAATTAGTGATATAGATTATCAAACACGGACTATAACCTTTGATTTGCCCGAAGGATTAGTGACTATAAACCATGAATAAAGAGATTAAAAAGAAAAGAATAGCTATTTTAGGGGCAACGGGTTCTATTGGTACTCAGGCTTTGGATGTGATAGAACATCATGCCGATTTATACGAAGTACGTGTGCTTACTGCTAACAATCAGGTGGACTTGTTGGTGCAGCAAGCTCGTCGTTTCATGCCGGATGTTGTTGTTATTGCCAATGAAGAGAAATATGAGGTAGTGAAAGATGCTTTATCCGATCTGCCTATCAAAGTATACGCCGGCGCAGAAGCTCTTTGCGAAGTGGTCGAAATGGATACAGTAGATATGGTATTGACAGCTATGGTGGGTTATGCCGGTTTAAGACCTACTATTCATGCCATTAAGGCACACAAAGTTATTGCTCTTGCAAATAAAGAAACCTTGGTTGTTGCCGGCGAACTTATTGAACGGCTTGCAACCGAATACAAATCGGCCATCATTCCTGTCGATTCAGAGCATTCGGCTATATTCCAATGCTTGGCGGGAGAAGTTGGTAATGAAATAGAAAAAATATTATTGACTGCATCTGGAGGTCCGTTCCGTACTTTCAGCAAACAGCAACTGCAGTCTGTTACTTCTGTTCAGGCGCTGAAGCATCCTAACTGGAAAATGGGGGCTAAAGTTACAGTCGACTCTGCTTCTATGATGAATAAGGGCTTTGAAATGATGGAAGCCAAGTGGTTGTTTGGTGTAGACCCCGAACAGATCGAAGTGCTCGTCCATCCTCAATCTATTGTTCATTCAATGGTTCAGTTCAAAGACGGTGCTGTCAAAGCGCAGTTGGGAGTGCCAGATATGAGGCTCCCTATTCAGTATGCTTTTTCTTATCCTGATAGAATCATATCCGATATCGGCCGGATTGATTTTTCTGTCTGTCAATCCCTTACTTTTGAACATCCCGATACCGAACGCTTTCATAATTTGGCGTTAGCTTTTGAAGCGATGAAGCGGGGAGGAAATATGCCTTGTGTTGTCAATGCGGTGAATGAAATAGCTGTGATGGCTTTTCTGCGTGACGAGATAAGTTTTTTGGGAATGAGCGATCTTATTGAAAAGATGATGTCGAGAGCGGCATTTATTAAGCAGCCGACTTATGAGGATTATGTAGCGACCGATAGTGAGGTGCGCTGCATGGCAAAAGAATTAATCAAAGTAAAAACAGTTTAGAATTTTATAATGGAAACATTTCTTATTAGAGCACTTCAGTTGATAATGAGTTTATCATTGCTTGTTATTATTCATGAAGGAGGTCATTTCTTGTTTGCTCGTTTATTTAAGGTTCGGGTAGAGAAATTTTATATATTTTTCGACCCTTGGTTTTCGCTATTTAAGTATAAAGCTAAAAATAGCGAGACAGAGTATGGCGTCGGTTGGTTGCCACTTGGTGGTTATGTCAAGATTGCCGGAATGATAGACGAGTCGATGGATGTCGAACAGATGAAAAAGCCGGCACAGTCTTGGGAGTTCCGTTCCAAACCTGCTTGGCAGCGTCTTTTAATAATGGTGGCGGGTGTGCTTTTCAATTTTCTCTTAGCACTGTTCATCTATTCTATGATATTGTTTACTTGGGGCGATCAATATATAGATGTTCATAAGGCTCCGCTGGGTATGTCTTTTAATGAAACAGCCAAGAAGGTTGGCTTTCATGACGGTGATGTACTTTTATCAGCCGATGGATATAAATTCGTTCGTTACGACGGCGATGCTTTGAGTAAAATCGTTGATGCCAGAGAAGTGACAGTTCGGCGCGATGGTAAAGAAACGGCTGTTTATATTCCAGATAAATTGATGGAAAAACTAATGGGGGACAGCTTGAAGTTTGCCACTTATCGTTTTCCTTTTGTTGCCGATTCGATAAGAATCAATTCTCCGGCGGCCAAGGCAGGTTTGATGCATGGTGATAGTATCGTTGCATTGAACGGAAAATCTATTTCATTTATTGACTTTAAAAAGGCGATGTCCGATTGTGAGAAATTATCCAAAACACAACACCCCGATTCTGTCAACCCGCATCGCATTACGTTGTCGTTCGTTCGGAATAAGCAAGTCCATACGGTGACTTTTGATACGGATTCTCATTTTCAAATAGGAGTTGTTCCGGTACAAGATCTGATGGCTATCATGCCGATGGTAACTCATAACTATGGCTTCTTTGAATCATTCCCTGCTGGCATCAAACTGGGTGTAAATACATTGGGAGGTTACGTCAATAGTATGAAATATGTCTTCTCTAAAGAAGGGGCCAAACAGCTTGGCGGGTTTGGTACTATAGGCAGTATCTTCCCTGCAACATGGGATTGGCATCAATTCTGGTACATGACGGCTTTCCTTTCTATTATTTTGGCTTTCATGAATATTCTGCCAATTCCGGCATTAGACGGAGGGCACGTGTTCTTCCTGTTATACGAAATGATCACTCGTCGCAAACCCAGTGATAAATTTTTGGAATATGCTCAGATGGTGGGTATGGGAATATTATTTCTTCTATTGATATGGGCCAACTTTAATGATATATTAAGGTTCTTCTTCCGATAGAGCATCAATCATTATAATCATTGGTCCCATTGGGTATATAATGCCTGATGGGACTAATTTTTTATCTTTTTCTCAGAAAAACACATCTTTGGCACGTGGTTTGTTTTTATCTCTTCGTCGATTGTTGCGAGTCATATTGTGCACGAGGAAAACATCGGCCTGAAAAAAAGAAATTGAATAATAATAAATAAAAAACATAACAATCATGGGAAAGATTATTGGTATTGATTTAGGAACAACGAATTCCTGCGTAGCAGTTTATGAAGGCAATGAGCCGATAGTAATTGCAAATAGTGAAGGCAAACGCACTACACCTTCGGTAGTGGCATTTGTTGAAGGTGGTGAACGTAAAGTAGGCGACCCTGCCAAACGTCAGGCTATTACAAACCCGGAGCGCACAGTTTATTCTATTAAACGTTTTATGGGTGAGAATTGGGGACAAGTACAGAAAGAAGTAGCACGTGTTCCGTTTAAAGTGGTCGATGAGAACAATATGCCTCGCGTATCCATAGACGACAAACTTTATACGCCTCAAGAAATCTCTGCAATGGTTCTTCAGAAAATGAAGAAGACAGCCGAAGATTATTTGGGAACTGAGGTCAAAGATGCCGTTATTACTGT
The DNA here is from genome assembly GCA_012517855.1 of Bacteroidales bacterium. GTDB lineage: Bacteria > Bacteroidota > Bacteroidia > Bacteroidales > Bacteroidaceae > JAAYUD01. The sequence goes on from JAAYUD010000011.1 coordinate 148,266, forward strand.
ACCGGCTTATTTCTCTGATTCTCAACGTCAGGCAACCAAAGAAGCTGGCGCTATTGCCGGTCTGAATGTAAAACGTATTGTCAACGAGCCTACTGCTGCTGCATTGGCTTATGGTATTGACAAATCCAATAAAGAAATGAAAATTGCCGTATTCGACTTGGGTGGTGGTACTTTTGATATCTCTATCTTGGAGTTCGGCGACGGTGTGTTCGAAGTCCTTTCTACCAACGGTGATACCCATCTCGGTGGTGATGATTTTGATCAGGTTATTATCAATTGGCTTGTTCAAGAATTTAAGAATGACGAGGGAGCCGATATCTCGAAAGATCCGATGGCATTACAGCGTCTGAAAGAAGCTGCAGAAAAGGCTAAGATCGAACTCTCTTCCTCGATGAGTACGGAAATCAATCTACCCTATATTATGCCGGTAGGTGGAGTGCCTAAACATTTGGTTAAGAATCTGACTCGTGCCAAATTTGAATCGTTGGCTCACGAATTGATTCAAGCATGTCTCGAACCTTGCAAAAAAGCTATTGCCGATGCCAAACTTTCTACCTCGGATATTGATGAGGTTATTTTGGTTGGTGGATCTTCTCGTATACCGGCCGTTCAGCAATTGGTTCAAGATTTCTTCGGAAAAGTACCATCCAAGGGTGTCAACCCCGACGAAGTCGTTGCTGTAGGTGCTGCCATTCAGGGAGCTGTCTTGTCCAACGAAATTAAAGACGTTGTCTTGCTTGATGTTACTCCGCTGTCTTTGGGTATTGAAACATTGGGTGGCGTTATGACAAAGCTGATTGATTCCAACACGACTATACCTTGCAAGAAAAGCGAAGTATTTTCTACTGCTGCCGACAATCAGACAGAAGTAACGATCCATGTGCTACAAGGCGAACGCCCTATGGCTACTCAAAACAAATCCATAGGTCAGTTCAATCTCACAGGCATTGCTCCGGCCCGCCGTGGTATTCCGCAGATTGAGGTTTCTTTTGATATTGATGCCAATGGTATATTAAGTGTTTCGGCAAAAGATAAAGCTACCGGCAAAGAGCAAGCTATCCGCATCGAGGCTTCCAGTGGTTTGAGCAAAGACGAAGTCGACAGAATGAAGGCTGAAGCTGAGGCTAATGCCGAAGCTGATAAGAAAGAACGCGAAAGAATCGACAAGATAAACGGTGCCGATAATATGATATTCCAGACCGAGAGTCAATTAAAAGAACTTGGAGAGAAACTTCCTGCCGATAAGAAAGCTCCTATTGAAGCTGCTTTGCAGAAATTGAAAGATGCACGTAAATCGGAAGATTTGTCAGCTATCGATGCAGCAATGGCAGAAATTAATACCGCATTCCAAGCTGCTAGTGCCGAGATGTATGCTCAGAGCGGTGCTCAACAAGGTGCCGGTGCACAGCAACAACAGGCTGGCCCTGACATGAATGCCGGTCAGGCAGACAATGCACAAGGTTCAGATGCTAAGAGTGGCGATAATGTTCAAGATGCCGATTTTGAAGAAGTGAAATAATTACGATAAATCGGTCGTCGTACAACGATAATAAAAAAGCGTGTGACTCTGTTGAGCCACGCGCTTTTTTATTATCGTGTTTATTCTATCTTGTGAATGATGATGATTCTTTCATAAGAACTAATCCTGTATGAGATAATTTTATCACTTATAGCTTGTTCTTCGCAGATAGCTCTATCGCCTTTTCATATGAATTAGGAAAAATACTTTGTTACGAACTGAACAAAAGTATTTCTAATAAGATTTATCCAACTTGCCCTTTTTCGCAATCCAAAGAAAGAATATCGTTATCGAATTACAAAGCATAAAATATACGGAGATAAATACGAGAAATGGTCAATTGCGAAAAAAATAAATCGTTTTGGTCTTTGCAGACACGGTTATAATATTACCGTCAATCCGAATTTTCCGTCGGTAAAAGCGTTACCTCCACCAAATTCGAGATTGAGTGCCATATTCTTTGATATAAAATAACGACCTCCGACTTGTAAGCCTAATCCTAAACCAGAAGAGTGAGAGCCGCCGTAACTATCAGGGGAGCTCCATACGTAAAAGCCAAGATTGAGGCCGGCATATAGATCCCAGTTCCGAGGTATATGACACAAATTATTGAAATGGTAATTGAAATTCCCCGAAATTCCTACTATGGAGTGATTGTAATAATCATCGTGCCAATCTTCACGGTAATGGCGATAAGATATTTCTCCCCCCAATGTGACATCACGACTCACAGCATGATCTAATCCGACATAAAGAGGAACTCCCCAGTCGGAAAAGCCTACGCCGAAATTTACTTGATTCCTACCTGTGCCCAGTGAGTTCTGGCCAAATGAAATAGCAGAAATAAAAGCAAATACAGCAAAAATGATAGCTTTTTTCATGTAATATGATTTTTAAAAATGAATATTGAAATTTTATATTGTCACAACCATTCGTCGCGGTTTTCAACATATTCAAAAATAACACGCTCCAAGAGATTTCTTTCCTTAACGCAACAAATTTACATTAAATTATTTAATTAGTTGAATAAAAATGGCGAAAAAAATATTATATTCCGTTCTAAATATTGCCTTTTTTTACTCTAAGGGTTTGAAGAAAAACCCTAAAGACGCAATCAAAGAGATTATTCTGCCCAGACATACTTCAGACCTGAAACAACTTTTATCCCTTGGGTGTCTTGGCTTCTTTCGGCTTGATAAGCTATTAAACAAGGTTTTATTAAAGGAGCTTATTCAAAATTCCTTTTCTATGCTTTCTATCCCTCTCATTTGATGGCGATATGGATAATTCTATTTTATTGCTGTCCGGCAAAATTTATACTTTTACCCATAGCTATAAGGTTTTTGGTCGAAACGAATATAGACAATTGGAGCTGAATTTAGAAATGAACTCAGCTCTTTATTTTTTCAGGTCTAAAAAGTTTTATCGGACAGCAAGAATTTTTTGTATATTTGTAACCATTATGGGCATGAAAAATATAAGAAAGAAATTACCACATGTAATGCTGCTCCTCGTATTTTCAACATTCTGCAGCTGTTCCATCTGGAGAGGTTTGGTTATGGATGGACCTAAGGGACCTGATTTTTATGACTATCGTCATTTCGAAAGGGATACCATATATAACGGTGATAAGGTCTTTAAGTTTCCATACGCCGTTGGAAAAAGTGCTATTTCGCACACAGCAAAGTTTACTGTCGACTCTCTGCATTATACTATGGATTCATTGGTCAATCGATTTTTAGGACACGATAGCCAACTATTGATCATCCACGATGATAGCATCGTTTACGATCATTGTGTGGCACCTCATATGCCGGGACAGAATGCAACGATATTCTCTGTATCGAAATCTTTAACAAGTCTGCTTTGTGGTATTGCGATTGACGAAGGATACATAAAAAGTGTAGATGACCCTGTCACAAAATACATGCCCGAATTACGTAAGTATAATGCAACATACGATAAACTGAAGATTATCCATCTGCTTAATATGCAGGCCGGCTTCGATTTTACAGACATCTATTCCCTTCAACATCTTAAAAACCTTCATAAAATGTGCTTGTTGCAGTATGGTAGGAATTATTCAAAAGTTTTCCGCCACATGCGATTTGCTTGTCAACCAGGAACCAAACATGAATACAACAGTGCTGTGACTGGTCTGCTAAGTCTGATCATAGAGCGGGCAACGGGTCGGAGCTATGCGGACTATATGAGTGAAAAGGTTTGGAAACCACTCGGAATGGAGCAATTTGGTTGGGTGACTCTCGACAGCAGGAAACATCACCATGCCCATGGCTTTGGTGGCATAGGTACGAATGCCTACGATTTGGCAAAGATAGGTCAACTCTATTTGAACAAAGGGGTATGGAATGGTAAGCGTATTGTGAGCGAAGATTGGGTCAATCATTCTCCTGGAGAGTCTATGGATAATGGGGGATATCATTATAATTGGTATCTTGAGTTTAATGGAAATAAGAATTTGACATTCGGATCATTCTATGCATTAGGAATCGGCAGGCAGTTTATATATGTCTATCCAAAGAAGAAAGTCGTTGCAGTGATGGTTTCTAAAGACAGCCAAGAACCTGATTGGCTTTGGATTCCATCGTGGCTCGATATAATATGCAATAATAGATACTAATAAGTCGTATTATCCTTAGTGTATGGAATGAGAAATACTGGCTGAAACTAGAACTCCTAGAATAGCTAGAGTTGATGTAAGTGATACCTATTTTGCACATTAGGATAGCGAATGTCGCCAAAGATGTCCTGAATAATGTTATGATAGAACTGTTTGATTGCTAAATTATTATGATCAAACTGGTGAATATAAATGTCCAGATGGAAATAGATAATATGTCCAGAATACTTATAAGGCAAATTATGAATTTTAACCAACATACGTAATATAGTAACTACTCTGATTCCATTCTGCGGCATGCAGTGAATACTGAGTAGTTACAATATCTGATCTAATAGGTAAAAATCACTAAAATCGACCTGAAGTGACTCATTTTTATTGCGTATTTCTCAACTTTTTCGAGAAAATAATTTATCTTCGTAACATATAAATGTATAATTTAGTAGTCACAATGGACAGGAAGTTAAACAGAATCAAAACAGTATTAGTTAACAATGGAAGAACCAACAAATGTTTATCTGATCACTTAGATAAAGATCCTGCTGCAATCAACAAATGGTGTACCAATACCTATCAGCCATCATTAGAGATGACTATGACAATAGCTAAACTCCTAAATGTAGATATAAATGAACTTGTTTGTTTGGAGGACACTCCCTGATCTTGTAGGCAAGGGAATTATAAAATAAATTCTTAATAACACATGGACTGGTACATGTTTTTACATCTTGAATACTTTTACCGACATTAGACAACCGATCCATATGTTTTTTATCACAGAATCATGAAAAATAAGACAATAAAACAAAAGGGTGTTCCTATATATCATGTAGTGCAGCAATTTCTGAATGCTAGACATGATAAGAAAGAGTGTGCTAGAACTGCTGCTAATATGAAATACTGTATTTCCGGTTCTGTACTTTCACAATCATTGGATTCGTTATTCAAAACATCTACTTATTACAAGGATATACTTTGGGGTAATTTATTCCCAAAAACTGTTAGTGAACTTGGTGAAGGTAATAGCTATTTTTTCAAGTCTGAGAATATCTTAGGCGATTTCAGTTGGCTTTATATACTTGTAAGCAAGAACCATTCTGCTATTTCTGAATATGTAATTTTCAGAGATCAAATAGAGAAGGATATCTTGTTGGGCTACTATGATAATGCTCTTTTATTACTCGATAATATCAAACGCAAATTTGGTTTCAGCATATGGTATTATGAGATGAAATTACTCATATATAGCTATTCAGGTAACGAAAAGAAAAGTTTGGAATTACTTACTGATATTAATAAAGAGAAAGAAAATGCTAAACATGGTTTTGTGACATTTTTGCTTTCTTATTTGTACAAAAGATGTTCAAAAACATATTCTGCTTTCGCTTTTGATTCAGAGTTGGAGAACAAATTTAGAATGAACAGAACAGAATTTCAGAAAGACAGATATTCTTATTATTTGTTCAGACTGAATTTTTATAAATCATATCAGATGAAAGACTTGTCTCCTGTTCTGATTATGGAAGCAACTAATTCTCTTATTGATCGTTATAATATATTTGTAAATCTGATCAAAGCATTGTTTGCTAATAGTGAGACTTTGATAGAGAAAAAGACATACTCATCTATTTCCGTGAAATTCTACAGAAAGTCTGGAGATCCTCAGCTTGCTTCACTGGTGGCTTATGCTAATACAAAATGTTTATCGCAAAACTACTATAATTCAGATTATATAGACCTCTTAGAGGATTACTATAAGGGGGAATATAGTCCATGCATAGAAAAATGTAGATCCTTTGTTACTAATGTTGCTCCATATTTTGATATTTTAAAAATTTATTGCAGGTCCCTGATTGCCTTAGGTAAAGGTTTCGTCCCAATATGTTTAAATCAAGATTCTATTTTAAATCAGATTTCAAGATACCTCTATTTAGCAATGACTAAATATGAGAATGATGAGATATTAGCTTCATTATATCAGATTGATAAGAATATATATGGTTTGGAATTAGCATGTGGATTAGATTATTATCTTTATGGTGAAAATAGCCAAACAAGGGAAGCGCTGAAGAGGTTGTCATTATCTTATTTTGACCCGTTGTTTTGCAATGTATTCGAGGAGGATGAGGACAAAGGTGTATATCTGGATAGTGGTGCAAATCATATTCGCCAATCGCTCGTCAATGATTATCAGAAGAAGCGAAACGATGAAGATGTAATGAGTGCGAATGGTATCGCAAAATATATAATTGACATTGATTCTGCCAAAATCGCTTTTAGGAATCAAGATTACGAAAGAGCTTTGACTTTGTGGCAATCTGTGCTAAGCGAAAATAAATTTGTTTTGCCAATTGTTCAATGCGCAATAGAGTATATTTATAGGTGCTACGAATGTTTGGACAAAAAACAAGAGGCTATTTCATTTTTCGTTAAATACTATCTGAAAGGTAAAGCGTATACAAACCAGATAGATACATCGACGCTAATCGAAACTTTGTATCATGAAAAATATAAAAAAGGAGTTAAGAGCGGTCTAGACTTGCAGTTGTTTGTATTTCTTAATGCCAAGGAAGACGAACGGAAAAGTGCAGTACTGGAAAGATTCTGCTACTATAAAGATGTTTGTCATGTTGCAGACTTGATCCCTGAATTGGAAGCTGATATACATGAGGATAGAGAGAAGGTAGAATTGTATCTGTACCTTCTAGCATCGGAGGATATTCTTCGCCATATGGTCTATATAACCAGTACAAAAATGATGCTGGAAGAACAGCAAAGGATTGCACAATATTTATCTTCTTTAATAGATTCACAAAATGCAGACAAGTATAGTACATTAAATCAGGAAATTTTGGATACTATGGTGGTATACCAAAGCATAAAAAAAATTGACGAAAGTAAGATATATGTGAATCAGTCGGCTCTAATGAAATATGATTTTAAAGAATATGAGGGTTTATATAATCAGTTTAAAATACAGCTGGCAAATTCTGCTCCTACCAATTCATTCATGATTGTAAATACGATTTCGGACTGGACTGACATTAGCGAAGATTCTTCGGTTATTAGTACTAAGGTAAAATTCACAAGTAAACCTTTTGTTGACTCTGTTTGTCAGGTTTTTACTAGTATAAGGGATAAGTTCCTCTTTAGCAAATTTGGACTTAAAACCTATTTAAGTACAAGTATTCGTCATGGTGTATTGGAGGGTGTGCTGAGATCTGGATATGATGGTCTTCACTTGTTGTTGACTACTGAAAATAACAAGTATATGCCTATTCAGTACTGGAAAGCTCAATATGGTCTGACTAGCGAAGAACAAAAAAACCTCATGAAAGCCCTGGAAAAATTCTCTAGAGGAGTCAATACTACAATAGATACTTTTAAGGAAGAGGCTCTTCAAATAAAAGTTGAAGATGAGGACAAGGGTATGTTCAACTATCAGATGACATCAGATGATATGTGTTATGCTACTGTTGCATGTAATTATCAAGCTAAAGACTATGAGGATTTTTGCATGCTACTAATGGAATATTTGCTTAAAATGGCGGACGGCAGTCTTGTGCAAATAAGGAGGGATATTAACAACTCGTTGAAAGAAACATTTAATAAGCTTGTAGATAATCTGTCACAGGATATACAGATATTCTCGGATAACCACTTCTATAATGAGTTAAGCACTGCTGTTACTAGTGCAAGAACTGAAACTATACAAAAAATGGCTCATATTGAAAAATGGTTCCATCTTCAGGATGCTAAATTTGATGATTTCTCGCTTGTAAAGCAGATGCGAGCTGTATGGTCAATCACATCAAAGATGTATCCAAATATTATAGAAAATCTTGAATTCTCAGGTCCTGAATATGAGATTGTTATAAAATCTGCATACGTTATTCATATTTCGGACATGCTTACTATATTCTATAATAATATGTTTAGCTATAGTAAAGTCGAATCGATAAGGCCATTTAAAATCAAAGTTATACGAGAAGGTGATAGCGTCAGAATTTTATTTGAAAATAATATCAAAGAGGATGAAGGCATATTGAATGATAAGTTTAAAGAAATGCTGAAGTTAGACAATAGGCTTCAAATGGAGGGAAAAAGCGGACTTGTTAAAGTTAAGAAAATCATCAAGGCAGAGCTTGGATGTGAGCAAAATCAGCTGGATATAAAAGCTGAGAATGGCAAATGTGAAGCATCTGTTTTAATAAATTTGAAAGATATATGTGTAATAAACTTTTAATAGTAGAAGACCTTCCAGAAAAAGCTGAAGAGATAAAGAAGGAAATTTCTACGCATTTTCCTGATTTAATCATAGTAGAACGAACATCCTATCATTCTGCTATTGAAGAAATCTTTAGAAGGCATGAAGATTACTTCTTAATATTGCTGGATATTACGATGTCTACATTTGATGTGAATGCCGAAGAGAATGGTGGAGTGCCTGAAACTTTGGCTGGAAAGCGAATACTAGAAGGAATGTATCTTCGTGATATTCCAACAATGGTGAAGGTCGTTACGATGTTTGAAAGTTTTGATGGAAAGAGCATAAAAGCTCTTGATCAAGAACTAAGGGAAGATAATCCTGATAGCTATGATGGATTCATTTTCTTCTCATTTAAGAAAAGCGATTGGAAAAAACAGTTAATAGAATATATTAGTACATTATTATGATAAAGATATTGATTCTCGACGATTCTGAAGGAAAAATAGAGAAGATTCAGAAAGTCCTTCAAGAAGGCTGCGCCCTTGATGACGAAAATATATTTGTAGCAAAGAGTGTAGCAGCTGGACGTACTTTAGTAACGCAAGAATGTTTTGATTTAGTTCTGCTTGATCTAGTTCTCCCAATATTCAAAGATGGTGATCCTGAAGAAAATGGAGGATTAAGCTTCATAAGAGAGTTAATGTCAGCTGGTGATAGAGTTAATATACCTACTCAGATTATAGGATTGACAGAGAAGGAGGATGCTTATAAGAAGGAAAAAGAGGAATTTCAATCTTTGCTATTTAGTATTATCCATTGCAAACAAAGTGGTTCTGAATGGGTAGGACAAGTAAAGCAAGCAGTTAATTATGTCATAAGATGCAAGGATGCTATATTTAATAACCTACAACGTAGGAGTAAGTATGACATTGGTGTTATTTGCGCTTTACCAGAGGAGTTCAAGCAAATGAAGGCTGCGTTTGGCGGTGATGAAAAATGGAAAAATATTCAGATAGATGAAGATGTTCCATTTCAATTTAAGAGCACTGTAGTGGCTACTGCAAATAGTCATGACATGAAAGTTGTGGCAGCAATGGCTGGTCGCCCAGGTGTTATCCCAACTTCAGTTCTTAGTACATTGATGTACACGCTATTTCATGTTGAAACAGTATTCATGACGGGATTCTCTGCTGGCTTCCCTACAAAAAACATGAAGTTGGGCGATATTCTTGTAGCATCATCTATTCAAGATTATGCATCAGGTAAGCTTAATGATATAGATGGTACTATTAAGCTTCTCAAGGAGATTCATCAAATAGAAGCCGCTACAGCATTAACCCTGAAAATGCAAGAGTTGATGGATGATGAAGAGACCCAGTCCCAAATAATGTCAAAGGTAAAAAAAGCTAACTTGTTGGTAGAACAACGTGATTTTTATCAACCTGTAATGTCGGCAACTTGCAGCGGACCATATGTAGTAACTTCTGAAGAACTAGTGAAGGATCTCCAAGAGAATGATAGAAAATTAGAAGGTCTTGATATGGAAGGTTTTGGCTTATATCTGACTGCTAAAATGATGTCAAATCGAACTCAGAAAGGTGCTTTATGGATGAAAGGAGTTGGTGATTTCGCAAATCCTATAAAGGAAAATAGATATCATGATACATGCTCTTTTGGTAGTGCAGCTTTGTTATATAGATTTATAAAAGAAAAGATGTAGGCTACCAGAGCCTGCTTAAAATTTGTTGAACTGTTTTTTTTAATATTTTCGTATAAGCCTGATAGTTCTTTTCTTTGAAGTGACTAAACCTAAAGAAAGATGTATCAAACAGATTTAATGGAAACCGTATGTTAATATATAACAAAAATGTTGAACCTACGATAAAGAAAGCGAAATTATGATCTACGTATTATTTGGAATGTTATTTTTTTTGAAGGGGAAGACGTATTGTCAGTGGCGTATGTTAGTTTTCTCGGTGACGTCCTTATGTTTTTTTGAAAACGTATGGACGTCAACATTATTAGATCCTTATGTGGTTTTGGGTAGTAAGAGATCACCGATAAAAGTGGGGAATATGCATCAAATTCGATCTGCATTTCAACCTTTGCCACCTCCGTATGACACCATTAGGCACTATCCTACAGTAGGTTAACGGTGTACCGTATACAACGCCAGCGAAAAAAGGTCCGAAAATCGGCCCTAGAGTATGCTGTAGACTCCTTATTTTCAGCGGACCTCTGCTTAGAACAAGTCTAAACGATGGGTTACAGATAGCTGAGAGACCATTTTGTATATAGACGAGTGTTCCATCCATTGAGTACCTCATGTCACTAAATTTCCTGAGGCTTTACTGATGAGTTTGAGACGTGCATCCCCATTGACGCAAGATTGCGTTGATCTAAAGTAGTGATATAAATACTGTTTTTCGGAACGTTTCGTGAGGTGAATATTGAGAGTGAAACTGATACTATTTTAACCGTACCGAAGTGACACTTCTTGATACTCAAATTCAAGCTTCGTTTTCGGAAAATGATAAGGACGAACATAAAAAATCATAAGGGAGAAAATAAAAGTTTATACTTACAAACTTTTATTTTCTCCCTTATGATTTTCTTGCTGTATATCAATGTGTTACGCGCGTTCTATTTGCGCTGCGGTTATTATTCGAACTATATCCGAACGGTAGCTTGAGAACGAAATAGTGCTCAACAAGCCCCTGTAAGTGAGGTTCGGATAAGAAAGTATCAGAATTTCGGCGAATGTTCGCCTCACGAAACGTTCCGAAAAATGGATTGCACGTAACGCATTGTACCTTAGCTTGTTTATGTGTCAATGGGGGTGAGCATCATGCAAATTGAAATACTGATATGAGTGTATTGTTGCCCACTTAATTGGATATTGGAAGCGAATCTGATGAATTCACTCGTGAGCCGTTTTAAAATTTTAATCGCAGTCCGGCAACCAATTCTCTGCCTGGTGAAAGCAACGCATAGCGACGTTTGGAATAATCAATACGATTGTCTACCTTGTCGAGGATATTGTCGATACCCAAACTTGGTTCTGCAATCAGATATTTGCTGATCCTGAAGGTATGAGTTGTGTTGAAATTGATAGTGCCATAACCTGGTGCATCCTCGTAATCGTTGAAATAGGTACGACTTTGGAAACGCCCGTTCAAGTTTGCATTTAATGTATATCGACCCCACGTGTGATTGTAGTTGGCAGTAACAGTCGCGGAGTTTTTAACACTACGGTCGAGCAGTTTCCACACGCCTCCTGTCCGGGTGCGTGCATAGGTATAGGCATAGTTGGCTGTTAGATTCAAATTATCTGTAATATTATAGCTGGCTTCAATATTGAGACCTCTTATGATGCATTTGTCACTGTTGACATATTGTCCATAGTAAGTCATTTTGTTGAAAGTGGCATCGGTGATGTCGTCTGGAAATTCTTCTTTTAGCATTTTCTTGGCTGCATCGTCTATGGGTATATTGTTTTTTACAATCATATCATTGATGAAATTCAGATACCCCATGATGTTGAAAGTAAAGCGCTGATTGGTGTAGCCTGTACTCACAGAAAGGTAGTTGCTGGTTTCCGGATCCAAATTCTTGTTGCCGAAGGTAACGACTGGTTTGCCACCCATACTGGAATTGAAGTAATGATAATAGAGTTCGTCCAATCCGGGAGCGCGAAAGCCGCGGGCGTAGTTGAAGCGGAAATTGAAACAGCCTGGAGTATAGTTCAAAGCGAACTTGGGTGAGAAGTTACTACCGAAGGTCTCATGCTTATCATAGCGCAGTCCGAATGTTGCGCGCAAGTCTGGCAATGCCTGCATGTCGTGTTGTGCATAAACGGATGTTGTATAAGCATGATTGTCGGTGTTTCCGGCAGTTGCGAGTAGAAAATCTTTACGCCAATCGAGTCCGAAAATCGTAGTAGAATTGGTTGTGAAATGATTCGTATTTTTGAACTCTGCCTCATAGTACTGCTGTTTTTTTCTCATTTCGTAATCGCCATCAACATGGCTGCCTTTTGCTGCAGAATTGTACTCATAGCCGTAGCGGTAGTTGTCGCTGGTGAAGTCGAATTGTAAGGTGTTGTGGCTTGTAAACTTATATTGGGCGCCGGCTCCAAAACGTAGAGATTTGTAGCGTAGGTCGTAGTTATAGCCGCCGACTTTTCCATCTACGGGTAGTGGACGGTCGGTTTTCTTATAAGAGTAGCCGATATCGCCGTAAAAAGAGAGTGATTTGAATGGTTCGTACGCGAAGTGTTGACCGATTCCGTTGGTGTGATAGCCCAGAAATAGGGGGTCTATGCTTTGCTGTGTATTACCCGAGTTGCTTTTCACGTACTCAAGAGGATTGTTGCGGTAGCTATCAGCTTCGTCATGCTTAAAATTGGTGTAACTGCCAAATCCTCTGTAATTGATATTCAGATTGACACTTTGCGTGTTTTGTCCTTTTCCGGAGAAACGGGAGTTGGTGGTAACACTTATCAACTCGCTTTTCGGTTGATCGGTAATAATATTGATGACACCGCCAATGGCATCACTTCCATAGAGAGAAGAAGCTGCTCCGTTGAGAACTTCGATGCGCTTGATTTGCGCCATGTTGATGCGGTCGATATCCACATTTCCGGAGATGTCGCCTACAAGCTTCTTGCCGTTAATCAGGATTAGCACGTACTTATTGCCTAGCCCGTTCTGGCGGAGATAGGAGCCCATGGCATTGGGCATGAACTCGATATTTGGCACTAGACGGGTGAGAGCATCATTAAAGGTGCTGATGCCTTGTTTCTGAATCTCTTGTGTGGTTATGACATGTACCGGTGTTGTTGAAGATCTGAGATATTCGTGGTGACCGTTTCCTGTTACGACAACGGGGTTCAGTTGGTAAACCGTGTTGACCATACTCGAATCTTTTTTTACCTTCTGTTGTGCTGATATTCCCAGTGCACAATGACAGAGGATCAGCATTAATAACATTTTCTTGTTTCTCATATTTCTATATCTATTTTAATGTTTTATTCATTTCTTGGATTTGGCTGATGATATGATTCTTTACTTCAGAAAGTGTTGCAAGTCCCCCATGCCACACTTCTACCTCGTAACCGAGAGCTGTGAGTTTCTGCTTCCATAGCCCCTGAATATCATTCACGGCATGATTGCCTGCAATCATTAGAAGTGGGTATAGAATGATGTGTTTGCCTTTATTGATGGCGAGTATCTTCTCGATATTATCTAGATTTGGATACCCTTCGATAGTGGCTACATGATAATTATTGTATCCTTGGTCGTGTAGCATATAGTCCAGTTGAGAATAGATCGCATTGGCCGGACCATCAGTGCCATGACCTACCAGAACGACCGTTTTCGTTGGATCTGTAGCGATGTGTGATGTCAGTACTTTCGCCATCCACTTGCAGTCGTCCACTCCCCAGAGAAGTGGTTTGCCGATGCAAATCGTATCAAAATCGGCTTTCACCTTTTGCACGGCATCACCGATATGCGCAGTCATTACTCCATCCAGTAGGTCGGATGTCTGTATGATAACCTTTTTGTGCCCTTGTTGATGAATCTTTTTCAATGCTTGTTGGATATCATCTTTGTGAATGCCGCGTTTCTTCAGAGTATTGATGATTATCTTCGAAGAGTAGGCTTCGAAGACTTTACAGTGGGGGAAAGCATTCTCTACATCTTTATTTAGTGCGTCGATGGTAAGAGCTCGGCTGGCATCATTTGCCGTTCCATAATGAACCATGAGGATTGCACTTTTTGCATTAGGCATCTGTGCCATCAAAGAGATGGCGAATAGTGAAAATAATAGGGTTGATGTAATTTTTTTCATAATTTACTTATACGTTTCGAACCGCGAAGGTATGGGGAATACGAAGATGTTGCAATACCCAAAAATAGGTAAACGAAAGACTAGATTAGGTAAATTATTTTTTTGTGAAAAGAAAGGAGGGAAAGGGGACAAAAGCGATATATGTTTTTGCCTATTCTCGTTTCCTTTAATGCGCCGTTGCTACAAAGGAAATACTATCCTCAGTTCGAGATAAATAAAAAAGAATCTATGAAATTGGTAATCACAAGATAATTTTGTGATTAAATGATTGATAATAAATAATTAATAAAATTAATTCAATATGATTGTCCAAGGACAATGTTACAGAAATATATCGTTTGACAGATCATTTCTTTCATTCCTTCTTTTTGACTTTCCAATGTCCACTATAGCCACTACCAATATACTGTATGTGATCAAGCTTTAAGATGTGGCGCTTAATGGTGATAATACTTTTCTTACTCATTTTAGCCATTTCTTCAGTTGTTATCTTAGGATTGAGTTTTATTTGATTCTCAATCCATGCGTCAAGAGTAGTGCCTTGTGGAATATTTGATATTTGAGTATCATCTTGAGTATCACCTTGAGTGTCATTTATGTCTTCCTCATTAGAGAACACATTCACACAAAATACGGTAAGCTTAGAGACGTCGAACTGTGCTTCCTTATTGCCGTTATCTCTCAGCATATCCTGCACTCGTTTCACTCCTTGGTTGAACATATTGACATATTTCATCTCTTTCATGGCTTTTCGGAAATTAATTGTCTGTGTTGCCTGTGAACAAAGGATGTTGGATGCGATAAGTTAATATTTCGTCTTTTGTTATTTTCCCTTTTTAATAAATGAGAGTTTTGTTGTTTAATTATATGCTATATAAGTCTAATAACTCTTTAAGTTTAATGTTAAGACCCGCTTGTTTAAACTTTGGCTCTTGAATCTCATACAGCCGTTTAATGATACGATTTTTTTCTTCTTTTGCTCCAAAGTGAATGCATCTGTGACAAGTTGGACATATGCAGACGATGTTTTCTTCACAATCGATATTTCGATGTTGTTCTTTCCAAAAGCGTTCTGCATTTGATGAAGTACAAGGTATTAAGTGATGACCTTCCATATATGGGATGTTTTTGGGAGTCGTGAAAGTTTTATGCTCTTTATCGAACGAACATGTATAATTAGCGGATTCCAAAGCTTGCTTTGATATCCTGCTATTCTTTTTAACGGCTTTGTTACCATTGTCAATGGAGTATTGTGGCTCTACTTCAGATGTATTTATCAACTTATTTCCAGAAGACAAATCCTCATTTTGTATTTCCTCCTGAAAAGTAAAATCATCATCTAATTCTTTTTCGTATAGATAACCTTCAAGATATTTGCTAATCTTTTTATCAAGTTCGGGGTATGTTCCTTTAAAGAATCTCTGCATGCGGAACATATGAGCATTATAATCTGCTATTCTTATAATGAACTTTCTATCTATATTTATTAAATCGTGAAGATTGTCGGATTCAATGCTAAATGTACATCTAATATCCTTTTTATCTTTAGATAAATTGCGTTGAAGTGATGGGATGTCGATACCATTTCTATGGACAGTTGCATTATCACAGAACGCAATAATCTCTCTATCGCTCTTATTTTCTATTTTTTGCACGTAGATTACTAATACTCCGTTAATATTTTTGTCTGATTGTTTTGCTCCTAACTTATTAATGTTAATATTGTCATTTGGTGGGCAATAACCATAATATCTCTTATCATAAGAGCTTCTAGATAAATTGAAAAACTCGTGTCCGACCTCTTCTTTTACATAACTTCCTGAATTCATGTCAATCACGATAAACGGTTTGTCTTTGAGAATTGTATTCATGGTGCATAAGAATTTGTTGGTATCAATATCTTTGTTCATAACTAATTTAGTTATGTGCATGGCACGAAGATAGAGAAAAAACATTATAAAATATCATGAAATCTAAAAAATATATCATCAAATTATTTATGCTTTACGTATGTCTTTTGGGGAAAATAATGTGCTTTTTTGTATAAATAAGGGTTTAATAATGGGTATCCATTTTGAAAAATGATAGTTGAAACACTAGATTTCTGTTTGCTAAAATGATGCATATTAAAAGCTTTATCGACGATTGATTTTTTGTGTCTAGACTTTTTGTATTTTCGTTTTTTTCGGATTATCTTTGTGATGTATTGAATATAGTAATAGAATGATATATTATCGTTTTCATATTTCTGTGATGTTGTTGCTTGTAGCTCTCATTCTGAGTGCAACTACTATTGTTGCCCAAGAAACGAAAGATACCATAAGCATTATTTCTTTTAATGATTTTCATGGGAAATTTGTTCCCGACAACGGTGTGCCGGGTGCAGCCTGTTTGGTGGGCGCAGTAAAAAAGATACAGCATACTCGCCCCAATCCGATTGTGGTTTGTGGCGGTGATAATTTTAGCGGTGATATTTTCTCCAAATATACGCGTGCCAATTTATTGAAGCAGATGTTCTCTGCGATGAAGGTTGAAGTGTCTGCCGTAGGCAACCATGAATTTGATTGGGGACTGCCTTTCTTGAAAGATACGATGGCGGTGACTGTACCACTTATCGGGGCCAATATTGTAGACGATTCTCTATCGAAAGATCATCCTTGGCTTGCGCCTTACTATATTGTAGAGCGCACGTTGCGAGACGGACGTGCTTTTCGCATCGCTTTTATCGGTCTGACGACTACCACTACACCACTCAAAAGTAAAGCTTCTAACATGCGTGGTATTCATTTTGTAGATCCGGTCAATGCTGTACAACGGCAGTTGCAGCGCTTGCGAAGGGAAGCTCGGATAGATATGGTGATCATTTTGATGCATTCCGGTATTTCGATGGATTATCCCTATCGGATAGAAGATAAAGATGTGGAGATGTTGCCTTTTGTTCCCGGTATCTCTGCCATTATTGCCGCTCATGCCCATACGTTGGCTTACGATAAGATAAATAATATTCCTGTGATTCAGGCCGAGGCTTATACGGCTGGGGTGAATGTACTCTATTTTCAAGTTCGCAATCATGAGGGTATTCGGGATGTATCATACATCGGAATGGATACTTTGAAGACTAAGGACTTTGCTCCGGATGAAACTATGAAAGCGGCAGTTGACAGGGAAGCTCAAAAATATGGATTTAATGATAAACTGACATACTCCAAAGATTTCATGCAACATCGTGCAGACGTCAATCCACATGAATATACGGCACCGGGGGCTTATGTCAGTGCATCTTATGTGTATGCCTATCGCAAGAAACATCCGGAAATAGTCTGTCCCGTGATAGGAGTTAATCATTATGGGGGTATTCGGTCTGGGTTCGAGAAGGGACCTGTAACGTATCTTCACGCTCTTAATATGTTGCCTTTTGTGGGCAAAGTTGTGGCTTATCGTTTTACAGGCTCCATGCTAAAGAAGTTGCTTACGGATGGTCGATGTAGGTTACCTTATTATATGCAGACGTCGGATATCACGATTCATGTGAACAAGCAGAATGGAGTGGACGGCGTGTGGTATCATGGTAAAGAGATTGGGGACACGAACGAATGTATCGTTGTTCTCGACAATTATGTTGCAGATGGCAGTGACGGTTATGATGCTTCGCTTTTCCGTCATCCATTGGATACGGTAGGCAATACTGCCGGTTTGTTTACTGATTATCTGCGTACACTGCCCTATGTGTCGCTCAAAAAAGCGCCTTTACCTATAATAAAGAAAAATTAAATGTTACAATCTTGTTAATTCTTTATTAAACTATTTCGGATATGAGAGATTGAATGTATTTTTGTCGTATTAATAAAAATATCTTCTGATGGAAAAAGCAAAAATTTTAGTGGTTGACGATGAAGAATCTCTATGCGAGATTCTCCAGTTCAATTTAGAGACGGAAGGTTTCGAGGTCAATGTAGCCTATAGTGCCGAACAGGCTCTAAAAATGCCTTTGGAAGAATATGCCTTAGTCTTGCTCGATATTATGATGGGGGCTGTGAGTGGGGTGAAAATGGCGCAGATCATGAAGCAAGATGAAAAATTGGCGGGTATTCCTATTATTTTTATTACTGCCAAAGATGCCGAAGATGATATGGTCTATGGATTGAATCTTGGGGCCGACGACTATATTGCCAAACCTTTTGCTATTCGTGAAGTCGTTGCACGTGTCAAAAGTGTGCTTCGCCGTTCTAAAAAGGGGGAGAGTAATGCCGTTACGGTTTTGACTTTTGGAACGTTGGCCATTGATACGGATAAGAAGAATTGCACCCTCGACGGCGAAGAATTGAAACTGACGAAGACGGAAATGGAATTGTTGGTGATGTTTCTGCAACATAAAGGACGCATTTTTACGCGAGAAGAGATATTGAAACGGGTATGGAAAGATGAAGTCATTGTTCTGGATCGCACGATTGATGTGAATATTACCAGGCTTCGGAAGAAGATAGGAGATTATGGCAAATATATAGTAACCCGTTTAGGATATGGCTATGGCTTCGACGTATAAAATACCTTTTCATCGCCGGCTGTTTTATTACCTGATTACGTTTTCGTCTGCTTATCTTATTTGTTTTGTGATGTTCGAATATAATAAGGAGAAGACGAACAAACTGGAACGGCTCAACGAACGTCTTCAAATAGTCAATTTGCAAGGCTATAATATCTATCGGGCAAACGAGAATCTTGCTACTTTCGTTGAGGCACATGCCAAAGGCGATTTGGAAAATCTTCGTATCACCATTATTAATCTAAAAGGGAAGGTCCTTTATGATTCTAAGTTTAGGGCAGAGTTAATGCAGAATCATGCTACTCGTCCTGAAGTGAGGCAGGCCATACTTTACGGTCAGGGCTTTACGGTGAACCGGTATTCGACGACATTCAAATCCGATTGCTTTTATAATGCCACTCGTATTGATACCCTTATTGTCCGTTCTGCTTTGCCTTATTCTATTACGCTTGTCGACGTACTCAAGGTAGATTGGAATTTTATTTGGTTCATGCTTGTTTGTGCTTTGATTATTTCGGTGTTGAGCTATGCTATGACACATCGATTGGGGCATAATATCAGACATCTGAGAGAATTTGCGGCGAAGGCGGAGCGGGGAGAGGCTATCGACAATATTGAACCTTTCATGAAAGACGAACTTGGAGAAGTATCTAATGCTATCGTACGCCTTTATATTCAACTTCGTCAAGCTAAAGATGCACTCGTAAACGAGCACAATATGGTGTTGCATCAGGAACAGGAGCAAATCCGTATCAAGCGTCAGCTCACTCAGAATATCAATCACGAATTGAAAACTCCTGTGAGTAGTATTGAGGGCTATCTCGAAACCATCATTAATAATCCGAATTTGGATGAGAAAAAGAAGTTCGAATTTGTAGAAAAATGCTATGCGCAGGTTATCAGAATGTCGCATCTGCTGGGTGATGTCTCTACTATTACCCGACTCGATGAAGCCGGTAATATAATAGGTAAAGAGAAAGTTTGCCTGAACGACATTATCCAGGAAGTGTTTGATGACATGATGCCGCAATTGAAAGAGAAGAATATTGCTGTCAGTTTAATTTTGCCTTCCAACCTGAATATGATGGGCAATCAATCTCTTCTGCAGTCTGTCTTTCGCAATCTGCTCGACAATGCGATTGCCTATTCCGGTTGCGATCATATTTATGTCAAGTTGATAGAAATGAGTGAAGAACGTTATGTGTTTTCGTTTGCCGACAACGGGATAGGAGTAGAGGAAATCCACTTGCCCCGTATCTTTGAACGCTTTTATCGGATAGACAAAGGGCGCAGCCGTAAACTTGGCGGTACAGGGTTGGGACTTTCTATCGTGAAAAACGCCGTCATTTTTCATGGCGGCGCTATAGTTGCCCGAACCCGTGATGGGGGCGGCTTGGAATTTATTTTTGCACTCAAAAAAAGTTTGGAATAATAAAGAGTGAGTTTCTATTATTTTTTTAGTGCAAATCCCATTTTGGCTCCATCGTAGTTTTTAGAGAGCGTCCCTAACGTTTGTAAGGTGGAATTGTCGCTGACGGCCGAAACTGTTTGCAAAAGAGTAAGCAATTTGCTTGAGTCAAAAAGGAAATTCAAGTTCGATCCCGATTTTGTTACATAACATGTGGAGTGCAACAGAGGAGCTTGAAATGTAATCTTATTATTTTTAGCATCAAAAGAATACGATCCGGTGATACTTTTTCCTGCTACTTTGGCCGAGAACTTTTTATCTTTACCAAGTGTGAAATAAGTATTCGCGCTGCTTAATCCTGCTTTCTTATAGATAGGGGTCAGGTTGCTCTCTATCTTTTGGGCTGCCATCTCACCCCCTGCCTTAGCCAGCATATTCTGACTTGAAAAAGCGCAATTGGAGCCAGCATATTTCCATGTGCCGATGAGATCCTTTTCTGATAAACTTGATGAACCTATACTTCCGTTCAACATCTTTGAGATCGAGGAACCTTGTAGTGACTTTTGAGTAGCTCGAGTAGCTTGAGTTGCCGTCTTTTTAATGTTATCCAGTAACGATTGGGCCGAAGCTTGTCCTGCCAGACCGAGATTCATTGTGCATATAGCGACAATAGTAAAAAATCTTAATTTTTTCATGTCTTGTTTTATTTATTTTAGTCGCCGCAAAGATACTGCAAGTCAGAACGTCTAACAAAATAAAAGGATTAATTTTTATTGATTCAATACGTGTTATTGGTGATTTCCATTGAACTTAGATACTTTCTCCTTTCGTATATATTAAATTTTACACCATGCTATTGTAAACCCAATCCGTTGGGCATTTGCTGCATATTCTTTTAATGAAGTATAAGTTGAAAGTCTTATAAAATAGGTGAGGAATATTGTATTTTTGTTCTTCTGCCGTTTTACTCGTAACGATATTCAGCCTCCGTATTGTTCTATTCACTTGAGTTTATAACTCATATTATTGGAACTTTATGTTTTGAAATATGGATACTGTTAATTTGAAGATAAAGTATGCTTTTATGTAATCTATAAATATATAATATAGACTGTTTATGCTTTAAATCGTATCATAATGATAATTTTCTGAAATTAGTTAATATAATGAACGGATAATTTCATAATAATAATTAATTTTGGCTACATTTTAGATATTCAACAATCGTTTAATTTAAGAGAGAGAGTTTATGAGAAAAAAAATGTTGTTTTTTGTTGCATGCTTATTTATCAGTATAGGCATCGCAACTGCGCAGAACTCCGTCGTTCGGGGTGCTGTTGTCGGAGATGATGGTGAACCTTTGGTCGGTGCATCTGTTTCAGCCTCTGGTTCTTCTATGGGTGGTATTACTGATGTTAATGGGAAATTTTCTTTTAGAGTGCCTTCATCTGCAAAATCTTTGAAAGTATCCTACATCGGTATGGAGTCAAAAACAGTTTCTATTGTTTTTGGTAAAGAAATGAAAATTGTTTTAAAGTCTTCTGCCACACAATTAGATGAATTAGTTATCGTTGGTTACGGTTCTGCTCGCAAGGTTGGTACTGTTGTAGGGTCTATTACAACGGTTAATTCTGAAAAATTGAAAAATGCACCTTCTTCATCTGCACTGGATGCTTTACAGGGGCAGGTTGCTGGTTTGTCAGTATTGTCTTCTAGTGGTGTAGCTGGTGATAATTCGGTGTCTATTAGTTTGCATGGAATTGGTTCTCTAGGTGCAAGTTCAACTCCTTTGTATGTTATAGATGGTATTCCATCAACGAGTCGTACCATTATGGCGATGAATCCAAATGATATAAAGAGCCTTACTGTATTGAAAGATGCTTCTGCTACATCTATCTATGGCTCTCGCGCTGCTAATGGTGTTATTTTTGTTACGACAAAAAATGGTTCTTTTAATTCGAAAGCGAGTGTTACTTTCAGAACTCAATATGGTTGGTCTACTTTGGCAAATAAATCAATGTATGAAGACATGATGAGTGGCAGCCAGTTAAAAGATTTGTGGATTAATACAGGTATAATGACTGCTGATGCTATCAAAAAAACGTATACCGATAATGGTTATGATGCGAATACTAAATGGTATAATTATTTTCAGCAGTATAATAATCCACAAACTCAAAATGATGTTACAATTGAGGGTGGTGGCGATAAAGTCTCTTATTTAATGAGTGCTTCCCAATTCCATCAGAGAGGAACATCTATCGGTAACTATTACGATCGTTATACGATGCGTTCAAATATTGATGCGCGTCCCTTATCTTGGTTGAAGGCAGGAATGAATATGAATCTTTCGTATGATAAACGTCAGCAAAATCCGAACTGGGGTGATTCATCTAATACATCAAGCTATACGACTGGTGGTCTTTCCTTTTTGTTGAATCCTTTGTTGCCTGCTGTTGATAAAAATGGAAACGAGTATCCTCAGAAATATGCTGGACAAAGTCGTTATAATCAACATTATTATATGGATAAACATCCGAATATATATGATCGCTATGGTTTGATTGGGAACGTTTATCTTGAAATAGATCCGCTTGAAAACTTGAAAATTACATCTCGTGTAGGTACTGATTTCTCTTTGACTCTTCAGGATCAGAAAAATTATCCTTCTTACATTCCAAATAACGGAGTAGGAAGCGCAAATAAGTCTACTGCTAGACAGTATTCGAACACTATAACTAATACTATTGAGTATAAATTTGCGTTGAATAAAGATAATCGTTTTAGCGTTTTGGCTGGTCAAGAAGGTGTACTTAATTATTACGATTTTTCTTATATGTATTCCAGCGGCCAGACAGATGATCGTTTGATGAATGTTCAGAATGGAAAGCAATCGACCTACAACATTATAGATGCAATAGGCTCTGATGGTACAACATATTACAATAAAAGTAAATTTTTATCTTTCTTTGGACGTATGGATTATGCTTTGATGGATAAATATTTCTTTGATGCTTCTGTTCGTAATGATGGATGCTCTCGTTTTGGTAAGAGTAATCGTAATGCCACTTTCTGGGCTATTGGTGGTATGTGGAAGATGAAAAAAGAAAACTTCATGCAAAATATCAAATGGCTGAATGATTTAAACCTGAAAGTAAGTTACGGTACACAAGGAAATGCTAGTATTGGAGATTTCTCTTCATTGGCAATGATTGGAACGGCAACTGATTATGCTACATCTTCTTCTTGGGTAATGTCGCAACCTTCTAATAATAATTTGACTTGGGAAAAACAGAAATTGTTGACTTTTGCTGTTAATACACGTTTGTTTGATCGTGTAGATTTGGATGTCGAATATTATGTTCGTAAAACTTCATCAATGTTGATGGATGTCCCTTATCCATATACTACTGGCTTCAGTTCTGTAACTAGCAACGTTGGTACACTACAGAATAAAGGTATAGATGTTACTTTAAATGTTAATATCTTGAGAGATAAGGATTATTATTTAAACTTTAATACTTCATTTAATTACAATTCATCTAAGATTACAGAACTTTTCCAAGGAAGGCAACGTTGGGAAATTGCTAATACTCTAGTAGCTTATGTTGTTGGGAAGCCGGTGATGTTCTATGCTCCTATTTATGCTGGTGTAAATAAGGCTGATGGACAACAGCAATGGTATGTTCCGGGTAGTAATAGCGACATAACGACTAAGGGCGCAACGAGTGAAAAATTTGTTGAGGCTGATTTAACACAAAATACAGGTAAAAAACGTTATGCTCCTATCAACGGAGGTTTTGGATTTACAGCAGGATGGAAAGGTATCTCTATTGCATGTGATTTTTCTTATGTCTTAGGTAAATACCTCTTTAATAATGATGGCTATTTTTCAGAAAATCCTTATCAATTTAGCGGCATGAATACTTCTAAAAAATGTGCAGACTATTGGACTTCTAAGAATACGGATGCTAAATATCCTGATTGGTCACAAGGCGCTGTTATGCAATTTGATACCCATTTACTGGAAAATGCCTCGTTCCTTCGCCTAAAGAACTTGCAGGTGGGATATGATCTTCCTAAATCTTTATTGAATTTCCAAAATGTTGTCAAGGGTGTTAAATTCACTTTTACAGGTCGTAACTTGCTTACTATTACTCATTATAGCGGTATTGATCCTGAAGTTGATAGCAATTTGACTTATGGTGTACCTGGTAACTCTAAGCAATACTTACTCGGTGCTGAAATTACATTCTAATTGTATGACATTAAAAAATAGCGTTATGAAAAAAATATCGAAATATATATATATACTTGGTTTCGGTGCTGTTGCATTAACATCTTGTAATATGGATGTCACGCCAACTTATGCTGTTACGTATCAGGATGGTGATACGTTGGTAACTACCAAAGATAATCTCGAGAAAATGGAAAATGGTATATTGTCATCTTATAGAAGTTGTCAATATGGAGAATTCTCTCAGGCAGAAGAAGTGATGTGTGATGGTTTTAATGCGACTCAAGACTATGGCAATAATTATGGCGGCATTCATCGTATGGATGATTCATTTACTGCGGGTGATTATTATGTTCAAGATTTCTGGAGTTATAATTATTCCGCTATCAAAGATTATAATGTTTATCTTGCAGCATTAGAATCATATTCTCCTACAACCACTGCATTACAGGCAGAAGCAAAAATATGTAAGGGAGAAGCTTGTTTCTTGCGGGCATCATCATATTTGCAACTTGTCCGTCATTTTGCTAAAGCATACAATTCAAGTTCTGCTGCTACAGATCTTGCTGTACCTATAGTACTGAAATACGACCAGAATGCAAAACCTGCTCGTAATACAGTGAAGGAGGTTTATGCTCAAATTAAAATAGATTTGGATGAAGCTGCTGCAGATTTGGCATCGGTCAGTGGAAAAATAGGTGCACAAAAGCCGACTATTGATGCTGTTAATGCATTATATGCCCGCTATTATTTAGATATAGCAGATTATACAAATGCTGCGATATATGCAATGAAGGTCATTAATTCTTCTGCAGGCTATGCTTTATCTTCCAATGCGGCAGCAATGACAGCTGAGTATACAAACGATTCAGGAACAGAGTCTATTATGCAGCTATATGCTTCTTTATCAGAAAATGGTTCGGGAACGAATGATATTTATACGAAAGCTAGTTATAGTACTGATTTTGCTGCTTATCATAAAGGAGTTTTTTTTACATCTTGGTTTCTACCATCTCAAAAGTTATTGAATACGTATGAAAATTCGGATTTACGTCTTTCTACCTGGTATTCTAATACTTATGTAAATTATTTGGCAAGCAATGCATATCGTGGAGATTTTTATACATTCATAAAATATTTGGGTAATCCCGCATTGACGAGTGGTAATACACCCAACGCTCGTCAGCATGTTAAACCTTTTATGATTGGGGAAATGTATTTAATTGCTGCTGAAGCTTATTTAAAAGGTACTGATGCCGGTTCTGCAAAAACATTATTGAATACATTGCAGGCTGCTCGCGGAGCTTCGACTACGGATGCCACGATGCCTAATATTCAAAATGAATGGTTTAAAGAAACTGTAGGCGAAGGATTACGTCTGAGTTGTATTAAACGTTGGGGAGAAGGTTTTACAGCACGTGTAGGACAAACAGGGGCTCTTACAGATAAAGTTTTAATGACAGGTGCTAGTTATACTGATAAATCAATGTCTTCTAGTGATTTTCATTTAGTATGGCCTATTCCAACTTACGAGATGAAAGTAAATAGTAATTTGGTTCAGAATACTGGTTACTAAAATAATACTTGAAGTTATAATTTTTTAATAAAGAGTGTGTCTCTTTTGGCGCACTCTTTTTGTCACTCGTACTTTTTTATGAAGTCATGGAGAGAAAATTATTTGACCTTTAATAGTTTGAGAAACACTGAGATCAGACATTTTTCTTATCAATAAGATATTTCTCTCTCTTAGCTCTGCCGAGTCAATTCTCGTGTCCCACCAGCGAACAGTGAAAGTTCGTCTGGTGGGATTTTTGTTTTTGCTTATATAACTTATTTTATATCTCTCATCGTTTTTTATGTCGCTCTGACTTAGCTATTCGCCTTATGAATATAACATTTAATAAGCTTCTCAGGAAATTTTTATAGTAGTTACTTCTTTTAATGATTACTTGAGTTCAAGATAAGAAATCAAAAGAAGGCGAGTTCATTTATCTTAACGACTTCATATTCTGTGAACGCATTAGGCTTGTTTTCTAAAAAATAGATCGCGGCAATGACTAAAAATGGAACAAAACAAAGATCGTCATTATTTCACTCTCCAGCATAACACCTTTTCCATTTGAATAGCTTTTTTACCTTTCTTTTTATCCCGAACTGAAAATGAATTATTATGGCTTATGTTTCGCAAAAAAAAAGTTTTAGAACTCTTTCCGTCACCTTATCTTATTGACTATGAGTGATATATACAGACATAACCTGTTTGTGGGACTCCGAAATGACATTATCTTGCTTATTATTAGTGTGTTATGAAACGTGGATCGTCCGCTTCGCTATGTCATCACTCGGTATCTGTCGTGTGTGGGGCGTATGGAAACTCCCTGGCGTGGGAAAATAGATACTGCTGTTGCGCGAACCTTCTGGCGAAAGTAGAGAATATATTCCACTGCACAACACTTGATATGCCATCCGATGTTGCTGATGAAGCATACTCCAAATCGTTCTTTAATTGGTCGTAGGTAATCACGCCCTTACTTACTGCCCGCGCATGCTAGCGGTCGGGCTCTTCTTCCTTTGAAGATGGGCTTTTGTACACATCGTATTGAATCATGGTTATCGTATTTAAGGTATTTTTATTGGTTTATTAAGGGGTTGTCGTTCCACCTAGGTGATTCGGTTAACTCACCCTTGTGAGTTGATCGACTCACCTAGGTGATTCGGTCAACTCATATAGGTGGAACGACATCCTTCTAAAGACAAAGATACAAAATCTATCTGATATGAACCAGCTTTCATCCGTATGTCTCACAGACCTCAGGGGGGTACTTACAGATATTTGGAAACCCCCTTTATGGTGTTATATATTTGCCGAAAATTGATTTAAAAAATTACATTATGAAATTAAACACGCAAAACGGCATCGCTGCCGATGGGGTAAAAGAACCTTTTTTGAAAGGTATCATGGAACGTTTAAAAGTATTTTTGGCGGAGCACTACGACTTCCGTTACAACACCGTGGCGGAGACGTACGAATGTAGAAGGCATCAATCGAAACTTCATTTCGTTGAAGTAGACCGTCGCGTTCGCAACGATATCGTTTTATCGGCCTTGGAGGCTGGTGTGGACTGTATCGATCGGGATGTGATGCGTATCATCGAATCTTCATTCACTCCCTCCTATAATCCCATACAGGAGTACATCAACGTCCTCCCTCCGTGGGATGGCAGGGATCGGATTGAAGAATTGGCAGGGCGGATAAGCGACGACAAGTTATGGGCTATGGTATTTCGTCGGTGGCTATTGGGCATGGTGGCCCAATGGATGCAAAAGTGTACCAAATTCGGCAACAGTATGGTACCTGTATTGATACATAGACGTCATGGAACGAAGAAATCGTCTTTCTGCCGTATGCTGCTTCCGCCTTCGCTTCGTTCTTATTTTATAGAAGAGTTCGACACCGAATCCAAATCAGCTTCGAAAGTGATGGCGAAATTCGCCCTTGTCAACTTGGACGAGATTCGCAAGTATTCTTTGTCACAAATGGAGAGATTGAAAAGTTTGATTCAACTTCCTCAAATAAATTTGCCCAGGCCTTATCGTGGCGGTTATCAACACTTGGAACGGATGGCTTCGTTTATCGGTACTTCCAACCATGCGGATATCCTTACCGATCCGACGGGAAGTCGCCGCTTTTTCCCGATCGAGCTGGAAGAGCGTATCGGTAGATTCAAGATCTCGTACAAACAATTGTATGCGCAGCTCAAGACGGAACTGCGCGGTGGAGCCCGTTATTGGTATACACCTTACGAAGAGGCATTGATTACGGAACGCAATAAACGCTTTTACCGTCGTCCGCACGAAGAAGGTCTTTTCTTCAGTCTGTTCCGTCTTCCCCATAAGGGTGAACGGGCAGAGGAACACAGCATTCATCTCTTGTATGAGAACATGCGCAAGGTCAGTCCGGCTACGATGCGCGACATTTCGATCAGTATGTTCGCCCGTCATTTGGCAATTATCGGCGTAGAAAGTAGACACAGTCATTCAGGTTCTGTATATTCGGTCATTCGTCTATGATCGTTATCAGGGCTGTTGTCCCAACAGAAAAACAGTGACAACTGCGAGACTCAGCTTTCATAAACAACTGTGTGATAGCTTGATAATGCTTTTTATAGGTCCCGTTTTAGCCTCTGATCCCTATAATATATTGATTAATAAGTGTTTGACGTGACGGGAATGTCTGCAAAACTTGATTTCTTATTCCGAACTCAAATAATGATTGCATTTAAACCTTAGGCTGAAGTAACTCAGTACATAATTTGTTCTATTTTAAACATATATCGAGCTGAAGTACTGCTATCATAATGCTGATAATTAGGCAGAATTATAATTATCACTGGGATGTTACTTTATTTATAATAAAATTGACTTCATCCTTAGTTTTAGTATCAAGAAAAATCAGTGTCATGTCTTTATTGTTAATAATAATATTGTATTGTTATTAAATTTTTTATTATATAAGTATATTTAATAAAATAATAAATGGTTTTATGTGCTATCTTTTTGTTATAGAGTTAAATTTATTATTATTTTTCCTCATTAATTTGATAATAAATTATTCTTATTTCCTTATTAATGTAATTAATAGTCTTTAAATAGTCTTTATGTATGACATTATATATGTCAAAAAGATAGATTATTAATTTTTCTAATAAAACAGAATGAATTTTGCGTAATAATAATTAAATTTGTATGAATTTTATTTTTGTTGTTTTAATTAATTAAAGAGAGACTTTTATGAGAAAAAAAATGTTGTTGTTTGTGACATGTCTTTTGACCGTCGTCTCTATGACAATTGCTCAAACTTCTAAAACTGTTGCAGGTGTTGTGATATCTTCAGAGGATAATCAGCCTGTTGTAGGAGCGTCTGTTTCGGTGAAAGGTACCAAATTGGGACGAATCACCGATGTAAATGGAAAATTTAGTATTCCTGGAGTTCCAAATTCAGCAAAGACATTGGTGGTTACCTATGTTGGTATGCAACCTCAAGAAATTGCGATTAAGCCGGGCATAATTAAAATTGTGATGGAGCCTGATTCAAAAATGCTTCAAGAGGTCGTTGTTACCGGTATGCAGAAGATGGATAAAAGATTGTTCACCGGTTCTACTTCAAAAATTACTGGTGATAAAGCTCGTTTGGATGGTGTGGCCGATGTCAGTCGAGCTCTTGAAGGTCGGGCTGCAGGTGTCTCTGTTCAAAATGTATCTGGAACATTCGGTACTGCTCCTAAAATTCGTGTTCGTGGCGCTACTTCTATTTATGGTAGTTCTAAACCTTTGTGGGTTGTTGATGGTGTTATTATGGAAGATGTAACAGAAGTCAGTGCAGACGATCTCTCGTCAGGGGATGCTGTTACACTTATAAGTTCTGCCATTGCTGGATTGAATGCTGATGATATTGAGAGTTTTCAGATATTGAAAGATGGTTCTGCCACTTCTATCTATGGTGCCCGTGCCATGGCCGGCGTTATCGTTGTTACTACAAAGAAAGGTAAAGTAGGAACTAATAAAATAAGCTACACAGGAGAATTTACCATGCGTCTCAAGCCTAGTTACCGACAGTTCAATATAATGAATTCTCAGGAACAGATGGGTGTTTATAAAGAAATGTATAACGATGGATATTTGTCTCTTGAACGAAGCTATCGTGCTGCCAATAGTGGCGTTTATGGCAAAATGTATCATTTGATGAATTTATACGATACTACTAGTGGAAAATTTGGTTTGGCTAATACACAGGAAGCGATGAACGGATACTTACGTGAAGCCGAATATCGTAATACGGATTGGTTCGATGTGTTATTTAATAATTCATTATCAATGAATCATGCTATTAGTCTATCTTCTGGTACAGAAAAAGCTTCTTATTATACCTCTTTAAGTTTTATGAGCGATCCGGGTTGGTCGAAGCAAAGCAAAGTAGAACGTTATACGGCCAATATCAACGCTTTGTATAATATATATAAAAATCTGTCATTGAACTTAATAGGTAATACTTCTTATCGTAAACAAAAAGCTCCTGGTACATTGGGCGGTTCAACCAATGTCGTTACAGGTGAAGTCTCTCGTGATTTTGATATTAATCCTTATTCTTATGCTTTGAATACCTCGCGTACTCTTGATCCGGGCGCTTATTATGTTCGTAATTATGCTCCATTCAATATTCTTCACGAATTGGATAATAATTATATTAATATTGATGTGGTCGATATGAAATTTCAAGGTGAGTTAAAATACAAGCCGATACCAAAAGTTGAATTGGCAGTGTTAGGCGACTATAAATATTCAACATCTACCCAAGCTCATCAAATAAAAGATTACTCAAACCAGGCTATGGCATATAGGGCAATGGATGATGCTACAATGCGAGATGCAAATCCTTGGCTATATACAGATCCTGATGTTACCAATTCTTTGCCTATAAGTGTATTGCCAAATGGTGGGTTTTATCGCGAAACTAAATATTCGATGAATAGTTGGGACTTCCGTGCGACAGCAAGTTATAATGATGTGTATAAAAACGATCATATCGTTAACTTTTTTGGTGGTATGGAAGTGAATAATACTGATCGTAAAAAAACATGGTTTGATGGTGCAGGAATGCAATATGAGATGGGGTACTTGCCTGCTTACGACTATCGCTACTTTAAGCAAGAAAGCGAACAAAACACTCCTTATTATTCTGTGGATAATAGTCATGAACGTGAAGTTTCTTTTTTTGGAACTGGAACTTATTCTTATCAAGGTAAGTATATTGTCAATGGGACAATTCGTTATGAAGGTTCTAATAAATTGGGTAAGAGCCGTTCTTCTCGTTGGTTGCCAACATGGAATATTTCTGGTGCATGGAATGCTCATGAAGAGAAATTTTTTGAGAAATTGAAGCCTGCGATATCTCATTTAACATTGAAAGCTTCATACTCTTTGACGGCTGACCGTGGTCCGGCTTCTGTATCCAATTCGCGTGTGATAATTGAAAGCTATAATCCGTGGAGACCTTTCACTAATGTTAAAGAATCGGGTTTAGAAATATCGAGTTTGGAAAATAGTGATTTAACTTATGAGAAGAAACATGAGTTGAATATCGGTACCGACATGGGATTTTTGGATAATCGTATAAATGTCTCCTTTGACTGGTACAGGCGT
Organism: Bacteroidales bacterium; assembly: GCA_012517855.1. Taxonomy (GTDB): domain Bacteria; phylum Bacteroidota; class Bacteroidia; order Bacteroidales; family Bacteroidaceae; genus JAAYUD01. The sequence continues at coordinate 179,877 of JAAYUD010000011.1, forward strand.
AACAATTATGATTTGATTGGGCCGATCCGTACGATGGGTGTTGGTGGTGTGATTACCAAGTTTGCCAATGTTGCTAGTATGAGGTCGCATGGCGAGGAATTTACTATCTCTACTCGTAATATTGAAACAAAAAATTTTAAATGGTCAACTGATTTTATTTTCTCACATTCTAAAAATACAGTAACCAAACTAGATGCAACTTCTCGTGTTATCGATATGATTACTGGTAGTGGTTTCACCAAAAAAGGATATCCTGTCCGTTCACTATTCTCGATTGATTATAAAGGGCTAAACGAGAAAGGTATTCCAACCTTTGTAAATGAAAGTGGAAATATAGTAACAAGCGATATATACTTTCAGTCAAGAGATATCAGTCATTTAATTTATGAAGGATCTACGGATCCTACAATTACAGGAAGTTTAGGGAATACCTTTGCTTATAAAAACTTTAAACTGAATGTTTTTGCTACCTATTCATTTGGTAATAAAATACGTTTGGATCAAGCCTTCTTTAGTTCCTATTCAGACTTGGATGCTATGCCAAAAGAATTTAAAAATCGATGGACTTTACCGGGAAATGAAAAGAAAACTGATATTCCGGTCATTGCCGATCGTCGGTTACGTCAGCAAGATTCCCATTTGAGTTATGCCTATAATGCATACAACCGCTCTACTGCAAGAGTGGCAAAAGGTGATTTTATTCGTCTAAAAGAGGTTTCTCTAGTATACGATTTTCCTAAATCATGGTTAAAACCTTTGGGGTTAACAAATTTCTCTTTAAAACTCCAGGCTACGAACCTTCTATTGCTTTATGCTGATAAGAAATTAAATGGTCAGGATCCTGAATTCTATAATACCGGTGGTGTGGCAGTTCCAATGCCACGTCAATTTACATTTACAGTAAGAATGGGTCTTTAATATTAATAATACTGAATATGAAAAAAATAAATATACTATTCACACTGCTAGGAACTGTGTTAGGTTTATCTTCTTGTAACAGTTTCTTAGATAAATTGCCGGATGATAGAGCCGAATTAGATTCTCAAGCAAAAATAACATCCTTATTAGTCTCGGCATATTCTACTCATTCTCCTGCTATTGTAATGGAATGTAGTACAGATAATGAGGCGGATAATGGGCCTTTGTATACTTCTGATAAAACTCAGGAAGAAGCCTATCTATGGAAATCCATAACAAATGAATCTAACGATGATCCTAAGTATATTTGGCAAGCCGGTTATGAAGCCGTTGCTGCTGCGAATCAAGCTTTACAAGCTATCAATGATTTGGGAAATCCTACTGCTTTGAGTGGACAACGAGGAGAAGCCTTGATGTGTAGGGCTTGGGCTATTTTTCGTTTGTCTAACATTTTCTGCCTCGCATATAATCCACAAACAGCTGATAAAAATTTGGGGTTACCTTATCCTCTAGAACCTGAAAATCATGTTGTTGTTGCTTATAAACGTGGTAGCATGAAAGAACTTTATGAGAAAATAAGTAAAGATGTTGAAGAAGCTCTGCCTTTAATCAATGATAATATCTATACGGTTCCTAAATATCATTTCAATCGCAAAGCGGCGTATGCTTTTGCCGCTCGTTTCAATTTATATTACTTGCAATATGATAAGGTGGTTAAATATGCAAATGAAGTACTAGGAGAAAATACATCTGTAAATCAGTTGCGAAATTATGCTTCATATATGAGTTTTGGCTATGCTGACTGCGGTAATCAGTGGGTACAATCAACAGAAAATCCTAATTTGATGATGCAAACAGCTTATTCTTTAGCTGGCCGTATGCTATGTGGCTTATCATATCCACGTTATGGACATGGAACAACTACTATTAATAATTGTGAGACTTACAGGGCTTTAGGACCTTGGGGAACAAGTGGATCTAATGGTTTGTTATATCCTGCGACCCATATGTTCGGTGGAGTACAGAATGTGTATTTCCCCAATCAAGTTGAATTTTTCGAGATTACTGATAAAGTAAATCAAACAGGTCTTCCTCATATTGTAGAAGTGCCATTCACTACGGATGAAACATTGACATGTCGTGCTGAAGCGTATGCTATGACCAAGCAATATGATAAAGCATTGGGCGATCTGAATTTGTGGCAACAATCACATTGTTATGCTACGCGTAATAACTATACATTGAAGACTTTGACGTTAGATTATTTAAAAACGTTTTATGATGCTATAGCATACACGCCTGTTCCAGTGCAAGCCGATAAAGATCGAACCATAAAGAAGACGTTGAATCCACAAGGCTTTACCGTTGAGCCTGGAGATCAAGAAAATCTTATCCAATGTATCCTTCATTTTCGTCGTATAGACGCAATAAAGACTGGACTTCGTTTTTGTGACCTTAAACGCTATGGTATTTCATTCAGTCATAACGTGAACGGTTCTGATCCTATTGTTTTTAAAGCAGGTGATCTTCGTGGTGCCGTGCAGATTCCTAATGATGTAATCACTGCAGGTTTGGAAGCTAACCCTAGAGAAAACTAACTCCTAAATAAATATGATTATGAAATATATAAAGTTTATACTAATTGTTGCTGCAACATTGGTTATTGGTTCATGCAGCAATGAGAAATTGGATCCAAACAGTATCTTCCCTACTGAATCTCCAGAGAGGAATGCTTTTGATACCTGGCTATTAAATAACTATACGACTCCTTATAATATTGCATTTAATTATTTATATAAGGACAATGATACTGATCAATCTTACAATGTGATTCCTGCCGAAAAAGATAAGTCTATTGCTTTGGCTATAATGATAAAGCATGTGTGGTTAGAAGCTTATGCAGAATGTTGTGGCGAAAATTTTATAAAAACTTATTCTCCTCGCGTCATGCAGTTGATCGGTTCTGGAGCTTATAATTCTAATGAGTCAATGGTTATGGGAACGGCTGAAGGTGGCCTTAAAGTAATGCTCTATAATGTGAATGCTATTGATATAAATAATCCTTATATTGATGTCGAGAACCCATACGTCGATAAAACTAATCCGACTAAAGATTTGAATTACTATTTTTTCCATACAATGCATCATGAATTTGGACATATTTTGAATCAAAAGAAAAATTATTCGACTGATTTTAATCTTGTCTCTGCCGCTAAGTACAAATCAACTGATTGGATTAATTTGAATGATGCCGATGCTCCTAAATTAGGATTTGTCTCTGGTTATGCAAGTTCTGAAGCAAGAGAAGATTTTGTAGAAATATATTCTATTTATATTACTCATTCAGAAGCTTGTTGGCAAAAGATTCTTTCCGATGCTGTTAATGGTACCGATACTTCGGGAAGAGATGCTATCATTGCAAAGTTCAATATTATTAAAAATTATTTTAAAACTAGTTGGAATATAGATATCACTCAACTACGTGATGTAATATTAAAACGTTTTGAAGATATTAAGACTCTTGATTTGAAAAATCTAAAATGATGAATGATATGAAAATATTAAATATAAGAATAATCAATTTACTGTTTATATCAGTAATTTTGTCTGTACTTGGATCTTGTACTCCTGAGGTCGACAGTGTTTTTGATGATTCATCTGCTAATCGAATAACAAAAGCCTTGCAGGTTGATAAAGAAATCTTACAAGGTGCTAAAAATGGCTGGCTAATGAAGTATTATCCGGCATCTGATCAGCGATATGGTGGTTATAATATGTTGGTGAAATTTGGCACAGATGGAAATGCTGTTATTGCGTGTGACAAATTTGATGCTTCAAAAACATCTACATCCAATTACTCTTTAGTTCAAAGTGCAGGCCCGGTTCTGACGTTTAATGAGTATAATGAAATTATTCATTATTTTTCTGATCCTGTCAATTCTGATGGCATTGGAAAAAAGGGTGAAGGAATGTTGGGGGATTTTGAATTTACTCTTCGAGAGGTCTCGAATCAGAAAATTGTGATGTATGGCAAAAAGACAAATTCTCGTATAGAAATGACACCTATTTCTCCGGATACGAATTGGACCAACTATTTAAAAAGTATTCAAGTGGCCGAATATAATATGGGATTTGGTATGTACAGTTATGTTGCCGGAAATATTACGGCTAAAGTAACTATGTCCTATAGATCAATGACGATGAATTATGCCGATGAAAAGGGTAATAATATTTCTACGAATATACCCTATCTTGTAACTCCTACAGGATATGAGTTGTACGATACTTTATCTATCGGCAATGTAAAAGTGAAAACGTTGACATATAATGCCGGTAATCATGAGTTTGTATCTGATGGCACAGGAGGAGCTAAACTGTATGGTATAATTACTCCGCTTAATCAATTGTTAACAGGGGGATCCAATTGGTATTTTTCATATGGAAATTTGAGCACATTTGGACAACCTTATTGGGATAAAGCTGCAAATGATCTATATACTAAAGAGGGTGAGGTCTTGAGTTATATGTATCTAAATGCTAATATAATCTATTTTAAAAGTGGCAGTTATCCAGGGAAATATACAATGACTTCATCTCTTCAAGGAGATAATAATATTGGATTTAAGTTGTCTGGCTATGATAGCAATGGTCAATTTTATTATACTAACGGTTATTTTCAATATTTTCTGTATCCTTTCTGTGGGGCTAGCGGAAGATCATTTACTCTTTCATGTGACAATATTCAGAACCCTACAGTTATAATATTGACAGATGTAACTGATTCGAGCAATGTTATTACATTGACAAAGAAATCATCAGCTCCTTATTGAAAATATATTTAAAGATCACTTTTATTTGATTGTAAAATTGTGTTATTCTCTCTCTAAATAGTTTCTTTAATTAATAAGAGGATGTGACTTAGTAGTTACATCCTCTTTTCGAAATATATAAAGAAGTTTCCACAACAACTTCCGTCTATTTCCAGTACTTCATGCGAGACGAATATTTGCCAGCATCTTTTTCGGACCCGAATAGGGTTTATTTATTTTTAAATTAAAATTGTATGATGAACTTATTGCCTTACGGTGGTAATCAGTTGCTCTATATAATATCCATTTTTGTTTTCTCGCTACGGTGATTATGAAAAGTGAAATCAAAAAAAGAAATATTTATCTTCTGTTAAAAAACCAATATGCGTGCAGTATCTTTATGTTCTAAGTATTTATATCTATGTAGTGTAGAAGTTATAAACAAATGATAAAAACATAATGTTAGAACAATGAAGACTTTTAATTATCTTATGGCGGGAGGTCTATTCTTTATTTGTTTAGCCTTTCAATCGTGTCTAGATGACGATGATTCTTGTGTGGACAAATCTTATCCAAATGCTCTTGTTACTGTAAAACAAGATAATGATAAATCTTTGTTTTTGCAATTGGATGATAAGACCAAGCTGTTTCCTGTTAATATGAAATCTTCGCCTTTTGGGAACAAAGAAGTGCGTGCTTTAGTCAATTTTGATGAGGCGATAGGCTCTAAGGATCAATATAGCAGAAACGTGTATGTCAATTGGATAGACAGTATCAGAACCAAAAAAATGGTTCCTGATCTGGGATCTCAAAATGATGCTATTTATGGAAATGATCCAGTGGAAATTGTAAATGATTGGGTGACGATAGTAGAAGACGGCTACCTTACTCTTCGTTTCAGGACAGTGTGGGGAGGTGACAGGACAAAAATTCATTATGTGAATCTGTTGGCAGGTCAGAATCCGAACGATCCATACGAAATAGAGTTTAGACAGAATGCTTCGGGTGATGTATATGGAGCAATGGTAGATGCACTAGTTGCATTCAAATTGGATAAGTTACCCGATACAAAAGGTAAGACTGTGAAATTAAAATTAAAATGGAAATCATTTACGGGCGATAAAACAGCAGAATTTGACTATTGCTCTGGTGTGTTATTACCCACTAAGTCAACACCAAGCTATGTGAAAAACGTAATGAATATCAAATGATTGATTCATAGAATTTCAACCTACAGACATTAATCATCACAGGGTAGTCACATTCAATTGTGGCTACCCTGAATTTGTATAAGCATGATATCTGAACTAGCAAACGTGTGGTGACGGCTTGATAATATATATAGTTGTATACTTGTTTGTGTAATATCAAAAAGAAACTATGTCTTGTGAAAAGGCAAAATAACTTCTTTTTATTGTAATATTCCCAAAAGAAATAATCTGCTATATTAGCGCGCTTAATGTTGACATAATGATATGTTTTAATTGTGAAATATACTCTTGTGCTATTATCGCATATTCTCTAATTGTGTATTAATATTCCATGTTCGTTTATTTATTTGCATAAATGTTCATTTTGAGAAAATGCATTAAGTTTCAATCTATTCTATAATGCCGTTTTGCTAGTGCTGTTTTGTTATAGTTTGTGCTGATTAAGGCTTATTTTGTTTTATATTGAAAGAATCTCTTTCTGAAAAGATTATTTAATATACATAAAACAAATACATATTTATCAAAATGAAATATTTTTCTTATCTTTGCCGTGCATTTTGATATTTTCAATAGGTATTATTCTATATTAAAGACAGAGGTAAATGAAGAAACAAGAACTTTTTAACAACGAAACAAAAGCAATTCCTTATCAGCGTCAGCCCGAGCAGTTGGGCTTATATGAATCGGCTAACGAGCATGATGCTTGCGGTGTAGGAATGGTTATTAACATTCATGGTGAAAAATCCCATAATCTGGTAGATTCAGCACTGAAAGTATTGGAGAATATGCGTCATAGAGGAGCCGAGGGAGCTGATAATAAAACTGGTGATGGTGCCGGTATTCTGCTTCAAATTCCTCACGAATTTATTCTACTTCAAGGTATTCCTGTCCCTGAGAAGGGATATTATGGTACAGGCTTATTGTTTCTTCCCAAAGAAAGCAAAGATCAGTCGGCTATTTTGAGCATTATTATTGAAGAGTTCGAAAAGGCAGGGCTCAACGTCATGCATTTGCGCAACGTTCCTACTTGTCCTGAAATACTGGGTGAACAAGCATTGGCAAGTGAGCCTGACATTAAACAAATATTTATTACCGGCTTCGCTGCCGTTGAAACAGCAGACAGACAACTTTACCTTGTCCGTAAAAAAATAGAGAATCGTGTTCGTAAGTCGGAAATCGTTTCAAAAGACGACTTTTATATTGTATCACTCTCTACTAAAAATATTATATATAAAGGCATGCTGAGCTCTATGCAGCTCCGCAGTTATTATCCTGATTTGACAAATAATTATTTCACTAGTGGCATTGCATTGGTTCATTCGCGTTTTAGCACGAATACTTTTCCTACTTGGGGATTGGCTCAACCGTTCCGATTGCTTGCTCACAATGGTGAGATAAACACAATAAGAGGTAATCGTGGTTGGATGGAAGCTCGCGAAAGTGTGCTTTCTACACCGACCCTTGGCGATATTAATGATATTCGTCCGATTATCCAACCCAAAATGAGTGATAGCGCTTCACTTGATAATGTACTCGAATTTTTAATCATGTCGGGCATGAGCCTGCCGCATGCTATGGCTATGTTGGTTCCCGAATCTTTTAATGAAAAGAATCCTATCAGCGAAGATTTAAAAGCTTTCTACGAATATCATTCTATCTTGATGGAACCATGGGATGGACCTGCAGCATTACTTTTTAGTGACGGTAGATATGCCGGAGGTATGCTTGATCGTAACGGCTTACGTCCAGCTCGCTATACTATTACCAAAAATGATATGATGGTCGTTGCATCGGAAGTAGGCGTGATGAATTTCGAACCGAGTGAAATAAAGAGTAAAGGGCGTCTGCAACCGGGCAAAATTCTGTTGATAGATACTAAAGAAGGGAAAATATACACTGACGAAGAGCTGAAAAAACAACTCGCTGACGAGAGACCTTATCGTTCATGGCTGGCAGCCAATCGTATTGAGTTGAACGAGTTGAAGAGCGGACGTAAGATAACTCGGAAAGTAGAGAACTATGATCGGATGTTGCGCACTTTCGGCTTTACCCGTGAAAGCATCACGCGCATCATAGCTCCGATGTGTACAAATAGCATCGAGCCTACTGGTTCGATGGGCAATGATCGTCCGCTTGCTGTACTTAATGACAAACCACAATTATTGTTCAATTATTTTCGGCAACAATTCGCTCAAGTCACCAATCCTCCTATCGATCCTATCCGCGAAGAGCTTGTGATGTCTCTAAGTGAGTATATAGGAGCCGTGGGAATGAATATTCTAACTCCTGACGAAACGCATTGCAAGATGGTTCGCCTGAATAATCCTATTTTGTCTAACACACAACTTGATTTGTTGTGCAATATACGTTATAAGGGGTTCAATACTGAGAAGCTACCGATGGTATTCGAAATAGCTAAAGGAAAAGTCGGATTGCAACAAGCGCTGACGGATCTTTGCAAAAGAGCCGAAGAATCGGTTAAAGAAGGTGTCAATTATATTGTTCTTTCCGATCGTTTCGTCGATGAGACTCATGCGGCTATTCCTTCGCTATTGGCAGTGAGTGCGGTTCATCATTACTTGATATCGGTAGGAAAAAGGGTGCAGACTGCGCTGATCGTTGAATCGGGTGAGGTTCAGCAAACGATGCATGCAGCTTTGTTACTAGGTTTTGGAGCTAGTGCACTCAATCCTTATATGGCATTTGCCATTCTCGATAAACTCGTAGAGGATAAAGAAATACAATTGGACTATAGTACTGCTGAAAAGAATTTCATTAAGGCGATTTGCAAAGGATTGCTTAAGATAATGAGCAAAATGGGTATCAGTACTATTCGTTCATATCGTGGTGCAAAGATTTTTGAAGCGGTAGGTCTAAGCGAAGAGTTGAGTAATACTTATTTCGGTGGCCTTTCTTCACATATTGGAGGCATTCGTCTCGAAGAAATAGCTCGCGATGCCATTGCCTTTCATGATGCAGGATTTAAGCCTGTAAAGTTTGATCCAATATTACCGATGACCGGTATTTTGTCTTATCGCAAGGACGGAGAAAAGCATGCTTGGAATCCTGAAACGATCAGTACATTACAGTTGGCTACTCGTCTCGGCTCGTACAAAAAATTCAAAGAATTTACTGCGATGGTGGATAATGGCGAGAAGCCTATCTTCTTACGCGATTTCTTCGAATTCAAGCGTAAGCCCATATCAATAGACAAAGTAGAGCCTATAGAAAGTATTATGCCTCACTTTGTGACATCGGCTATGAGTTATGGTGCCTTGAGCCAAGAAGCTCATGAAACATTGGCTATTGCCATGAATGCTATCCATAGCCGAAGCAATACCGGTGAAGGTGGTGAAGATAATGAGCGCTACAAGAAACAACCCGATGGAACAAGTTTGCGCAGTGCTACCAAACAGATTGCTTCGGGACGTTTTGGTGTGACAACTGAGTATTTGGTAAATGCAGACGAAATACAAATTAAAATAGCGCAAGGCGCCAAGCCCGGAGAAGGTGGACAGTTGCCAGGTTATAAGGTCGATGAAGTTATTGCTAAAACTCGTCATTCTATTCCTGGTATTTCGCTTATTTCTCCTCCGCCTCATCACGATATTTATTCTATCGAAGATTTAGCCCAGCTCATCTTCGATTTGAAGAATGTGAATCCAAAAGCAATGATAAGTGTGAAGCTGGTTGCCGAAACAGGCGTAGGGACTATTGCTGCCGGTGTAGCAAAGGCTAAGGCTGATCTTATTACTATATCGGGTGCCGAAGGGGGTACAGGAGCTGCTCCTCAATCCTCTATCAACTATGCGGGTATCTCTCCCGAATTAGGTTTGAGTGAGACTCAACAAACATTAGTCCTCAATGGACTTCGCGGACAAGTGAAACTGCAAGTTGATGGGCAGCTTAAAACAGGACGTGATATTGTTACGATGGCAATGCTTGGTAGCGAAGAGTTTGGCTTTGGTACAGCTGTGCTCATTGTAATGGGCTGTGTAATGATGCGCAAGTGTCATCAAAATACTTGTGCTATGGGTATTACGACTCAAAATCCGGAACTTCGCAAGCGTTTCTTGGGGCGTGCCGAATATGTTATTAATTATTTCAAATACTTAGCACAAGAAGTTCGGGAATATTTGGCAGAAATGGGCTTCGAAAAATTCGACGACATTATTGGACGTACAGATTTAATTATACAAAAGCCTAATTATGGAGATGAAAAGACATCCTTAATAGATTTCAACAAGTTACTTGCACGTGTAGACAATGGTGCTGCTATTCATCATATAACAAATCAGATTCACAACGTTGACCATGTGAAAGACCGTGATATTATTAAAGCTGCCAAAGAATCTATCGAAACAGCTAAAGAGATCTCTCTTGAATATACCATAACAAATACGGATCGTGCGGTAGGTGCTATGTTGTCAGGAGTCATTGCTCAAAAATATGGTGAAGTAGGTTTACCTGATAATACGATCAACGTGAAATTTAAAGGATCCGCCGGTCAGTCGTTCGGTGCATTTCTGATGTCAGGTGTCAGTTTCAAGCTTGAAGGAGAGGCCAACGATTATTTGGGTAAGGGACTTAGCGGCGGACGTATAGCTGTACTGCCTCCTAAACGATGTGATTTTGAAGCAGCACAAAATACAATAGCCGGTAACACTTTATTGTATGGCGCGACAACCGGTGAGGTTTATATCAATGGCCGGGTGGGAGAACGCTTTGGTGTGCGTAACTCTGGAGCTATTGCCGTGATTGAAGGAGCCGGTGACCATTGTTGTGAATATATGACAGGTGGACGAGTAGTCGTACTGGGCGATACCGGACGAAACTTTGCTGCCGGTATGAGTGGTGGTGTTGCATATGTTTGGAATAAAAGCGGCAATTTCGACTTCTTTTGCAATATGGATATGGTAGAATTGAGTCTAATTGAAGATGCCAGCTATCAAAAGGAATTGCACGAACTGATTCGTCAACACTATTTGTATACCGGATCGAAACTTGCTCGAACTATGCTTGATAGTTGGAATCACTATATTGAAGAGTTTATCCAAATAGTGCCTATCGAGTATAAAAAGGTACTCCAAGAAGAACAAATGAAAAAGCTGCAACAAAAGATTGCCGATATGCAGCGTGATTATTAACCTCGTAAAAAAAGAAAAAAGATATGGGAAATCCAACTGCATTTTTAACGATACCGCGCAAAGAGGCGGGATACCGTCCTGTTATCGAACGTATCACTGATTTCAGTCAGGTCGAACAAACTTTAAACTCTCACGATCGTCGTGAGCAGGCTTCGCGTTGCATGGACTGCAGCGTACCCTTCTGCCATTGGGCTTGTCCTGTGGGCAACAAACAACCCGAATGGCAAGATGCTTTATACAAAGGTAAATGGCGCTTAGCTTATACTTTGTTGAGCGAGACATGTGACTTCCCCGAATTTACAGGACGTATATGTCCGGCACTTTGCGAAAAGAGTTGTATACTCAAGCATTCGTGCGATGATCCTGTAACTATTCGTGAGAACGAAGCTGCTATTGTAGAAACAGCTTTTAATGAAGGATACATTGTGCCACAGAAGATTAAACGCAACGGTAAAAAGGTTGCTGTTATTGGATCCGGCCCTGCTGGGCTTGTTGCTGCCAATCGTCTGAATCACATGGGCTATAATGTATCTCTTTTTGATGGTCATGCTATGCCTGGAGGACTATTGCGCTATGGCATACCTAATTTTAAGCTGGATAAAATGGTCATTGACCGTCGGATGAAGATACTCGAAGCCGAAGGAATCAAATTTGAGATGAATAAAGAAATAAACTTTTCAAAATTGCCTGCTGGATATGATGCTTACTGCATTTGTACCGGGGCACCGCAAGCACGTGATTTGTCTATTCCCGGGCGCGATTTGAATGGCATATACTTTGCTCTCGAATTACTTAGCCAGCAAAACGAAATACTTGAAGGCAAATCTTTCTCCAAGGAGGAGCTGATTAATGCAAAAGGTAAAAGAGTACTCGTCATTGGAGGTGGAGATACCGGTAGTGACTGTATCGGTACCTGTATACGCCAAGGTGCAAAAGAGGTGACTCAAATAGAAATTATGCCTAAACCACCGGTTGGCAACAATCCTACTACACCATGGCCTATGTGGCCACAGACACTTAAAACGACTTCGAGTCATGAAGAAGGCTGCAAACGTTATTGGAGTCTCACCTCGAATCATTTTATTGGTAAAGACGGTAAAGTGACAGGCGTAGAAATAGAAGAAGTCGAATGGATACCTGCAGAAGACGGGGGGCGTCCTTCTATGAAAATGACTGGGAAAAAAGATATTATTGCTGCCGATATGGTATTGTTAGCAATGGGTTTCCTTAAACCACAGCAACCGAAGATAGCTGGCAAGGTGTTCTTTGCCGGAGATGCTGCTTCAGGAGCGAGTCTTGTAGTTAGAGCTATGGCAAGTGGGCGAGAGGTTGCTACTGAAATAGATACTTTTTTGAAATAAATGAGATAGAATCAATAGAGAAGTCATTATTTGGCAAAGATAACGGAGTCATCAATTAAATGATTGTTTAAATTATGTGTGGAATTGTTGGAATATTTAATATAGCGACGCAGAGCAAGGCTTTACGGGATAAAGCTTTAAGAATGTCGCAACGCATTCGTCACCGTGGTCCTGATTGGAGCGGTATATATTGTGGTCAAACAGCTATACTGGCTCATGAACGCTTGTCGATTGTCGATCCTGAGAGTGGGGGGCAACCCCTCTTTTCTCCGGACAGAAAGCATGTGCTTGCTGTTAACGGTGAAATATACAATCATCGTGATATCCGCTCGCAGTATGCTGAGAAGTACGACTTTCAGACTGGCTCGGATTGTGAGGTTATTTTGGCACTCTATCAGGAGAAAGGTATAGATTTTTTAGAAGATCTGAGTGGCATTTTTGCTTTTGCCCTCTACGATGAAGAAAAAGACGAATATCTTATTGCTCGCGATCCTATTGGTGTAATTCCACTTTACATAGGTCACGATGATTCAGGAAAGATTTATGTGGCTTCAGAGTTGAAAGCTCTCGAAGGTATGTGCGATACTTACGAGCCATTTCTACCCGGTCATTATTATTGGAGTCGTGAGGGTAAAATGAAACGTTGGTATACTCGCGATTGGTTTGAATATAAAGCAGTAAAGGATAATGCAACAGACAGACAGTTGTTGCACAATTCTCTTGAAGATGCCGTGCAACGCCAGCTGATGAGTGACGTTCCTTATGGTGTGTTGCTGTCGGGAGGGTTAGATAGTTCTGTGATTTCAGCGATAGCCAAAAAATTTGCAGCTAAGCGTATCGAAACCGGAGGCAATAGTGAAGCATGGTGGCCACAACTCCATTCGTTTGCAGTGGGGCTTAAGGGTGCACCCGATTTGATTAAAGCCCGCGAAGTTGCCGATTATATAGGTACCGTTCATCATGAAATAAACTATACGATTCAAGAAGGGTTAGACGCTATTCGAGATGTGATTTACTTTATTGAAACTTATGATGTAACAACTGTTCGTGCCTCTACTCCGATGTATCTTTTGGCCCGTTTTATTAAATCGATGGGTATCAAAATGGTACTTAGCGGTGAGGGTGCCGACGAAATATTTGGAGGATACTTGTATTTTCATAAAGCTCCTAATGGGAAAGCTTTTCACGAAGAGACTGTACGCAAATTGAGTAAACTCTATCAGTACGATTGCCTCCGCGCTAATAAGAGTCTGGCCGCTTGGGGAGTAGAAGGTCGCGTGCCTTTTTTGGACAAAGAATTCCTTGATGTGGCTATGCGCATTAATCCAGAAGACAAAATGTGTTCAGGTCATGACATAGAGAAAAAAATTATTCGGGAACAATTTTCTGATGTATTGCCTTCCAGTGTGGCTTGGCGTCAGAAAGAACAATTCTCTGACGGTGTAGGGTATTCGTGGATAGATACCTTGAAGCAATATACTGCCGAAGCGGTAAGTGATGATGAAATGGCACATGCTGCCGAGCACTTCCCTATCAATCCTCCTATGAATAAGGAAGAGTATTACTATCGTAGTATCTTTGCCGAACATTTTCCCAGTGATAGTGCAGCCTTGACTGTGCCGAGCGTGCCCAGTGTAGCATGCTCTACAGCGGAAGCGCTTGCATGGGATGCTTCGTTCAGAGGAAAGAACGAACCGAGTGGTCGGGCGGTAAGCGAACATGAGGAAGCCTATTAGTAAAGTCCAAAATGATATAATCTAATGAAAAACCAATTAATTTACCCAAAACTAATCTGAAATATCTTTTACCAATCAACACAGATAGGGCACGTCAGATCGACGTGCCCTCTTTTATATCCGTTTGTTTTAAACACACGATTCTATCATGTGCCTCAGTTAGGAATGAACCATTAGAATAAAAAGCTTGCTCTGTTATCAATTTATATCGTGCTGAGATGTTGTTGTTATAATGACAAACGTCCAAATTGTAATACTGTTTCCACCCAGTTATTGTATTTATTATAGAATAGGCCTCACGCTCTGCTTTAGCATTCAGGAAAAACAGACGTATGTCGCAGCCATAACTAACGTATGTTGTAGAAGAAACTAACGTTAGTTGTTATGATAACTAACGTTAGTTACCGCAGTAACTTCCGTTAGTTATGGCTGCGACATACGTTAGTTTTTTCGTGTAGTGAAAGTACTTGTAGTTACATTAAATACTTACGGAATATGAGAGCTCATTATTCGAGTAGTTTTTTCAATTTTCCTTATCTCGAACTCAAGTAACATGTTATTCTATCATGTGCTATATTTTGCTCTTGCTTTTTCCTATTGGTATTGAAATACCTATTTGAGCATTGGCACATTTTGAGTTGTTGCCTAGGTACATGTAATCTGTGCCTAAGAAGAGGGGACCGATTTTCAATCCTATACCAAATGAATTGCCTAAACTTTGAATCATTGAATAACTACCTGTAAGGTTAAACCAACTGTTAGGACGGTAGTTGGCAGAGAACGTCATTTCCGATATGTTGTTGGGTTGCGTATTACGGTTGGTATAAAGTACACCCAAAGAAAACTGTTTCACAAAAGCACATTCTGCACCCATTACAATAGTCGAAGCGAGTGATGTAGAGCGAGATTTGGAGGCATCTTCGCTACGCAAATCTAACATCTTATAATTTACTACATCTTTTCCGCTTGTTATACTTTCAAAGTCTTGATAGTTTGTATAATCATAAGTTCTGGTCGATTTGCTTATGGCTGTTTTTGTACATCCTTAATTCCAATTGATGAAACCTAGGTCAAGAACAGAAGCCGAAAGCATGATATTAGAAATAGGACGAAACGTAAGGCCCAAATCTACAGCAGTGCCATAGCCACCTATGCCGAAAGAACCCGCTTTAATATCGCTGATATATTTGTGGTAGTTGTCTCCACCATCATCTTTGTTGCTATATTCTAAATCCAGACCTTTCAATGAAGATTCCAAAGTTGCATCAGTCACAATTTTAGCATAATAATCTTTGTATTTTGTAGGATCGATCGTTCCATCTGTAGGCAAATATCCTTCTATATGGATATTATTGATCTTTAGATTTGCATTGCCCATACCTAAAAGAAGTTTTAATTTTGCTCCTACTGTCCATCTTTTATTGATCTGACGGGCGTATCCGATACCGACCTCAGTGTAAAGATTAATACGAGCTTCGGCATCTTTCATATCATACGCTTGTCCCGTCCAATTGTGATGATTCTTTTCGATGTCATATAAATAGTCGAATAGGCTTCGGTCTATATTGGCATGAATATCGGTACGTACTCCTGTATTGATAGACCAGAAGCCTTTTCCTTTGTGCCAACCAAAAGAAATAATATCTGCATTGACCGATGCATTTATCTTATTTCGATCTTTCAGGTTATTGCGAAAGCGGTCTTTCATGTAAAATTCATTGTTATTTCGAAAAAGGTCGACAATATCATTTGTACCCAAAGTGTTTGATGTGACCGAAGCATTGACCGAACCGATAACAGGAATATTGAAAAAACTGTTGGTAGGGTAAAGTGCCGGATTTAGATCTATTCGTGCCGGAGCAGCCTCCATAAAATAGGCGCTACGTACGGGCTGAGCACAAATAGGAACAACCGATATAAGATATAATAGGAGTATTGTGATTCTCTCCAATTGTATTTTTCTTTTCATAATCTTCAGATAGTATATTAGTTTACTCAATAAAAAGTAATATTTTAAAATATTTTATCATTTCTATTGGCAAAGTTAAATAATATTTTTTGTAACACAAAATGCTTTTGTCATATAAAAGCAAATGCTTATACAATTCAAAAGATAAGATCGTATCGTGAGTGAATGCAATAGTGGAAAAATGAAATATAATTGGTGTTTGGTTGGGAAAAAAGAAAATGTGATATTGACTTATTAAAGATATTTTCATTAAAATATCTATATATCTTTTGTTTGTCTCAGAAATTATGGTGATTATTGCATAATATTATGCTTCAACTATATTTCTCAGGAGTGGTATTCATGCGGATAAGGGATATTCTATATCCTCTTTTTGTTGCGTGTTGAATACTATTAAAAGTGAATTTATCTACATCAATTTTTAAATAAAGAATATTTTTAACCATGAAGAAATTAGTGCTGTCATTGACTCTCTTGTTAGCTTTTTTTGTATTGCCCTCTAAGGGGCAACCGCTTGCCCGTCGATCCCCGTACAATGTGTCGCAAGACCGTTTGTTGTATACAATAGGCTATGCCCATTTGGATACCGAGTGGAATTGGGATTATCCGACCACCATCAACGACCATATAAAGCGTACGATGGAAGAAAACTTTCGTTTGTTCGAGAAATATCCCGACTATGTATTCAATTTTACAGGTTCTCGTCGATACAATATGATGAAAGAATATTATCCTGAGCTGTTTAAAAAAGTTCAAGATTATGTAAAAGCTGGACGTTGGTACGTTTCGGGCTCTTCTGTAGACGAAGGCGAAGTCAATATCACTTCTTCCGAATCTCTTATTCGACAAATCCTTTACGGAAACGAATATTTCAAAAAAGAATTTGGTAAGGAGAGTTATGATTATATGCTTCCCGACTGTTTCGGCTTTCTGTGCAATTTGCCTACCGTCTTTCATTACTGCGGGCTGCTTGGCTTTTCAACTCAGAAACTTACTTGGCATTCGGCTGTTGGAGTACCTTTCAACGTCGGTGTGTGGAATGGCCCTGATGGAAAAGGCGTGATTGCGGCATTGAATGCCACCGATTACGGTGGACGTGTGGAGTCTCGTTTAGATACCGATCCGAGTTGGATAAAGCGTTTGGATGCGGATAAGGCAAAGACTGGATACGCTTTGGACTATCGTTATTATGGCGTAGGCGATATGGGCGGAGCTCCTCGAGAAAACGATGTGAAAAATGCAGTCGGAAGTTTGGGACATTCGGACAGTAATTTTAGAGTACTGCTCACTTCTTCCGATCAGATGTACAAAGACATTACTCCTCAAATTAGAAAACATTTGCCTGTCTATTCGGGAGATTTATTGCTCACAGAACACAGTGCCGGTTCGATGACTTCTCAAGCTTTTATGAAAAGAATGAATCGCAAAAACGAATTGTTGGCTCAGTCGGCAGAACAAATAGCTGTAGCTGCCAATTATTTGAATGGAAGTGCATATCCGACGGAGAAAATGGACAAATCATGGGACTTGGTCCTAGGAAGTCAATTCCACGATATATTGCCGGGAACTTCTATTCCCAAAGCTTATGAATATGCTTGGAACGACGAGTTTATTGCAGCCAACGGATTTGCTGAGGCTTTGCGACACGGTGTGAGCGAAACGGCCGGCAGAATGAATACGCAAACGGAAGGACGTTCGATTGTTGTATATAATCCGGTCGCTAAAAACCGTGATGATATCGTAACGGCAGAACTGGTTTATTCCGAATTGCCCGGTGCCATATCCGTCTATGATAAGGATGGGAGAGAGGTTCCTTCGCAAATTATCGGTAAGGAAGGAAATAAACTGAAAATTGTTTTTGAAGCTGTCGTTCCGTCTGTAGGTTTAAGCGTATACGATGTACGTGAGAAAGCATCCGAAATACAAAATGCAACCCTTAAGGTTACTTCCAATTCTTTGGAGAACGAATATTATAAGGTAAAGTTCCTACCCAATGGAGATATTGCCAGTATCTGGGATAAGAAAGCGTCTAAAGAACTTCTGTCCAAACCGGCCGGTTTGGATTTTCAACTGGAACGTCCGTCCGAATGGCCTGCATGGAATATGGATTGGAAAGATCGGAAAGAGAAACCGGTAGGCCGTATGAATGAAGACGCCGAACTTCAAGTCGTTGAAAACGGTCCCGTACGAGTAGCTCTACAGGTGAAACGTAAAGGACGCAATTCGGAAATAACTCAAACGTTCAGTCTTGCAAAGGGCGAATCGGGCAAACGTTTGGAAGTGGCGAACAAATTGGATTGGCAGTCACGCGAAGTGAGCTTGAAAGCTGCTTTCCCGCTCACCGTTGCCAATGAAAATGCCACTTACAATTTGGGCGTAGGTACAATCGCTCGAAGCAATAATAACGAAAAGAAATTCGAAGTTCCTTCCAAAGAGTGGTTTGACTTGACCGACAAATCTGGTCGGTATGGAGTCTCTATTTTGGAAGATTGCAAATACGGCTCGGACAAACCCGATAACAATACGGTACGTTTGACTCTTCTCTATACTCCTGCCGCTAAGCATTATGTTTATCAGAGTACGCAGGACTGGGGTATACACGATTTTAAATATGCCATCTATGGACATAAGGGCAATTGGAATACAGCCGAAACGCCTTGGCAGGCCAAATATTTGAATGAACCGCTGTTGGCTTTTGAGTCACCCAAACATGAAGGTACTTGTGGGAAATCATTTTCGATGGTTCGTTTGGACAATCCGCATGTTGGCTTGATGGCTCTCAAGAAAATGGAAGAGAACAACTACTTTTTGGTCAGAGTAAACGAACTGGCGGGTAAAGATCAGAAGCATGTGGCACTTTCTTTCCCTTCTAAGATAGCAGATGCTTATGAGGTAAACGGACAAGAAAAACGGATAGGAACAGCACGAGTAAATGCAAATAGCATTGATTTTGATTTGAGTCATTATACGATTCGCAGTTTTGCTGTGAAATTGGAACAGACGGCAACCGATGATCTGGCTCAACAAGAGGTTCCGTTAACATACGACACCGATGTGATGAGCTATGATACCAACCGCGATGACGGACGTTTCTCTGACGGACAGTCTATCCCGGCAGAATTGGTACCCGATACCATAGCAAGCGAAGGCGTTCGCTTCATTGTTCGCAATAAGGATGATGAAAAAGATAATGCCGTCAGCTGTGCGGGACAGACCATTCAGTTGCCCGAAGGTGGTTATGCCAAACTTTACCTCTTGGCTGCTGCCGATCATGACAAGGAAGCTTCTTTTGCAGTGGGCGATAACCGTACGGCATTACGTATCCAGTCTTGGACGGGACGTATCGGCGAATTCTACAATCGCATTCTGAGCAGAGACAAGAAGTCTGTCGTAGCAATGGAACTTCCATTTGCCAAGACAGCCAATATCGCTTGGTTTGCCTCACACGTACACGATGCTTATCCTTCGCACAACGAAGCCTATCAGTATTGCTATCTTTATAAATACGAAATCAGCATACCTCAGGGCGCCAAGACCATTACGCTGCCGGACGACAAGGATATTAAAATTGTTGCTCTGACAGTAGGTAAACCGAATTCGGAGACTGTCACGCCTCTACAACCTTTGTATGATACGTTCAAGGGAAACCCAACGTTCACATTAAGGCCTTAACTTTTCGCAGTCGCAACGAATTCTTATTAAGTGAAGTGTTATATTTGTTCTTTGGATATGTTGCAAATCAATATCGCAAGGCAATCAAATATAACACTTCATTGATTTATAAGGAATGGTTCGATTAATTGAATGATAGATGAAAAACAAAAAGAGTTTTGCATGTCCGCAAATGAAAATAGCTAGATTCTACTGTTTCTTGTTAGTGTTGATGATAGGAACGGGAATAGCTGTGGCACAAACAAAAGCGGGCGATAGACAGCGCGCCGTTCAGATCGTTAAAAAGATGACGCTGGATGAGAAAATCTCACAATTGCACGGAACGAGCGATAAAAGCAATTTCCGTATTGTGATAGGGGTCAAACGGTTGAATATACCTGATATGCCTCTATGCAACGGACCTGCAGGTTTGGGCCCCGCCGGTAAGGGACATGAAGGGCCTGCTACGGCTTTGCCTGCTCCCATATCGTTGGCTGCCACGTGGAATAGGGCTGCTGCGTATCAATATGGGGCAATAGCAGGAAAAGAATCGGTTTGTTTTGGAAATGTACTGCTCGAAGCTCCCGATGTGAATATAACCCGTACCCCTCATAATGGACGTACGTTCGAAACGTTCGGAGAAGATCCTTATTTGAGTGGCGAAATAGGTGCCGCCAATATCAAAGGCATACAAAAACAGGGCGTGATGGCGAATGTGAAGCATTATGCCGCCAATAATCAGGAAACTGATCGATTGAAAATCGATGAAATAATTGATGAACGCACATTACGTGAAATTTATCTTCCCGCTTTTGAAACGTGCGTCAAAGAAGGTAAAGTAGCGTCTATCATGGCTGCTTATAATAAGGTGAATGGTAACCATTGTACCGAGAACGACCTGTTGCTGAACAAAATACTGAAAAGGGAATGGAACTTTGAAGGATTTGTCACTTCCGACTTTGGTGCAGTACATAGCACGGTTCCCTGTGCAAAGAACGGATTGGATTTGGAGTTACCGGATGATCTTTATTTTGGAGCGGCTTTGAAGAAAGCTGTGCAAAGTGGAAAAGTTTCTGAGTCTGAATTGGATGAAAAGCTTGTGAGGCGATTCACGCAAATGATGAAATTCGGCTTATGGGATAAAGAAATGAAAAAGAGCGGCATTCCCAAAGAACATGCCCTTGTTGCTAAGAAATTGGGAGAAGAAGGAATGGTATTGCTCAAAAATGATAAAGGAATATTGCCTCTGAATGTGCAAAACACACACCGCATTGCATTGATCGGTCCTTATTCCGGAAAAGCCTCGACCGGTGGCGGAGGAAGTTCGTTTGTCAACCCTGTATTTACGGTGACTCCCTCCGAAGGCATGAAGCAAGTACTTGCATCCGGTACTACAATCATACAATACGATGGGGCCGATGTGGACAGTGCGGTTGCAATTGCTCAAAAGTCCGACGCCGTCATACTGATGCTGGGAGATCATCAGACTGAAGGACGCGATCATTCGATAAGCTTGGGTAAAACGCAAGATGCTCTTGCCACTCGTCTTTTGCAAGCCGTGCCTAATACCGTTGTGGTATTGAAAACGGGTGGACCTATATTGATGCCTTGGCTCGAAAACTGTCGTGCGCTATTGGAAGCATGGTATCCCGGTGAAGAAGACGGTGCTGCTGTGGCAGAAGTCTTATTCGGTAAAGCCTGTCCGGGAGGAAAACTTCCCGTTACATTTCCTCGCAATGATATGGAGACGCCTCTTCAAAAAGAGATGCAGTATCCGGGGAAAGATGGGCAAGTGGAATATTCGGAAGGATTGTTTGTCGGTTATCGTTGGTACGATCGGAATGAAAAGACGCCTTTGTTTCCCTTTGGCTATGGCTTGTCGTATACGAACTTCGAACTTTCCAATATACGGATGGTTAAAGATAAAGAAGGAGCAACTATCTTTGTAAGGGTGAAAAATGTTGGAAAAATGGATGGATCGGAAGTCGTCCAAGCTTATGTCGGTTTACCTCAAAGTGTCGAAGATGCTTTGTGGCAATTAAAAGGCTTTTCTAAAGTGGCTCTAAAGAGAGGCGAATCGAAAGAAGTGACGTTGCATCTGAATAAGCGTGCATTCTCTTATTGGGATACTGCCTCACATGAGTGGAAGGTCGCAAAAGGAAATACAAAAATAGCTGTTGGAAATTCTTCTCGAAATTTTGTGTGGAATACATACGTTAAATGGTAACTCTGTATTTTGAATGTTCACCTCATACGTTCAGAAACGAATCAAAAGATAACATGTTTTGAGCAATTCATTATCCAGAACGTCTCTGAGGCTGAATATCCTTTAATATTCTGATACTTTCTTATCCGAGCATCAGCTACAGACCCTTGTAAGGCACTCTTTTAGCTATTGTTTCAGTGCTCGAATGTAAGTTCAATAAGAGCGAGATATAAATGTATAGCGTGCAAATCGTTGATATACAGCGAGAAATTCATAAGGACGAAAATAAATGTTTGTAAGTATAAACATTTATTTTCGTCCTTATGAATTTCTATGTTTGTCCTTATCATTTTTTGAGTACATAGGGTCAATTGAGTAAATCAATAAGTACCACTTCGGTGTGGTTAAAATAGTATCAGTATCACCCCAAATATTCACTTCAAAAAACGTTCTGAAAAACGGCATCAATTAACTGTTTTAGATCGGCTCAATCTTGCGTCAATGGAGATATACGCTTGGGCTCATCAGTAAAAAATAAGAGACCAATTGGCATGGGATACTCGATGAATGAGATACACATGCTTATTTGCAAAAAAACCACTCAGCTATCTGTAAGCCATCGTTTAGAATCGTTCTAAGCAAAGGTCCGCTGAAAATAAGGACTCTACAATATACTCTAGGACCGATTTTCGGACCTTTTTTCGCTGGCGTTGTATACGGTGCATTGTTAACCTACTGTATGGCAGCGCCGTATGGTGTCATACGGAGGTGGAAAAGGTTGAAATACAGATAGAATTTGAGGCATATTCCCCACTTTTACCAATGAGTTATTATCACTTAAAATCACATAAGGACCTAAATTTGTTGACGTCCATACGTTTTCAAAAAAACATAAGGACGTCACCGAAAAAAGGAATATACGACGATTTTGGTCATGCCGCAGGCTCTCGAAAGTCTCTTGCAACATATATAATCTTAAGTTTTTATATCCTTAATGTACCTAATTAGAAATCAATAAAGTAAATATTTATTGAATGTTATTCAAGATTCCTAATTGATTATCACTGATTTTTATAATTCATTTAAATTTTAACCTTATGAGAGAAAAATGTAAAAAGGAGAGCATTACT
>JAAYUD010000012.1 GCA_012517855.1 Bacteroidales bacterium
CGATCAACTCACATATATGGAACGATCGACTCACATATGTGAGTTGATCGAATCACATATGTGGAACGACATTCTTCTAAGAACAAAGCATAAAATCTTTCTGATATGTACCGACTTTCATCAGTATGTTTTACAGACCTCACTCTTTAAAAAAGGCATTATACATACGACACTTTTGACTTATAACTATGAGCCAAAAGTGCCGTATGTTCCTTTTTTCGGTGACGTCCTTAAGTTTTTTTGAAAACGTATGGACCTAAAATTTTTTAGGGGCATACGTCGTTTTAAGTGGTTTATTACAGTTCAATAACCAGCGATTGTCGAGGTGTCATTGTCAATTTGTTGGCAAGTACGATGTTCGTCTCGGTCAGTACGTCGCGTCCTTCATTCTTTTCGCCTAGAATTTCTTTATATCTTTCTACAGGTACGGAGGCTTCTTTGTCTGTACCATTGAGGATAACCAATACCGTTTTACCGTTATATTGGCGAGCAAAGGCATAAATACCTTTTTCTGGGATGAACTGTATCATTTTGCCTTTGGAGATTACTTCGTTGCCTTGACGCCAATGAAGCAGCCTGCGAAAAAAGTTATAACACTCGTTTTGTTTTGCAGTTCTGTCTTCTTGTTTGAAGGCATTTTCTTTATCACCGGCCCATCCTCCCGGAAAATCTTTGCGAACATATCCGTCTGTTACAGTCTTTACGCCATTCATCATTATTTCCGAACCGTAATATAATTGTGGGATGCGGTGAGTGGTCAGAAGTATTGTTGCAGCCTGTTCCAACAGGGGTAGGTTGTCGCCTTCGCCCAAAAAGCGGTCGGAGTCGTGATTCTCAAGAAAGGCAAGTATGGAGTTATTGTTGGGATAAAGAAAGTCGTAAACGAAATTGTTATATATTCTTTCTAACCCTTTTCCATATTCATCGCTCTGTTCATTTTTTGCCATGTTTATGTTGACCATGAAGCTGAAATCCATTACTGTCTTCAGATTGCTGTTGCGAGGGGCCGATAGCTTAGAATCTTTTTGCCACCATGCTGTATATGCAGGCTCGGCGCCCCAAGCTTCCCCTACGGTGTTGAAGTTTGGATACTCTTCGTTTATTTCTTTCTGCCAATTGCTCATGGCATCATAATCGGCATAAGGGTAGGTGTCCATTCGGATGCCGTCAATATCGGCATATTCTATCCACCACATACTATTTTGGACCAGATATTTGTAAACATGAGGGTTGCGTTGGTTCAAGTCGGGCATGCTGGGTACAAACCATCCGTTAATCATTTTGTCATAGTCGTACTTCGAAGCATAAGGATCGACATGAGGGGTTAGTCGGCCGGATGTCTGTACGAAGTGATTCTTGTAATCGGGATAGTTGAACCAATCTTTTGACGGCATATCCTTAATCCATTGATGTTCCGAACCACAATGATTGAACACCATGTCCATAATTACTTTCAGTCCGTGTTGGTGCGCGTCTTTTATCAGATTGCAATATTCTTCGTTGCTACCAAGACGGCGGTCTATCTTGTAATAGTCTGTGGTGGCATATCCATGATAAGAACCGCCTTCCATGTTGTTCTCTAAAACGGGGGTGAACCATAAAGCCGTCACTCCTAAATCATTGAAATAATTCAAATGCTGTTCTATACCGGCAAGATCTCCACCATGTCGACTATTGGGATCGTTTCGGTCTACTTTGTAGGACGACATGTTCTTTATCATATCATTCTTAGGATTTCCGTTAGCAAATCTATCCGGCATGAGCAGATAGAGCACATCCGACATATCGAAGCCTTTGCGCTCGGCTCCTGTCTTCTCTCTCTTTTTAAATTCGTATTCAGTTGAGAAAGACTTGTTTCCTTCCTTAAAAGATAACTTCATTTTACCCGGTTTCAACATTTTATCCAAGTGGAGGTATACCAGTAGGTAGTTGTTACTTTCCAACCGAACGATGCTGTCGATCTTCACTCCCGGATAGCTGAGGTTTACCTCTGCCTTTGCAATGTTGTTTCCGTAAATCATTAGTTGCAGTTGGGGGCTGTTCATTTCTGTAAACCAACATGGAGGATCTATTTTATTAATATTTCCTGCGACAGCATTTAATGATAATAGCATTAATACGATATAAAAAATCTTTTTCATTTTTTCTAAGTTCTTCCGGTAAATAAAATTGGATATTTCTTGATAAGATACGGTGTGATATAGTTATTGAAAAGAGGTGTAGATCCTGAATTCATGAGCTGGTAAAGTGACCGATTGAGTAGATGATGTAACAGAGATGGACGTGTTATTGAAATAATCGTACCATGTTCCTGTCTGTCCAAAATTTACCGTAGTAGAAATAGCATTGGCCGTGAAATTGCCTGCTACAATAAGACGTTTGCCATTTGTTGCCTGAAGTGATATCGTTCGGCCTTGACTCCAATAACTTTCAGTGACGTTCCAGCTTTGGAAAGCCGATTGATTAAATAGTTCAGGATTGGAATTGCGTAATGACAATAACTTGCTATAAGTATCGTAGAGTCCTTTTCGCTCTGCTACATTGTAGTAATCCCATCTTACCGGCTTCGGATTAGTGCGGTAATTATCGCTCGTTGTCGTACCGGTGTAATCGCTATTTATAGAATAGTCGTATCCCAATTCACCGAATTGCCAGATCATTTTCGGTCCCGAAACGGTGAGGAAAAATGCCGCATTTGTACCAAGTTGTTTCATCCGATCAGAAAGATCTGTTTTCAAAGTTCCCGATCCCCATAGGGTTTGTTTATATCCCATGCGTTCTTCGTCATGGCTTTCCATATATCCTACCCAGCTGTTGGCTGGCATCGTTGTATTCCATGTGGTGAGATCTGCAAATGAACTTTGGTCTTGGTATCCCATTGCCGTTTGACAATATGCATTATTTAATTTGCGCCAACATTTGATGCCGGCATCACCTAGAGCAGCTTCTTCTGGTTGAACACAGAAATGTTCGCATATCATCACAGCATTGGCGTTTGTTTCGTGAATGGCTGAGTAATAATCTTTCAAGATAGCAATGCGTGAGGCGTCATAATTGCTGGCTGTTGCCTCCGTACTTGCCTGATTGGTAAAACCTTTTGTGAAATCGAAACGAAATCCGTCGATTTTGTATTCGGTGAGCAAATATTTTAGACTTCGTTTGATATAAGCTCTTGTTAGAGCCGATTCGTGATTGAAGTCGTTATAGTAAGAATAGGGGTGTGGTGCCGTTACATTAAAATACGGATTATTTGATGCCGGCCGATTGTTTGTTGCATCCCAATAAAGTTTGGCAAGCGGACAATTGCCTGTGGCATGGTTGTATACGACATCGAGCAGCACACCCATACCACGCTGATGGCAGGCATCGATAAACTGTTTGTACATATTGTTTGTGCCGTAAGTTTTGTCCATTGCGAAATAGAAACAGGGATTATAGCCCCAGCTATTGTTTCCATCAAATTCTTGAACCGGCATCAACTCTACAGCGTTTACCCCCAATGACTTTATATAGTCAAGTTTCTTAATAGCTTCTGCCAGATTGCCCGAACCTTCTGTTCCTGTATTTGTGAAATCGCGGAGCAATACTTCATAGATCACCATATTGTCACTGTTGTCTATAGAGAAATTGTTGATGTTCCAGTTATAACTTGGTTCGTTTATTTGGAATACAGACGCGATGCCAATTGCTCCCGAAGGATAGGTCTTATTGTCGGTATAAACGTTCGACGGAATATAGGGATCATTGTCGGGATCTAAGATTTTGTGGCAATAGGGATCGCCCAGGCGCGTCATTGTCCCATCCGAATTCCATACGCAATACTGAAATGCATACTCTTTGGATGCATTAAGTCCGGTTAGTGTAATCCACCAACATCCTGCATTATCATCGCGATACATCTGGCTGGATGTTGTATTGCTCAGTGTCCAATTGTTGAAGTCTCCCACTACGTGAGCATAATTTTTGTGTGCTCCGGAAGTATCTTTGTCATAAAGCACAAGGGTGACACTAGTCTTGTCGCTTCCTATATTAATGCCGTATTGCAGTCCCGAGGGCATGGCCTTTTCTGTAATTGCCGCGGGTTGAAAATCTTTGTACTTTTCATCTGTTACCGAAACAAAAGAATCATTATCTATGCCTTTCTTTGTACCATCACTACTTCTAATTACGATACCGAGTTTGTTGACTGGCGTTGAACCTGATGAAAACCAGTTGCGGATAGAAGGCGCAAGTGTAATACTCCATTGGTTGTCGGCATCTTTGGCCATTTTGCATTTGTCGATATTGGTGCTCCACGATGCAGGAACAAATAGCCAAGTACCTTCCGATATAACTCCTGTATGGATGTAAACATCGCCCGAATAACCATAAAGCGCCGACGAAACGGGTGCCTTGAAAGTAATCTTTAAAGGTTCGTCTGCGTTTGGGGAAGATGGTGAGTAGTTTAGTCCGTCGTATATTTTTTCTTCCTCGGGACTATTATTGGATGAGGAACAAGCAGCTCCCAACCAAAGGGTAAACAGCAGTATAAATAATTTACTCAGTTGTTTCATGGTTGTCTCTTTTGTCGTTTTATGTTAATTGATAATGCCTGAAAAGCAATACATCTTAAGTATATTGTATGCCTTTCAGGACATTATTTGATTAAAATACTATACCTATTGAGAACTTATATTTATTAATCTAATGAAATCAATTGATAGGTTATTTTGTCGGGATTGTTTAAGTCGACAATGACACGATATTTGCCGGCCTTAACAGAAATATTGTCACCACCTACTTTTAGAACTCCGTTACTACCACCCCAATTCAGCGCCCAATCTTTATCGGCACGGAATTTCATATTACCGTCAGAAAAAGAGACATCAACACTGAAACGTTGTTTGGTAGCGTCATAATTCATGATTACGTCATTAGTTGTATCCCAGCCTCCTACTGCATCTCCAATGATAGAAAACGTATTAAATGAGAAATTCTTTTTTAATACTAATGATGAAGTATCATATGTGAAGTTGTAGAATTCGTTTGAAAAGTTCTGGATATTTCCACTATTACCACCAGCTACGAGTTGAATGGATGAGGCTTCTGGAGTTGTTATTGTTGTGCTGCCTGAACCCCAGTTTAAATTATCTTGCCAACCGGCGATGCCCGTAATCTTGAATCCATTCGAAGCTTTAGAACCAAAGTCTATCAGTCCACTGTAAATAGTATTGCTTTCAAAACTGTAGAGAAAGAGGTCTTTAGTATGATCCCAACCATTAAAATCACCAATAATATAAACCTTGGGATAATTGATATCCATATCATAAGGGGTCACCTGGGTAGAAATGGTAGCTGAAGTTAAGGTGCTGATATTTGAAACATTCCCAGAAACACCTGTAGCGTTTGCCAATAGTCTAAAATACATTTTTGTTGGACTTCCTGGTTGGATACCTTTATTAATAAGAATGGAGTTGATATCCTTTGTAACAACAGGAATAGAAACATCTGTTGACGTTCCAAGGTCATAAGTTTTAGCAAAATCTTCTGTTAAAGAAGTCTGTAGAGTATACGAGGTCGCTAATTTAAGCCCCCAGTTGGCCGCTGTATAAGTGAAAGTCGCAAATGCTTTATCTGCATCAGTCTGAGCAAGTGTATAGGCATTGCTTAATGCAGTTAGAGTAGGAGCACTCGCGGAGGCCGAGTTGTATATAGGGTTTTCTTTGTCATCAGAACATGCTGTGACAGCGAGAATTCCTATCAATGCAAATAATAAGTATTTAATATTTTTCATACGAATCATTCTTTTAAAGGTTAATAACCCGAATTTTGTTTCAAGTTGCTATTGGAATTGATATCACTCGATGGAATAGGATAGAGGTTGTATTTATCATTCACTCCGTTTCCGGCTTGTGTGCCGCCTTTCCATGCCCAAACATAGTCGGTTGTTGTAAGTTTGCCGAAACGTATCAAGTCTGACCGACGATGGCATTCCCAAGCAAGTTCTCTAGCACGTTCGTCAAGAATATCATCAGCTGTAATAGACGATTCATCAGAGGCACCGGCACGTTCTCTTACTTTGTTGAAATAGTCCAAACCTGTTAAACCGTTTATGTTAACCGACACACCACCTACTGTTTGGCATTCGGCAAGCATCAGGTATACATCGGCCAGACGGAACATAGGGAAGTCTGCATTACAGAAGTTTCCTTGTGCACCTCCTGTACCTGCATCGGTCAGATTGGTGAACTTCGGGAAAGCATATCCATCTGTAAATGTACTGAGATCGGCAATCTCTTTTTTCTGTCCGTCAGTATAGAATGTTGCCCGTACATCGCCACTTTCAAATTTGTCTACGAATTCAGGTGTAACTCGGAGACCACCCCATCCTGATGCCGTAAATCCATAGTCTGCTGGCTTCATACTGCCACCTATTGCAGCTAATGTCAGATAGGTTGTGCCACCATATGCTTGAGTATTGTATTCGTCTTGATAAACACTGAATATTATTTCATCGTCCAGTCGTTTGTCATTGTCGCCGTTGAATAAATGTTTGAATACAGGGTCTAAGGTATATCCTAAATTGATAATTTTCGAACAATAGTCAGCACATTTATCATAAGCAGCAGTTCCGGTATAGACTTTAGCATTCAAATAGAGTTTTGCCATAATCATGTAGGCCATGCCTTTGCCACAACGGTAATGTTCAGGTTTGTCGGGCAGATTATTGATGAAATCGGGAATCTCTGTTTCCGTCAGCCATTTAAATAAGTCAGCACGCGTAATCTGTTTGGGGTTTGCTCCTCCTACTGTAGATTCATCAGTAACAAATGGTACATTGCCAAACATGTCAATGGCGTGATAATAGCTTAATGCACGTAAACAACGAGCTTCGGCCAAGTATTGCGTCATGTTGTCCGACTTGATGCTTGATGCTTTGATCTGACGGATTACTTCGTTGCAAAGTGCTATTTGATAAAACAACCGACCATACATAGCTCCTACGAAGACGTCTGAAGTAGACCAAGCTAATTTGTGGAGGTCTTTTACCGTCTGGTCATTCCAACCCATAACTGCTTCGTCGGTAGGAAGTTCGTTTAAGTTATAAAGAGCACGTAAGTATTGCCCGAAACCTCCGTCAATTCCTGAAATATCGGGATTACCGCTTGAGCCGTCAGGTGAACTGACCGCTAGTCCGGAATAACATTTTGCTAGAAGTTGGTTGTAAGCAGTTTCAGAAGTGAGCACTTTGTTTGGAGTACTCAGATTAGGGTCGATGGGGGTCACGTTCAGATCGCCGGTGCAGCCTGAAAATGATAATCCGACTGCAACGAAAGCGATGATGCTGAATATTTTCTTATATAATTTCATGATATTCAATGTTTAAAAGTTAAAACTTGCACCTAATAAGATAGTCTTTGGGCGAGGATACATATTATTGTCTATACCACCGTTAACTTCTGGATCAAGCCCTTTGTATTTAGTGATTGTAAATACATTCTGAGCGGTTACATTCACTCTTGCCCACTTCGCTATTTGGTAGGCTAACGTCACTCTGTCCAATTTAAAAAATGAAGCATTTTTTATATAATAATCTGATAGGTATTGAGCTTGGTCGAAATTGGAAGCAGTTGCAGATTTTAGGCGGTTGGCGATAAAATTATTTGTCCACATATCTGCTTTCATTTCATAATTTGATGCAACATTGTTGTATATGTAATTGCCGAGGCTGGCACGTGCGGATGCCGATATTGTCCATTTCTTATAAGATAGGGTAGTGTTGAATCCTAAGAATACATCGGGAGCCGGCTTTTTGTAAATGTACTTATCTTTATCGTTAATTTGTCCGTCACCGTTACGATCTACATAAGCACCTTCTATAGGATTGCCTTTGGTATCGTATACTTGTTGATAAACATAGAATGAACTAGTTGCGTATCCTACTTTATGAAGTTGTACGTTATTGCCTACACCACCGGTAATGCCGCCAGTCGCAACACCGAGGTAGTCTGGATTGTCGCTAGAAGTCAACTTCGTGATTTTGTTTTTATTCCAAGAGAGATTGAAACCTAGATCCCAGTTCCAATTTGTTGTTTGTACAGGGACGGCATTAATAGAAAATTCAAAACCTGTATTTTTAAGGTCGCCGACATTCATTGTGACGTAGTTTGACAAGTTGGTACCTGCCGAAATAGGTACATAGTTAATAAGATCCTTCGTCTTGCGAACATAGAAATCGATACTACCATTGATACGATCGTTAAGGAATCCATAGTCTAAACCAAGATTGTAGGTGGTTGTCGATTCCCATTTTAAGTTCGAAACATAAGCATTTGGAGTGATCGGTACAACAGTTGAACTGCCTAACATGTAGTAACTTCCCATTTGATTTGTATGGTAGGTAGCGAAAGAAGGATAATCTCCTGCATTTAAGTCTTGCTGGCCAGTGACGCCATAACCGACACGAAGTTTAAGATTAGATATCGCTCTTATATTTTTTAGAAAAGATTCTTCAGTCATACGCCAAGCTAAAGCAGCAGAAGGAAATAGTCCCCATTTGTTGTTTTGGAAACGTGAAGTTCCGTCGTCGCGTAAAGTAAACGTGAACAAATAGCGATCCATAAGGCTGTAGTTGAAACGTCCGTAGAAAGAGACTAAGTAGCTTTCTGTTTTAAAAGGGCTGTTTGATAATACAGAGGTTCTGTCGTTCTGTTTTACAGACTTGCTGTTTGTTTGGTTATAAAAGTGTTGCCAAGAATAACCGGCCATTACATCAAATTTACTTGCAATTTCCTTGCATTCTTTTACATAATTCAAATAAAATTCTAATGACTGATCGCGCCTCGTCTGGCTGTAGTCTGTATGAAGACCTGAGCCGTTTTGGATTTTGTCATGCCATGTCATTTCGCATCCTTCGGGTGTGTCGACAGTGCCATCACTAGTCGAAAAATCTAGCCCTAAGTTTAAGTTCGCCCGGAGTCCGGGTACATAGAAAAACTTATAATCGAACTGCGCATTACCAACGAAACGTTTAACGGTAGACTTGTCGTCTTTTTGCTCCAGCATTGCAACAGGATTTTGTGTTGCCATCGTGTTTACACCTCCTGCGCTGTTTCTCCATATACGGTATCCTTGCAGACCGTTTGAAGTGGTATCATAGATACCTTGTGTAGGATCGTAGCTAATAGCAGCTCCAATAGCCCCTGTATCTGCAAATCTGTTTTTTGCATAAATACCTTTTGCATTAAGATTTAAGGTCAAATGTTTGTCAAAAAATTCTGGTGAAAGGTTCAGGGCTAATGTGGAACGTTTCATGCTTGATGTTTTTAAAACGCCATTGTCGTCCAAATAACCTATGGATAAACGATAAGGCATGCTGTTGAAAGTATTACCTTTTCCGTTGACGCCTCCTGCTACACTGGCGTTGATTTCTTCGGTCATTGCAGTACGATAAATTTTGTTTTGCCAGTCTGTATCGGATGATCCAAGTGCTGCTTGTGCTGCTGTTGCATCAATATTGGGATGCGCCGTCAAGTATCCGTTCAAAAAGTCTTTGAGTTCTGAAGCATTCATTACGTCGACTTTCTTGCTTACCCAATTTGTAGATCCGGTCATGTCGACATTTATTTTGGGAGTGCCGCTTGAACCTTTTTTGGTAGTGATGACGATGACGCCATTAGATGCTCGCGAACCATAAATAGCTGTTGCAGAAGCATCTTTCAGTACAGAAAATGATTCGATATCATTTGGGTTAATAGTAGATAAAACATCAGACATTCCAGAGATGCCAGTGCTGCTGATAGGGAGACCATCAATAACAATTAACGGATCATTAGATGCTTTTAAAGAAGATCCGCCACGAATACGAATGGTAGAGCCGCTACCAGGAGCACCTCCATTATTTACAATCTGTACGCCAGGGGTTTTCCCTTGTAACATGTCAGCCGGTGTCGTAATCAGGCCTTTGTTAAGTTGGTCGGCTTTCACCGAGACAACCGAGCCGGTTGCATCGCTCTTCTTCACAGTACCGTAACCAATAACTACAATGTCATTCAAAATTTTTGAATCGTCTTGTAGTGTGACTACGATATTTTGAGATACTTTTACTGTCACTGTTTTATAGCCTACGAAAGAGATGGTAAGCATTCCTTCTTTTTCAGCTTTAACACTAAAATTACCATTAATATCGGTAATAGTACCATTCTTAGTATTCCCGACAGGAATAACGTTAGCGCCAATGATTGGTTCGCCGGCCGTGTCTTTCACTTGTCCTTTGACTGTTATTTGTTGTGCAAAAGCGCAGACAGTCAATAAGAATCCTATACAAGTCAGTAAGATTCGCCGCAAAAACTTTCTTTGTTCCATGTTTCAAATATTATTATGTTAACAATTAAGTGTTTTCACAGAATTGAAGATTTCAAAGAATCTATTAATTCTTGGTTTTCAAAGTTACTCTTAAATCATGTGGCACATTATTCCTGTTAGTGAAAAAGTAGATTATGATTTAGACTCTTATCGTTGATTAATAGATTGTTAAGTGTATGTTGTAACCTTGAAAAAGTAGTGCTGTTATTGGCTTTTAACAGCTCAGTGGGTAAACATTTTTAGTTCGCATGCGATGTAATAGGGCTGGAATACGATTGGAAGTAAACGCAAATAAACGATTGGAGGTATAGGCTAAATATAATTATAGGTCTCTATACTCATCAGTAAAAGTTAGGGAAGATAAGTATAATGGCATGATATAAATAATGTAATGAGCCTTGAAATATCCATCCAACTGTAGTATCATTTGCTTGAGTTTATGCCCGTTCTCTGCACTTTCTGAATGTTTAAAATTGTACATGTCGTTTTTTGCTTATCATGTTCGATTATGCCGCAGATATATTGTGCCGTCCACATTTGTAATCAACTGTATACCAGAAAAAAAGGACGCTAATTATGTTCTTGTTAATGACTGATTGTATCGTTGCGTTTTTATATTTTGTAGACATATAACAATAAAATGGAAGTATCACACGTGTGCGACATCTGTATCACAAGTGTGATACAATTGTCTCACAAGTGTGAGATGTTCGTCGCACACGTGTGATACTTCTGAGCCCTAATTATAAACTTAACCTTAAACAACCAACTTATGGGGATAGGTCAATTACAGTCGGTGCCATATGCCTATTTTGAAAGAAGGGCAGAAGCCGTATCATGTGCGAATATCGAACGGTATAACGATGACGTTCGAGGAAGTATGTGAATAACTTGAAAAACATCAATGCCGACGGAGACAGATGTAAAAGCGTTTATCCAAGGATTGTCGCATTTGCCTGCTCGCCTCCTTTTGTCGGGGATGAGGTGCTTATTAAAAAGGATGGAGCATACTCGTTTATGCACGAACAAGGCTTTCAGCTATCTGTATCTCACTTTTTAGAGCGAGTCTAAATAAAAGTCCGCTGAAAATAACAGCCACACAATATGTTCTCGAGCCGATTTCGGGGTCTTTTTTCGCTGGCGTTGCATGCGATGTGTCGTTAACTTGCTGTTTGATAGTGCGGTATGGTGTCATACGGAGGTGGCAAAGGATCTTAACGATAAGTCTTTTGCAGATATATTAAACCAAATGGATTTGTTATGTATTTTTAGTTATTCCGGTCCTGACCGTTCCATCAGTTATGCTATTCGTAAAGCAAAAAGATTGAAATATAGTCGTTATTGCGTACCGTTCGGGAGATTATCTCAAAGAATTTTAATTCTTTATTTTGTTGATGTAAAAATGAAATTTTATGGATATTGCTCGGTATCGTGATGTTGATGAGGATATAAAGAAAGATTTAGTTAAACTTATAGATTAATGTGCGATGACAGAATTTGATAATATCAATAAATTAAATGTTAGTGAAGCTGATAGAAATGATTTGATTCGTGTAACAAAAGGACTGACTCTTTTAAGAAAAGACAGAAATGAGACAAATAAGTATTATGATAATTATTTGAGTAGCGATAAACATATGGTAAACTATGATTATTGGTGCGATTAGTGTTGTTAAGGTTCCCTAGATACTGATAATTTCCCGTTTTCGATAATTTTACCCATGAGCCAAACAGGTAAAATGAGACTTATACTAAATAAAAACAGTACGAGCAAAAATAATAAAAAAAGTTAATAGTGTAATCTATTTGCTGTATTAATGGCTATTATTATATGTCTTTCCGACACAAAAGACATTTATTTTAATGCTTAAAATTCTAATTATATTATGTGTAAAAACACTGACATTGAATTATTTATTTCAGGTGATAGGCAGTCATTTGAAAAAATTTATAATTATTATGTTGGAAAAACATATAATTTTTTATATACCTTGACGCATGATACTAATTTATCTAAAGATCTTACACAAAACACTTTTTTGCAGCTGTGGAATGCAAAGGAGCATCTTGATGCTTCATGTGAAATAAGTAATTACATTTTTACAATAGCCAAGAATTTGCTCTATAGGGAAAATCGAACGCGTAACATTTATAATCGATATTTTGATTTCGTAATGAATACGCAGAATAAAGAAGTGGAACCTTCTATTGATGATGACTTATCAAGAGAAATGATCGAAAAAAGAATTTTATCATTATTGGCTTTACTACCCGAATCGCGTCGTAGAATATTTATGATGCGTTGGAGTGAAGGCATGAGCAATAAGGAAATAGCACAAAAACTTTCTATTTCGGAAAAAACGGTGTCAACACAAATTCATCGTGTGGTAGAATTTTTGAAAGTAAAGATTGCATTGTAAAGGCTCTTATTTATTGATAAAACAAAAAAGAATGTTAATGCTGTAATCCTATTCTCAGCTTCTTGGCTATTTAAATTGTAAATCCGTAGAAAAGACTCAATCGGTGAACAACAGATAAATGATCTAAATAGATATAATGGATATAAGAAATATAAATATGATAAAAGTGTTGGGCAATTGTAAGAATCGTTTTTTCTCTAAAAAATATGATTCGAATATTAGCGACGAAATGTTGAAGCAAATGTGGAATGCTTCGGCTAGCGAAATGGATTCTGCAGATAAGGAGGAAATGTGGCGCAATATTGATAGCCATATAAATCAAAACGGTAATATACGGCGGCACCATTCTATTAAATATTATAGCGGTATAGCAGCTTTAGTAACTGTATTAATATGTAGTGTAGCCACTATGTATTATTTAGATCATAGTTTTTCACCAGCCCATAAGAGTTATGAATTATATCGCTTATATGCTCAGAAAGGACAGAAAGCAATAATGAAAATGTCTGACGGTACAATGGTCTGGCTCAATTCAGATTCTAAAATAGTATTTGATAACCAATATAACACTACAGCCAGAATTATTAATCTCTCTGGTGAGGCTTTCTTTAAAGTTGCAAAAAATCCACACAAAAAGTTTATAGTACGTTGCAAAGGAATAAACGTTGAAGCATTAGGTACTCAGTTTAATGTCAAAGGATATGCTTCCGATAGAAAAGTTACAACAACACTCGAACATGGCAAAGTAAGGGTTTCTTCGCATCGGCAAAGCGTAATATTAGCTCCGATGAATGTTGCAACATATAATGTAGGCAATGATATATTGCAAAAATCAAAAGTTGACGATTTAGAAGCTACTAACTATTGGCGTTATAATTCGATAGTCTTTAATTCGGAGGAATTGGAATCCATAGCAAAAACTATAGAGAGAATGTATAATGTAAAGGTAGTCATAAAAAACAAGAACTTGAAGAATATCAAATTTTCGGGAACAATACGCAATAAGTCCCTCGAAAATATTCTGCAAGTATTAAGTTCTACTTATTTGTTGAAATATAAGATAGAGGGGAACGTCGTTTCTATTTATGAATAATATCGGTTGAACATATCTCTAATATATTAATATTTATGAAAAAGTCAAAGTTCGTTGTGTTCGAGCTATTGGGTATCATACTTCTTCTGTTTTTAATAGGAGAACCCCTTTCGGCTCAATCAAAGTTGTGTAGCGTTACTGTCAAAAACAAAACAATTGTACAGACGGTAAAGATAATTGAGAAAGCAACTGGCTACAGTTTCTTTTATGCCGAGAATCTTCCCGACTTAACTAAGCGAGTAAGTATTTCCGTTAAAAACGCGCCCATGCAATTAGTGCTCGATGAAGTTTTCAAAGGAACAGCTATCGCATACAAGATGCAAGGCGAAAAGCAGATTGTTCTTTCTGAAAAAAAGAAAGAAACAGTAAGAGAAAAGCGGCTCTCACAAGATGGCACGTCTATGATTACTATAAAAGGCAAAGTTACGGGAAATAACGGTGAACCTCTTGTAGGGGTTACCATATCGACTCCCGAAAAAGACAATGGAACTATTACTGACGTAAACGGAAACTATTCCTTATCACTAATCAAAAAAAACACGTTGACATTTAGCTATATCGGTTATAGTTCTTATTCTGTCAATGTAGGCAGCTCTAAACTTCTCAATGTATCGTTGCGCGAAAACAGCATCAATCTCAATGATGTGGTTGTTGTGGGCTATGGCACCCAAAAAAAAGGATTGGTTACCGGCTCCATCTCGACAACCAAAGGAGATGATATCATAAAAAGTCCGGCAATAAATGTCGGGCAATCATTACAAGGGAGAATATCCGGAGTAATCATGAATGTAAGAAGCGGAGAACCTGGATCAGACGGTGCTGCGATAAGCATCCGAGGAAAAAGCACAACAGGTAATGCTGATCCTCTAATCCTAATAGATGGCATAGCAAACAGAAGTGGGAACTGGGACCGAATAGCTCCTGAAGATATTGAAAGTATTACTGTTCTAAAAGATGCTTCAGCCGCTATTTACGGCTCACGCTCTGCAAATGGAGTTATTCTGATAACTACAAAACGCGGTAAAGAGGGAAAACCGGTCGTGAATTATTCATATAATGTAGGTGTTCAGAAGCCAACACGTCTTCCCGAAATGGCTGATGCTGCAACATTTGCTCAAATATTCAATGAAATAGAGCAATACGAAGGTAGGGTACCTAGATACACTGCAGAAGAAATCGAAAAGTTTAAGAATGGTTCAGATCCGATGCATTATCCAAATACCAATTGGTTTAAGGAAGTGCTCAGGAATAACTCATTGCAGCAAAAGCATAATATATCTATAAGAGGAGGAAATGATAAGGTTAAATATTTCATTGGTGGTGGGTATTCCAGCCAAGAAGCCATATACAAAAAGAGCAATACATATTATAACCAGTATAATATCAGGTCGAATATAGATGCTCAAATTACCAAATCTTTAAAGCTTTCTGTAGACCTTGCCGGAAGAATTGAAGACCAACATTATTCTGGTTATGATAGTGGAACTATTTTTTACGCTTTAATACGTTCTTTTCCTACATCGCTTGCCCGTTACCCCAATGGTTTACCTGCCGCTGGGATGGACATCGGCAATCCTGTGACATTGGTTACAGAGAAAACAGGATATAGGAAGTACAACAAGTCTGTTTTCAACAGTACATTTACAGCCAGTCTGGATTTAGGATGGCTTACAAAAGGTCTGTCGATTGACGGGTGTCTAGCATTCGACAAAGAAGGAATGGAAAAGAAAGAATGGAAAACGCCTTTTTACTATTATGTATGGGATGAAGGAACTAACAATTATGAGAAAAAGAAAAACGGAAGTCGCGATTATGCAGAACTCAGGCAGGATTACGTACCCCGAACTTCTCTTACTTTGAATAGCAAAATAAATTACAAAAGGACCTTTAACTCTTTACACGGAGTTGATTTAATGCTGGGATATGAGCAGAATGAGTTTAAAGGCAATGATTTTTGGGGTTGGCGTTCTAATTACCTTTCAACAGCTATTGATCAGCTTTTCGCTGGTAGCACAGATAAGGAGTATCTCGATGTAGGCGGAAGTGCGTTTGAACAAGCTCGTAAAAGTTATTTTGGAAGGTTTTCTTATGATTATGCCAGTAAATACATGGTATTATTCAACTTCAGGTGTGACGGTTCATATATATTCCCTGCTGGCAAAAGATGGGGATTTTTCCCGGGAGTTTCACTTGGTTGGAGAATCTCCGAAGAGAAATTTATAAAAGATAATATTGAAATACTCGATAATCTAAAGGTGAGGGCATCATATGGTGAGCAGGGCAATGACAATGTAGGAGCATTTCAATATTTACTGAAATACGCCACTGGAAGAAATTATGTCTTCGGCAATAAAGATGTACAAGGGATCTATCAGGATGGATTTCCCAATAAGGATATTACATGGGAAGTTGCACACACATATAACTTGGGAGTAGAAGGAAGCCTTTGGAAAGGATTACTCGGTTTTGAAATAGATCTGTTTAAAACCAGAAGATCCAATATCTTAAGACAAAGAAATGCATCAATACCACAATATACAGGGCTGAAGGATCTTCCTGATGAAAACATTGGCAAAGTACAAAATAAAGGTGTGGAAATACAGCTGAACCACAGAAGTCGTATTGGAGAAGTCGACTTTTCGGCTTCAGGAAATTTCTTATACGCTCGCAATAAAGTAATCTATATGGATGAGACTCCATGGGGCAAAGGATACGATTATATGAAAGAAGAAGGACAACCCTTGGGAGCCGGACTATATTACGAAGCTATCGGGATATTCAAAGACCAAAAACAGATAGACTCATATCCCCACATGGATGGAGTAAGACCGGGTGACTTGATTTTTAAAGATGTCGATCATAATGGAATCATAAACTCTATGGATAGAATACGGCATGACTTGACTAATTTTCCTGAAATTGTTTTTGGTTTGAACTTAAGCGCAAGTTGGAAGAAGATAGATGTAAGCATCCTATTCCAAGGACAAGGAAGAGTCGAACAAGCAGTCTATTCACGCATGGATCAGACTGGCAACTTCTACATGAAACAAGCGAAAAATCGATGGACACCGGATAATCCAAATGGTTCAAATCCTAGAGCTGGAGGAAGTATTAACTCACAGGAATCCTATGCTTCCGACTTCTATCTGAAAGATGCATCCTTTGTTCGATTGAAAAATCTGGAAATTGGATATACTTTACCTAGTTCCTGGTTCCGTAAACTGAATCTTTCCAATTGCCACATATATCTCAGCGGATATAATCTCTTAACGTTTGATAAAATCAAACTTATAGATCCTGAAAGCTCTGATGGTAAAGGAACTTACTACCCTCAAGTCAGAATCTTTAATGCTGGAATAAATTTAACTTTCTAAAAATAAAATAGAAATGAAAAAATATATATACATCCAATTGTGCTTAATCTTCTCCTTATTATGTACTTCTTGCAATGATTTCTTGGATAGAAAGCCTCTCGACAAGATGACAGAAGATGATGTGTTCAATGACGATGCTCTACTTGCTGCGTACGTCAATGCTTGCTATAATGCATACCCTACCGGATTTGAAGAGGCTATGATGTCTTCTACAACAGATGAAACTTATACACGCCACGGAAAGGAAAGCTCTATAATTGTTTCAAAAGGAGAAATGACTCCTGACAATATTACTACTTTTGATGCAGGACGTTTCTCGAACTTCAACTATTGGGAAAAAGCGTACGAATACTTACGCAACATAAACATATTCTTTGAAAAAATTGATGGAGCAAATGTATCTAAAGATTTAAAATCAAGATTAACCGGCGAAATGGAATTTATACGCGCGTTTATCTACTCCAATCTGATCTGGCGTTTCGGAGGAGTACCTATTGTCACGCATTCCTTTGCATTGGGAGATAACAACTACTCTTTGCCCAGAAATAGTTATGACGAGTGCGTTGATTATATTATATCCGACCTGAACGATGCTATAAATCGATTACCCGCCAAAATGGAAGGCGAAAACTCAGGGAGAGCCAGTGCAGATGCATGTAAAGCACTAAAGGCAAGAGTTCTACTATACGCAGCAAGCCCACTAAACAACCCTAATAATGATAAATCAAAGTGGGAAAAAGCTCGGGATGCCTCTCTGGAAGTAATTAATCTGCCCGGATATGAACTAGCAAAAGATTACAGATCATTATTCTTGGAGGACAATAAAGAAGTAATATTTAAGAGAGAGTATACCAAAGCAAATGGACATAGAATGAATTTATTCAATTCGCCCAATGGTTATGACGGATGGGGAGGAAATTGTCCTTTGCAAAACATAGTGGATGATTATGAAATGAAATTGACGGGCAAAAAACCTGCGGAAGAAGGCTCCGGATATGATCCTAAAAATCCATACCAGGGACGTGACCCACGATTCTATGCATCCATTCTCTATAATGGCGCCATGTACAGAGGTCGCCCCGTCGAAGTTTTTATACCCAAAGGGAAAGATAGTTCTCAAGGCGATATAGGCAGTTG
The DNA here is from genome assembly GCA_012517855.1 of Bacteroidales bacterium. Classification (GTDB taxonomy): domain Bacteria; phylum Bacteroidota; class Bacteroidia; order Bacteroidales; family Bacteroidaceae; genus JAAYUD01. Next base: position 18,369 of record JAAYUD010000012.1, read on the forward strand.
GAATACATCTTTAACCGGATATTACCTCTATAAGTTCATGGACGAGGATCAGTCACTTAGTGAGACAAATACCCAACCTTGGATATTCTTCAGACTAGCAGAGTTCTACCTCAATTATGCTGAAGCAGAATTTTATTTAGGCAACGAAGAAGAGTGCCGCAACGCAATTAATAGAGTCAGAAATAGAGAAAGTGTAAAGATGCCAGCTGTAATAGAATCTGGTGATCAATTACTTGAAAAGCTTCGCAACGAGCGTCGAATTGAATTAGCTTTCGAGAATCACCGATATTTTGATTTACGCAGATGGCGTATAGCAGAAGTTTATGAAAACATTGACGCAAAAGGTATAGAGGTAGTTAAGAAAGACGACGGTACATTCTCCTATAATCCTATTACCGTTTTGGAAAGGAAGTTTCTACCTCAACACTATTTACTTCCTATTCCACGTAGTGAAATCATAAAAAGTAATAATTCATTAATACAAAATCCATATTACAATTAAATATTAAGTAATTTGGTCTGTCGGAATTCCGACAGACCAAATATAAAACAAATCACCATGCCTCATATCAGATTAATGCTAACTTGTTTTATAGTCTTTTCAAGCCTTACATGTAATGCTATATGTAAAGACTCAAAAAAAGATTCTCCTCGTATCATCAATATCATAAACTTTATTCGTCAGACAGATTATCGTCTCGAAAACTCGGACAAACTCTTATTCGAAACTGTTCAAAACCAGATCAAACTCGTTAACCAATATGATTTTCCAGCGACTTTCTTACTACAATATGACGCTTTGATTAATCCAAAATACCAAGATTTACTAAAAAAGCACCTTAATTCAAAGTCAGAAGTGGGTGCATGGTGGGAAATCACACAGCCCCAAGTTGAAGCTGCCGGTTTGAAATGGAGAGGCGAACATTCATGGGTATCAACAGCCAGCATTGCTTTTACCCCGGGCTACACCATACAAGAGAGGGAAAAGCTGGTTGATGTTTACATGAAGAAATTCAAGGACATCTTTGGAAGATATACCAA
>JAAYUD010000013.1 GCA_012517855.1 Bacteroidales bacterium
AGTATTCTCTCTCGCAAATGGAACGGTTGAAAAATTTGATTCAACTTCCTCAACTAAATATCGCCAAGCCTTATCGTGGAGGCTATCAACATTTCGACCGGATGGCTTCGTTTATTGGTACTTCCAACCATGCGGATATTCTTACCGATCCGACCGGGAGCCGCCGCTTTTTCCCCATTGAACTAGAAGACCGTATCTGTAGATTCAAAATCTCGTACAAACAATTGTATGCACAGCTCAAAACGGAACTGCGCGGTGGAGCCCGTTATTGGTATACCCCTCACGAAGAGGCTTTGATCACGGAACGCAATAAACGCTTTTACCGTCGCCCGTACGAAGAAGGACTTTTCTTCAGTCTGTTCCGTCTTCCCTGTAAGGGTGAACGGGCGGAGGAATACAGCATCCACCTCTTGTATGAGCACATGCGCAAGGTCAGTCCGGCTACGATGCGCGACATTTCGATTCATCTGTTCGCCCGTCATTTGGCAATGATCGGAGTAAAAAGCAGACACAGCTATTCCGGTTCTGTATATTCGGTCATTCGTTTATGATGGTTATCAGGGCTGTTGTGCCAATAGAAATATAGTGACAATTGCGACACTCAACTTTCATAAATCGTTGTGTGACAGATAAATAATACCTTTTCTAGGTCCCGTCTTAGCCTCGAGTCTTTACAATACATTGATTGATAGATATTTGACATGACGGATATGTTTTCAAAACTTGATTTTCCATTCGGATCTCAGTTGTTTGTGACTACGCACCATGTGAATCTACTAAACGAAGACTTTCGAAGAGATTGCATTTGGTTCACAGAAAAGAATGATTTTTAGCCCATATCATCGAAAAAGTGTTGTATTGACTTGTTTTGTAACAGCAGCACCTGCCGCCACAATAGCAACATCACCAATAATAACACTTGGCAAAATAGTGACACTTCCACCAATTCATACATTATTATCAATAGTCACAGAAATAGCAAGCGGGCCTCATGGCACTTATTCGTATTAACTTTATGTGATTATAAAGAATTAATTATAAATTATAACACATAATTTAGTAATAAAACTACAAAAATACAATAAATAATCATTGAAATTAAAATATTATTACTATTTTTGCAATAGATATTTAATAGTAGATTATATGATAGCAGAATTTAAAGTTCAGAATTTCTTCTCGATTAGATCGGAACAGATGATCAATTTTGGTTGTTCGTCTGATACCTTTATGAGTGAAGAGTATTGCGTGGAAGTGAAACCAGGTTTGAAACTCCTAAAAATGGGTGTTGTATATGGTGCTAACGCTTCAGGCAAAAGCAACTTGTTGCGAGCTATCGAATTCTTTAGATACATGGTTTGCCATGTTTCTAAAGATAGGTCATCGAGCATCCGTGTAGTGCCATTTATGCTGGACGATAAATCTAGACAAGAACATACCAAGATGTCAATGACTTTTTATATCAATGGTGAAAAGTATATCCTTACCATGGAATTTGATGATTCGCGCTTTTATGAAGAGTCATTGGTCGCATATACATCTCCAAAAGGTACAACTCTTTATAGCCGTTCTTATAACAAAGAAACTGATTCATCATTAATCACATTTAGTACAAAGCTTGGATTAATGAAGAAAAGCAAGGATGTTATTATAGGAAATACATTGAATAACCGCAGTGTGTTAGCAGCCTTTAGTATATCCAATATTGAATCATCTAAGTTGAATGATGTTTATGCATATTTTTCTAATCATATTCCAGATGTGTTGGAGCCTAATATGATGCTATCCTCATATGTCAAGAGAAAATTAGAACAAGACAAAGATGGTTCATTAAAGGACTTCCTTCTGAAGTTTCTGAAGGCTTCAGATTTTAATATTAAGAATTTTGAGCTAAGTCATGAAGAGACACCTATAACCTCCGAAATGGAAAAGATTATACAAGTCTTTCCATTAAGTGATGATAAGAAAGATCTGATGATGCAAAAAGGAACCATTATGAGTTCTAATCTAAATTTTGTACATAGCACTGAAGATGGTGAACATAATTTGCCGGAAGAATATGAATCTCGCGGTACTATTCGTTTTATGGGAATGTCTGTCATCTTAAAACAACTATTGAAAGATGGAAATTTTGTTATGATGGATGAAGTAGAGAGCAGTATTCATTATGAACTTCTATCTTATTTTTTAAAAGTCTTTTTGGTAAATAGTAATAAGGAATCGCAGTTGTTTGTGACAACACATGATGTGAATCTGTTGGATGAAGACTTTATCCGAAGAGATTGCATCTGGTTCACAGAAAAGAATGCTGCTGGCGAAACAATAGTCAAGCGACTTTCCGGAATGGGACTTCATAAGAATCTTTCACCCTATAATGCCTATAAGCAAGGTAAGTTGATTGATTTGCCCTTTTTGGGTAGTCCTTATCTTTCACTTAACGACGATTGCTTATGAAAAAGAGTATAGCAATAATCGGAGAAGGCGAAACCGAGTGGTTCTATTTTGAATCACTTCGCGTAAAGTGTCGCTATCCTTTTAAAGTAGCCCCTGATTTTCCTCAGCACAGTGACATTGGGCACATGGCGAAGTTAGTTGACACTTATGTTGGTCGAGAGTACGACTATGTAATTTGCCTCGTGGATATGGATAGATTACTTCGTATTCCAAAAGAAATGTCACTATATCAAAAGACTAAGCGAAAATACAGCAAGAATAAAAAAGGGTCAAAAGTTATGTTTCTTGAAACGAACCCATGTACCGAATTTTGGTTCCTACTACATTTCTTGCCTAGGCTCTCAACTCGTAATTACAGCACGTATGAAGAGCTTCTTCCTGAGCTTCAAAAACATATGCCCGGCTACGAAAAGACTAAACGATATTTCATCCGTACAAATCTTTATTGCTATCTAACAGAAAATGGTGACTTGCAAAGAGCCATCGAGAATGCAGACTACATCTGTGAGCTATGTAAAAAGAATCCAGAGGATGCGAAGGCTTATTCGGAGGTTCAGAAAGTGTTTGGGATATTGAATGAAATTAATTATTAAATAAATTATAGAGATATGTTTAATTTTACACAAATAACGCTTTTAATTGGAAAGCTAAATAAAAGCACAGGAGCAATTGATATGTTAGGTACAGGATTTCTTGTATCTAAAGAAGGTAAGGTCGTCACAGCTAGGCACGTTGTTGGAAATGAAGTTAATGATTTATATGTATTGATGCCTCATATTCCCAGTATTAATGCTTATCAAGATGTCACTGATTTGTCGTGTAAGCCAGTAGCAGTAAATGTTGAAGATGTAAATCCAATAACAGATTTGTGTATTTTAAAAACAAATTTAAGTTTTAATGGCATTTTGCCTCCGTTGGAATCATTGGATAATATTTTAGTTGGAGAAAAAATAGGTATGTTTGGTTTTCCTCATTGTGTCATGGGTAGAAGAGTCTTAACATATCAAGAAACGGAAATAGGAGCTAAAATGTTATTAGAAACATCTGGAGTCAAATCTAAATATGCAACAATTAATATACAAACACGTCCAGGACAGTCTGGATCTTTAGTTTTTAATCTTAGGAATGGAGCTATAATAGGTTTACTAATAGGAACTTATGCACCATCGTCGGGGGTTATTATTGCTGGAATTAATCCACACGAATTAAATCAAACTTCATATTGTATTTCAGCAAATTATATAAAAGAGATGTTATGATGGAAATAGAAAATTTAACATTGGATGAATGGTATACTTGTCTGAAACCATATCAAAAAAATATGATAGAGCAATTGGTATCTAAATATGGAGAAGAAAAAGCAGCAGAAGAATGGTTAATAGCAAGAGGACCTATTCAAACTGTAACATTTGGTGGCAATCAAGCAAATGCTGTAGAAGCACCAAAGTACTGGAGCAGATTAAAAGATGAGTTCGACAAACTTATTTGTGGACATCCTGATTATGAGAAAGAACAAAAAAAAATCTTAACCGCTGGAAAAACTATAGGGATAGGTAGTGTTACAGCTTTAGCGAACTGGTTATCTCCAATCATAGGAATGTCGCCTTCTATCTTAGTACCAGCTATAATTTTGATATTGCATACAACTTCAAAAATGGGAGTTAATGCATATTGTTCTACTAAGCATTTGATTAATAAATAATTATTAATTGCTTTTTGATATTGCATATTCTGACGAAAATCATATATGAATAATAAATTTAATTTTTTATGAAAATAAGAAGCGATTATGTAACAAACAGTAGTTCTGTAAGCTATATCATCACAATGGATTTAGACATTGTGAATTGTTTTATAGAATTTTATTCTGGCACTGAAAGTATGGAAGGGTCTCTTAGAATTGCTAAAGCCTTAAAGAACTTTATGATAGAGAATGGTACTATCAACTATATGCATGAGCATGAGATATATTCTTATTTGATGAAATTTGCAGATGATGATGGTTCTTGTATTACAAAACAAATACTTGAAGAAAATGGAGAAAACACCGACCCTTTACAAATGAATAATGAGGAGTTGTTTAATTATATTCGAGGAGAATTAATTCATGAGAAGAAATTAAGTAACACAATAGGTGGATTCGGAGCTACTCAAACGGAACAATACTGATGCTAAAAAGATTTATAAAAAATTATCATTTTGTAGCAGATTATAAAACAGGTGTAACAATAAGGTGGGGTAAATCATTAAATGATAATCCTATCTTTGCTCCAGTTCCTGAATTGGCCGATATATCTATATCAAATCATTGTACCAAAGGTTGTTCTTTTTGCTATAGAGATAGTCGCAACAATAATGAATTCATGAGTGTAGAAGATTACTGCAATGTTCTAGACTACATGAATCACGAAAAATATGGCAATGTGTTTCAAGTTGCTCTTGGAGGAGGAGAACCATTAGAACATCCTGATTTTTTGGCCATCATAGATGAAACTATTCGAAGAGATATTGTTCCTAACTTCACTACCAACGGAATACATATTGATCATGATATTTGTAAACGAATAAAGGGAAAAGTTGGTGCAGTTGCCATATCGGTAACATCTATTCACGACATTCCTGTTGACAAGGTAAAACTCCTAAACTTGTATGGAATAAGGGTGAATCTCCATTATTTACTATCGTCGAAGACTATAAATGAGGCAATTAATATATTACGAGGAGATAATACAGAATTATTTGATGATATTAATGCTATAATATTTTTAACCTATAAGCCTGCAGGAAGGGCGAGCCGTAAGTTTGTCATTAAGTCAGGTTCTACATTGGACACGTTCATAAGAGAAGTTGAATCAAGAGAATCGCAGAAGCCAAAAATTGGTTTTGATGCATGTTTTGTTCCTTTGTTGATGCGGAACACAAATATTCCAAGATCATTGGTTGATACGTGTGAAGGTGGTTTCTTCTCTGTCTATGTAGATCATAAATCAAATGTATCTCCTTGCTCTTTTAGTGCAGGGCGAGATAGTTATAGCTTACATGAGTATGATTTTTATGATATTTGGCTAAATAAGTTTGAACAGTATCGAGAGACGTGTAAAAACCATTGTAGAGTCAAAAAATGCTCTGCTTATGATATGTGCAGAGGTTGTTGTCCCTATTATCCAGAAATAACAGCTTGCTATGAATAGAAATATTGATTGGAATAAGTTAGCTCACCTTCCATGGGCAGAAGATATCGCTTTTGAAAAATTCTGTTTTCATATTGCTAATCGAATGTTTGGAACATATGGTGTTTTCAGTTATTTTTATAATACTCCAGGTTCTGAATTCTATTTAGAGTTAAAAAAGCCAATGGAGTATTGCGGAATAAAGTATTCAGTTGAAGATGTTATCGGTTGGCAAGCAAAATATTGGAAAGGGATAAAAGATGATGAAAACTCTCCGCTTGATGCTAATCATATCAACGAATTGGAAAAGGGCTTCCAAACGACTAATAATTACAGAAGTAAAATAAAACTTTGGATTATTTGCTCGCCTGGTTCATTTGTTCAAGAACAATGGGATAAATTAGTACCCAAATTGCACGCAATTAATAATGGATGCACGTTCGGCTCGTGGCATAAAGATATATTTGAATCGATATACCTAGAGGCGGCAGTAAAGTACAATAATATTTTTCAATATTTCTTTGGAGAAAAGTTTATTGGAAAGGAGAAGTTGGACTCTGTTTCAAAAGATACACTTAATTGTCTGGAAAAGAAGTTTGATTCTGATATACATACACCTTCTAGTTTTGAACAAACTCTATTATCTATTGTTGATGTTAATGTAGCCCAGACTAATTTGCGAAAGAAAATCTTTGCAATTGCTAAGCATGCTGAGCATAAAAAACAATGGCCTATACTATTTGATGGCTCGTGGTATGATAACATTCTGACGGTGGAATTCAAGCAAGCTTATGTGGAGGATAATAATTGCAGATATGCTTTTATTGACAAATTGATAGGCTATGTTTCTTCTTCGATTAACTTAGTAGATAGCATACATGATATTTATGATTCTCTTGTCACCTATCAGAAAGAACGGAAAGGGCGTGTAGACAAAATGAATTCTGAAATCAAAAATATTCTAACAGCAAACAAGAAGGATATTTCTTTTGCAGAACATACTATTTCTTCTTGTGTCGAATCAGTAAATGAATTAGAAATGCCTCTTACTGGGAATGACAATGAAAATGAAGTAAGCATATTAAGCTTGCTAAAACTCATGGTCAATAATATTTTCCCAGTTTTTGCAGAAGCCGGATATGGAAAAACTCATTTTGCATGTTCCCTTGCTAAACGAATGATAGATAAACAACTGCCAGTGTTATTTCTCATGGGTGCTGTTTTTAAGAATGCAAATAGTACTTTCTCAAAAATAATAGAAATGCTCGGCTTACCAACTAGTTATACGATAGATGATGCCTTGGATATTTTAGATTTTAACGGAGAAGTATTTGGGTGCAGATTACCTATCATTATTGATGGACTAAATGAAGCAGCTCCCCATGAAGACATCTGGAGATATGAACTAACTATGCTCAAGTCTAGGGTAGAATCTCGAAACAATCTATTAATAATTACAACATGTAGAGAAAAAGAGGATTATATAAAAGTGATATATGGTATGGATGATTATAAGTCAGTACCAAATTATATACATTTAAAGGGGATAGAAAGAAAATATATGTCATCAACTATTTCTAGATATTTCAAGAAATATGATATTCATCCTTCTAATCATAACGCCCTTCAAATGTTTAGCAATCCTCTGTTATTAAAGATTTTCTGTATTACTAATTATGGACGAAAGAATTTTGTGCTCGATGATTATTCTTTGGCATCATGTTTAGATTCGTACAGCGAAAAGTTAACAAATAAAATAACAAGAAATGAAGGTAGAAATCAACGAATTAGGCAAATTCAGGTAAAAAAAGGCTTACATAATATCGCTCGTCTTATTTGGGAAAGAAATGACCGAAAACTTGATTACCAGACTGACTTTTATCCTGCATTCGAAGATACTTGTGAGAAATTATTGGAAGAAGGGATGTGCTTTATGATTGAAAAGGATGGTATAGGACATTCTGTTCAATTTACATATGATATGCTAGCGGGTTTCCATATTGCACAATATATTATTGATTCTTGTTATGATAAATCTGCTTTTTGTAGTTTTATACAGACACATCAATCGTTGTTTTATGGTGATAAGCCTCACACCCTTGCTGAAGATATAACAAAGAATCTACTATATCTCGTCCCTAGAAAGTTTGGTAAAGAGTGGTTTGAGTTGATGCCAGATGAAAATACGGTATTGACGATGATTGACCATCTTGACGTAATACTTGCAACAGAGCGAGGAAGAATAGCGATTTCCCAGTTGTTGTATTCTGGAATAAAAAGCTATGAAGTAAAGAAACGCCTATGCGAAAATCTGTATAAAAGAGTATATGAGCAGTCAAATTTCTATAATATATCAATGTTCATACCTTTGTTTCAGAAAATGAAACAAATGGAACTTGATGAATTATGGTTCTCTAAGTTTTCGGGATACCAATTATTAGACAATATCACCTCATTCTTTAGAGATAATTTTTGGGCTCAACAGTACTCTAATAATGATAAGCTCACACTGTCCCTTTTGCTTTGTGGTATTACCGATTGTGAGTTTAGAAGTAAGTTTATGCATCAAGCATTATTGATTGCAGAACATAATTTTCAAGTTGGGTTGGCTGCATGCAAAGAATGCTTGGCCGTAAAAGACCCTTTTGTTTTTGAAGCTGTAATTTCTGTCATAACTGGAGTGGGATTAAGATCTCATGATGGGATCATAGTTGAGCAATGTATAGATTTTCTTGAGTCATTTTTTAAGGATTACTCTTCTAATCATGTGGTGCTACTTGATAATCTTGAAACCTTATATAGCTATGCTGAAGAAGCGTTCTCTATTAGTCATGATAGAAAACCGCTATATAAGAACTATGATGAAAAATGGCCTCAGGAGAAATCGGAAAACTTCCCAACATATAGTATGTTTGATTATGATTTTGAGAAGTTTAATATAAGACCGCTTTTTGAATGGCATTATGACAAGAAGAAGTCACCTTTCTCCTCTGATGAAATATATGGCATGCTTGAGAAGAGAATAAATGATATTGGATTTGATGCAGAAATATGTGCTGAAATACAGAAGAAGGAAGATAAAAAAGTGGGCTACAGAAGAGATTTTAAATGCACCTATGCTCATAAATATGGACGACATGCCTTGATGGAACTTTATGGCTGGATGCTTCTTAATAAATATGTGGAAAATGAATATAAAGGTACATTCCGTTGTTCAATTATAGATATTGATCCGTCTTGGCCACAAATATCTCCTTTAATAGCCTTAAATTCTAGGAGTTTTATGCCAAAAAGTATAGAAGATTTACCTAATTGGATAGAGCTATCAAATGTCGATTCTGCAGAAGACAGATTCATCACTACTTTGCCAAAGTGTAATGGAGAATGGGTTCTCATGAGAGGTTATTTTATTCAAAGAATAAATGATCGTTATGCCTATATGAAACTAGCTGGTTATAGCGAGCTTATTTCCAAGGAATATGATGAGAGCATTATTGAAGGTTACAACTTTAATGAAGCAGAAAGCCATACTCATGCTTTTGCTAGTGAATTAGGATGGAGAGATCTTGAATATTCAGAAGATTATTATGATATAGTTCCTTGCGTAAAACTATTGTCTGAATATACTTTCTCGGACTGGGATAGTGGTCGATTCAAATATAATAATTTTATCTGTCTGAATTCAATTATTGCCAAAAGAATTGGACTTATCTTTGATGTAAAAAATTTGACATATTATATGAATGGAGAAATCGTTTCAAAATATTTCGCAACATCATCTGACTTCTTCTTCTATCTTCGAAAAGATGTTGTTAATAAAATCCTTGTGACCTATGACTGTAAGCTTCACCATAGAATAATTGAATCGAGAATTATACTATCAAATGTACCTGACAATATGCCTAATATTTCTAAGAAGTATAAGAAATGCAGTTCAGATAAGTTTTATAATCCTTTTGTTGGGCATTTGTAGATTTAGCTTAGTATATTATTAACCAAGTTAATCATCTATCTTTTTTTATCAAAGTTCCTAAGTGAAATATGAAAAGATGAGACATTAAGCAGATTCAATTTTCTTATTATTTCAATACTGATATGACAAGTTTAATACATCTTTCATAATACATAATTGATATTTATGTAAGTAGCGTTAAGGTAACTCGAACTATTACTGATAATAATAAAATAATACTAAAAGAGTATGTCCCTATTGTAATATATTGATATATCGGTAGTTATTGTTATCTTTTTTATATCTTGCTCTTCTCCCCAAAAACCACTTTACTTGCCAATACAGAAATGCTTGAAGATATTGTGCAGCACATCATCGGTTGTTACTTCGCCGGCTATATCACTTAGATGAAAGATGCACTCACGGATGTCCTGAGCGATGAAATCGCCCGACAGATTGGTGTCCAGTCCTAGGCGAACTCGATCGATAGCGGTGAGAGCAGCAGTAAGGGCTTCGTAATGGCGGGCATTGGTGACGATGACATCGTTTTGAGTGACCGAAGGCAGATGAGCAGCTTCAATGAGTAATTGTTGCAGATTGTCAATATAACGATCGTGCTTGGCAGAAATAAAAAGATGATGAGGATAGCGTTCTAAAAGTGGCGTAAGAGCACTTTGCTGCTCATCGGTGAGCAGATCGCACTTATTGAGCACAAGGATAAGCTGCTTACCTTCGGTATGGGCAACTATTTGTTTGTCGAGACGATCGGTCTGCTCTATGGCTTGTGTAGCATCGACCATCCATAGGATGATTTCGGCCTGATCCATCTTTTCGAAAGTACGTTGTATACCCATAGACTCAATACGATCCGTAGTATCGCGTATACCGGCGGTGTCGATGAAACGAAAGGTGACACCTTCCAGATTGATCGTATCTTCGATGACGTCGCGAGTAGTACCCTGAATATCGCTCACAATGGCACGATCTTCGTTGAGCAGGGCATTGAGCAAGGTTGATTTACCCGAGTTGGTCTCGCCGATGATAGCTACAGGAATGCCGTTTTTGATGGCGTTGCCCACACTAAACGAATTGGCGAGGCGCTGAAGGACTTTGGATATTTCTTGGGCGAGTTGACGCAATTGGGTACGGTCGGCAAACTCAACATCTTCTTCGCTGAAGTCAAGTTCAAGTTCGATGAGTGAAGTGAACTGCAAGAGTTTTTCGCGCAAATCGGCCAATTGCTTACTGAATCCTCCTCGCATTTGGTTCATAGCAAGTCGATGGGTCGATGCAGAGGTCGAAGCGATAAGGTCGGCTACGGCTTCTGCCTGACTGAGATCCATTTTTCCATTGAGAAAAGCCCGTTGAGTGTATTCGCCCGGACGAGCCATGCGGCAACCGGCAGCGATGAGCAGTTGCAATACGCGTTGAAGAATGTAAGGAGAACCATGACATGTGATTTCGGTAGTATCTTCGCCGGTATAGCTATGAGGAGCACGACAGAGACTGACCAATACTTCGTCTACTACTTCCGCACCATCCATAATACGACCGAAATGTAACGTATACGGCTTACATTCGGACAATTCCTTACCCGATGCAAGTTTGAATACATGATCGGTATATGCAATGGCGTTATCGCCCGATACTCTGACAATACCCAAAGCGCCACCTGTAGCAGTGGCAATAGCGCAGATTGTTTCCCCCTTGTTCATGTGCCGCTAAATTCTATCCAATACGGTTTGTACCAAAGTTTCCATAGTACCTTTGTAGCCGGTATTGGCTTGCTTTGCCAAACGATTGGCTATGACCATGCAGACCGTGACGGCATGATGACCCATGAGACGCGACAGTCCCGCTACCGCGGAACTTTCCATCTCAAAGTTTGTGATGTGCAGCCCTTGATATTCATATTGTTCTATTTTGGCATTTTGCTGTGGGTCGGCCAATGGGATGCGCAGCTCGCGTCCTTGTGGGCCGAAGAAGCCACCACAAGCAACAGTCATACCATGCACCATATCGTGACCGATACGTTCAATAAGCGACTTATCTGCATTGATGACATACGGATGAGGTTGACATACATTGCCTTCCCAGCCCATATAGTCCACAAAATCCTCTTCAAGATCGAGATCGCATACCTCATTGCGCCCCGCATAGAAATTGAGTAGCCCGTCGAATCCTATCGACTTGTCAGAGCAAATGAAAGAACCGGTCGGTGTATTGGGCTGTAGACCTCCACAAGTTCCTATACGAACTATATCAAGTGCACGCAGAGAGTCTTTGGTTTCTCGCGTGGCAAAATCTATATTGGCCAGTGCATCTATCTCATTAAGGACAATATCTATATTGTCACATCCTATACCCGTAGAAACGACAGAAATACGTTTGCCTTTGTAAGATCCCGTAATGCTATGAAATTCACGATTGGAATTTTCGCATTCGATGTTGTCGAAGTAAGAGGCCAACATAGATACACGTCCCGGGTCGCCAACCAGAATAATTTTGTCGGCAAGTTGCTCGGGTTTGATATGAAGGTGAAATATGCTACCGTCTTCGTTAATAAGTAGCTCTGATGGAGCGAAATATTTTTTCATTGTTTTCTGTTTTAAGTAGATATTCATATCATCTATCAGGGCGGATATATAAGTCCGCCCTGATAAATGTTTTTATTTGATAAGGGCAAAATGGCCGAATATAGACCTACCAAGCACTTATAAAGAACTATTTCATTGCGGGTGTAGAAGGCTTGTTCCCCTGAATCGGTTTGGCAATAGTATCTCTCATGTTGGTATCAGCTTCGATATTCTTCACGCGATAGTAATCCATCACGCCGAGGTTGCCACTACGAAAAGCATCGGCCATAGCCAAAGGTACTTCTGCTTCGGCCTGAATAACATTGGCCCGTGCCTCTTGAGCTTTGGCTTTCATTTCCTGTTCGAGAGCCACAGCCATCGCACGACGCTCTTCGGCTTTAGCCTGAGCAATGTTTTTATCGGCATTGGCTTGATCCATCTGTAACATTGCGCCAATATTTTTGCCTATATCAATATCGGCTATATCGATAGATAGAATTTCGAAAGCTGTACCGGCATCAAGCCCTTTGCTTAACACGAGCTTCGAAATGGAATCCGGATTCTCGAGTACCGATTTATGATTCAATGCCGAACCGATAGACGAAACAATACCCTCACCTACACGGGCAAGTACCGTGTCTTCTCCGGCACCTCCAACCAATTGGCGAATGCTGGCCCGCACGGTAACACGTGCCTTGGCGATCATCTGTATACCGTCTTTAGCAACTGCCGATACAGGAGGAGTATCAATCACTTTTGGGTTGACAGACATTTGTACAGCTTCGAACACGTCACGACCGGCAAGGTCGATAGCTGTTGCCATCTGGAACGACAAGTCGATATTGGCTTTTGAAGCTGACACTAAGGAGTGTACTACACGTTCTACATGTCCCCCAGCCAAATAATGCGCCTCGAGTCCGTCACGAGTTATATTCTGCAAACCCGCTTTATGCGCCTCGATAAGTCCCGGAACAATCACGTAGGGCGGTACTTTACGAATGCGCATCAGGAACAACTGAATGAGCGAAATGTTGACACCCGATACTTTGGCCGACAGCCATAGAAAGAATGGCACATAGTGGAAGAAAAGAGCCAAGAATAGCACGCCACCAGCGATAGCTATCATGATAAATGCGACTGATGATTCCATAATTTATTATATGTATTAGTGATTATTGTTTTCGAACATATATCGTGCCGTTAGTGATGCGCTCTACCTTGACAGGAGTATCGGCATTCAGAAAACCGTCACACGACGTTACTTCTACTATTTGGTTGTATATATTGGCATAACCCACAAGTGCCAACCGAGTAGTAGTGACACCTTCATCACCTACTTTAACCGAAGTTTTTTTGAGGTTTTCTACCGACGAGTTGATTGTCTCTTTCAACGAAACACGATCTAGCGTTTTAGATCGCATAAATAGGATAACCGTGACCAACGTCGCCGCCAACGAAACGATAAGCGTAATAACAAATGCCGTGCTACCCAAATCGACATAAGCCAAATAATTGGCCACTACCAAACAGGTAACTGCTGCAAAACTTGCCAAGCTGATACCAGGAATGATAAACAATTCGACCATAAATAGCAAGACAGCCGCGATGACTAATATAATAATGATAAATATATCCATATACGTTTTTAATTATAGGTTATTATCGTGTTAGCTTCATTATTTCAAGTTTACGAATGAGCAATGTTTGTTTTTCCAGAATCGGTTCTTTTTCAAGTTGCTGACGTTCCAAAAGAAGAATAGTACTGCTCAGATTCTTTCTGAGTGTAGAATCAGATTGGGCATATTGCACACGTAGTGTTTCGAGCCGCTTTTTGTTCTGCTCAAATTTATTTTGCCCTTCTTCCCATTTTTTAAATGACTCCAATGCATCTTCAGACTTGAAGTCGGTATATTCGTGATAAATATGGCTGTCGTTGACAACAAAAGTGAACGCATTGTTACTATCCCCTTTGCGTTGAGCAACAGATTTGCGGCTAAGCATCTTATCCAGTTCTTTACGAGAAGCATTCAGTTTATCACTATCAGTCCATGTAGATTGAATAGCATTCAGTTTAGCCAAGCCGATAAGTTTGCTTGGCTCTACAGACTTGATATCGTATACAACTTTTGCCGCATTAGGAACAAAGACATAAATGCAAACTTTCGAAGTCGGTTGATAACGATCTGAAGCAAACCATCCGATATTGTGATAGGTGTCGATAGCCAGCATATAATCGTTGAAAGGCGAATCGAAAGGCATGCCTATATTATCGGGCTTCAAATAACTATCTGTATTCGTATCATAGCGGGTAACGAAAATGTCGTAGCCTCCCAACGAATTTTTGCCATCGGCTGCAAAATACAGAGTGACGCCATCGTCAAGTAGAAAAGGATAATTCACATGATCGGTTTCGTTGACAACATCGGGTAATGCAGTAGGAGTACTCCAGCCCTCGTCTGTAGTTTTGATTCGAGAAAACAATTTTATGGTCCCATTAGCCGAAGCCCCTCCGTACAATATACGGTTCTGCCGCTCGTTTTCGTAAACAGTAGTAGCGGTAGAGATTGAATCGGATTTGAAGTAATCTTTGAAATAATAAAGGCTACCCGATTCGTGACTTAATTTGTAAGCACTTAAGAAATTCTTTTTATCGACGACGAAACTATCAATAACACAGACTTTTTCTACTCCCTGCAACATATTGAGACCCATTTTGCAGTGTACTATGTCGCGATCGACTTCATCGGTAGCACGTTTCTGCTGTAGCAGCATACGACGGTAATTATTATAATAAACAGAAGCTTTATCAAATTGATAAAGTGCTTCACAAGTTCTCCCCAGCGATAAATTGGCTGCCGAGATTCCACGCTTCGAAGCTATTTCCAGGTATTTGAAAGCCATCTCAGGATTGCCGGTTTTGCGTAAACTTTCGCCATACCAATAGTTCAAATTTGCATTGGCCGGTTGTGTCTTTATCATTTTCTTGAGTTGTGGCAGTGCTTCTCCATACTGTCGGTTGTCGAAAAGAGTTTTCAATTCGTCTATCGTCTGGCTGCTGGCAGTTGCACAACATAAAATAAGCAATAAAAAAAACGTATATACCTTATTCATTGTTCTGATAATCTCTTCTTTTTAATTTAAAAACCAAAAGTAGTAATAAAAAGTGGGATTTTCGCTAATAATTCAGATTTATTTAGCTTGCTAAAAAGACATCTCATTACGGGACCTATCAAAGCACTCAAATTTTGGAACGAGATTAGCAGAAATGCCCAAGATAAAGAGTTATTCAATAAATTGATTTAAAGCAACAATAGAATAAACATTACAAATAACGACCTATTATCTTTCTGACCAATAATTTTCGTCTTTTTCTGAAATCAAGGGAAATTGGAGTAAATAAGGCATTCTTATTAATATTAAATAGAACTAAAAAGGCTTGCAATGATTACATAATATTATTGTAAACATATCTTTTTCGACATTATGAAATAATAGTCAACATAATAAAAATATGCGTCCACCCCCTTTTTCCAAAAAGTGACTAAATTATTGGTCAACTCAAAAATCGCAGCTACAACATACTACAGCTTCGAAAATCGACATACCCCTGCCGAAGGTGCCGAAGTACTTTCCACTCTTCTTTATTTTTTTTATTTTTGAATTATTTGTATAGTATATTTACTTATTATATATATCCTTTTGATATTAGTATAAAACGTCGAATAAAAAAAATTTAGAACTCCCGATATGTACTTCGGCACCTTCGGCATTTTTAGTAATATATCGCAACACAAAACGATTTTGTTTGGCTCACCTATGATCCATACGTTATCAAATTCAAATATGTACCTTTTTTTGTTATCATATGTACGTCACGCGAAAAACTTAAGGACGTCACCGAGAAAACTAACATACGACAAAACGGGCATATTTTACTGAAAAATTCAGCGTGTGGTTCAAAAAGTGAACAAAAGAACTTGAATTCGCGAATGAATATTAGAATCTATCTGAAAATCTTTAGATATTATGGAAGTATCCAAAGACTATAAAAGCTTGTAACAGATATGCAAGCTCTCAACGCCACTATCAATAAAAATATCCCAACAGATAAACTACCTGTTGGGATATCATAAATAATTTAAATATTTAAACAGAACTATTTGAGTTTCTTAAACCCATATACAGCCTTGTCACCCAATTCTTCTTCAATACGAAGCAATTGATTATACTTGGCAAGGCGATCGGTACGACTCATAGAGCCCGTCTTTATTTGACCGGAATTGGTTGCTACGGCAATATCGGCAATAGTCGTATCTTCCGTTTCACCTGAACGATGAGAAGTTACGGTATTGTATCCATGACGATGAGCCATCTCGATAGCATCAAGCGTTTCGCTGAGCGAACCGATTTGATTGACTTTTATCAAGATAGCATTGGCGCAACCTTCCTTAATTCCTCTAGACAGAAAATCTACATTGGTAACGAATAAATCATCGCCCACCAATTGGCAACGATTCCCCAATCGGTCGGTCTGTTTCTTCCAACCTTCCCAATCGTTCTCTGCCATACCATCTTCAATGCTATCAATAGGATATTTATCGAGGAGTTCTTCCAAATAGTCAATCTGTTCGTCGGAAGTACGTTTCTTTCCTTTTTCACCTTCAAAGATAGAGTAATCGTATACCCCATTTTTGTAATACTCGCTCGAAGCACAATCTATACCGATTACAACATCCGTTCCCGGTTTGTATCCGGCAGCTTCGATAGCTTTCAGTATACACTCGACGGCATCTTCCGTACCGTTAAGATTAGGAGCAAAACCACCTTCGTCACCAACAGCAGTACTTAAGCCACGATCTTTGAGCACTTTCTTAAGAGCATGAAATACTTCAGCCCCCATTCGGAGTCCTTCACGAAAAGAAGGCGCACCTATCGGACGAATCATAAATTCCTGAAAAGCGATAGGAGCATCACTATGAGCACCACCATTGATGATATTCATCATCGGGACAGGCAACACATAGGTATTCGTACCACCAATATAACGGTAAAGAGGAATATCGAGATAGTTGGCAGCAGCATGAGCTACAGCAAGCGAAACGCCCAATATAGCATTAGCGCCCAAATTGGATTTCGTTTTAGTACCGTCGAGTTTAATCATAGCCATATCGATAGCCCGTTGTTCGAGTACAGAGATGCCCTCTATTACAGGGGCAATCTTCTCGTTAACATTAGCCACAGCCTTAAGCACACCCTTGCCTCCATAGCGTTTTTTGTCGCCATCGCGCAATTCGAGTGCTTCATTCTCGCCTGTCGAAGCTCCTGATGGAACAGAAGCACGACCTATAACACCACACTCCAAAGTAACTTCCACCTCGATTGTTGGATTTCCCCGAGAATCGAGAATTTCTCTAGCATGAACTTTTTCGATTATCATAATTATCTCCTTTCTATACTATTTGTACCAAATACGATATAATATTACTACTACTTATTATTCCCGTCAGAATCGGGAGCCTTGTCTAAAAGATCCATGAACTGATCGAGCTTAGGAGTAATAATAATTTGTGTACGACGATTGCGTTGTTTGCCTATTTCGGTAGAATTAGTAGCAATCGGATTGTATTCGCCACGTCCGGCAGCTGTCAAACGCTTAGGATCTACACCATATTGATTTTGCAAAGCCTGAACAACAGACGAAGCACGCAAAGAGCTCAAGTCCCAATTGTTACGGATATTCGGACGAGAAATAGGCACATTGTCAGTATTGCCTTCGATGAGCACATCGTAGTCTTTATAATCCTTAATGATCTTAGCAATCTTGCTCAACGTTTCGCCAGCTCTTTCGTTAATTTCATAACTACCTGACTTGTAAAGCATATTATCAGCCAACGAAATATAAACAACGCCTTTCAGCACCTTTACATCAACCTCTTTCAACTCATCCGTGCTCAAAGAGCGGGTTAGATTGGCTGTAATAACCATATTGAGCGAATCAGATTTGCTCTTGGTTTCTACAAGCTGTTTGATGAACTTATTTGAAGCATTGATTTCATCTACTAATTTGGAAATGTTGATATTTCCCTGTGAATTTTGCGACAAACTCTTGTCGAGCGAACCTTGCAAAGCAGCATAAGATGCACGCAACTCTTGATTGTTACGAAGAGCTTCGGCTAAACGATCTTCCAAGCTTTTCACTTTAGTGCCACTTTCAGCCAGCCTGATTTGAGCATCTTGGTAAGATTTCATCAAATCTGTATTGTCCGCCTTTAGTTTATTATAGTTGGATTGCAGACTTGTGAATTGCTGCTTACTTACGCATCCAGTAAAAGTCAAGCCGATTACCAGAAGCGACAACACAAATACATAACGTTTCATAATCGATGATTTTAAATTTGTTTCAATTGAATTCATGTCATTACAATTTTTATTTGAGTGCAAGTTACATATTTTTCTCTTAAAATGTACAGTTATTATTAATAAGTAACAATCTATTAGATTAATTAGTTAGAGAAAGAGCTTTATTTATCTGCTAAAAAACCATCATTTATTTGGTGATTAATATGGCATGTGCTACCTTTGGAGCATCCTTTTATTAGTAATTTATAGCAAAATGGGATTAATTATAGGCATTGATGTAGGTGGTAGCACCACTAAAATAGTGGGGCTCAACAATGGTAGCATCCAGTCGCCGATGTTTATTACAGCAACCGACCCTGTGACTTCATTATTCGGAGCATTCGGCAAGTATATATACGATAATGGGGTCGACTTATCAGACATCCAGCAAGTGATGATAACGGGTGTAGGAAGTGCCTACATCGAAGGACCGCTCTACGGACTACCCACCATGAAAGCGGACGAGTTTGTGTCCGACGGATTGGGAGCACGCTATAATACGAATTTAAAAGATTTAATGGTCGTAAGCATGGGCACCGGTACATCTTATGTAAAAGTAGAAGGTGACAGTATCAAACATATCGGTGGCATTAGTATCGGTGGTGGCACTCTGCAAGGGCTCGCTCTATTATTACTCAAAACAAGAGATTTCAAAAAAATATGCGAATTAGCCAATCATGGCAATATTGCAAATATAAATTTGCAAATAAGAGATATTTGCAAGCACGATTTGGAAGGCTTGCCCCTTGACGCTACGGCCTCTCTGTTTGGCAAGATAGACAACAGTAATGCTTCGGAAGAAGATATTGCATTAGGACTTATATATATGGTGTTGCAAAGTATCGGTTCGTCTGCTGTGCTATCGACACTTAATTCAAACATCAAAGACTTTGTTCTCATCGGCAATCTGACAAAGATTCCACAGTGCAAAGATATTTTTCCTTTCATGGAACGTGTCTATAACGTAAGATTCCATATTCCACCACATGCAGAATTTAGAACCGCTATCGGTGCCGCACTGGCTTTTGGACCACAATAAAATATTCGATGACAACAAAAGAAGAAAAATACACCTTGCTACTAAAGCAAGTACAAGCCCTAATTGAAGGCGAAACGGATGCAGTGGCCAATATGGCAAACATTTCGGCATTACTCTACGATACCTTCCACTTTTGGTGGGTAGGATTTTACTTAGTACGTGGTGAACAATTGGTACTTGGGCCATTTCAAGGTCCTGTGGCATGCACACGGATAGAATTTGGCAAAGGAGTATGCGGTACATCGTGGAAAGAACAGCGCACTATTATTGTGCCCGACGTAGAAGAGTTTCCCGGACATATCGCATGCAGCTCTCTTTCGCGTTCGGAAATCGTTGTACCCATCAAACGAGACAATGAAGTAATCGGAGTGATAGACATCGACAGCGAACATTTGAACACTTTTGACGAAACAGATGCCAAACAGTTGGAAAGGCTCACCGAAATAATGAATAATTGGACTTTCTGAGCAAAATAACAAAATCATTGTACCCTTTTTTTAAGCCCTTTTTATCACAGATAGTATATCTTTGCCTCGTATCCAACGATTTCTATTTAACTCATTAATTTTGATAACATGAAAAATAAATTATTTTTTTTCTGTTTATTTACTTTTTGTACTATAGCGGCCTTTGCACAAGAAGCCTTGTTCGACAGCAACAACATCAATTCTCCAGTCATCAATGCAGATGGAAGTGTCACATTCAAACTATTCGCCCCTAAAGCCATTAAGGTTGAAATTACCGGCGATTTCTTGCCTAAAATCATAAAAGATGGTGATGAATCAGAAGGTATAGCAGAGCTACACGAAAAAAACAACGGGGTGTGGACATATACCTCGAAACCTCTTTCTGCCGAACTATACAGCTACAAATTCAAGGTCAACGGGATGGATTACCTGGATCCGGCAAATATCTATATCAATCGCGATATTGCAACCTACACCAATATCTTCATCGTCACAAAAGATCGTGGCGACAAAGGCAATCTCTACAGTGTGAACGAAGTACCTCATGGTAACGTATCAAAAATATGGTACGAGAGCCCTACACTGAAGATGCATCGACGCATGACAGTTTACACACCTGCCGGATACGACAAAGGCAAGAAGTATCCGGTGCTTTATTTATTGCATGGAGCTGGTGGTGACGAAGATGCGTGGACTACTTTAGGACGTGCTGCTCAGATAATGGATAATCTGATAGCTTGTGGAAAGGCTAAACCGATGATTGTAGTGATGCCCAACGGCAACTTAGACTATCAGGCAGCTCCGGGCGCATGGTCGAAAGGCATGTATAAACCAATGTTCAAAGGCGATGGAGCTTCCAAAGAGATAGCATCAATGGATGAAAGTTTCCCTGACATCATAAACTATATAGAAAAGAATTACCATATACTAAAAGATAAGTCTAATCGTGCCATCTGCGGTCTATCAATGGGTGGCGGACATTCTTTTGCCATTTCTAAACGGTATCCGAATATGTTCGATTACGTAGGACTTTTCTCTGCCGCACTCTTTATGAAAGGCAATGACCCTCAAAGTTCCGATATACAAGAAATGCAAAAAGATAAACAATTCAATATCCAATTGGCCAAGCAGTTCAATGCAAGACCCAGATTGTATTTCATCGGGATAGGCAATACTGATTTTCTATATAAGACCAACGCAGACTATCGAAAATATCTGGACATACACAGCTACAAGTATGAATATATGGAAACAGATGGTGGACACATCTGGCGTAACTGGAGAATCTATCTCACGCATTACGCGCAAGAAATATTCAAATAATATTTATTACAATAAAAGAAAGAACACATCATCGCAAAACATATCCGATGATGTGTTCTTTCTTTTATATTCTAACACTAATTATAGGTTTACTTCACACACGTATCAGGTATTTTTAGTAAGTTTGCAAAAAGAACAAAAATGGTACCCGAACTATGAAACATAAACTATTGGTCATCGATGTGGACGGAACTTTGCTTAATAGCAATAAAGAAATTTCGAAACGCACACTCTATACGCTACGCAATGTGCAGCAGACAGGAGTACGTATTGTCATCGCTTCGGGAAGACCTACTTATGGATTACGGTCTATAGCTCGACAGTTGGAACTCAATAACTACGGTGGCTTCATCCTGTCTTACAACGGTTGCCAAATTATAGATGCCCAGACAGATAATATAATATTCGAGAAGCGCATTAATCCGGAACTATTGCCTTATCTTGAAAAGAAATCACGCAAGAACGGATTTGCTATTTTTACCTACAAAGAAGACACTATCATTACCGATACCCCCAACGACCCGCACATTCGGTCAGAGGCCATGCTCAATCAAATGAAAATTGTCAGTGAACCCGAATTCTCGAGCGTCATAGATTTCTCTCCTTGCAAATGTGTATTGGTAAGCGACGATGAAGCGGCTTTGACCACTCTAGAAGAACATTGGAAGCGTCGTTTGAACGGTTCACTTGATGTCTTTCGTTCAGAACCTTACTTTCTCGAGATTGTTCCGCCACAAATAGATAAGGCTAACACACTGAGCTTTCTATTAAAACAACTCAATATTGAAAAAGATGAAGTCATTGCCATAGGCGATAGTGTTTGCGATGTAACAATGATTCAGACAGCAGGACTCGGTGTGGCGATGGGCAATGCCTTGGAATCGGTGAAACGTTGTGCAGATATAACGACCGAAACAAATGACAATGAAGGTGTGGCTCTGGCAGCAGAAAAGCTCATTTTAAATGAAATACATATAGCAGACATCTCACTCGAGCAGCTCAATGAAAAATCGCAACGCACTATGATGGGCAATCTAGGCATCACCTATACATTTGTTTCAGACAATCGAGTCGAAGCGACCATGCCGGTAGACTATCGCACCCGCCAGCCTTACGGCATTCTTCATGGGGGCGCTACGCTCGCTTTGGCCGAGACAGTAGCAGGATTAGGTTCAATGGCCATCTGCCAACCCGATGAGATAGCTGTGGGGATGCAGGTTAGCGGCAATCATATATCATCGGCTCACGAAGGAGATACTGTTCGAGCTGTAGGAACCATTGTTCACAAGGGACGTTCGTCGCACATTTGGAATGTCGATATCTTTACGTCGACGGGAAAACTTGTTTCGTCTATTCGAGTAGTGAACAGCATTATGAAGAAAAAATGAACAAAGGAAAACAAAACAACCATACCATTATAGAGCATTTGCTCAAACAACATCAATCATTTGCCACATGGCGAGTACCCGGCGAACGAGTATTCCATATCGTGAAGCAATCTGCCGATAACATCAAATTACTAGACAACATCGACAAGCTACAAGGAAAACGAGGATTTGTCATCGCCCCCTTTAAAGTCGATTCTTCACACCCGATAGTGCTCATAGAGCCTCACAGCGGCAACGATGTTATAGCATTATACAATAACGAGAAACCTGATTTTGAAGCAGCCAAGGAATTGTCAAACGATATCCCCGAGCAGAGCCTCTATTCTGAATCGTATTCAGACCGCTTCAATATTTTTATCAATGCCTTACAGGAAAAAGACTTTGACAAACTAGTCCTATCACGGTCAGAGACCTCTTATTACAACAACACAATATCACCCGTTGATATTTTTTATAAGGCTTGCAGCAAATATATCCACTCTTTCATTTATTTGTGTTATACACCACAAACGGGCATTTGGATAGGTTCTTCTCCCGAAATTCTTCTGTCTGGTGGATCAAGCCAATGGAGCACTGTGGCATTGGCAGGGACTCAACCGCTCCAAGAAGGTAAACTACCAGAGGAGTGGAATGAAAAGAACCGTAAGGAACAAAGCTTTGTGGCTTCATATATCCGACGGATATTAATATTGAACGATATTATTTATCAGGAGCAAGGTCCTTATTCTGCCTATGCAGGTAGTTTGTCTCACCTAAAAACCGAGTTTCATTTTACGCTACACGATACATCAGAAGTGTGCAAAATGCTCAAGATCCTCCATCCTACTCCCGCCGTATGCGGGCTACCAAAAGAAAAAGCATATCAATTCATTGCCGATAACGAAGGGTACGACAGAAGTTACTATTCCGGTTTCATCGGGTGGTTTGATGCCACGGAACGCACTGACCTATACGTCAATTTACGGTGCATGAATATCAACGATAACAATATCACACTGTATGCAGGCGGTGGATTGCTTGCTTCATCAACAAAAGAAGAAGAATGGCAAGAAACAGAAAACAAACTACAAACAATGAGGCGGCTTATCAACACTAAATTGTAAAGTCTATGTATTCGGATAAAAAAAACATTCTGCAATTAGTCGCATTGCTCAAAGCGCACAACGTCATACACGTTGTAGTATGTCCGGGCAGTCGTAACGCTCCCATCGTACATACGTTAACTAATTGTGAAGATTTTAAATGCTATACGGTTACCGACGAACGAAGTGCCGGCTTCTTTGCCATAGGTCTTGCTTTAAGGCTAAACACAGTAGTTGCCGTATGCTGCACTTCCGGTTCGGCAGTTCTTAATTTGCAGCCCGCCGTATCCGAGGCTTTTTATCAACGTATTCCGCTAGTCGTCATCACAGCAGACCGACCCACAGCATGGATTGGGCAGATGGACGGACAAACGCTGCCTCAACCAAATGTATTTGGCACATTAGTAAAGAAGTCTGTCAATCTACCCGAAATACATACAAAAGAAGATGAGTGGTATTGTAACAGACTTACCAACGAAGCCATACTCGACACTCATTTTCACGAATATGGTCCGGTGCACATAAACATTCCTCTTTCAGAACCGCTATTCGAATTCAATACGCAAGAGCTCCCTAAAGTAAGGACCATCAAACGTTTCAGTGCACTTGAACGCTCAAAAGTGTTGGAAGATTATATAAGAAAGTGTTGCCGATACGAGAAAATTCTAATTATTTCAGGACAGGACTGCATGCCTCTTTCCAGTGCAGAATCCTATCACAGCTCTCTATTCGAGCGATATACGTGGTTTGCCGAACACTTATGCAATAGCATTCAAAACGACAAATTGATTTGGAACTTCGACACTGCGCTCTATGCAATGACAACGGAAGAAAAGAAAACGATGGCACCGGATGTAGTCATCACGCTGGATGGTCATATTGTATCTAAAAGATTGAAACAATATCTTCGCAGCAATCCACCAAAAGAACATATTCATGTATCTCCCAACGGTGCGATTGCAGATGTATTTTGTTCGCTTACCGTTGCTATCGAACAAAACACAAGTGACTTTATCCGATTACTATCGGTTGCTACCGATGAACATTCAAGTGACTATTCATACAAATGGCAATGTATATGCGAGCATATATCCGAACCGAAGTTTGCCTACTCCGAGATGTCGGCAATAGGGGCACTCATACATCATCTTCCCAAACACAGTATACTTCATTTGGCCAACAGCTCGACAGTACGCTATGCCCAATTATTTAAAATACCATCGTCTGCGACAGTTTGTTGCAACCGAGGAATAAACGGCATAGAAGGTTCTCTTTCTACAGCGATAGGTTGTGCTTCGGCCAATCCGAATCAACTGAACTTTATTATCATAGGAGACCTCAGTTTCTTTTATGATATGAATGCACTATGGAACAACAATTACAGTTCCAATATTCGAATTCTGCTGCTCAATAACGGTAGCGGCGAAATATTTCATTCGCTTCCCGGACTCGATATGACAACAAGTTCGCGTCGTGCCATCACAGCGACCCACACTACCTCAGCCAAAGGATGGGCAGAAGAAAGAGGATTTGAATATATTTGCATCAACGGCGCAACTTCACTTGAACAGAATATCAAATCGTTCACGACAAACCGCGCTTCCGACAAGCCTATATTGATGGAAGTATATACCGATGCCGCTATGGATATGAAACTTTTAAAAGATTATTATCATCAACTAAAACACTAAGAGATATGTCAACAAAAAGAGAATGGAAAACCATAAAAGAATACGAAGACATACTGTTCGAATTCTACAATGGAATTGCCCGCATCACGATCAATCGTGAACGTTATCGCAATGCCTTTACCCCAACAACAACAGCCGAAATGGGTAATGCCATGAGCATCTGCCGCGAGAACCAAGACATCAATGTCATTGTTCTGACAGGCGCCGGAGATAAAGCATTCTGCTCGGGTGGAGATCAAAATGTAAAAGGACGAGGTGGATATATCGGTAAAGACGGAGTGCCTCGCCTCAGTGTACTCGATGTACAGAAACAGATACGTAGCATACCAAAACCCGTTATTGCGGCAGTCAATGGATTTGCAATAGGTGGAGGCCATGTATTACATGTGGTTTGCGACCTTTCCATTGCTTCCGAGAATGCGATATTCGGACAAACTGGTCCACGTGTAGGAAGCTTTGATGCAGGCTTCGGAGCATCCTATCTGGCACGCATAGTCGGACAAAAAAAAGCTCGCGAAATATGGTTCCTCTGTCGCAAGTACAATGCTCAAGAAGCACTTGATATGGGATTGGTCAATAAAGTTGTCCCGCTGGATCAGTTGGAAGACGAATACGTGGCATGGGCCGAGGAAATGATGCAACTCAGTCCGCTAGCCCTTCGAATGATAAAAGCCGGACTGAATGCCGAACTTGACGGACAAGCAGGTATTCAAGAACTGGCAGGAGATGCTACTTTACTGTACTATCTTACCGACGAAGCGCAAGAAGGAAAAGACGCTTTTCTAGAGAAGCGCAAACCGGACTTCAAACAATATCCGAAATTTCCTTGATACAATAAATTCATTTTTCCCTTGTATATTACTCGCTTTTATCCAAAACAAGAGAAATTGCCATATATAAGGGAAGAATGGTTATTTCAATATACCTTTGTAAAGGCTATTTTTGTATTGTCAGATTCATTTATTACAAGAAAATTATGAAAGCAGACATAGGATTAATAGGCTTAGCCGTAATGGGCGAAAATTTAGCTCTCAATATGGAGAACAAAGGTTATACGGTAGCGGTATACAACCGTAGCGTATTAGGAGAAGAAGGTATAGTCGATCGTTTTATCAACGGTCGAGGTAAAAATAAAAAGTTTATCGGCACACATTCCATCGAACAATTGGTGCAATCGGTGACCTCCCCCCGCAAAATAATGATGATGGTAAAATCGGGAAGTCCTGTCGATGAGTTAATAGAGCAGTTACTTCCGTATCTGTCCCAAGGAGATGTCATCATAGACGGAGGTAACTCTGATTTTCATGACACAGACCGTAGAGTGAAGAGCTTGGAGGAAAAAGGGCTTTATTTTGTAGGTACAGGCATATCGGGAGGAGAAGAAGGAGCTTTGCACGGTCCCTCTATCATGCCGGGCGGTTCTGTTGAAGCATGGCCGATAGTAAAAGACATATTCCAGAATATTTCGGCAAAAATAGACGACGGATCTCCCTGTTGCGAATGGATGGGCTCAGGTTCTGCCGGACATTTTGTAAAGACCGTACACAATGGCATCGAATATGGCGACATGCAACTCATTGCAGAGTCCTATGCGCTAATGAAACATCGTATGGGGCTGGACAATGACCATTTGGCGCAGATATTCGAAGATTGGAACAAAGGCGAATTGAGCAGCTTTCTCATACAAATCACAGCTCAGATCTTTCGTTATCGTGAGGCCGACGGTTCTCCTTTAATCGATCATATTTTAGACGTGGCGGGGCAAAAAGGCACTGGCAAATGGAGTGCCATAACAGCGCTCAACGAGAGCAATCCAATGACTCTTATCACCGAAGCCGTTCATGCGCGGTCCCTTTCGGCACTTATCAACGATCGTATGAAAGCTTCCGAAATATATCCGGACACGCCCAAACAAGGCACCTCACTAGCGGTAGAAGATATACGCCAAGCGCTATATGCTGCCAAAATAGTTTCGTATGCACAAGGTTTCGCACTGATGTACAGCGCATCCCAACATTATGGATGGACTTTAAATTTAGGTGCTATTGCCCGAATATGGCGCAACGGATGTATTATTCGTTCGACATTCTTACAAAAGATAACAAACGCCTACCTAGAGAATACAAATCTGGAGAATTTATTATTCGATCCTTTCTTTGCTTCTCAAATAAAAGCATCTTTGGCTTCATGGCGCAAAGTCGTAGCCGACGGACTCATGAGCGGAATTCCATTGCCTGCAATGAGTGCAGCCCTTACATATTTCGACGGTTTGCGCACGCTCCATCTTCCAACCAACCTGATTCAAGCCCAACGAGACTTTTTTGGAGCCCACACGTATGAAAGGACCGATACTATTCGTGGAAAGTTCTTTCATACCAATTGGACAGGCAAAGGTGGCGATACAGCTTCGGGTACTTACAATGCTTAATTAAAAAGAGGGTATTATTATGAATAAAGTAGATAGCCAACTTTTGGTCATTTTCGGCGCTTCGGGCGATCTGACAGCTCGCAAGCTATTGCCCGGAGTTTTCGTTCTTCACCAAAAACTATTGTTACCGCATAACTTCTGTATCTTAGGTGCAGCCCGTACGCAACATACCGACGAAGAATATCGTCTACTCATGAAGGATCATCTACTCGAAGAGTTGAAAGATAAGATATGTAGTCCTGCACTAGTCGATTCTTTTCTGAAGCGGGTATTCTACCTCTCTTTCGATTCTAACGACTCTTCGGATTATGCCAAACTTAAAGAGAAAATAGACATTCTGCAACAGCAAAAGAAGCTGGAAGACCGTATTCTCTATTACTTGGCTACGCCTCCAATCATGTACGAGCGAATCCCTACGTTTTTAAAGGAAAATGGATTGAACGTAACAAAGACTCATGACGGATGGAGAAGAATCATTGTAGAAAAGCCTTTTGGTACCAGTTTGGATTCGGCGCAACGTTTGAACAAACATTTATCACGCATTTTCCAAGAAAAACAAATTTACCGCATAGACCACTATCTGGGCAAAGAGACAGTTCAAAACATCTTGGTGCTTAGGTTCTCGAACGGTATCTTCGAACCTCTATGGAACCGCAATTACATCGATTCTGT
Organism: Bacteroidales bacterium; assembly: GCA_012517855.1. Classification (GTDB taxonomy): domain Bacteria; phylum Bacteroidota; class Bacteroidia; order Bacteroidales; family Bacteroidaceae; genus JAAYUD01. The sequence continues at coordinate 28,642 of JAAYUD010000013.1, forward strand.
CGAAATAAGCGCAACAGAAAAACTCGGTGTCGAAAAGAGGGGCAAATACTATGACGGAGCGGGCGCACTACGCGACATGATTCAAAATCACTTGATGCAACTCATGGCGTTCGCCGCAATGGAACCGCCCTCTTCATTCGATCCGGAAAGAATCCGCGACGAAATAGTAAAAGTCTTCCGTTCTTTACACGCTTACTCCGAAAAAGAGATGAATTCTCTAATAGTAAGAGGACAATATCAAGGCTATCGCAACGAACCGGATGTTTCTCCGACATCAAATACAGAAACGTATGTGGCCATGAAAATGTATATTGACAACTGGCGATGGAGCGGTGTACCATTCTATATTGTAACCGGAAAGAAAATGTCTGAAAAGGCATCCGAGATCACCATAAATTTCAAATCGACTCCGCAACAACTGTTTATAGGCCAATGCTCGGGATCTTCGTGCAACAAACTCGTCATTCGAATTCAACCGGACGAAAGCATATCAATAAAATTCGGATTGAAAGTGCCGGGGGCAGGATTCACAGTACGACAAGTCGGAATGGATTTCCGCTACGACTCGCTATCGTCCGAAAGCCTACCCGATGCTTACGAACGATTGTTACTCGACGCCATGTTGGGAGATTCGACCCTTTATGCACGCAGTGACGCATTAGAAGCCAGTTGGAGCATTATCGATCCGATATTGAAATATTGGCAAGAAAATGGCGAAAAAGGAATCTTCTCATACGATGAAGGAGAAGATGGACCGACAGAAAGGAGGACATTAAGTATCCCAAAAGAAACATGGACATGCGAATTGAATAATAAATAAGTATATGATTTTAAAAAATTACACAGATCCGACCATTGCCCTACGTGCAATGACAAACGAATTGAAACAAATGATCTTGAAGAAAACTCAAGAGCAAAGTTTTCATCTGGCACTGTCTGGCGGAAATACCGCCAGACAAATGTTCAATCTGTGGACAAAAGAATATGCTACCGAAATAGACTGGAACAAACTCCGCTTTTATTGGGTAGACGAACGGTGTGTTCCTCCCACCGACGAAGAGAGCAACTACCTACATGCCAATAAATTATTGTTTACTCCTTTGAATATAGAGCCTGCGCACATCTTCCGCATCAGAGGAGAATATCCTCCTCTCGAAGAGTCGGTGTATTACTCTAATCTAGTAAAAAAGGAACTTTCCAAACAAAATGGCATGCCTCACTTTGACGCCATCATTTTGGGTATAGGAACCGATGCCCATACAGCATCTATATTTCCCAACAATCTTGCGCTACTGAACGATGACAGACTTTATACCGTTTCGAGACACCCGGTAAGCGATCAATACAGAGTCACAATGACGGGAACCTTCATTTTAAACCACACTCCCCTCTTTATTCCAGTCTTCGGATCGGACAAAAAGGATATGATAAACAAGTTAAAACGAACATTATTCGAAGAAGACATGACTCCTGCAGCATACATTCTAGCCAAAGCTGAAAATGCGACTATTTTTACTGATATTGCATAAGTCTGCCTATGTTTTTAAGCACTGACTACTTTAAAACGTCATAGTGTCTAACAAACAAGATATTATACCCCAGTTGAATCCTCGTAAACCGTACAAAAATGAACATCCTTGAATATTCTGATACTTTCTTATCCAAACAAGGCCCTAGGCATACCCCAGAGAGCATTTTATTATTAATAAAGTGATAAAACGTAAGCTAAATCAGGATAACGGCATAAGCAAGATACATATAACACACTGATAGACAGACAGAAATTGATAAGTATGAAAATTTATTTTTGTCCTTATAAAAATAAATTTTCATAAGGACGAATTTTTGTGTTCGTCCTTATCATTTTTCAAGACCGCCGCACAAAAATATGAAAACGTAAGGTCACACCCCAATATGAGATAAGAAAGTATCAGTATTGCAGCAAATATTCATCTCAAAAAACGTTCTGAAAAATGACTTCGAGATGACATTATATCAATCAGCATATTGTTATGTCAATTGGGTGTGCATGTAGGAAAAACAAAAAGAGGTTATCTGCTAATAACAATAAATGATAAGTTTTGAAACATATGACATGTACTGAATAAGTTTGTGTCAACTTATTCAGTACATGTCAGCTATTCTTGAGCTCCTCTGTGCTTTGGCTTACGAGTGTACATTTTTTTGGACCGATGCGTTTTATCTATCGAATGAAATCCAGGTCCCAAAAGTTCTTGTTCGGCAGAGCGGCTGCCCTTGCGAGCTGCCTTGACATAGTCTGACATGGTGATAGCTCCAAACTTGCGTTTACGTATTTTCATCGCGTTCTTTTTTTTATTTTTGCCGTTTTGGGTTGTATTTGCTCCCCTTCTTAATGAGGCACGAAGATACGTCAAGCAAATGAAAATTCAAAATAGAATTTTGCATTCAGAAAAGTTTTCAAGAAATAAATGATCCGTATAAAAGACAGATCGGCTATTTTTTGCTTCTTTTTCTTTATCATTTAGCAAATAACATCTATCTTTACATAACAAAGGTTGATGTAGGCATTAAAAACACAAACTTAGCATACAGACGATTATGAACGTAAAGAAATTTATTTCGGAATACAGAGAAGCATTCGGAGAAAAAGCTCCTCTCCCTATTGTATTCAGATACACAAACCAACCGGTAGCGCAGACGGAAAAGATAGGCGGATGTTTCTTCAAGGGATTGCAGGCCGTACGGCAAGGGCAGCCCATCAGCCTCAATGCAGCAGTGATAGGCTGCATGGGTGGACAATTCTATACGGGGTTTACTGAAATGCCCGAATATATCCCAGACTTTGTATCGTTTAAAGAAAAATACAAAAAGACACCCGAAATGGTTATTGATTTCATAGAAAAAAGGGAAGTAACAAAAACAGATAAAAAATACCTTGACTTCATACGCATCGATCAAGTAAAAAGTTTGGAAGATATGGAAGGGCTACTTTTCTTTGCCACTCCCGATATGCTTTCAGGACTTTGTTCGTGGGCATTCTATGATAATAATGCTCCAGATACAGTAACTGCCATGTTCGGGTCGGGGTGTTCCTCTGTAGTAGCCTGCGCAGTACAAGAAAACAGACGAAAGGGGTATCGTACTTTTATCGGACTTCTAGATCCCTCGGTGAGACCGCACGTAGGTGAAAATGAACTTGGTTTCGTGATACCTCAGTGTCGCTTCGAACAAATGAGCAAAACGATGCGCAAATGTTGCCTCTTTACCACCCATGCATGGGGAAAGGTCAAAGAGCGGATGGAAAAATAACGAGCAAGACAACTCACGTGTATATATACCTATATATAATATCTATATTGCCAAAACAATGAAGAGCAGCAATCCGTTCAAAAAAAGACTGTCGGGAAGGATTCACGAGGATGACATTCAAGAAATAACCTATCTAACACAGGGAGAACAAAATAATATCAAAAAAGAAGCATTGTATGAACTGCTCTTTGACGCAGACAAACGAACATCGGACAATGCAGCATGGGTGTTTACACATTTTGATCTACCTAATAACGAATGGCTCTACAACAAACATGAAGAATTGATAAACGAAGCCATGAAAACGAGTAGCCGAACAAAATGCAGATTGATATTGACACTTCTGAACCGACAACCGTTTGCTAAAGACAAGATACGGACAGACTTTCTTGACTTCTGCCTGGAACGTATGACAGATACAAACGAACCTATCGGCATACGATGCTTGTGCATGAAGCTTGCCTATGAACAATGCCATTTTTTCAGAGAGCTGAGCAGTGAGTTTAAAGCTGCCCTAGAAATCATGGAGCCCGATTTCCTGGAAGCCGGCATAAGAACTACGCGGAAAAACATATTGAAAAAACTTTAATAGTATATGGTTAAGCGGGCTTCTTTTTTGACTTTCTATAAATAACCTTTATCTTTGCAGCGTACAAATAGCACAATATTAACTTTGTATTTTTCAGAATATGGCAGCAGGTAAATGGATAGGCGGAATAATGGGCTTTATGACAGGAGGTCCCTTGGGAGCTTTGGCTGGTTTAGCGGTGGGCGCATTATTCGATGCACTCAGCGGAAACGTATCGAACAATGTATCCGGCGAATATTCGCAACAACAGATGTACGAAGGACAGCGCAACAGCTTCCTCTTCTCGCTACTGGTTCTTGCTTCGTATATTATCAAAGCCGATGGAAAAGTGATGCACAGCGAAATGGAAGTGGTGCGCCGCTTTTTGCGCACCAATTTTGGTGAGGCTGCTGTAAAACAAGGAGAAGAAATTCTGTTGAAACTATTCAAAGAACAAGACCAAATGAATAGCACTAATCCGTATGCTTTCAAGCACACCATACGTGATTGTTGTGAACAAATAGCAATCAACCTAGGCGAAGGCGAGCGGTTGCAGCTACTCAATTTCCTCGTTCTCATATCTCAAGCCGACGGCAATGTAAGTCCGGAAGAGATCTCAGCATTGAGAGAAGTGGCGCAGTATATGCATCTGTCGGCTCAAGATATTGATTCGATGCTCAATCTGGGCAGTAACAGTCTGGATGACGCCTACAAGATTCTAGGAATATCAGCCAATGCTACCGACGACGAAGTACGCTCCGCATATCGCCAGCAAGCCCTGAAGCATCACCCCGACCGCGTAGCTACATTGGGAGAAGACATTCGTAAAGCCGCCGAAAAGAAATTCAAAGAGATAACAGACGCTAAAGACCAGATATACAAAGCAAGAGGGCTCTAATTGACGTCTGCGGCCTTTCTTCTTATTTTTCTTACTCCATGATAGTGGCAACCAGCTCCCTAGCACCACCATAATCCCTAAACTCGCAAAGATAGATGCCTTGCCACATACCCATATTCAGTTTACCCCTGGAAATAGAAATCGTTAGACTTACACCTACAACAACAGATTTGGCATGACTCGGCATATCATCACTACCTTCTAGCGTATGGCGATAATATCCGGTATGCTCCGGAACCATTTTATCGAATATCGTTTTCAAATCGTAGCGAACATCCGGGTCTGCATTTTCGTTGATGCACAGTCCACAACTCGTATGCTTCACGAAAAGATAAAGCAATCCTTTCTCGGGCAACTGAGGCAGATGGCGCACTACTTCTTGCGTTATCAAATGGAAGCCACGCGCTACCGGCTTCAAAGTAAACTCTACTTGTTGTATCATAGTAATACCTTATTTTGAGTACAAAAATACAATATTTTTCGGCATTAAAGACAGTGTCTCATTTTAGAAATGAAAACAAAAAAATTTCAATAAAAATGAAAACAAAATGCATTTTTAGTTTTTATCATTCAAATATAAACATTATATTTGTTAGTGAATATCATAAAAGGATGGTGAAACCATTTAGAAAGACATCTAAAGAAAGCTTTTTAGAAAAACCTGATTTTGCATCCGAATAAACAGAAATAAAAATATACAGACAAAGCATTGAGCAAATTGACAGATAAGTTATAAGAAGAGAGAGAAAAACAAGAAATAGTCCTTATCAATATAGAGAACTATTTCACCTTTCGGCAAAAAACCTTATTTAAAGACCGGACCAATGCCGAAACACATTCTACATACATTCGAATCTCTTACATAAAGGGGGCAAAAGTGTATACAGAGAATAATAACGGACAGCAACCGACTATATGGTTGCTTGTCCGTTCCTCAAAAATTTGAAAGAAATATACAGTATAAGTGGAATTAGACTAAAGACAAAGCCCTATGGAAATCAAACATGATACAGAAAACCGCAAAGCATGGACCGAGAAGGATGGTTATACGGCCTACGTAGAGTATGAATTGGAAAACGAGACATTGAACATTGTACACACCTATGTTCCAAGTCCACTCGAAGGTCAAGGCATTGCTTCCGAATTAGTGAAATACGTATACGACTATGCCTTGCAAAAGAATCTAAAGCCAGCAGCAACTTGTTGGTATGCGTCGACATGGCTGAAAAAGCACATGGAATAAATAAAGAAGACCGCCAATATGAACAAACTACAAAGATAAATTGCTCATAGACGAGGTTATATCAAAGTCAAAATCCGGATAATTGTAAAGTTCGAAACGAGGTTCGGTATCACTTTGGGTATAGTTCCATATAGACTGATAGCCGTCCAGATTTTCTCCCATCTTATATAACTGTCTCAAATAAGCGGACAACGATTTGTTTTCGACTATAAAAATCTCACCCATATGATCTATAATAGGACTATGACGACGAGTATGATCGTGAGTAAAGCAAAGAATCCGCCTCCCTTTATCTGTTATTCCAATCATTTTGAAACTCATACTTTTGCCTATTGCAGGCAAATTGAGCACGCTGCGATCTGTAGCCATAAAAGGCAGTCGATATTTCTTCATAAACCGGCGTATGGTAGTAGCTATGTCGCCACCTTCATCCAGTTTTTGAACAAGTTCATCTGCTTGTTTGGATGTGAGATGACCAAACATTTTCTCTTCCATTTGCTCTTGTATGGAACGACTATTTGGAGTAAAAACAGCATAATTTTCCATAAATCCCTTCACCGAAAAAGTGTAATAACATAGTATACCCAAATCATTTAACGTTTTGCGCAACTTAGCCGTATGTCCACGTCTTGATGCAGCTACCGTATATACCAGTTGATTAGTGATGAGCCATCCGGACGAAAGAATCTTCTTGATACCCTCTTTGGCACAAGGAGTGACCTCCAGCGGCGATTGAAAGTGCGTCTGAATAATAAACTGTTTGACGCCTATAGCCGCCGCTTTCTGCCGAAATTCGCTAAGGATATCTATCAGTTCATCATCAATTCTCATAGGCAAATACGCCAGTAGCCTAGTGCCCAAACGTACGCGCTGCAATTCGGCATACTTTTCTCCATCAGCCCTGTCTTCGTTCGCTTTACGTTTGCGATAAGCCATGTGGTACACTGCACTCAAAATATTCCGAAGCGTTTTGTTCTGACTCATCAGAGCATCCCCTCCGGTGATAAGAATATCTCTCAGTTGGGTATCTTCTTCAAAATAAGTCATCAGTCTGTGCAATTTATGATTCCATGCTTCTTTAGGCCTGAGACTTTCAAATTCGAAGTTCAACCTCTTGCTTTGAAAATCGTACATACGTTGACAAGACGCACAAAGCCCTCCGCAAGCACGCCCCATGGTGTCGGGAATCAAGATAGCGACTTCGGGGTAACGGCGATGTATATTATGACCGTCGGGCAGAAGCCATCCGGCAGCATTCGGTTTTCCTTCTTCAATCAAATCTTCCTTTTCCCAAGCGCGGATATTTCCATAAGTATCGACTAGCTGGGGTGAATAAATAACATAGCTTCGTATCGTTTCATCATCATAGGTACGCGTCACATCGAGCAACGACAAATAATAAGGAGTAGCGAAAAAAGGCATACCTTTATGATATGCCGTAGTCAATAGATATATGGTCGAAGTAGACAATGAACAAGCCAGAAAACGATTCAGTTCGGCTGGTGTCTTTACGGCCATAGCAAGCTGGAAGCGAAAATCATCCCACCAGAACTTCACTTGCTCATATTTCTGATCATAACTCATTCCTTCGGCGAAATGGAAACGCGACAACAATTTCTTTCGGTTTTCGATCTTTTGTATCAACAAATGCAGCATTCTTTCTTTATTGGCCTCTCTTATTTCGACAATTTTAGGATCAATCCCCGAAGACCACCTATCCATATCGAGCTTCCTCTTAGATATTTTAGCAACGTTAGTATAACTCAAACGCCGAAACTGATAGAAAAGGTCGATAAAAACATCTGTACTGATTTCTTGTTCTTCGAGACTGTCCGTGAGGAATTTCCACAATAGAGTGATTGTATTGACAGCGATTTTTTGACCGGTAGAGAGCTCATCTATAACCTGTCCGTCATAATGAATAAGCAATAACAATTGCCCCACCACATCTTCTTTGGAAGAAGATTGGGCACATACATATTCTTCGAGGAATTGCTTAAACTGTACGACATTCTGGCTTGCAGCCGTTATGTCTGTCAAATAAGGAAATTCTTTGTTGTAAAGTTGTCGAAGTTGTAATAAAGTAGCAGATAAGACGTTTTCTATCTTCATAGGCATTTTTTTATTTATAACAGTTTGATCACAGTGAAATTTGAAATTCGATTGGGCAAAAACGATAAACTCTTGTACATCATATCATGAATACTCCATAACATGACTCTATTCTCTGTAAAAACACAGAAAGAGTTTATATCTAAAAATGGCGAAATTCTTTCTTGCAAATATAATAGAAAAATTTAAAAAAGCAATTTATATGATACCTAATAAATGCAATTTTATTATCTATTAGTATTCTATACACTCCTTTTTAGAATACATAGAATACGGATGATTCCGTTTATTGTGCATCGAAAAAGTGAAAAGCAGTACAAGCATACTCCAAACGACACTATCGAAAAATATGTGTGGCAACAGATGAAGTTTTAACAAAAGAGTATACGATTATTATTTTTTTTTTCTATCTTTGTAAGCACTCAAAACTCTGTGATGTAACACCAATAAACAAACAAGGTAATACTCGCATTGAGAGTGTACATTTTTTAATTTATAGAACCATTAAAAATTACTATTATGACGAAAGAGAAACAAGTTTATCGTTGTTCAGTCTGCGGAAATATCGTAGAAGTATTGCAACCTGCGGGAGGAACGCTATCGTGCTGCGGACAGCCGATGGAGCTTCTAGTTGAGAACTCGAAAGACGCCGCTACAGAAAAGCATGTACCTGTCATTGAGAAAATTGAAGGTGGTTATAAAGTTTCTGTAGGAGAAGTAAAACATCCCATGCTGCCAGAACATTATATTGTATGGATCGAATTGATTACGGAAAATAAAATTTTCCGCAAATACCTAAAACCTGGTGACGAACCGACAGCTTGCTTCAAGACAGAAGCTACCGAGGTTTATGCACGCGAATACTGCAATGTTCATGGACATTGGAAATCGAAATAAACAAGCAGATGATTTATATTAAACAAAGAGGTCGCATGAATAAAAACATTGCGGCCTCTTTGATTTATTGATACTTTTTCAGTCTTGCACCGTAAATAACAACTTAGAAGAATCGAATCCCATCTCTCCGATCTTGCAAAGCAGCTCTTCCCGAATGGTATCAGGCAAGTTCTTGCTACGGCTCAGTATCCAAAGATATTTCTCCGAACGACTTCCGACGACAGCATACTGATAGTTTTCGTCCAATTCGAAAATATAATAGTCTGCAAAGAATCGCCAAAAGAATGCAACTTTTAGTTTTCCCGGATTATTTTCTGGATCCGGTTGTTTGGCTTTCCCCCACGCTTTTTTCAATACACCCGCTTGAAGGCCTTCGTTCAGTACGCTGATTCTCCCATTCGGATGCAACGTATACGTAGCCATAACATGTGTCATACCCTTTTCGAAACGATTCTCGAAGCGGGCAATTTCATACCATTGTCCCATATATCGGGGCACATCCAAGTTGTGGATTGTTTGATAATCAATGATATGCATCATTTTTTCTATTGTAGAATAAACATAAGTAAAACCGAATCCCGATAATTTGGTAGGGCGTACAGTCTGCCCCTCTGTTAAAAAAGATGCACCTTTTCCCAACAATAGGCGGAAAAAGGAAGAAGGTAAAGAGAGGGTCCAACGAATGTCATAAGCCTTAGCTAAAACAGAAGCAAAATGCCTCTGCGTAATCTGTTGGGGAGAGACCATATTAACCACCCCTTGTAAATGCGGTTCTTGTATGACAAAATCGAACGAACGGCACAAATCGGCCATGCTGATCCAGGAAAAGCTCTGCCGACCACTTCCTATTACGATTCCCATTCGTGAGAAGCGCTGTATACGAAGCATCTGCTCCAATGCCCCTCCATCTGTAGAAAGGACGATGCCCAGACGAGCAATAACCAAACGAACACCTGATGAACAGGTACGTGCAGCCTCCTCCCAATCGCCACATAGCTTCGCCAAGAAGTTATCGCCTTGCTCTGCATTGTATTCATCATATTCGCCGACAGGAGAATAGTAGCCCACCGCAGAAATGGATATAAGCAATCGGGGCATCATTTCGTTTGCATTTATAGCACGCACCAATTGACGAGTCACCCCAACACGGCTACTATATAATTCTTGTTTATAGGCATTGTTCCAGCGTTTGTTAATAGGAGCGCCAGCCAAATTGACAACCACATCACACTGCTCGACACGGCAACATAGTTCAGAGAAATGTTCTTCTTTAAACAAACGTCTGTCCAAAGAGACTACCTCATATCCTTTTCCCTCAAAAAAAGAAGACAGATGACGACCGATATATCCACTTGCACCACTAATTGCTATTTTCATTTTTGTATCGTTTTAAAGCAATAGACAAATATAATAAATATTCAAATAAATTCCTATTAATCAAGGGCAAAAAAAGCTAATTTCCCTCTCCTTACCTACCCTCCTTTACCATACAAGTGCCATAAGTCTGGCATATTTTTATCAGATATTCTTTGCCATTGTTATAATATTCTGTACATTTGTCCCATGCATTTTTAATTAATGCCAATATATCTATTTATTGCTACAATGTCCTATCGACAGATGAAATTATCATCCATATACTACAAATATGATTAAAAAATATTTAATAGTGGTCGACATGCAAAACGATTTCGTCAGCGGATCGTTAGGGTCGAAAGAGGCACAAAATATTGTACCGAAAGTGATAGACAAAGTGGCAAACTTTGTAGGAACAGTCATTTTCACTCAAGACACACACCAAAACAATTATTTATCAACTCAAGAGGGGAAATTATTGGCAGTAGAACATTGCATCGAAGGTTCCGACGGATGGCAATTGATAGACGAACTGAAGGAATTACAAAAGAACAACAAATATAAAAGCTATAAAAAAGACAGATTCGGCAGCCTACAACTAGTTGCGGACTTACATTCGGAGTACCAACAGGGAAATATCTCATCGATTGAACTTATTGGGGTCTGTACCGATATCTGTGTCGTGAGCAATGCTTTGCTACTCAAAGCCTATATGCCCGAACTTCCTATATCAATAGATGCAAGTTGTTGTGCAGGAGTTACTCCACTGAAACACCAAGCAGCAATTGAAACGATGAAGAGTTGCCAGATATACGTTAAGAATGGCTAAAAAAAAGAATTTCACATAAACCTTTTCCAATTCTATATATCTAATCGTTCAGTTTACGTTTTTATTCAAAAAACAATGAAAAAAATAAATATCATCATTGCTGTTGTTCTTGTACTATTGTCGGTTTTCTTTATCAAAGTAGGATTTACTAAATCGGGAGATAAGAAACACGAAGGCAAAGAAAAAATACAAAAGAAAATGGATGGCTTCATCGTGAGTCCCCAATATTTATCATCGGACATTACGGTAACCGGTTCGCTTGAAGCCTACAATGAAGTAGAACTGAAAAACGAAATAGCGGGACGCATTGTAATGGTGAACCTCCCTGAAGGTAAATTCGTGAGAAAAGGCACATTGCTGGTGAAGCTCTATGATGCAGACTTGCAGGCAGCGCTGATGAAAATGAAAGCGCAACTCAATATCCAAAAACGTATCTATCGGCGTCAAAAACAATTATTAAAAGTAAACGGCATCAGCCAGAACGATTTTGAACAAACGCTATTACAAATAAGCTCTATCACCGCAGATATAGCCGAAGAAAAGGCTTTGATCAGAAAGACAGAGGTAAAAGCTCCTTTCGACGGTACCATTGGACTGCGCAATATTAGCGTAGGTGCAGTGGTTAGCGCCTCCACCCTACTCGCCACCATCCGAACTAACCAAGAGATAAAGCTAGATTTCTATGTTCCCGAAAAATACAGTTCCATTATCAATGCCGGCATGAAAGTAAACTTCACGATGGCTAATGGCGACAAGCACTATGAAGCTAAAGTAATTGCTACAGAACACGGGATACAAAATTCGACACGCAATCTGAAAGTACGTGCAATGATCACATCCAGATCCAAAGAACTCATCCCTGGAGCATTTGCCAATGTCAATCTCCGACTGGGCGAGAATCCGCGAGCATTACTGATTCCTTCGCACGCTATTATTCCAGAAGAAGAAAACAAAAGTGTAATCGTTGCACGCCATGGAAAGGCACACTTTGTAACCATTAAAACAGGCATCCGCAAGACTTCCATGGTCGAAGTGACTGAAGGGCTTTCTGCTGGGGATACAATTATGACTTCTGGCATTTTATTCTTGAAAGAAGGCGACCAGCTGAAGTATTCGAGTATCAAAAGGCCTTAAAAAAATCGACATAACATTATGGTAATATCTGATATCGCTCTGAAAAGACCCGTAGCCTCCGTCGTACTGAGTCTAATCATTATATTAATGGGTATTGTGGGCTTCAATTTTTTGGGAGTGAGGCTCTATCCAGCTATCGACCCGCCTGTGATTACTGTTCAGGCAACCTATTCGGGTGCCAATTCGGAGATAATGGAATCTCAAGTCACCGAGCCACTTGAGAAAGCAATCAACGGTATAGAAGGTGTCAAATCTATTTCGTCGCAATCGTCTATCGGCTCGAGTACCATAACTGTCGAATTCAACTTAGGCACGGACCTGGAAAAGGCAGCTAATGATGTGCGCGATAAAGTATCGCAAGCGACCAAAACATTACCCCAAGATATTGATGCACAGCCTACAGTAACCAAAGCCGATGCCGATGCCGACCCTATCATTATGCTGACAGCCAAAAGTAGCCAGATGAACGCCATAGAGCTAAGCGACTATGTGGAGAACATATTGCAAGAAAAATTGCAGACCATACCGGGTGTCAGTTCAGTGAGCATCTATGGACAGCAAAGGCCTTCTATGCGCCTATGGCTAAGCCCAGAAAAGATGGCAGCTTATGGCGTTACCGCATCGGACGTAAGTGCGGCGCTTACCCAAGAAAATGTAGAAATGCCGGCCGGTAAAATAAGAGGCAAAACAACCGAATTACTACTTAAGACGCGTGGAAGGCTGACCACAGAAGAAGATTTCAACAATCTGATTGTTAAAGAGACCGATAGTCAAGTGATACGCTTAAGCGACATAGGCGAAGCATCTATGGGATCTCAGAATGATGAGACAGGTTCAAACATCAACGGTACCACCGGTGTAATGCTCAACCTGATACCTCTACCTGGAGCCAACGATATTCAGATAGCCAAAGAATTCTATAAACGATTTGCTCAAATAAAGAAGACCATGCCCAAGGGCTTGGAACTGACTGTGGCCCGCGACAAATCAATATTCGTACAGCAGTCAGTAAAAGATGTGGTCGAAACATTAGCCATAGCCATCTTTTTAGTAGTCTTAATTATTTTTCTGTTCTTCCGCAATTGGATTATTGCATTACGCCCGTTGCTTGACATTCCCGTGTCTCTGATCGGTACCTTCTTTATTATGTATATCTTCGGCTTCTCCATCAACGTACTTACCCTACTAGGTATAGTGCTAGCCACGGGGTTGGTTGTAGACGATGGTATCGTGGTGACCGAAAATATATTCAAACGCATAGAACAGGGCATGGACAAATGGAATGCTGCAATAGAAGGAACTCGCGAGATATTCTTTGCCGTTATTTCTACTTCAATGACACTTGCCATTGTTTTTGTTCCGGTTATTTTTCTCGAAGGCTTCACTGGCCGTCTGTTTCGTGAGTTCGGTATTGTCGTGGCCAGCGCTGTACTTATTTCGGCCGTAGTATCATTGACCCTCACACCGGTACTAAATGTTTTCTTAGGTGGTTCGGCATCGCACTATTCGACGTTTTATGTCAAAACCGAACCATTCTTCCAATCATTGGAAAAAGGTTATCAAAAGGTTTTAAGTTACTTCATTCAAAACAGATGGGCAGCTTTCGCCACAGTAGGATTCTGCTTGATACTTATTTTTTCATTGTCTCGGGCATTAAAGTCAGAATTGGCTCCACTGGAAGATCATAGTTATTTGCGTACCAGTATTACCGCTCCCGAAGGAACAGAATACCTGTACAATCAGCATCTGATAAATAAAATAGCACAAATCAGTATGGATTCGATCAAAGGAGTACAAGACGTTGTAGCGCGCTATGCAGGCGGTAGCAACTCGAGTGCCAATACTGGTTCGGTCATCACGTTTTTAAAAGATCCCTCGCAGCGCAAGATGTCGCAAGATAAAATATTCGACAAGCTCTCGAAGATATACGGCAGCATTCCGGATGGAAAAATAATAGCTAGCCAAGAACCCACTATTGCTACATTTGCATCGCGCGGACTACCTGTGCAGTTTGTTATTCAAAATCTGGATTTCGAAAAATTGCGTAAAGTACTGCCTCGTTTCATGGACGAAGCACAAAACAGTCCTGTGTTCAGTAACGTAGATGTAGATTTGAAATTCAACAAACCCGAAATCAATATATCTATAGACCGTCTGAAAGCCAATAGTCTGGGAGTAAGCATTCAAGACATCTCCAAGACACTCGATTTGGCATACAGCGGCACAAGATATGCTTATTTTCTAAAAAACAACAAACAATACTATGTCATTGGTCAGATACCGACGGAAGAACGAAACAAACCCGCCGATATCACTACGCTGTATGTCCGCTCGAATACGGGGCAGATGATTCAACTGGACAATTTGATAAAAACAAAAGAAGATAGTAATCCACCTATTTTGTATCACTACAACCGATACAAATCGGCCACTGTATCGGCAAACTTGGCTAAAGGCAAAACCTTGGGCGAAGGCATCACGGAAATGAAAAGAATAGCAAGTAAGTTGCTCGACGATTCGTTCAATACCGACCTTTCGGGATCTTCAAGAGACTTTGCAGAGAGTAGTTCTAATATCTCATTTGCGTTGATATTGGCATTATTGCTCATATACCTTATTCTGGCCGCACAGTTCGAGAGCTTTCGCGATCCCTTTATCATTATGCTTACCGTACCGATGGCTATAGCGGGAGCCATGCTATCGCTATGGCTTTGTGGACAGACACTGAATATATTCTCAGAAATCGGAATGATTATGCTTATCGGTATAGTGACAAAGAACGGTATTCTTATTGTAGAATTTGCCAACCAAAAACGTAAGTTGGGCATGAATCGCAAAGTCGCTGCTTTCGAGGCTGCCTCGGCACGCTTCCGTCCTATCTTAATGACTTCAATGGCTACCTTCTTCGGTTGCCTACCCATTGCACTTTCGCTAGGTTCGGGTGCTCAAAGTAGGGCTCCGTTGGGAACAGTCGTTGTGGGAGGTTTATTATTCTCACTCATATTGACGTTATTCGTCATCCCAGTCACATATATGGTACTATCAAGCAAAAACAAATATAAGCAATGAAAAAAATAGTTCTACTCTTTATCTGTATACTATCGGTCAACGCCGGCGCCCAAACCCTCTCATTGCAGCAGTCTATAGATATGGCTCTACGTAAGAATTTCGATATACTCGTTTCGCGCCAACAAGCTGATATCAACAAGCTTAACAATACGAAAGGCAATGCAGGAATGCTGCCTACAGTAAACTTTAACGGAACAAGCAATGTGAGCTACAATAACGTATACCAGAAAATGTCTACTGCCAATACCATCAACAAATACCCTTCGCAACTGAGTACAGACTGGGGAGCCAATGCCATGTTATCGTGGACTCTCTACGATGGAGGCAAAATGTACGTTACAAAGAAGAAACTTGCCGAAATGCAAGCACTTGGAGAATTGCAATACAATGCCCAAGTACTCGAAGTGATATACAATGTTGTTGCCGCCTATTTTGATATTGTACGTCAAAAAGAGATACTCAAATCGATCAACGAAATAATCAATTACAACAGACAACGAACAGTTATCGCCCAAACAGGATTTAATGCAGGCTCTTTGGCAAAGACAGAACTGCTCCAGGCTAAAATAGACATGAATGTAGCAATAGAGAATGCTGTTACTCAGAAATATGCTATCGAAGAAGCCCTAAAGACATTAAATGCATTATTGGGGCAAGATCCCACGACCAATATAGAAGTAACAGACAGTATTCCCCCTTCGATAGTACCCGACAAGAATGAAATGCTCCTGAAGATAGAATCATCAAATACCGATTTGCTGACACTAAAAAAACAAATAGATGTGGCAAAGCTGGCTGTGAAAGAAGCCGAAAAGAGCAACGCACCCAAAATAAGCCTGCAAGGAGGTTACTACTTGTCGCAAAGCACCAATTCGCAAGGCAGCACAAAAAACGATCGTTCGTATGGCATGCAAGTAGGCGGCACACTATCTATACCACTCTACACAGCAGGCGAAACAAAACGAAAGACCGCTGTTGCAAAAACAGAGCTGCTCATCTCCCAGTACAATTTGGAAAGTGCACGCCTCCAAATAAGCAAAGATCTACAAAATGCCTACAATGACTTTGAAAGTCAACAACAATTGCTCGAAATAGAAAGGCAAAACGATAAACTCGCCAAAGAGAATATGGACATCAGTTTGCAACGTTTAAAATTGGGACAAACCACCTCACTCGAAGTGCATCAGGCACAAGAGAGTTATGCCCAATCGTCAACACGACTCACCAGTTTCGAATACAATTTGAAAATGGCCGAGACGAAACTAAAACAAATGATATCAGGACTATAAATCCAACAATAAACTGAGATACTTGTTGCAACTCTAAGAGACACGTCTGATTTCTGAAAACGAAATTTGCATATCAACATGAAAAGAGCTACATTTGAAGCCAAATTCAACCAAAACAACAGAAGATGTCAATTTGGAGAGTTATTTTAGCAATTATATTCCCACCTTTATCCATCATAGATAAAGGGTGTGGCTCTTTTGTCATTGTTCTCATCTTAACTCTCTGCGGTTGGATACCGGGGATCATTGGAGCTCTCATCATTCTCAATAATCCGAAAAGATAAAGACGAGTTTTTTTGCCTTCTCTCCCCCCACTTATTCTACAGAAATCCTACGATGTAAAAAAACAGACGTATGTCGCAGCAATAACTTCCGTTAGTTTCTGCGGTAACTAACGGAAGTTATCACTGTAAGTAACGTTAGTTTCTTCAACAACATCCGTTAGTTACGACTGCGACATACGTTTGATTTTTGCAAAGTTGTCGTATGTGAGTTTTTCCGGTGACGTCCTTAAGTTTTTCAGAAAACGTATGGACGTCAACAAATTCAGAGGCATATCTCGTTTAAGAAGTCAGCACGATACTGATTTGTTGAAATAATCGTGTCCTACTGACTACTTAAAAAGGGGTCGTATCGGTATGGATCATCTCGATATTTTCTATAATAATAGTTTTAGAATCCATTACCGTCATGTTTATCAGCTGTATATCAGCTAGATATTGAGATGCGATAGCAAAACGGGACCTGAAAAGTGCATCTTCTCTCTGACAATCAATGAATTATGATCTTTGCAAAAGTGCCCTGAGAATGAGTGATATAAGCGACTTTTGAAGATTCGTGTACAAGATTTGCTAACTCGAATACTTTATTTGTTTTTTACAAGATGCACACCCCATTGACATAAGATTGCGATGACCTACAATCCATTACCTCGAAGTCGTTTTTCGGAACGTTTTCGGAGATGAATATTGAGAGCGATACTGATACTATTTTAACCATACCGGAGTGGCACTCCTTGATATACAAAATGGAACCTGTGTTCTCAAAAAATGATAAGGACGAAAATAAAAATTCATAAGGACAAAACCAAAAGTTTCTCCTTATAAACTTTTATTTTCGTCCTTATGAATTTTTCGCTGTATATCAATAGTTTACAAGCAATCCATTTATATATTTGCTCTGATTGGATTTACATTCAAGCACTGAAACAATATTAAAAATAATGCCCTGCAATAGTCTACCACAAGGGTTATGATAAGAAAGTATCAGAACATCCAAAAATATTCACATTGAAATGCGTAAAAATGGAGTGCAGACAAAGTATTATAATCATATTGAAGAGGCAGCTCTTGATACAGAATATTTGTATCTTCGGACAAAAAAAACGGAACACATGCAATTTTTCAGAATTTACGACGTCTTATAGAAAAAGTAAACAATGTAATGAAACAAAAAAGGGAAGAAGAGTTCATGAGTATGATAAATACGTTCAACAGAATAATCTACAAAATCTGTTGTGTATATGCAACCGACTCGGACAATGTGAATGATTTATATCAAGAAACCGTTATAAATCTTTGGAAAGGATACGAGAATTTCAGAGGACAAAGCAAAATATCTTCGTGGATTTACCGGGTAAGTATCAATACGTGCATTTCTTTCTATCGCCACAACAAAAAGCATCAGGAAACGATAGCATTGACTACCGATCATGATCATATAAACAGCGACAACGATTACATGAACCAACTGAAAGAGATGTATAGACTCATCAACCAGTTAAACAAAATAGAAAAAGCCATTATCTTGCTATGGCTGGACGAAAAGTCTTACGACGAAATAGCTGAGGTAATGGGAATGAACAAAAATACGATCGCCTCCAAAGTGAAACGCATTAAAGAAAAACTAACAAAATTGTCTAACGAATAAAAATACATATAGATATGGAATTGGATGAATTAAAATCAGGCTGGAACATTCTGAACAAGAAAGCCGATGAGATGGAAGAGCAAAACAAACGATTGGCCCACGAAGCACTGAACAAAAGAATAAAAAATACTCGCGCCCGCATTGTTAGCATAGATACACTCAAGATGGGCATCATTACAGTGCTATTGTTTCTGATGAACAACTACTTCAATCAAAAATACCCATCCGTATTGGGCGATTGGGCTGTTCGCTCAATAGGAACTCTCACAATGGGCATGATATTTATCACCGTATTCAATACCCGACTACTCGCCAGAATTGATATGAATAAATATTCGCCTAAAGAGGTATTGGAGAACCTATGCCGATTTAAGATAGCAATCTATTGGACAAACATTTTTATCTCTGTCCTTTTTAGCATCTTCGTTCTTTTGGCACTGATATACTTCTACAACATCGACCTAATGCTCTTCTACTGTTTCGCTTCAGGATTCATCATCGGATTGGTTTTTGTAGCACTCTTTTTGAGAAAGCGCATAAAGAAAGATTTACGCGACTTGAACGATGAAATAAAAGAATTAAAGAAACTATAAAAAAAAGCCGAACGCCCTTGTTGCTTCACAACAAAGACTTTTGGTTTTTTTTGTAATGACTCCCCCTACTCTTTGTACAATTTCACCAATTCGGCAAGTAGCAAGTCACGTTTTTGCTGACTAGTGCCTTCCATTATATAACGAATCACACCTTGCTTGTCTATCAATACAGTGGTAGGCGTAGATTGTACATTAAACATTTTGGACAGAGAATGATCGTCTGTTATCTGATGAAAACGAAAATGACGGCGTTCCACAATATTGCGAATTTCGTTGGCTTTGTTCCATGTCACAGCCAAGTAGGTTGCATCCGGACAGATATCCATCCAAGTGCTTATCAAAGGCATTTCACGAATACAAGGGCCACAACCGGTATACCAAAAGTTTAAGATTAACGGACGTGTGAGAGTTCTTTTATTTGTGAACTTTTCTTTTTTCCAATCGACAACGCTAAAAGGAGCTATTTTCTGATTAATGAGGTTCATATATTTACTACTGGAATCTTGCATCTTTGATACATGGGTCTCGTCTGAGTGATGA
Organism: Bacteroidales bacterium; assembly: GCA_012517855.1. GTDB lineage: Bacteria > Bacteroidota > Bacteroidia > Bacteroidales > Bacteroidaceae > JAAYUD01. The sequence continues at coordinate 48,390 of JAAYUD010000013.1, forward strand.
ACCATATCAAGAAGCTCAGAAATATCTTTCACTTTAAAATCCGGAATCGCGTATAATTTATCCTCATCGGTAAGTTGCACATTCTTGCAATAGAAAAGTACTTTTCCACCTTTACCAAACAATAAATAAGAGTTTTTGTGTTCGGCAGTCATCGGAAATTCTCCGTAAAACGCTCCGTCAACAAAAAACTTAGGAGTAACCAAGGTGGTATCTGATATTGTTTCCATAGCTTCGTGGGCAGCATATTGCGCGATCATTGCATCGGTAGCAGATACAGAAGAAGGACGATATGTATTTCCTACTACCGACTTACCGGTAAGGAACTCGCACCAAGTACAAGCAGCCGTATACCTACCTACCGTATACGAAAGATGATAACCGTCGCGATTGAGCGTATCGCCCAATACGGCACGGGCTCGTTGAATAGCAATGCCCGAAGGTATTATCCGGTCGATATGATTGGCTGCCGTTGCCTGATGAACAGCTTGTAGAATAGCCTGATACATTTTCACCTGATTCTTGCCGTATGTAACAAAACCCGGATGGGTAGCATTACGAGCATAAGCCCAAGTCATGTGAAAGGCAAATTTGAAAGCAGGGTTGATGACTGTGCGACGTACATAATTCATGAGGTCGGCCAGATGGACATACGATGAATAATCGCCCGACAACGGACTCGCCTGTTGAAGTGTAACAATATCCCAAGACTCGTCTTTGACAATATCGTCCAAACAACGATTCTCCTCTGACTTCAAAACACCACCTATCACCTTGCGATAAGAATATTCGGCTTTCTGGGTTTGGGCATTACTCCAATGCCTATCGATAGAGCAACCACCAATATAAGCATTGCCTATTACCAGACTATCGCCGGCAGCTGCGGCCAACTCATACAAATTCTGTTCAACGGCATCGACGGAAAAGCTATTACCGATTGCCAGCACTTTAAGTACATGTTTCGCTTGTATGGGAGACATGAAAAGCAATAATACAAAGCAGCAAATAAAGCCTTGAATACATTTATGTTTCATCATCACTTCACTATTTTAGGTTTTACGTATCACAAAGATAGCTTTATTTATCGTGAATTTCCATCTTTTATTTCCACTCTTTTAAGTCTATAAGTATTATCTTTGTATGTACAAATTCGAAAAACAACGATTGATTTATAAATCATGAACCAAATTAAAATAAATATAGTACCCAAACTTCTGCATTTTAAGCAACCGGCAGGAACATCAAGAGGTATTTACAATACCCGTAAAGTATGGTACATCGAATATTATGATAGCAAAGACTCTATGCACAAAGGCGTTGGCGAATGCGCTCCATTACCGCAATTGAGTTGCGACGATGTTCCCAATTACATAGATATACTCCGAGCAGCCTGTAGGACAGTAGAAGAAAACAATGGTGAAATTGATAAAGAAGCGCTTCGCTCCTACCCTTCTATTTTATTCGGATTGGAGACCGCAATGCGGCACTACGAAATGAAGAGCACCGCGCTGTGGAATACATCTTTCTCACGTGGAGAAGCAGGTATTCCCATCAACGGACTGATTTGGATGGGTAATTATCAAGAAATGCTCCAACGTATAGAGACCAAAATGGAAGCTGGTTTCAGATGTATCAAACTAAAGATCGGTGCCATCAATTTCGACGAAGAGCTGTCGCTGTTGAAATATATAAGGCAACATTTCTCGGCCAAGGAAGTAGAACTAAGAGTTGATGCCAACGGAGCATTCAACTCCAGCGATGCTTTAAATAAGTTGAAGCGCCTCGCCGAATTGGATTTACATTCCATCGAGCAACCCATACGCGCCGGGCAATGGGAAGAAATGGCACAGCTCTGCGAGAAAACGCCTCTGCCAATAGCACTGGACGAAGAACTTATCGGATGTAATACTCTTGAAATGAAACAAAAGCTATTGAAAGATATTCATCCCCAATATATTATTATAAAGCCCTCACTACATGGCGGTATAATGGGTGGCGAAGAATGGATTCGTGAAGCAGAACAAAGACAGATAGGCTGGTGGATTACTTCGGCACTCGAATCAAATCTAGGACTGAATGCAGTAGCACAATGGTGTGCCACATTCAATAATCCATTGCCCCAAGGTCTCGGCACGGGCATGCTATTCACGGACAATATAGAAATGCCACTCGAAATACGAAAAGATTGTTTATGGTACATACCCGAGAGCAAATGATATTCGACAGAGACAAACAAGCACTGATACTTGATGGCAAGACGTTGACAGCCCAAGATATAGCAGCCATTAAGAGCACCGATGTAGAAATGCCGTTGCCCGATGTCTTCAACTTTCTACAAAGATGGTTCGACGAATCGGATTACATTGCCGTACACACCTCAGGCTCTACAGGCACGCCGAAAACACTTCAAGTTGAAAAAAACAAGATGATGCAAAGCGCACGCCTCACTTGCGAATACCTCGGACTAAAAGAAGGTGACTCCGCACTGCTCTGTATGAACCTACGATATATCGGAGCCATGATGGTGGTAGTACGTTCTTTGATACGTGGACTCAATTTGATAGTGAGACAGCCGTCAGGACATCCATTGGCTAACGTTGAAACGTCTCTAACATTTGCA
>JAAYUD010000001.1 GCA_012517855.1 Bacteroidales bacterium
TTAAAATAAGGATGATTTTGGCCCGCGTATTTGGCCCGACGCTCTACCATTTTATTTCCGGCTTCACATACTGCGTGGAACCAGTGCTTGTTGGACTCTTTAGCTTCAGACAAAATGCGAATTTCTTCTTCAGTCAACATAATAAATCTCCTTCATAATAATATATACTAATGGTCCCATTGATCTGATAACTTACCCTCTACAGGGAAAAGAACACCAGGGCACATCTCACTACCGACCTTTTGCATGGCGTCGGTCGCAAGAACAAATAAATCTTCTCCATGATCTTTATTTACGCTTAATACTACCTCATCATGATACATCAATACAACGCAGGCGTCAAATTTATGTTCTTCAATTATGTTACTGATACGTATCGTAGATGCCTTAAGAAGATCAGCACCCGTCATCTGAATCGGATAATTTCGAGCGTCATTTGCAATCTGCCAATCTTTTTTAGTCCTTATATCTGGAAAGTAGGCACGCCTGCCCAAAACACTCGTAACATATCCGCGAGATTTTGCTATACGTAACTGATTGTTCCCCCACGCATACGCCGTAGGAAAAGCACGCTTGACTGCCTGTTGAAATTCAAAACACTCATCTACAGTAATACCCAGTTTTGGCGCTAAACCATCCGGTGATCCACCATAAGTAGTTGCCAGCACGCCCATCTTTGCGAGTTGACGACGAGGATCTTTCTTTTCAATTTCCTCGTTCCATATTGCCCGTGCAAAAGCAATATAAATATCCTTCTCATTTGCAGCCTCAATCATCTTACGATCCTGGCTTACAAAACTCAAAATACGCGGTTCCTGTTGCCCATAGTCTATAATTATAAACTTATGATTTTCTTTTGGTCTAAACAAATTACGCATATTAGGACGACCAGGAGATGGTCTTGGAACTTGTTGAATGTTAGAGCTTAAACGACCTGTAATTGTCCCAATCTGGTTCCAATCAGGATGTATCCTATGTGTGGCAGGATTAATCATATCGTCCCAATGCCACGTTGACATTTTTAACCAACGCTTATATTCTAGCAACTGAGCTACAAACTCACTTTTCTCAGAATACCGCTCTAAAGTAGGTCGGGCAGTATTCTGAACTTTCATTCCTAACTTATGTAACACTACTTTTAATTGAGCATGAGAACCTAAGTTAATATCATTTAAAACAATCTTTTGAGTATACTTTTCACCTTTTTTGGTTCTCTCTACTTCAATAAAAAACTCATCCCCCAATAAGTCCAATAACTGCTGATTTAAAGCGCCTAACACATCTTCTATTTGTTTCTGAGTCTCATCCCATAACGTTAAATCAAAGCCAATACCAGCAATATTCATCTCAGCGATAGGTACAGCAACCCCATTCTCAAGAGATACAATCTTCCCTAGTCCTCGTTCTGCAATGTCCTTCTTCTGACTTTCCATGATTGCTGGCAGGTGAATAACATCCTGCTCAAGATACTGGCACTGTTCTTCAGTCAACTCCCCTTCATACCCAATGAAACTTTCACGGGTTTCTTTGTTTAGTAACACCCCCAATCGTCGGGCTGCTACCTCGTCAAGCGCATTTCCTAAGTTCTGCCCATTAAAAATAACGCGCTCGACCAGCATCGAATCCCAAATATTTTTCGGTCGGCAAGGAAAGCGGTACATCAAAAACGATAAGTCGAACTGGCTATTATGAATAATCTTTACAA
>JAAYUD010000014.1 GCA_012517855.1 Bacteroidales bacterium
AGTATCATAATGATAAACGTATTATATGTCGATAAAAAAAATATTAAGTTTATAGGATTCCTATGCGACACATGCGACACTTTTAGTAAAATAAGACAACACGAAACGACTTCGTTCCACCCATCATTCGCACCGGTATCCGCACCTTCGCCACTTCCCTTTTCGGGGTATGGCACGTACCGAGTGCCAAAAATCAACCGTATGTCGCAGCGGTAACTAACGTATGTCGCAGGAGAAACTAACGTTAGTTGTCATGATAACTAACGTTAGTTACAGCAATAACTAACGGAAGTTATGGTCGCGAGATACGTTAGTTTTTTTGGTGTTTATCTTATTTTTGCAGCTCATAGCTCAATGAATCGGTTGGCAATGAGCAGTAGATAGGGCATTTGTTATGCTCTAGTTTGCTCAAATGACTAAGAAGCTGTTTTGAATTCTTTTGATCTCTTTTTGGCGCCTTTCTCGGGTTTGTTTCTCGATTTAGTCCGCTAAACCTTCGAAACAAATCCTATAAATTCGCTCAAAAATAACCTCAAAGGACTTTCGATAAAAATTCAAAATGGCTTCTAAAATTTGAGTTGTCTTTCGGGTTATCGGATGAAAATAAGGTAAGAGATAAGAGTAACCGGACGATCTTATTTCTTGTTTTTTCTCTTTACATATCTAACAATGAGATAAACGATGTAAGTACATACAGCCAAAAGGAGAACATCTAGTATCATCCATAAAATGGCAAAACCTTGAATTTTTAGCATAGGGGTATTTAATTTGTTAATATTAGAGTGCTTTTATACTTCACGTAGTTAACTTTTGTAATTGAACCGAATATTAGAAATGTGCCTCAAACCACAAATAGATAAAAATAAATATGTATTTAGTCCCTGCGTTTGCATTTTTATCGAGAATATATTGAGATTCAAAAAGAGGGCAAAAGAATTCAAAACAGTTTAGCATCTATTGAACAACGTTTTTTTGCCGGTTGCAGTGATTGGCTTTAATTCTATCATAAAACGTTGATGTTTCTTTATCCATATTATTTCAGTCAGTGGCAAAATAGAGTAATTTGGTAGTGGTATTTTGCGTTTAATTTTAAAAAATATCATTTTTTTAGTACCCGATTAGAGAAATCTGTGTAATTCATATAAAAGAGAGTTAAATTTATAAACCCAAAACCCTAATTAAAGTATTATGCATAGGAAAGAAAAACAAACCCGATGGAAGGGAAGTTGTATACTTCTCTCTGTTCTATGTTGTTTTCTAATGTTGAGTGCAAACGGTTTTGCACAAGAGAAAAAGGTGTCTTTTTCTTGTAAAGAGATGCCTCTGTCCGAAGCGCTGACTCAGATAGAACGTCAGTCTGAGTATAAACTGAATTTCAACTATGATGAGTTGAATCAATTTAAGGTGACAGTGAATATTAAAAAGGAATCTATTCAGAATGCCGTTTTGACTTTGTTGAAAGGATTGCCTTATCAGATGAAGGTGAATGGCAAATTTATTATTGTATATCGTCGGGTCATCCAGCGGCAGCAACCTCGTAACGTCACACGTCCGGGGGGCGCTGTCACTATTATCCGTGGTAAAGTTGTCGATACTTCGGATAAGCCCTTGCCGGGAGTGAGTGTAGTTTTCAAAGATCATGTATACGGCGTTATGACTGATGCAAATGGTATGTATGCTATTAATGTTGGAAAAGGGAATAAAGAAACGATGCTATTCTCTTTTATTGGCATGAAAACTGAAGTGGTATCTGTTAATTGTAATGTTGACGAGAAAACGATTAATGTTACATTGAAAGAAACGAGCAGCCAATTGAATGAGGTTGTTGTAACTGGTTATCAACAAATCGATCGTCGTAATCTGACAAGTTCTGTCACTTCTATGAGCATGAAAGATCTGATGATACCTGGTGTCAGCTCTTTAGATCAGATGCTGCAAGGACGTATACCAGATATGATTGTGACTAATAGCAGTGGTGAAATCAACTCAGTTCCGAAGATTCGTATCCGTGGGACTTCAACCCTGATTGGTAATCGTGAACCGTTATGGGTCGTAGATGGTGTTATTGTTAATGATCCTGTAAATCTTTCTGCCGATGTTTTAAATGATCCTGATTATATAAATAGAATTGGTAATGCTATTTCAGGTTTGAATCCTCAAGATATTGATCGTTTAGATGTTCTGAAAGATGCAGCAGCAACAGCTCTTTATGGTACACGTGCAGCGAATGGGGTTATTGTGATTACAACAAAGAAAGGTCGTGTAGGTAAACCGATTGTTTCGTATAATTTCAATGGATCATTTCGCCGTCGTCCTTATTATACAGATCGTAAGATTAATTTAATGAATTCTAAAGAGCGTACAGAAATATCAAGAGAACTTGTGGAACAGCACTATGCATTTCCAAGCAATATGACGAGTATCGGTTATGAAGATGCTATTCAAAAATATTATAGTGGTCTTTATACAGAATCTGAATTCGAAAGACAAGTTGCTAAATATGAAACTCAAAATACAGATTGGTTTAAATTTCTATGCCATAATTCTTTCTCAACTGATCATTCAGTTAATATTTCAGGAGGTACGGATAAACTTCGTTATTACACTTCATTGGGGTATACAAACGGTGATGATGTGATAAACAATAATGATGATGAACGTTATACTATTAATTCAAACATGGATTTTACTTTAAATAGAGATTTTCAGATATCATTAAATATTAATGCATATAGTAATAAGAGGAAATACAATCAATCGAATCTTAATCCTATAGATTATGCTTATAATACCAGTCGTGTAATACCTGCATATAATGATGACGGTACATATTATTATTATAATAAAGTGTCTGATAGCTATAGTTATAAATTCAATTTTTTAAATGAGTTGGATAATAGTTATGTAAAACAAAATATTACAAGCATCACTGCCACATCAAATTTAAGGTATCATCCGGTTGAATGGTTCAATTTAGAAGGCGTTTTTTCTTATACAAATTCAAATACAAATGTTGAAGGTTGGTGGGGTGAGAAAAGTTGGTATGCATCAACTCTTAGATATTCTGAGTATGGTGATACGCCTCCAAATTATAGTGACATGCCATACGGAGGTGAATTGTCTCAGAAAACGATTCATAACGAGTCGTATATGGCTCGTTTCCAGGCGAATATTAATAGATATTTTGGTTGTAACAAACAAAATAATATTAATATAGCTATTGGTTCTGAAGTGAATTCAGTACGCTATAGAGGATTTAGCATAGATAATCGTGGCTATTACTTAGATAGAGGGGAAAAATTTGTAACATATATTCCTACTAACTATACAGCTTATTATGCATGGCTAGTTCAAAATTCTCAACCAACGATTACTGATAATCTCACTAATTTATTGTCAATCTATGGGACATTAACGTATAGCTATGAAAATTACTTCACGATCAATGCAAATGCACGTTATGACGGTTCAAATAAATTTGGAAGTCGTAGTAATAAAAAAATATTGCCAGTGTGGTCAGTTTCGGGATTAGCTGATTTTAAAAGTATTTTTAATATTAAAACTAAATGGTTGAATAATTTGAGCTTGAAATCTTCATATGGTGAACAGGGAAATATGATAGATGGACAAACTGCTGAAATGACATTGCAAAAAGGTGTTTTGGATACATATTATAATGAGCTATATTCAACTGTAAGTGGATTCGCTAATCCCTATTTGAAATGGGAGAAAACGCGTTTGCTAAATTTCGGATTGGAAGCGTCGTTATTTAATAACCGTCTTATGTTTTTATGCGAATATTATTATAAACGAACCACAAATGCATTTATGAATAAAAATATTTCAGACATCAACGGATATACATCTTATATAGTCAATTCAGGTGCAATTTCAAATAGTGGTTATAATCTCTCTTTTACTATCGTTCCAATGTCGAATCGTAATGTTAATTGGATTTTGTCAGGTTCGTTTTCTAAGGTAATAAATAAAATGGATGCAGCTCCAGGTGTAGATACTTATTCCTTGAGCGATTATCTAAATGGAAATGCTATTGTAAAAGGCAAACCTGTCAGTACTTTTTATTCATATAAATTTGTTGGCCTAGATCCTACAGATGGAGGTCCTTTGTTTGATGATTGGGAAGATCGTTGTACTGATTTAATGGGTTTGAGTAAAAATGCTACATATAATAAGGTCTTGGTTGCTTCTGGAAGGAGGGATCCTGATATTTCGGGTAGTATTAGTAATACATTTAGTTATAAATCATGGCGATTAGGAGTTCTAATGAATTATAGCTTAGGAGCCAAAGTTCGATTATTTCGTATTTATTCACAAGCAAGTAGTGGTTCAAGTAATCCTGGGAGTATTTATCCCGAATATAATTTAAATAGAACATTACTTAAAAGATGGAAAAAACCTGGAGATGAATTACATACTAACATTCCTTCAATTATGAGTAAATGTGATGTTAATTATGATAAATATAGTGCTAATTATTCATCAGTATCATCAGGGGAGTATGCAGGTGTAATAATAGCAAATAATTCGTGGGAAATGTATGATTATTCTGATCTACGAGTCGTTAGTGCCAATTATTTGCGTATCGCCAATGTTAGTTTAACTTATGAACTTCCAAGAAAATTATTGGATAAGTGTAAGTTCCATCGTATTGCACTTACTCTTTCAGGAGCTAATTTATATTCGTTTTGTGCTAAAGCATTGAAAGGCCAAGCTCCTACTCAATCAGGTTTTGCAGAAGTCCGATTATCAGATACTCCGATTTATACATTTGGAATTAATTTGGAATTTTAAAATAAGAGAGGATTTTTAGTATGAAATATTATTTATATATATTAATCATCTGTGTGCCTTTTTTATCTGGCTGTTCAGATTTTTTAAAAGAACATTCGCAAGATACTTATTATGTTAAATCATGGAAAGATTTAAATGAGGTGCTAATTGGTAGTTGTTATATGCCGATTAAACTATCGGAATGGGTATATAATACGCCTGATAATCAATATTTCATTCACTTCTTGGGAGATGAATTGTGTGAATGTGTTGATGGAGCAGATATGAATTCAACTGAACAACCTAACTCTAAAGAGAGAGTCTTTGGATATTATACATGGCAACAACGTTCTGGAACTAATGAGACATATACAGGGTATAACATTGAAAATGAAAATTGGGTAGAAATTTATAAATTAATTAATGTAGCAAATAATATCATATATAGTGATAAAAAAGTGCCTCATTCTACACAAGAAGATAAAATAGGAACTTTAAAAGTTGATGGTGAAGCTCATTTTTTGCGTGCATATTATTATTTCTGGCTGGTTAATTTATACGGCAAACCTTATAATCCGTCTACTGCAAAAACTGATTTAGGTGTTCCGATAAAATTATCGGAGAATGTTGAAGATAAATATTTCGATCGTAATACTGTTCAGGAAGTATATGACCAAATTCTTATTGATTTAAATCAGGCTGAATCGGATTTATCGCAAACAGGTTCTCCTATTTCTGTCTATCGCGCTAGCGTAACTGCTGTTAGATTTCTTTTGAGTCGGGTTTATCTTTATATGCAAAATTGGGATAAAGCTGCAGAGTATGCTCAGAAGGTGATTGATGCAAATCCACAGATCATGCCATTGAATAATTTGGCTGTAGGAAGTGGTTTTTTATCAAAATCTTCAATTGAAACTATTTTTTCTATGGGTGGAAATTCATTACCATGTGTAACAACTTTTAGATATAAAGGATTTCAAGTATCGGATAGCTTATACAATAGTTATGATGACAATGATTTGCGTAAAATAGCATTTTGGTGGCATTATAATAATTATATTGGATATACTAAACTAGCTTCTGTGTCTTCTTCAACTGCATCAAGTAATAAGTATTATGGTTGGTATGATTATAATGCTCCTTATAATGGTGAGAAAACTGAAATCTCTGATAAATTTCTTTTTCGATCACCTGAGGCTTACTTGACAAAAGCGGAGGCTGATGCGTATTTAGGTAAAGAAGATGAAGCTCGAAGCGCATTGAATATATTACGCGGGGCTAGGTATAAATCAGGTAGTGATTATTTAGTAACCGCTACGGGTCAAGACTTGGTGGAAATTATTAGGGATGAACGTCGAAAAGAATTGGCATTGGAAGGTCAGCGTTGGTTCGATCTTCGGAGGTATGCTGTTTGTGAAAAATATCCGGAATCAAAGCAAATTGTTCATAAATATTATTATTATGAAAGTTTTAACTCTATAGTGAAAACAGAATATCATACATTTATATTAAAACCTTATGACGCTGCGTATGTATTACCGATCCCACAAGAAGTTATTGATTTTAATGTTGGAATGGAAAATAATATTCTCCCTATTCGTACTTATACCGTTACAAAATTAAACAACTGATGATATGAAAATATATAAGTTAATATTATGTAGTTTTATTGTATTGCTATTATGTGCATGTAGTAATGAGGATGAATTGACTCCTAGTAATGTAAAGGAAAATTATTATGCGGCAGATAGTAGTGCTACTGATCCTGTATCTATTTTGAGACAGGATTTTTATAAGAAAAATAATTGTTATTTGCTCTTTAATGATACTTTGCGTCATGAGTTATTAAGTAAAGATAGAGATGGTAATAATGGCTATTTTACTGAAACGGTTGATATTGGGTATATGATGACGTCTGCTACTATGCCGGAGAAATATACTTATAAATATATTGAATCTTTTGATGATAAGAAGGCTGCCGTTACATTCTTGGAATCAAATATCCTTCCTCATTTATCTGCGAAGCTACGTCCGTTTTCGTGGTTATTGATAAAAAATATATCTGAGTATAAAACGGTTGATGAGGGGGTAACTTATACTTATAAAGGAGATGATTCTTATGCTGTCGGAGATCGCTGTACGGCTATAGCTATGTCTGGATTATCTAATCTAGACGATAAAGAACTGCATGATTTTGCTCAATCGTTACTGAGTGGTATATTAATGAATAAGATAAATAAACAGTCTTCTTCGTTATTAGAGTCCTTTACAAAATATGGCAATTCTCTGTATGAAAAATATTCAGGTATAACTCCAATAAATGGTGATGCAAATATGATACTTTTGGAACAGTCTGGATTTATTGTTCCTTATTATTTTGCGAATGTTTTTATAGTGTATGGTTGTTTTCCCTCTAAAAGTGATGATATAAATTCTTATGTAAAATTGGTCGTTACTAAAACAGATGACGAAGTAAATGCTCTTTATGGGAATTATCCTGTAGTGATGAACAAATACCAGATAATGAAAACAATTCTTTTAAATCTTGGATATGTATTTTAATTTATATTATAATGAAAAACTTATATAAAATATTGTGTGCTTTAATGTTAGCTTTATTATGGTATGCATGCAGTAACAACGAAAATGAAGTAATTCCTGTGGTAAAGCCTGACGCTAGCGGTGTGATGACAGATACTCGAGACGGATATGTATATCATTGGGTTCGTTACAATGGACTGGATTGGACAGTTGAAAATTCACATTATAATACTAATGATGGTAATTGTTCAGTATATACTTTGAGTAGTGGTGGTTATATAGATTCTGCCCAATGGGAAAAATACGGTTATTTATATACTTACGCTGGAGCATTGGAAGCCGCGCCAAAAGGTTGGCGTGTACCGACAGATGAAGATTGGAAAACGTTGGAAAAAACATTAGGGATGACCGACAAAGAAGCAAATGCTCTTAATTGGAGAGGAAGTTACGCAGCTATACTAATGAAGCAAGAGAGTACAGGTACTAATTTGAACTTTTTATGTGGAGGATATCGTACAACAGTGACTTCTTCATATTTTATGTTTCGTTTAATGAATGATTATGGCTTTTATTGGACATCTACAAAAGATACGGCTAAAAGTGATGGTATGGTTTTTTATCGTAAAATCTTTTATAATTCACCTATGGTCTTTCGATATAGTACTACTTGTAATAACATGTTTAGCGTTCGCTTCGTTCGCGATTCACAATGAATTTAATTTGTTATTTTATATATTTAAGATGAAAAAATATTTATTATTCATATTAGTAGCAATAATGTATACTAGTATATATGCTCAAAATGCAAGAGTAATTAATGCAAAGAGAATACCTGGATATATAATATCCGGAACAGTAGAAGGCCTTATTGATGGTGATACTGTGTGCATTTGTGCATTAAAGGGCTTATATTTAATGCGTGAAGATACTAGTATTGTAACAAATGGGAAATTCCATTTTAAGGGTAAAACAGATACTGCAAAACTGAGATGTATAGTTGCTTCTAAGAACAGAAAAACAATAATATTTCCATTTATTCTTGGTAATGAAAGGTTTGAAATGAAAGTGATGGAAAATGTAAAATTTAGTACTGTTACTGGTAGTTATAATAATGATTTATGGTTAGAGTATAACAATCATTTGATCAAAATGAAAGAACGTAGTGCAATGAGAAAAGAAGAAAATAATTCTAACCGAGAAGATTCAGCGTATGCTGTTAAGTTTATTATTGACAAATTGCCATCTGGTACTAGTGACGTGCTGTTAGAAATGATGATGTCACAGCTTAACAAAGCGACTATTCAAACTATTATGGATAAGATGAAGAAAGTTTGTCCAGGAGATGTCTTATATATGTCGCTTATACAGCAAAGGAGAATTGAAGAAAATACAGCTTTAGGTCGTAATTATACAGATATCGCACTGAATACTCCAGAAGGAAAACTCATCAAGGTTTCCGATTTTGTAGGTAAAAACAAGGTGACTATGGTAGATTTTTGGGCTTCTTGGTGTGGACCTTGCCGTCAAGAGATGCCCAACGTGATTAAAGCATACAACGAATATAAAGACAAGGGCTTTGCTGTAGTAGGTGTATCTCTTGATAGCGATGCAGCAGCATGGGCAGGCGCTATTCGGAAACTTGGAATTTCTTGGCCACAGATGTCCGATCTTAAAGGTTGGCAGAGTGCGGGTGCTGCTCTTTATAATGTTAGAAGTATTCCGGCAACTGTACTTATTGATCAAAATGGTAAGATTATTGCCAAAGATTTGCGTGGAGAGGAACTTCAAACAAAGCTCAAAGAAATATTTAAATAAAAGTATCTTTTTAAATGATATTATGCGAGGAGAGGGGCTGTTTGAAAATAATGCTTAGGTATTGAAATGGTTCTTGAAGTTATTATGAATATTGGAGTTTTTATGTATAATACCTATTATGTGGTTCTTCTTATTTGTTGTTGCTCTTCTTGGTGGAATCTGTGTAAACTTCAGAACGAACTAGTTTAACCAAATTATTGGGGTTCGTTAAAAAGGTGAATTATGGCATGCTCTTTTCTTTGAAAGTATAAAAAATGAGAAAATATTATTTAAAAGGTGCCCAATTGGGAACTCTCAACGTATAATTATATATTAAGAAATAATTTATGGTACATAAAAGAAATCTCTCTCTCTCGTTTCTATTGGCGGTATGTTGTGTCCTGTCTATACAGGCACAACAACTGCCAATTTCTGTTATTCCTGTCGATCCTTCTATTCGGGTTGGTAAACTGGATAATGGACTGACTTACTATATTCGTCATAATGCGTTGCCCGAAAAGCGTGCATTCTTTTATATTGCTCAAAAGGTAGGTGCTATTCAAGAAGAACCTCAACAACGTGGATTAGCTCACTTTTTGGAGCACATGTGCTTCAATGGTACGAAACATTTTCCCGGTAATTCGATGATCCATTATCTCGAAACGATCGGGGTGAAGTTCGGCGAAAATCTCAATGCATATACTGCTGTCGATGAAACGGTATATAATATAGATAACGTACCGACAACGGCTACCGGTGCCATTGATTCTTGCCTGCTGATTCTTCATGACTGGTCGAACGATTTGACACTCGATCCGAAGGAGATAGACAAGGAAAGGGGCGTTATTAATGAAGAATGGCGCATGCGAAATAGTGCTCGGCAACGTCTTCAGGAGGCAATGATGCCCATTATTCTTGCGGGTAGTAAATATGCGGATTCGATGCCCATAGGAACAATGGACGTGGTGATGCATTTTAAACCGCAAGTATTGCGCGATTATTATGAAAAATGGTATCGTCCGGATCTGCAAGGAGTTGTTGTCGTAGGAGATATCAATGTAGATGAAGTTGAGGCTAAAATAAAAAGTATATTTGCAGATATTCCTGCCCAACCGAATGGCGCTGCGAGACTTGATTATCCTGTACCCGATAATGAAGCTCCTATTGTTTTTATCGGTAAGGATAAAGAAACGACCGGTGTCGGAGCTACTGTATACTTTAAGCATGACGCCGTACCGGATAAAATGAAAAATAGTATTCAGTATTTGGCGCAGGATTATATTTCGGATATGGTCAATATGATGCTTAATGCCCGTTACGAAGAGATGATGCAGAAGCCCAATCCTCCATTTACTGGAGCGGGAGTGGGGTATGGAACTTTTTTTGTGGCAAAAACGAAAGACGCTTTTACAGCATCGGTGGGTTGCAAAGAAAGCGATATAGAAGGTGGATTCAAAGCGATGCTTCGGGAGGTCTATCGTGCAAAAGAATTCGGCTTTACTCAAGGAGAATATGATCGGATGCGTATAAACTTCTTGCGACAGTTGGAATCTGCCTACAATGAGCGTGATAAACAGAAAAGCAGCAGTTATGTTAATGCGTGTGTACGCAATTTCTTGGATCATGCTCCGATGGCAAGTATTGAACAAAGCTATCGTCTTTATAATGCGATAGCTTCGCAAATATCTCTCTCGGCTGTTAATACTATGATGAACAAGATGGTAACCGATCATAATATTGTTATTGCACTTACCGCTCCGGATAAAGCAGGTTTGACTATTCCGACTAAAGAGAAACTACTCTCTATCATGGATGACGTAAGAACAGAAAAATTGGCTGCTTATGTTGATAAGATGACTAACGAGCCGTTGCTAGCGACTCAACCGAAAGCCGGCAAAATACTTTCTACGAAGAAAAATCTTGTAATGGGAACAACCGAAATGACTCTGTCTAACGGAGTGAAGGTTGTGATAAAGAAAACGGATTTCAAAAAAGATGCGATAAGTATGCAGGCTGTCAGTAAAGGGGGAACTTCACTTTTTTCTGATAATGATATCATAGATATAAAGAATATCGGCGTAGCTACTGTTGGAGGTCTAGGAAAGTTTAGCACGATTGACTTGCAAAAGGCTCTTTCCGGAAAGATGGCATCGGCACAAGCCAGTATCTCTCTGACTACGGAAGGAGTTAGTGCCGGTTGCTCTCCTAAAGATTTGGAAACAATGATGCAACTGGTCTATTTGACGTTTACCTCACCTCGTAAAGATATGAATGCTTTCGATTCTTACAAGATACAACTTAAATCACAACTCAAGAATCAGGCTATGAATCCTAATTCGGCTTATCAAGATAGTATAACCAAGTGTATTTATGGTAATCTCCCCAGAACGATGCGGATGAAAGAATATATGGTTGATAAGATAAATTACGATAAGATTCTCGAAATGTATAAAGAACGTTTCAAGGATGCGGGTGATTTCACTTTCTTCTTTGTCGGTAATGTAGATGAAGCTATATTGAAACCTTATCTTGAAAAGTATATCGCTTCATTGCCATCGAGTGGGAAAAAAGAAGATTCTAAAAAGATGATGTTCGTTCGTCCAGGTGTAATTACCAACGAATTTGATAAACAGCAGGAAACTCCAAAATCACAAGTGTTTATGATGTTGACTGGCGATGAAAAACAGACACAGCGCAACAGTATGATGTCTGATATGCTTGGACAACTACTTGATATTGTATATACCAAAACAATTCGCGAAGATGCCGGCGCTGCCTATTCTGTGAATTGCCAATGTGGCTTGAATTCTTATCCGAAACAGCAGGCGATGTTGGAAATCAGTTTTTCAACAGCTCCCGAAAAGAAGAATTTGGCGATGAAACTTGTTGCAGAGGGGCTGCAAAATATGATAAAGAATGGGCCTGATGCTAAAGATTTGGAGAAGGTGGTAGAATATAAGTTGAAAAAGCATGCTGAGATGGTAAAAGAAAATGCTTATTGGATGAGTATACTTACGCAACAGTGGCTCTTGGGAGTTGATTTTAGTGTGAATTATGATTCGGTACTAAAAAACATTACAGCAAAAGATATTCAGAATTTTGCTGCAGACCTTTATAAACAAAATAACCGTATTACAGTAACCATGACATCTCCTAAATAATAAAATGAATAATTGTCATTATCAAATAGATGATTGAATGGAAGGTATGATATTAGACTACAGTTGTTAATAGTATAAGTTATAATGGCGTATTGTGAAATACTCCATTAGTTATTGTGATATGGTTAAACAAAATGAGACTGCAATTCAACATGCAGTCTCATTTATTATAGGGTATTTATTGGTAATCTAGTGAACTTGTTTTTGCTTATCTAAAACCATGATGAAATGCAAAGTACGGGATTTCCGAATTATTCATTAATAGCTCCACAATAGGGACATTCACCTTTTGTTTTTATTTTCTGTCCACACTTCCCGCACCGATAGTGGTATAGTCGAGTGCCGGTAAAAGCTCGTTTGCAGAAAATGAAGAAGAATATAAGCAGAAATAGATAACCCACATAGATAGATGTAGCAAGGATAAAGAAGAAGTAACAAAAAACGCATGAAGCAAGCAATCCTAATAGATAAAAGAATGAGGATGATAAACGTAATTGACGAAAGATGTCGTCGAGCACAGCTACTGAAATGATAACGAATAGCCATAACGAGAGTAAAAAAACCGAGAGAATGAATGGAACGTGAAAAGGTGAGAGAGTGGGGTTAAAGTAAAAGTGCTGCCAGGTACTAGGCGCAAACTTCTGCATCGTTTCGTAGAGAGTCGCAGCAAAAGCCATGAGAAAACAGAGGAATATTGGATATAGACTATCAATGTCTTGGAAGAACACCAAACTAATACGTTTGCGCAAGGCTAGGCGCAGGAAGTAGGCAATGATAAAAAGCATTAGAATGGCGATGAAATAGACGGCATGTGTGTCACTGAAAAAATGGATGAATTGTGAAATACTATCGGTTGGAGTGAAATATTGGACGATATCTTTAGAATGTAACCAGCCTTGTGTTTCTTCGGAATGTGCCAATTTTACCCACAGGCTATCTTTTGCATCGTTAGGGTGGGTGGCAAAATCTGCAACAACTACTCTGTCACCTTTATGGATCGTGACAGAATCACCTTCGATAGGCAGGCAAGCCAAGCGTATCGAATCGACGGAAACTTCAAAATTAGTGTTGAATGTATAATGGCACTTGTAAAGATAGGTCAGGGAATCTCTGGTAAAAGGTTTCATCCCTTTTACATTGGTGTTCGGTGCAGGGTAATGGCAACCTGCAAAGACGAATAGTAGACTGATAAATAGGAATATCAATTTCTTCATTTTTTCATTATTTTGAATATCAAAAGTATAACTAAAAGTTGAGATAGCCAACGAATTAATGTTCGAATGTTGGAAGTGATAAAAACGATCATAAATATCAATGTTGATTTCTATTGCAATAATACTTGAGCTCGGGATAAGAAATCAAAAGAAGGCGAATTGATTTGTTTCAACGGCTTCATATCTGATAAGTGTTTTATTTAGGTTTGTTTTCAAAGACTCAGACCGCGCGATGATTAAAATGGAACAATACAAGATTCGTCATTATTTCACTCTCTGGCACAGCACCTTTATCTATTTGAATAGCTTTTTACCTTTCTGCTTATGCCGAACTCAAGTATGAACTATTCAGGTTGGATGGTGGCTCTGCAGTCTCTTGATGTTCCAGTACTTCCTGTCACATTATC
>JAAYUD010000015.1 GCA_012517855.1 Bacteroidales bacterium
AGTTTAGTGTCGGCATCAATACAAACGACATATTTGGCATCGGTATTTGCTATTCCGTAGTTTAATGCTGATGCCTTACCACCGTTAGGCTTTGTCAGCAATTTCATCTTGGAATTGTCAGAATAAGCCTCACATACTCTTTTGAAAGTTTCATCTTTACTTCCGTCGTCAATGAAGATGATGTTGAAGTTTGGGTAGTCTTGTTCCAAAAGATTTTTTAGTGACGACACAGCATTCACTTCTTCATTATAAGCCGGTACTATGATAGACACTAGTGGAGCATTATTAAAATCGGTGGCGCTGAATGTTAGTCTTTTGTCTTTACGTTTTTCTCGGATGGTAAGTATCAGCATAAATAGTAAACGCCCTATGCCCAATATAATAAAGATAATGAAGAGAGCGGTAAGGAAGTTTGTTATTTCGTATATGATTGTTGCCAACGTAAGATTGGCTTGCATGGCATAGTATTCTTCCCCTTTTGGGATAGAAGGCATCAGCTGGTCACGTGTTTTGCCCAAAAATTGAGACAAAGTAATAAAGGAATAGCCCTCTTTCTTTAGATACTCAATAATTCGAGGCAAGGCTTTTACAGTTTCGGCTCTCGTATCTCCTCCTGCATCATGCAATAGAATAATGTTTCCATTGCCTTGTTCTACTCCTTTTATTACGCGTTTGAATATTTCGTCAGCCGTGATACCTACTTGCCAGTCTTCCGGGTCGATAGATTCACCTACGTCCAAATAGTTTTGTTGTCGGGCCAAAACGATGGGAACAATTTCTTCCATACTTGCCGGATCACTGTCTGCATTGTAGGGTGCACGGAATAGAATGGTGCTATGTCCTGTGATACATTCTATCAGCAATCGGGTAAGACTAAGCTCCATGAAAGTTCGTTCTGGAGTATTCTTCGCTACATTACGGTGTGTGAAAGTGTGATTTCCTATATAGTGGCCTCTTTCATAAATCTGCTTTACCAGCGGCAAATTCTTTTCTATTTGTAGGCCGACCATAAAAAAGGCCGCATGAATGTTATATTTCGAAAGTATGTTTAATATCTTTGGAGTCCAAGTCTCGTCAGGGCCATCGTCAAAAGTCAATAATAATTGTTTCTTTCCTGCTTTTCCGAATTTGCGTATTTGGTACGAAGACGGTATTGAGAGATAATCTTCGTCAGAAATTAAAATATTTGAATTGTCCATCTCAATATTTACGCTCCCTGGATGCGGAGTTGATAGAGCGTCAAGTACTTCACCGTCTCCAATATAGTTTACATCGTCACTACCCGATAGGTTTTCTAAACCACCAATGCGAAATCTTGCCGCAGCACTGTGAGATAAATCTTTATTATAGAACTGCCAAAGCCGGCTATCTTCGCTACCCAGACGCCAGACACTAAATCCTGCTAGTCCGTATTCAGTGCCGAAACGCATGGTGTTAAAATGTGTTGCTGCATCTGTGAAGTATACTTGATGGACAACGTTATCATCGTCCTCGTAGGCATAATTCAAGTTGTAAGTGTCTTCATCGAAGATTATTTTAGCTTCTGTATCAGAGGCTGTAGATAATGCTTCTCTGTAAGAAATGCTCGTATTTTCATTACCTTTGTCTGTCCAGTCGTAGCCATAAGCTCCCAATCCTAATACTACTTTTTCTTCAGGAACTTTTTCTGTCAAATTATCTACTGCTGCCTGAATCCATTGTTGCGAACTGATTGGTCCGGCTTCACCTAGTATCATGTGTTCATCGTAGGCCATAAGGAAGAGGTAGTCGTTGTATTTTGCCAGTTCTTTCAAGTTGTAATCTGTATTGAAAGGGGCTACGTCTTGACTGACGAATAGTCCTTTTGAATGAAATGCTTGAGATAGCTCTTTGACGAATACGGTAAGATATTCATCGCTGCTTTCGCTCAAATTTTCAATATCAATATTAATTCCGATGAATTTATTTTTCAAGCATTGTTGCAGAACATTCTTAATAAGTTCTTTCCGCTTTTTGGAATTGTGCAATATGCGTCCTATACCTTCCGGTCGAAACTCCTGGTGATAGTTGTTGCTCAATATCGGCATGACTGGCACACCGCTCTTCTTCATTAAGTTGTAGCCTTTGGGGTCGATATTTATTTCTAGCTTATCTGTCTTGGGATCAATAAAAAACCATTCTGGAATTACTAAATTTAATTTACTGATATTCTGTTTAAGAGAAAATAGCGATTTAGGGTCCCATGAGACATAGAATGCCGAACGAATGCCGGCGTCGAATTTATTCCAACTGGCAATATATTTTTCGGTAACCATATCGACGTTACCTTTAAAGCGTTTTACCCTTTTTAGATAGGCTGCTTTTTCTTGAGCATAATTGCTGTGCTGTTTTTTCTCTTTGAAGAAAGAGCGGAAACCTTTATATTCTTTAGAAAACTTGTTTTCTTTGAGATATGGTTTTGAGGCTGTTACTACACTGCGATAATCTTGTCTGAATGGTAAATTTGGCATGTTGTCGATAATAACCATTGTAATGAATACTGCAACAAGAATGACTGCAATGAAAATTACAAATCTCATGCTCCATTTGAACTTGCTCCAGCGTGAAGTGGAATCTGTTTGAAAAATCTGTTTAGACATTTTTGAGAACCTTTTTATAACTGAATATTGTATTGTTGTGTCGTGAATGTTTTTTTATAAAGTAAACTTCAATATTTTACCACTCCATTTATCAATGGCTACATTTGTGGCTTTATATGGTAGCATACTAATTGTTTCGGTTTTGTTGCTTAGTAAATCTTTGGCACTGTAAGAGTCTTTGGGCGGAATATTTAGAAAATCAAATGCATGGGGTGGAATATTGATTGCAATATCTACCGCTTGGCTATCAAAATTGACAACGATAAATAAAACTTCGGTCTCATACTTACGGAAAAAAGCATATTGTTTGTATTCATTAAAACGCCATCCATTGACATTTGCATAGGTCAAGTCGAAGAAACAGCCACTATATATAGCTTTCTCTTTATTGCACAATGTTAGTATCTTTTGATACACATCATGTAATGTCTGGAGAGGAGCAATAGCAGATAGGGTGCCTGCCTTATACGCTTCATGCCAGAGGCGTAAAGTGGGGATACTCCAATAATCGAAAATCGTAGTACGCCCGTCACGACCACTGAATCCTTCACTTTCCATCCCCATCTCGCCTAGTTCTTGGCCGGCATATATCATAAAGGGATTAGTATTCATACAGGCAGATACGATGATGGCTGGAATCCCTTTCCATGGATCTCCCGCAAAGAAATCGGATGCAATACGGCGTTCGTCATGATTTTCGAGGAAATTGAGCATCTTTGTCTCTAATCCACCCAAGCTCTGCCAACAAGGTGAAATAGCGCTTGCCGATCCATATCCACAGATAATATTGTGGAGGGTGTCGTAAAGCCCCACCTTATCGTATAAATAGTCGAAATGTCCCTTCTCGATGTAATTTTTGTATTGTTTGGGGCTATAGATTTCGGCAATGAAAAGCAATTTCGGATTTACTTCTTTAATTTGTGGAATGACCCATTCCCAAAATTCAAGAGGAACCATTTCTGCCATGTCACAACGAAATCCATCTATATGTTTGCCTGTCCAGAAAAGAAGTATATCGCGCATTTTTCTCCATGTGCTTGGAATAGGAGAGAAGCTTTTGTATAGACCATGAACATAGTCTACACCATAATTCAATTTTATCGTTTCATACCAGTCGTTGATATTAGGAAATGCATCGAACTTATCATTACCAGTAGCCTTTGCCGGATATTCTTTATATGGTATGTCAGTTCCTCCCTTTAAGTCAAACTGTCCGTGAAATTCAGTGTTTGGAATATAGTAGAAATTGTTCTCTGGAGAAAATGCGAGTTCTACATTATCTTTTTCTCCTAAATCTTCTATATCGGCAGGTTTGGCATCCGAATGATATTCTCGTGCAACGTGGTTCGGTACAAAGTCGATAAAAACTTTCAAGCCCGCTTTATGAGTTCGTTTTATCAGGCTCTCAAATTCTTTCATCCGCTGTTCTACATCGACCGCAATATCTGGATCTATGTCATAATAGTCTTTAATGGCGTATGGAGACCCTGCCTTCCCTTTTACTATTGCCGGGTGGTCACATCGGATACCGTATTTGCTATAATCGGTCTGAGTTGCATGTTCTATTATACCGGTATACCAAATATGTGTGATGCCTAACTTTTTTATTTCTGCTAGTCTATCAGCTGTAAAGTCGTTCATTTTACCGCATCCGTTTGTCTTTATATCTCCATTATATTGGCAATCGGCGTTTTGATTACCAAACAAACGTGGAAAAACTTGATATATAATAATTTTTTTCATTTCCATATAGACCCTTTTTCAGAAAGGAGTTGGTTAAGGAGCATGTTGGTCGTGCGATAGCCTTGATTAAATATTTCTTCCGCTTTTTCTAATTCTCTGTTGCTATATCCTTCTAAATTATACGGCTCTATAAACAGATCCGCATAATCTTTTTCGTGTAGACTATTGGAGGTGAACATCAGATGATAGGCTCTAGTTGCTATTCCTATAATATTTAATTTGTATTTTTCAGGCGCTAAAGGACTCACGTTTATAGCAACGACTTTGTCACAACATCCTCTAATTGTTGCAACAGGAAGATTGCTGAATATACCTCCATCAACGTAATGTACTCCATTAATGCAGACAGGAGTAAACAGTATGGGGAGGCAACATGACGCTGATATTCTTTCGGCAAGATTTCCGCGCGTAAAACAGGTGCTTTGTCCGTTGTCCAAATCCGTAGCATTGATCATGAGCGGAATTTTTAGGTCTTGTATCTTTTTGGCTTTGATATTTTCCCGTAGAAATTCCGTGAAATCAGTCAAATCGAAAAGTCCTCGCTTAGGGACGATAAAACGTGTAAGATCTTTGAAACGTTTATCTTTAAAATAATCCAAGACTCGATAAGGCTCATTACCATCGGCAAAAAAAGCAGCCGCGACAGCACCTGCACTTACTGCCGAAAGAATATTCGGATGTATATCATGCTCGAGTAGAGCCTGCATAACTCCCAAATGGGCGAAGCCCTTGATGAATCCTCCGCTTAGGGCATAGCCTATGGGGTAGCGTTTCTTCATCGGATGTTTAGCGTCTATGGACATATTTAGTATCTTTAACTTAAATCTGAAAACAACATACAAAAATACGAAATTAAGTTCTTATTTGAAGAATAATACTTAATTTTGTTGACATGAAAGACGGATTTTTAAATGATTTAAATGAAAACCAGCGACAAGCGGTATTATATAACGAAGGGGCGTCTTTAGTCATTGCCGGAGCCGGCTCGGGCAAAACTCGAGTGCTAACTTGTAAGATAGCTTATCTATTGCAAAATGGCTATAACTCTGATTCCATTTTGGCTTTGACTTTTACGAATAAAGCTGCCAACGAAATGAAGTTACGTATTGGAAAGCTGGTAGGAGAGGAGAGTGCCCGTAGGCTATGGATGGGAACTTTTCACTCTATCTTCCTTCGTATATTGCGGGTCAATGCTACTTTGTTGGGATTTCAAGATCAATTGACTATTTACGATACTTCCGATAGCAAAAGCCTTATACGTTCCATTGTTAAGGAATTAGGATTGAACGATAAAGACTATTCCGACAGCAAAATGATTTCTCGTATTTCCAATCTTAAAAATCATCTGATAACTCCGGATACTTATAATTCAGACCTGACTTACATCAAAGACGATGAGAAAAAGAACCTTAGAATGTTCCGCCATGTCTATCGTATTTACGTAGAACGTTGTAAAAGAGCAAACGCTATGGATTTTGATGACTTGCTGGTTTATACTTATCAGTTATTTGACCAATATCCGGAAGTTCGCGAACGTTATGCCGCTCGTTTCAAATATATTTTGGTCGATGAGTACCAGGATACTAACTATGTTCAGCGTCAAATCGTGCTACAACTCGGGATACCTTCTCAGCATGTTTGTGTTGTAGGTGACGACGCTCAGAGTATATATTCTTTCAGAGGAGCCAATATTGACAATATTCTTTCATTTTCTAGCGATTTTGAAAATGTTCGGACTTTTAAACTCGAACAAAATTATCGTTCTACCCAAAATATTGTTTTAGCTGCAAATAGCTTGATTAAGAAGAATTCTCGCCAGATTCCTAAGTCTATTTTTTCTAAAAAGGCTGAGGGAGATAAGATTCATGTGACTAAGCTTTATAGCGATATAGAAGAGGCTGCAGTTGTTGTCAAAAAAATCCAACAGCTTTGTTCCAAGGAGCATGCCGATTATTCGGATTTTGTTATACTATATCGTACGAATGCTCAGAGTAGAGTATTTGAGGAAGAAATGCGTAAGCAATCTATTCCTTATAAAATATTCGGAGGGGTATCTTTCTATCAACGCAAAGAGATCAAAGACGTTATTGCTTATTTTCGTTTGGCTGTTAATCCAAACGATGAAGAAGCTCTTAAGCGTGTTATTAACTATCCTCTGCGAGGTGTCGGGGGAACTACTTTTGATAAAATAAAGGTCGTTGCTATAAATAATCAAGTTAGCTTATGGACTGTTCTTGGTAATATTGCTCATTATGTACCGGAACTGAATAGTGGTAAACAAGCGACGATTCGAAAATTTTATGATATGATAGCTGAGTCTGTGGCAAAAGCACCTACGGAATCGGCTGACGAATTAGGCAATGAAATAATTATTGCTTCTGGACTGATGAATGTGTCTCTACCTGATCAAACGGCGGATAAAGAGCGAAGGGATAACATTGGCGAATTAGTAACGGGATTGCGTGATTTTGTTACTTCAAGGCAGGAGGATGGAGATGATAATATATTTCTTGCAAATTATTTATCCGAAATATCGTTGCTTTCCGATTTGGATGCGGATACGAAAGAAAGCGATACCGACAAAGTTTCACTAATGACCATTCATGCTGCCAAGGGACTCGAATTTGCGACAGTTTTTGTAGTAGGCTTGGAAGAAAACTTGTTTCCCAACTATATGAGCCTGAATAATCCACGGGAGCTTGAAGAGGAACGTCGTTTGTTTTATGTTGCTATAACTCGTGCTGAGAAGCATTGCTATTTGTCGTATGCCGAATCACGTTTTCACTTTGGGAAAATGGAATTTGCCCAACAGAGTCGTTTTTTGAATGATATTGATCCTGAATATTTGCAATACCCGACAAGTAAAAAATATGAAGCCGAAATTGATAAAAGGGCTTCAAAATATCGTCCCGTTTTTGACAGATCTGCTCCGTTGCCTCCTTTTGAAATGCCTGATAATTCTCCTGTCACTGTTCATCAATCAGTTGCTCCAGGGATGAAGAAAGTCTCTGCCTTTACCAGATCTGTTTCTGGAGATTCTTCTATAGAAGAACGTTTGAATCTTTGTGAAGGACAAATAATTGAACACGAACGCTTTGGAGTAGGTAAAGTTAAGAAAGTCGAAGGTGTGGATGAAAATCGGAAAGCTACAATAGAGTTCCGTAATTTAGGAATAAAAGTATTGCTACTTCGTTTTGCAAGGTTTAAGATTATTGGGTAATCTTCTATTTATTCACCTTTTCCCATTGTTTCGTATCAAAGTTATATTGTTTTATTACTTTGGCTGGAGAACCCACACAAATGGAGTATGGAGGAATATCGTGCGAGACAATGCTACCTGCACCGATGACGGTATGTCGACCTATTTTAACTCCGGCAAGTACTACCGCATTGGCGCCAATCCATACATCATTTTCTATGACCACTAGTTTAGTACTCACTCCTTGTTCGTCGATTCGTTTTCCAATATCTTTAAAGTTATGGTTTAATCCCGTAATAGTCACGTTCTGGGCTAGGTTGACGTGATTGCCTATATTAACAGGTCCGATAAGCGTGTTATTAATGCCTATTCGAGTATAGTCTCCAATAATTAACTCTCCAACGGCATTATTGATGCATGAAAAACTTTCTATGACCGAGTATTTACCCAATGAAAATTGATGAAAAGGAGGCAAATCTTTTCTGACATTTCGGTATATTACAGAACCTTTTCCTCTTTTTAGATAACAGAAAAAAAACATACGAATCCACCAATTGGGGCGTGTCTTTACCGGATGCATAATAAACCGATGAAGAATCTTCTTTAAACCGAAGCTTTCAATTTTTCTTTTGATTGCCGATTTTTCCATAACTTGTATAAGTTTAATGATTTTCGTTTTTTGTGTGGTTCCATTACATAGTCGGGCATCGCAAGGCTAAAAGCAAAAAAAGAGAAATATAATAATAGCCACCATTTAATGGACCAATATAGACTATAAAAGCTAAGTCCGATACTAAATGCTAATAGAATAATGATAAGAAATTTGCAAGAAGGAAGTAGGCGATGTAGACTTCTTTCTATTTCTTCTAAGTTTCCTGTAGGAAGAAACTTAAATAATCTTCGCATTGATTTTTTTAAAGAACGTTGCTTGAAATGTTCGGGGAAATTTTCTGCAACGATCATTGGTTCCATTAAATATTTGATGAAGATGTGGTGAGAAGTTAAGGCCCATTCCAAATTTGTTTTATCTGTTTTCAAGTGTTCTTGAGTCCATTTCAATGGAACTACAAAATTATATTTATCTAGTGCAGATGATAATCCTATACCACATCTCCCTGATTTTAGTAGTCCGTTACGCAGTTCTTCTGAACGTGCTTTGCGTCGTAGGCGATAAGTGCGGTTACTGTTTAATATGGTATGTAGTTGTAACGCTTTAAATCCGCTATTGTTAGCTATATTGACGGTCGATAGCAAGTCTTTTGGTATACTGACAAAGGAACCTAAAACAATCGCTGTGTCAAAGTCGTCGGTTTTTATCTCTTTAATTTTTGTTCTCCAATTGTCGTAATAAAAGAATTGGTAATGCTCTTGTTTGTAGTCTTGTTCCGGAAAAGGATACCCTTTAGGTATTAACACGGCATAGCGAAAATATTTATCGATCCGGCATTTGAGCACTGTCGATTTCATCACAGAACCCAATAACAGTAAATATGCAACTTCTAAAAACAGGAAAAAGAATAAAATACTGTCTATCCAATCGACTATCGGAGCCATTATATTCATTAGACGTTTTCCTCTTGGATAAACGAAGTGAAAGTTTTCAAAAGAATTTTCATGTCCATTTTGAAAGAAAATTCATGGGCATATTTTATGTCTAGACGTTTACGTTCCTCTGACGATGTAGAGCCTTTTTTCCCACGGTCTATCACTTGCCATAGGCCGGTAAGTCCTGCCGGAGCAATGAAACGTTCCACATATTCGTCGTTTGTCAGTAATTCTGCTTCGTATAAAGGTAATGGTCGATTGCCTACAATAGACATGTCTCCTTTAATGATATTGATTAGTTGGGGAAGTTCGTCAATACTAAATTTACGGATATAATATCCTACTTTTGTGATGCGAGGATCATCTTTCAATTTAATGTATGGGTTGTCAATTTCTTCTCTCCTCTCTTCGCTATATTGTTTTTGATTAATTAAGTAATCATCACCGACTAATATGGTGCCTCCTTTTACTTCATCATGAACCGAATTATTGATAGTGTCATCTGCTGTGTTCATTCCTTTTTCAATGATCTCATCAACATTATCATCGGTAATATAGACATTTTCACTTTCTTCTTTTTCTTCTTTGTTTCCAGTATAGATGTTCTTATCTTTATAGTTCTTAATATAATCATCCATGTTGGTATACATCGATCGGAACTTTAGACAGTCGAATATTTTGTAATTGCAACCTACCCTTTTCGATTTATAAATAACCGGACCTTTACTCTCCCATTTAATGGCTATTGCGGTTATAAGGAATATGGGAGATAGAAAAAATAAGCCGATGATAGAGAATATCACATCAAATATTCTTTTCCACACGGGCAGGTGGAATATTTGATGTCTCTCGGTTTTTATCGATAGATTCCTTATTTGATTTTCCTTTTTAAGATTTATAAAATCTACTACATTTTGCAGTATATTTTGATCGGCATCGAATGGAATAGTATTACTAATACCACTTTTTAAATAAGCACGCCCGTCCTCTTTACTAAGTTTATTAGTGACTAAAATTATATATAGACCAGGAAATATTTTGTGGAGTATTCTGATTTCTGAAATATCTTTATTTGTTTCTTGAGATTCATAAAATACAGCTATATCAAACTTTTCGCGAATTCTATCTATCACTTTTATAGCTTTTACCCCATTTTGTGCTGCATAAAACATTATGTTGGGAGTGTTCGAAAATCTCTCAATGGTCTCTTCGTTTGTGCCGATATAGATAAAATTCTGCATGAGTATCAATAACTTGTCAACCTATTATTTTTTTGATTCTAATTTTCAGTTCCAAAGGGTTGAATGGCTTTAGTATATAATCTACAGCACCAGCTTCCAATAGTTTGATACGTTCAGTAGTACTATCTTCACCCGATAATATCATTACAGGTATATCTTTAAATATTTCATTATGCTTCAGGTAATAGAGAAGTTCATCTCCCATCATATTTGGCATACGTATATCTGTTATGATAAGATCTGGAATGTTGCCTTCGCTCAACCATTCCAATCCTTTTAGTGGATCATCAAAAAAGGCAAAATTATATTCTTTACTCAAATATATAGAGACTACTTTTCCGATTGATTCTTTGTCGTCTATTAAAAGTACGCTTTTCATATTTATTTTGTCCTTAGTTTATGCCAATTATAATGATTGCAAATATAGTAATATTATTTAATGTAATGTGTTGTAAATCTGAATTATTTTTCGTTGACATGTTAATTTTTCGCGGTTCCTTTTTCCTCTCTGGATTAAATTTGTTGCAAATGTACTATATGTTTATGATTTTTGAAAAGAAATACTGTCAAAATATTGAAAAAGGAACTAAGAGAAAATCGAAAGCAATAAAAAGTTCCTGTATTCATACCGTGATTTCTCCTGCCAAATCGGATAGCATTGCCTTGCGAACTTCCTGATAATTAAGTTTATGTCCCAGTAAAAACATTAATTTGGTAAGTGCACTTTCCATCGTGCTGTCATATCCGCATATTACTCCAGTTTGTAACAAATGCATACCCGTTTCGTACCTGCTCATTTCTACGCTTCCCAATGAGCATTGAGTAATATTTACAATGACTATTCCACGTTTGTGTGCTTCATTCAATTCTCCAATAAGCCATTTCAATTGAGGGGCATTACCAGATCCATATGTTTTTAGAACGACAGCTTTCAGTCCCTTTACTTTTAATAATGATGCCACAATCTCTCTTTGTATACCGGGAAATAGTGTAAGTACCACTACATTTGGGTCGAGTACATAATGTGGCTTAAAGGGTTTCGAATTGTCTGGATGTCTCACTAATGATGTGTCGTATTTAATGTGTATACCTGCTACAGCTAGTGGGGGATAATTGAAAGATTGGAAAGCATTAAAATTTTCTGCGTTAATTTTGGTTGTTCGGTTCCCTCTCAACAGATGGTTTTCAAAGAATATACATACTTCTGGAACCATTGTGTTACCTTCTTCGTCTTTGGCAGCTGCAATCTCAATAGACGTGATCAAATTTTCCTTCCCGTCAGTACGAAGCACGCCAATCGGCAGTTGAGAGCCGGTTAAAATTACCGGTTTACTTAGATTTTCGAGCATGAAACTAAGAGCTGAAGCAGTATATGACATTGTATCTGTTCCGTGTAAAATGACGAAACCGTCATAATAATCATAATTGTAGTTGATGATTTTCACTAGTTTAATCCATAGATTCGGTTCCATATCCGATGAATCGATAGGAGGATCGAACTGATAGGATGCAATTCGGTAATTGAATCGTTTCAATTCGGGAACATGGCTCATTAAGTGATCAAAATTAAAGTTTTCTAAAGCTCCGGTTTCCGGATTTTCTATCATTCCGATAGTTCCGCCTGTATAAATCAATAGGACGGATGGATTGTGAGTTATCATCTTATTCTATTTAATGCTGCAAAAATAGAGATATTCTGTGGAAAGACAATGATAATATACTTAAAATACTATACTTCTTCTTTCTACTGTTATTTTTTTGACTAAGTTTTGTGTGATTTTAGTGAATAACGACTATATGTCTTTTTCGAAATATTTTAATAGATACTCAGCAAAATGAGACCAACTCTTTTTTTCCAAAAAAGTATAATATTTTTCCAGAGATATTTCCTCTTTGCCGAAATTATCTATGATGATAGGAATATCTTCGAAGCTGTGAAATGTATAGACTTTTATATCATCATTTTTTGCATAGTCTATAAACGAACCACTATTTGGGCCTATGACTTTTGCTCCATATGATAAAGAATCCATTAAAGTTCCCGAACTTAAGATGGATTCAGAAAGGTATGGAGTTAGTACAAAATTTGATTGAGCAATATAATAGCCGAGTTCTTCAAAAGATATTTCTTTAGGAATATATTCAACGTTCTTTGAAATAAAACTTTCAATATATTTTGTTAGTTCCGGAGATGAACATTTACCTATTATGCATATTTTGTATTTTTTTATATTGTTAGTAGATAGAAATTCTAGAAAATCAGTTACACCTTTGTATTTTGAAATATTACCCCATATAATTAAATCATATGTTTTTTTATTATAAGGTATTATATGGTTCGGAAGACGTTTTTTTGTTGGATGATCAATGAAATGAACTTTGTTAACTGCAAATGGATACTTTTCCTTTATTAATTCGACTCCTTCTTGAGCATGGGTTATTATTAAAGTAGATTTATGAGCTAAAAGGTTCATCATATATTTAGTTATATGCTCATTCCCTCTTTGGTGGGGATTTTTATTATGCAACATCCAAATGATCTTTCGATTGCATAACTTGATGATGAAAATAAGAGATATCATTAACATTGATTGCCATTGAAAATATCCGTATGTATAACTAGGAATGCTTTCTGCCCAATTAAAGATGAAGACGTCCCCCCAGTTTTTGGGGAATATGATATTGGTTATAGAATTTTTATGCGGTAGATTTATTACTTTTGCTTTGTTATCTTTTTCTAGAGCTCGAATATAGTCTTCTATGTATGGATTATTTTTGGTATTATCCGAGGCTATTAGGCGGGGATATATAGTAAATCTTATCATATTATAATAATTCTTTAAGTTCTTTATTTTTAATTCTTTTAATAATATCATATTCTTTTGTGATTTGAATATATGTGATATAAATTAAAATAAAAACGCTAGTCTTAATGAACAGGGAAATGATAATATTATAACTTGAAGTTAATAAATTTATTAAATATAAAGCAATTATTAGTATAACAGATATTATTGATGGGGAAATAAGTTGTTTGAAAAACAATAATATATTCCTCTTTTTCAATGTTATGTAATACATTTGCCAATAGCATTGCACAAAATTGATAGCGAATGTGGTGCTGATGCAATAAGCTACACCTTCTACACTTTTAAAATAAAAAACGCCAAATAGGATGCCGCTTACATTTAAAATTGAAGAGAATAAACCACAAACGAATAGGCTCTTTGTATCGCCCGAAGCTTGGAAAATTGAACCGGATGACGATAGAATAACTTGCACCCCTGCAGAGATTGCCAATATCTTAAAGACTGGAACGGATGGCATCCATTGCGGACCGAAAAAAATCAGAGTCAGTTCTTTGGCTGTAAAAAATAAGCCGACAGTAAGAGGAAGTCCAATAAATGCTAGTAGGCGGATGATCTTTTCGTATCCCGATGCTAATTTATTGATATCATTTTGGAAATCGCTGAATATAGGATGAATAACGGGGGTGATCACTGCGGTTATATTTTGCAGTGGAAGCATCATCAGACTGTACGATTTTTGATAGTATCCCAATTGATTCATACCTAATTTCTTTCCAATGACTAATTTATCTAAGTTTCTACTGAAGTAATTTATAACGTTAAACATAAATTGATAAGCCGAATAACTGAATATTTTTCGAATAGAAACTAAGCCCCATGTTAATTGGGGACTTTGTGGGTAGCGTTTAACAGATATGGCAAACATTAATATGCCTGATAATATAGGGGGAATGATAAGTGCATACAATCCAGCTCCTAGTAATGCTGCTGTGACCCCTAAAATGCCACAAGATATTTGAATGGTTAATCCTCTAAGTGCAATGTATTTGAAATCTTTATGTTTGTAAAATAAAGCATTCGGAACAATTGTAATGGAAGAAGTAAAGAGATTGAGTGATAGAAGTTGGCAAATAACGGTAAGCGTAGTACTCTTATAGTAGTTACCAATAAGCCAAGAAGAAGCAAAAAATAATACAGCAAGAACGATACCACTCCATAATGTAAAGGAAAAAATATTTGAAAGATCTTTTTCTGTTAATGTTTTATTTTGCACAATAGCTGTTGAAATACCCATATCAGTAAATAGGGCAAAGAAAGTTATTATAACAGTTGCAACCGCTACTACACCAAAATCGGCAGGAGGTAATAATCTTGCCAATACAGCTGTAATCGCAAGCTGTACTGCGATATTGGAATATTTTTCGAGTGCAGTATAAGCAATACCCGAAAAAAGTTGCTTTTTCATATTGATTGCCATAATTATTTTACTTTCTTTTCAGTATCGATTTTGCAAAAAGATAAAATATAGAATTGTATTTTATATACTTCATATAACGGTATAAGCAGATAATAATTAAAGAGAGTCGTTCTTCGTGTGAAAGCTTGTAAGCTTCCCATCGGATAATGCTATCTAGAATTTGAGAGAGTAAGATATCAATAGTTATGCCTGCGTCATTGTTTAATGACTTTTTTTCTTTTATTAATTCTTCAGTAACGATGAGATAGCTTTGAACATTTTTCCATGAAAAAGATGTTGTCATGGTGGAATGAGGACGAATACGTCGGTAAAATAATTTATCTTCTATATATGCCATCTTTTTTGCTTTTAAGTAGAGCAATGTGGTAAATATCTGATCTTCATGGATAATACCCGCTTTAAAACTTAAAGCTATATTACTGAGAAAAAATGAATTAATAAAAAGAACTTGAACTAATACGGTGTATGATAGTTTTGCTAATTGTAGATTTAATGCTTCAATACCCTCATAATCAACATTGGCAAATAAAAAGTGACTACGATCACATTGCATAATACCTTCGGTGCTTATATTGTCTGGATTATATATATTATAGTCGAAAGTAACAAAATCATATTTTCCTTTTTCACAAAGTTTATAACACACTTCCAAGGTATCGGGTTCTATTAAATCGTCACTG
>JAAYUD010000016.1 GCA_012517855.1 Bacteroidales bacterium
GCTTCAGTATATCGCTCACCATATAACTCTTCCGTTGTTTACAGTTGCCGGGATATTTGCGCACATATTCCACCAGAAAATCATATTCGGCATCGTTCTCCTCGAACTGGTAGTTGTAGGCGGAGAGTTCTTCCTGCTCTTGGGGCGTGAAATAGTATTTGAAGCCTGTGTCGTACAGATGGATGACTTGAGCGAAGAGTTGCTCGTAGTTTACCCGGTAGTCCATGTCGACGCTGGTGACTTCGAACACATGGAAACGGCGGTTGCCCGAAGGATCGCTCATGAAATTGGTGCTGTTGCAAGTGGCATCAACTTTCAATATTCCCTTATGTAGAAAATCAGCCTCCGGTTCGAAACGTATAGAAGAAAAAGTGTCATTTATGGATGCATCACGTGATGAAGAACTCCTATCCTCATCATCCTCTTTATCCGACATTGCCTTTTCGTCCTCTGCCATTTTTATCTGAAGCTTGAGTAGGGATTCACTCATGTCATTAAAGTCATCCTTGCCTATTCGCTTACGGATGGTAACGAATAAGGACGAATCAAATACGGGCTTATTGCTGAACTCTTTCAATCCAAGCATATACTGCATATAGAGATTTTCACGGATGGCCTGAATGGTCTCCTCATCGGAAAGATTCATCTTGTGTTTGATCAGCACCGCACCTATTATCATACGAGCAGGCTTGTTACCGGCACTTCCAGGAGTATTATTCAACCGTCTGTTGTAGATATTCTCTATTTCAGCCCATGGAAGGCTGTCACCTAATTTGACCCAACGGTTTTCTTTAGGAAGCTCGGATAGCGATGAATGGAAGACATCAATGCTGAGCTGTTTATGCTGAGAACTGTATTTTATTTTACTTCGTTTTAACACCTAAAGATAGCCTTTTTTATTTAAAATCACGAAAATAAGCGAATCTAATATGCTGATATTCAACTTAAATAATATTAAACACTATTATTCAGCAGGCCCTAGATACTTTGATTTCTTGCGCGAACGAAAGATCCGAAATATTGAATTCCAATTAGAATTTATTTTCGGTTAAAAAGCTTATTAAAAAGATCATTCCGAACCACCATTTTATTGGAGATTCGGAAGGGTATTTATGTTTTTTAAATTTTATAGGAAAGCAGTAATTTCGTTTGTAGTAACTACTAACGAAAATAACGATGAGCAAAAATACATTTTTTCAGGACAGCCGCTTTATGCGCAGCTATTAAAGGCTAGAAATAGCCAGATAAGTTCGAAATGCTTATCCATCTGACGG
Organism: Bacteroidales bacterium; assembly: GCA_012517855.1. Classification (GTDB taxonomy): domain Bacteria; phylum Bacteroidota; class Bacteroidia; order Bacteroidales; family Bacteroidaceae; genus JAAYUD01. The sequence continues at coordinate 1,275 of JAAYUD010000016.1, forward strand.
GGCTGACCAATATATATATAAAATCGTATTAAATGCGCTTTTTAATCCACCGATAAATAATTTCTAAAGCATCTTTTGATATTGGAGCCTTAATCGTAGCATATTCGTCGGGAGTTCCTTTTGTACAAGGAAGAAATAAATGATTGAGTCCCGGCAAAGGCACTACAGTAACATCTTTGTTATGAGACAAATACCGTTTCCAATTATCCAAACTAGGTTTGCAAGCCACCATCACATCCTTCTCACCGTTCAATGCTAGAACTGGAATATTCACCTTACTCAGATAAATGGCAGGATTATACCGGATAAAGAAACGATACCAGGCGCCCTTAGCTTGATTGACATAACTATAAATTGGGAAACGAAAATGATCGAACTCAATGTTCAGCGTCTTAAAATAAGCATCATCTTTCACCTTCCATTCCGTGTATGTTTCATTCAATTTGGCTTCCAAACTATCAGAATCGGCGTATTTATAAGCTACTTGAAACATTCTGTTGTTGATATCATTAGACCTTTTCTTGTCATAATCGGGAATATTCGCAGCATTGACAAGATCTTCGTTCTGACGAATCAACGAAGCCAACCCTTCTGTTGCCAATCCAGCCATACTAATCATAAAGGCCACATCTTTCGATTTCGAGGCAGCAATAGAAATTACCGCTCCGCCTTCACTATGTCCCAATAATCCTATTTCATGAACATTAATATCCTTACGGGTTTTGAGATAAGCGACTGCCGAAAGGACATCGTCAGCAAAGTCAGCAGTAGTCGATGTTTCGTAAACACCATTCGATTGACCAACACCTCTATCATCAGAACGAAGCACAGCTATACCACGGCTACTCAAATAGTCGGCAATCTCGGCAAACATCTTATGCCCAGCCATCACGCAATCCCTGTTTTGAGGATAAGTTCCCGTCACCAAAACAACTACTGCAGGTTTTTTCACTTTCTCAGGAATCGTCAACGTTGCACCGAAATGTAACGACTTGTCGGCACTATAATAGATCACATTTTGAGATGTATAGTTGCCGGCCTTAATAAAAGGGCAGACAACTATCATCAACTGCAATGAAAGGATTTTTATACGATTCATTTGTTTTATACTTTTAATATAACTTCGCTTGTTCTATCATCTCAACCATTTCATCCTTCAACTCGCTCGGACTACCTTTATAACCTATGGCCAGAAAACAGACATTCCCCTTTCTATCGACAATCACTTTCATTGGAATACCAGAAATAGTATATTTCTTCATCACTTGACTGCATAAAACGTCGTTTACCTTTTTACCCGGTGCCTTACCATCATAAAGCAAATTAAAATCAAAACCTTTCTCTTTCAAATACTTTGCAGAATTCACTTTAAAATCGGGAGCGAACTCTTGTGTATCAATAAAGTAGAAAGCGACACTCTTGTCACTTTTATAATGTTCTACAGCGAGTTTCATTCCTGGAAGCGATGCCTTACAAGGCACACACCAAGTAGACCAAAAGTCGAGTACATATACTTTTCCTTTAAGCAGCTCTGAAGAAACCGTTTTACCATTAGAATCGACAAGCCTCCATTTTGGCATCACTCCCGTTTTCTTATAATTCGCAACAACCTTTTTAATTGCCGACTTTTCGGAAGGATTCTTCAATCCGGCGACATAAGCTTCATAGCCTTTATCGCTGTTATGATTTTTAATATAAAGCTCTTTCAGCATAGCCATCTGGTATTCAGAAACCTGATTAGCAAAAACACTTTTCTCAAGAACATTTTGCAACTCCTTATCATTGCTTGTCTTTTTAAATAGATTTGCCATCAGTTCATTGAGCGAAGAAAACTGATAATTTGATAAATTCTGAGCACGACGAGCATACTCAAGCGACTTATCTGTTTCACCAATACTATTTAAGATTTCAGCATAAGGAAGATACACAACATTGCCTATCATACTTTCTGCTTTCTTCTCCCATTCATTATCTGTTAGATATGCATAAGAATATGGTTTTATCTTTTTAATTACCTCCAAATAGTCGACAAGGTCTTTTGCAAAAGGATAAAGTTCCTTATCGGTAATATCTTTACGGTTATGCGGAATCTCCACAAGGCGATAAAAGATATTCAGCACTCCTCCCAACGACATTTTGTGCACATAAGAAAGCATATTCCCCTTCTGATTCTTTATATAATCGGTATAAATTAGGGATTGATAGATACCGTCATAACTGTGGCCATATGCATCAAGCATCGAATCAAAGTCATTGTTCTGCGGAAAATCTTTCAGAAGTTGAAGAAAAGCCTCCTTCCTCTGATTGTCATCTTTCAGTCTTCCTACCGAATCATATCGACATTTCAAAGCCCACTTACCTTTTGGATATTTAGCCAAAATAGCTTTCGAGATAGAGTCCGATTGTTGAGAATTACTCATTTGAGTAATTCTCATTGCTCCCAACAATCCTTCTTCCGAACCTTCATTTAAAAGATATTTAACGACTCTCTTAGCTTCATTCTCTACATTATTAATCTTTGCACCACGCATTGCTTCTATATAAAGTGAAGCCATTGGTACATTAGACGCTCTGCAATTGCGAACTTCCTGATCAAGCCAATGATAAACAATCGTATCACTTACTTCACCTTTACTGAAATCCATATAGTCAGGAATATAACGGCCATACTTTTCGGAACGTAAGAACCCCCAAGCAGCATAAGCACCTTCTTTATAACGACCGGTATTATCGGCGACAAAAGCTACAAAAGGATAATTCAAACTCGTTCCATGATCTACTATATCACCAACTTTGAATTTGAAAGCTAAAAATCCTGCTTCTTCGGGTATTTTATAAGTAGCTTTCCATACTTTTCCATCTGTTTGCATCATAATGTCGTGAGCAATCCAACGAAAATTCTCATAAGAATAAACGATACCAGGTATTTGCGAATACCCTGTCATCGAAGAAAGTGGAGTATACAACAATTCAACATTCTGTCCTGCGACAAGATGTTCAGGATTGAATTTTAATCTACTTTCTTCTTGTGCATAGGCACTCAGCCCAAGCACAAAAAAGGAAATAGCAAGAGAGAGAAATTTTCTTAAACTATTCATTACATGATTAAATAAACCATCGGATACGATGAATTTGTATGTATCAAGGTAAGCGATAAATTGTTAGTACTTTATTTATTTTATACTTTAAAAAGAATTGCCTACACATCCCATTCATTAATAAAAGCAATGATAGACAATTCTTTTTTGTTTTACTCAATAATTAGTATATAAATAACATTTTTTATTCCGGATTCTGCTTTATCTCTGGATTCAAAATTATTTGATAAGCAGGAATAGGCAATACGTAACGATTGCTCGTTGGAGCCAACGTATAAGTTTTCCCACCGTAAGTTCTCGTAATAGTTTTAGCAAAGCGTGGATCATCTTTCAAACGACGCATATCCCACCAGCGCAACATACGACAGAAAAATTCACGATGACGTTCGTCAATAACCTTAGCTAATGCATCGTCGCCACTAGAAGCTACGAGATCGACATAGTTTGTAGCAGCGAAACGTTTTTTACGAAGATTATTCACCCAAATCATCGCATCTGCTGGTTTATTGTTACGAGCAAAATACTCAGCTTTGATAAGCATCATTTCAGGCACGGATGGGCCAATATTGCGTGTTTCGTTCAGAGCGAGATCTTTGAAGAAATATCTACCACCGACATCCGAATAAGAGCTCGACACTTTGCTTTTATCGCAAGTAAAAAGCGTATATCTCTTATCGTTTGTATCAAATAGGTTCAATAAATCGTCACTCAAACGCAGAACTGTGGGGCTATAAGCCGAAGCATATCCATAAGCCACCTTTGACAATAAAATTTCAGGGTCTTTCAAACGAATAGGATAGGTACTTGTCGAAAGTTCTGTGATGTTACTCAAATCATTAAGAGTGTTACGAACGGCCAATGCATCGTCGGCATATTCGTTCGCTTTTGCATAATCCCCCATATAAAGATAAGCACGAGCCAATACACCATAAGCCGAAGCCTTAGTAGGCAAAGTTGTATAAGTTTGAGTATTGGGGAGCGAAGGTAATGCAGCTTCCAAATCGGCAACAATCTGATCGTAGACAGCCTGTACCGATGCTCTAGCCAACGGTTGTTGAGTATTTTCTGTAATTACCAAAGGCACACCAAGATCCGAACTTGCTGATGAAGCATTGTATGGTTTGGCATATTGATTGACTAGCATCAGATAAGCATCTGCCCGATGCACTAATGCTTCTGCCGTATATTCAGCCTTTTCTGCTGCAGTACCATCTTTACAAGAAGATATCTCATTAATCACCACATTGGCATAAGTTATAGTGTTATACATAGCATTCCAATCATAATCGGTCTGATAATATCCTCCGACCGGATAGATGGTCGACTGCCAAGTATACGTATTCGGAAACCATGAATAATAATCGGAAGCGGACAAGTCCCCTTGCTGTGCGGAACCATCAATAATATTGATATCGTCTGATGCTACATCTCCCATACATGGTCCTACCTCCCACTGGCTGGTATTATTTAATAAATAACGATAATTGATAATCTCATCAGGAACTAATGTGCCTTGTGTTTTTACATTCACATAATTTTCGCAACCAAATAACAGAAAAGCGAAAAAGAATAATAATGATATATGACAATATTTCATAACAATTTGTCTTTTAGAAATTAATATTCAGACTAAACATATACGACTTTTCAGGAGGTAAGTTATATGAACTGTACCCCGAAGTATAATCGGGATCGAAACCCTCTTTATTAGCTTTCCAAAGAAGCCCTAAATTGTAGACTGTAAAAGTAAGCTGTGCCGAAGCCACATGTAGTTTGCTCAATAAAGCCTTGTCTAAATCATAACTCAAGGATATTTGTTTCAAACGAATATAATCGCCTTTCAATACATTAATATCCGAATACTTATAACGGTTCAAGCTATACATACTGCTCGAAATTTTCGGCACATAAGTAGTAGCTTCATCACCCGCCTTTCTCCAACGTTGAGCAATATCACCGGACATATCAAAATAAGCATTACGATACATCGATGTAATATAATAATTTAGCGTTGGCTTTAAGAAAACGCTACCAAACTGATAAGTTGCAAAACTGCTAAGTGAAAATTGCTTGTAACGCACATTAAAATCAAGACTTCCAAAGTAAGGAGGTATTTTGTGACCTGCATTCTTTAATATTTTAAGTGAAGTCAAATTTGTTGTGGTTGATTTAACTATTTCCCCGTTTTCATCATATATCTGTGTCAAACCATTTTCATCGAGCCCTGCATTACGATAAACAAATAGCCTATCTGTAGAATATCCTTCAAGCAATCCGATACCATCCGGATAATATGAATAATAATTGGCATAATTACTTTCTTTGAAGAATGCATTAGCTTTCACTTTATTCGTATTATAAGAGAATTGAAAACCTACATTTGCATCCCAATCCTTATCACGATAAGCAACAACATTAAGATGGGTATCAATACCATGAGAATCGATAGCAGCAGCATTCCGAGTCAAGGTCTGAGCAATATTACCTAACATGGAAGCACTAAAAGGAAAGTCATAAAGCAAATCACGACTACGTTTATAATAATAATCGATACCGCCACTCAACTTTTCATTAAACAAAAAGAAATCCAATCCAATATTTGTTGTATACGTCTTTTCCCATTTCAATTGCGGATTGGCTACACTAACAATAGAAGCACTAGGTTCATTCGTCGTATAATTTGTAGCAATAGAAATTTTAGTAAAAGGATAAGTACTCAATGAGAGGTTACCATTAATACCATAAGTCAATCTCAAAGCCAAGTTGTTCACCCAACTTACAGATTTCATAAAACTTTCGCGACTGATATTCCATTTGGTTCCGAACGAATAAAGAGGAGTAGCACGATATTTACGACTGACACCAAAGTTGTTATAATCATCATATCTCACGCTAGCAGAAGCATAATACTTATCCATCAATGTATAAGAAGCATTCGCATAGTAAGAAAGGAAACGCCTACGTTTATCTGCTTGACTGGGATATCCGCCACCATTAAAAGTAGTATAATCATTTTCTGAGTATCCTGCCACATAAGAATAACTAGGATTATAGCTATAATTCAATTGAGTATCGGTCAAACCTGTTTGCGGATTATACCCAAAGAGAGTATAAGCCCCCAGCCCCATATTCGTTTCTCGAAATTCAATACCTGCAAGAGCATTTATACGATGAATACCTTTAAATACATTATTATAATTCAACTGTTCGCGAAATGTATAGTTATTCTCTGTCGAGTTACTCTTGTCCAAAGCCCCTCCTTGCTTAATACCCAAACTATTTGTCGCAGCCGTCGGATACGTATAATAATTGAGCATATCGCGTATATAATAACTATTCGGGTCATAATAAATCGCACTCTTCACATACGACTTTTCCAACGCAAATGTAGTATTCGAAGCCAATCCGTCGTAAATAGGCACATTAAGAGTAATATTGCCTATATAGTTATCCGAATTTTGTTTATTATTTTGTAAGCTTTGCTCTTGAAGGTAGTTATATTTCCAATCTTTGAATGCTGGAGAAAGAGTTGATGTCCATCCCGGATCTAATCTATCATAAGAAATGCCGTTACCGTTTTCATCGGCTATCTGTTCATACGGCATCAATATACGACCTCTCGGATAAAGCATGGAAAGCGTCGTTCCATTATTATAATAAGTAAAAAAAGAACCTTTGAAATTGGTTGTCAATGTTGCCCAATCGAAAAGTTTCCAGGTATTACTCAGATTCAATGTCAAGCGTTCACCCGAATCTCTCTTAGTATAAGGATTCTCCTTACTATACGATGCAGAATAATAATAAGAAGAACTGGCACCACCTCCACTCACAGACAAATTATATTGTTGCGAAGAAGCTCTCTGATAAAAATAATCCATTATCTGAGAACGGTTATCAATAGCACTAAGTTCTGCTACTCTTGAATCGTACTGTGTCTGAGTTATCGAACCTGATTTCAGTTGCATAGCCAAGCGGGAACCCTCCGGAAAGTAATATTGAGCATCATAATAAGAATCCGGATCCACAGAATATAAATAATTACTGTTCACCAGTTCTTTTTCATAATCAAGCATCTGAGCAGATGACAAACCCTTCAAATAGCCCAAATCAGGTTTGCCTTGAGTCATCCAACTAGCCGAAAAAGAGATTGAAGGCTTTGAAGCATTTTTACCTTTTTTCGTTGTTATGACAATAACCCCATTAGCTGCACGTACTCCCCAGATAGAAGCTGCAGCCGCATCTTTTAGTACTGTGATATTATCAATATCATCAGGATTGAAGTTCGAAAGATCCATTTCAGTAATCACACCATCAACAACAATAAGCGGAAACTGCTCACCATTAACAGTATTTACACCACGGATACCAATATTATAATCGGTAGCCCCTACCGTGCGAGTTGTTGAAACAAGTGATTTCAATGTGTTATTGTAATCGAAAGTCTTATCTCCTGCATACAAAGTTATCTTCATTCCAGGCACCTTACCTTCCAAACGTTGAATGACATTGGGAGTCGGAACTTTCTTTAATTCACTCGAAGAGACAGTCGAAAAGGAACCAGTGATACGATCTTTTGGCAAATTCTGATAACCGTTTGATACGACTTCTACTTCCTGAAGCAGATGTGATTGAGATTTAAAAGCCACATTGATAATTTCTTCGTTACCAATACGTTTTTCCACATTATTCATTCCTATATACGAAAAGCGAAGTGTCTCACCAGAATTGGCATTAATCGAATATCTCCCATCTTCGTCAGATATAGTCCCTACCTGACGTCCAACAACCATAACAGTAGCCCCAGGCAAAGGCTCGCCAGACTCATCCGCAACCATTCCGGTAATATCATTACTTCTGCGATGTCCCTTGCTCGAAGAGGCTTTAGTAACAAGCACATATTTGTCTTTAATTTCATACCGCAATCCTGTGCGCGAGCAAATGACATTCAGAGCTTTTTCCAAGGATACTTTCTCCAAATTTAAGTCCATTCGAACATTTTTGTCGATAATTTTGCTTTGATACATAACAAAGACTTTTCCCTGAGATTTTATTGCCGAAAATGCTTCTTCAATACTGATCTGATTCTTTTTAATCGTTATCAGTGTCGAATTGTTTTGAGCTGAGATCCCCAGACAAATCATCGAAGCCACTAAGAAAAGGTTAAAGCGCATTAATTTCGGGAAATCATCCCCAAAAAGTTTTTTAATTCTCTTTTTTTTCATACTTTTGAACGAATTAAATTTAACAATGCCCGCGGCCAGGCAGGCTTTAGTTTTGAGTATTTAATTTGAGGGGAAAACGGTTAGTTTTCCCTTTTTTCTTTTTCAGTCACTACAATAGAACCATTATCGTCCTTAAAGCTCAGATTGGATATTTCTTGTATCAAGTTCAGGGCATACCCCAACGACTCGTTCTTCATCAAGGCACCCGTAAAAGTAATCGTGCTCAATCCGGGAGAGGCAAATCTGATTTTCACATCATACCACAGCGAAAGCTGAGTCATAATATCCCCCATCGGCACATTCGAAAATTCATAAGTACCAGTAACCCAAGAAACATAAAAATCGGTATTAACCTGCTGCTTCATCATACGACCTTTCATAATCTCGACCTGCTCCGACGGGTTCAATATTATCCTGTCTGAAGGAGAAGAGACGGCTACCCTACCCGAAACCAAAGTTACAACGACATTGCGCCCAATATAAGCCGACACATTGAATTTCGTGCCCAGCACTCTCACCCGGGTATTATTGCCACAATTCACTACAAAAGGAGCACGTTCATTATGAGTCACTTCAAAATATGCTTCTCCTTTCAGTTTGACATTTCTCATATTGGTAAATCCGAGGGGATATTCCAATTCCGATTCCGAATTCAAAAAAATGCGGGTACCGTCACAAAGTGTCACTTGATAAGTACTCCCTTTAGGAACCGCAATTTTATTATAATAAGAGGTTCGATTATTTTGATTATTTCGATTATAAATAAGCTTCCCACCAAAATTTTTACCGATAACAACCCCATTAAGATCCTTTATTGGTGTAGTGATGTCACCATTCATCAGAACAACCTGCCCGTTAGAGAGAGTAAGCATGGCTTTATCAACAGCCTTATTCGGATAAAGAGCAGTAAGAGAAATCTCTTCTTTAGGAATGGAAAAAATAAAATAAAGCAACGATGAAACGCCAAGAAGCAACACAACCGATGCAGCAGCAACCCATTTTGTCCTTAGACGATGTTTACGGAAATTAATTTTACGCAGCAGTGTGTTCCAACTTTTATCGACATCAAATGAAGCTTTCGCCTTTATTTGTAATTCCACTTTATATAAAGATAAAAAGTCATGGAATAGTTTACGATTTCCTTCCGATTCAGCTAGAAAATCACGCAGTTGATGCAACTCTCCTACAGAAAGTTCCTTATCTATATATTTTCGAAAAAGTATTGTTATGCCTTCTTTCTTTTCCATAATAATATTCTGTTTCTATAGAAAAGAGTGGCGAGCAAAAAAAACGGGTGACAAAAAATTAAAAAAAATTATCCAATCATTATAAACAGAAACAAATCTTTATCCTTTCGCAATAATTTCAGAGCTCTGTTCAGATGGGTTTTCACGGTGTTAATAGAAACATTCAATTCACTGGCTACTTCCTTGTATTTTTTCCCATTCAATATGATTTCCATAAGCACTTTACTCTCTTGTGGCGAAAGTTTGGCAAGCGAAGCTTGAAGTTTCTCACGCTTCATTTGCAATTCCTCATCATCATATACATCATCAATGGGAGAATAAACGTCCTCTTCCAAATCTTGAATATCCAGATACAAATTATTCCGTTTGGCACAAGCAATCGACAAATTACGTACCGAATAGAAAAGATAGACTTTCAAATTTTTTATATGAAGATACAACTTCTTATCCCAAATTTTCACAAAGAGTTCCTGAACAATATCTTCCGATTGAGTTTTCGATTCGGTAATCTGCACAGAATAGATACAAAGAACAAGATAGTAAGTGTCGAACAATTCTTTGAATGCCCCCTCACTACCGTCCTTCAAGTTCTCTAGCAGAACATCATCCCTCGTCTTATCGTACATTATTACTATTGATATGTAACACGAATGCAAATATAAACTAATTATACTGACTAAAAAAAATATTTTTTGCAAAAAAAAGAAGTCACAATTAATGTTCTATCTTAAAAGCCTATTGTACGACCCTCTTTTAGGCTATTATTAACTTTTATTGATTATATTGGTATCTTACTATTATGTGTTAGATGAAGATGAGAGAATAAACAGATGATGAGGGTATACCAAAACAGAGGTCACTGCAAAAATTTCATTATTTTGAATACTTATAAAGTCTGTCTTTTAATCCAACAGTTCGTCATAAATTCTGTTTGTTAAAAATTATGGATTATGCGGCAATAGCCGGATAATCCATAATTTAATATTTAACAGTCTATTGTTAATTTGATTTTTTGAGATTTATAAATGTGACTCTCTCTTATATGAATTAAATAGATTACGTAGATAGCAGGTCCACAATAAGATATTCAAAGTCGCATATTGAGCTTTCACACAACAAATCATGCTTTTTCTCATTAATATTTTTAATATCAATGTCTTAAGAGTCTCGGCAACACTAACAATGAAATCTTATCTCAGAATCACCAGATATACAGAGCCATAACGGCTATGCCTGCTCTCTACTCCGATTATTGCCAAATGACGGGCAAACGTGTTTATCGAAATCTCGCGCATCGTAGCCGGACTGGTCTTGCGCATGTGCTCATATAAGAGATGAATGCTGTATTCCTCTGCCTGTTCATTCTTACGAGGAAGACGGAACAGACTGAAGAAAAGTCCTTCTTCGTGAGGGGTATACCAATAACGGGCTCCACCGCGCAGTTCCGTTTTGAGCTGTGCATACAATTGTTTGTACGAGATTTTGAATCTACCGATACGTTCTTTCAACTCGATGGGGAAAAAACGGCGGCTCCCGGTCGGATCGGTAAGAATATCCGCATGGTTGGAAGTACCGATAAACGAAGCCATCCGGTCGAAGTATTGATAGCCTCCACGATAAGGCTTGGCGATATTTAGTTGAGGAAGTTGAATCAAATTCTTCAACCGTTCCATTTGCGAGAGAGAATACTTGCGAATCTCGTCCAAATTGACAAGGGCAAACTTCGCCATGACTTTCGAAGCGGATTTGGATTCGGTGTCAAACTCTTCTATAAAATAAGAACGAAGCACGGGAGGAAGCAACATACGGCAAAAAGACGATTTCTTCGTCCCATGACGTCTATGTATCAGTACAGGCACCATACTGTTACCGAATTTGGTGCACTTTTGCATCCACTGAGCCACCACCGCCAACAGCCACCGATGAAAGACCATATTCCACAACTTGTCGTCGCTTATTCGTACCGCCAATTCTTTAATCCGATCCCTGCCATCCCACGGGGGAAGGACGTTGATGTACTCCTGTATGGGGTTATAGGCCGGAGTGAATGAAGATTCGATGATGCGCATCACATCCCGATCAATACAGTCGACGCCCGATTCTAAAGCCGATAAAACAATATCGTTGCGAACGCGACGGTCCACTTCAACAAAATCACGTTGCCATTGGCGCGCTCTACATTCGTACGTATCCGCCACGGTATTGTAACGAAAGTCATAGTGCGCTACTAAAAATACTTTTAAACGTTCCATGATCCCTTTCAAAAAAGGCTCTTTTACTCCTTCGGCAGCAATGCCGTTTTGCATGTTTAATTTCATATCGTTATTAATTTGATGAATTTTCGGCAAATATATAACACGACAAAGAGGTTTTCCAAATAGCTGTAAGTACCCCCCTGAGCTCTGTGAGACATACGGACGAAAGTTGGTTCATGTCAGAAAGATTTTATATCTTTGTCCTGAGAAGAATGTCGTTCCACATATGTGATTCGATCAACTCACATATGTGAGTCGATCGTTCCATATATGTGAGTTGATCGAATCACATATGTGGAACGACAAAACCTAAATGAACCGACAAAAATATCTTAAATACGATAACCATGATTAAATACGATGTGTACAAAACACCTTCTCCCAGAGAAGAAGAGCCCGACCATTTTCATGCACGGGCGGTAAGCAAAGGAGTCATTACCTACGACCAACTAAAAAATGATTTGGAGTATGCTTCATCGGCCACGCCGGGTGACGTATCGCTCATTATGGACGGAATCGTTTCGCAAATCAAGAAGCTGTCTCGAATTTTTATCGAAAGTCTTTTGAGGTTGTTTTTGAGTGAATTTATTGGATTTATTTCGAAGGTTTAGCGGGCTAAATCGAGAAACAAACCCAATAAATACGACAAAAAGAGGCCAAAAGAATTCGAAACAGTTTCACTATTATTTTTCTAAAAATTCGGAACAGCTTCTTCCATCTGTCCGAAGGAGAGAGTGTGCAACTGGGCGATCTCGGTACTTTTTCGGTAGGTATTTCGGGACCGAACGCGATAAAGAGGAAAGCCATAAACGCCACCAATCTCGAAGTGACCGACGTCTATTTCAGACCCCGCAAAAAACTCATTCGCGATATCAACAGAAAAGCCAAATTCGAGAGCACTCGTCTCAAGCATCATTCAATAGAATATTCGGACGTTGAGATTGAAGCATTGCTAACCGATTTTTTCAAAGACCATTCCTTCATCACTCGTCGGGAGTTCGAAAGTCTGTGCGGACTCACACGCCCTACCGCCGTACGACGCCTCAAAGAGTTGTGCAGCGGGAAATATCCTCTACTCTCGCGAGAAGGGCCACGCAACAGCAGCATCTATTTTCCCACGCC
>JAAYUD010000017.1 GCA_012517855.1 Bacteroidales bacterium
CATAGCCTGGCCACCGATTTTTCCGATACCAATACCGGCACCAATTACACTCAATCCGGCACCAAGTGCAACACCTAATGTAGCAAATGGACTCATACCACTTACTGCAGCTTGTAATAAAACAGATAGTAACATAATCTTCTAAATTTAATTGTAATATTTATATTTCTTTTTTTATACTAAAATTATTTAGCCAATTCAGCCTCTTTCTTCCCTTCTTGAGACATGCCAATAAAAGTGGCCGACAGCATGGTAAAGATGTATGCCTGCAAGAAAGCGATCAGCACTTCCAACAAAAGCATAAAGATATTGAACAATACCGAAATCAACGTCATAGAGCCGCACAATACCGGACTAATACTTACCGTAATAAAGATCAAACTAGTCAAAACCAGCATTCCCATGTGACCGGCAAGCATATTTCCGAAAAGTCGGGCCATCAAGGCAAAAGGTTTGGTAAAAATGCTGAAGAATTCTACAAAAGGTATGATAGGAGGTATCTTCAACCACATAGGCACATCGGGCCAAAATATATCTTTCCAATAGGCCTTAGAACCTGTCACGTTGGTAATAATAAACGTGAACAAGGCCAATATCAACGTAATGGCCGAATTGCCTGTAACAGTGACACCGAAAGGGAAAAAGGGAACCAGCCCCATGAAATTGCTAAAAAAGATATAAAAGAAAGCAGTCAACAAATAGGGGGAAAATTTACGATAGTTGGCTCCCATACTGTCTTTGATGATATCATCATTGACCATCATAATGAACATTTCCATGAACCCTACAAATCCCTTGGGAGTAGCCTTACCGTCAGGATGCTTACGATACCATTGCGCCACACCCAACACCACCAATACCAATAGCAGGCCATTGATAAACAGGGCAAGCGTTACTTTCGTTATCGAAAAATCCCAAGGACGCACATAGTCATTTCCAACTTTTTCTACTACTTTACCCTCGTGAGGAGCACCATCAGGAGCAATTGTGAAACCTTTGTAGCTGCTGCCTTTCTCTTCGATGCGGCTGTAACTGAAAACATTCCATCCCGATGTTTTGCTGTAGACAATAATAGGAAGTACAATTTTCAAATCGGTATTACCAATCTTAGTAATATGCCATTCGTAAGTATCCCCTATATGACTAAATATCAGACTTTTTATATCCACGGATTCCTTTTTGTCTTCCCCTATAGCGGCAGTTTTATGCTGTGCCGAGACAGAGAGAGCGACAGTACAAAACAAAAGGACCAATACTCCGCGAAATATATTATTTATTCGTTTCATCATTCTTATTTTTTGTTTTTCCAGCCAAATTCGAAGTATAATAGAACCAAGTTTCAAAAACCAGATACAATAAATAGATCACGGCCAATGTAAAAATGAATGTTATCGCTTCTGCTCTGTTAAGCAGACAATAGACAAAGGCGCCCGCTATCACGATAAGCATCTTCAGCATTCTCACTGCCAAATAATAGTTTCCAGCTTTATTAGGAGCTTTTACGATAGCCCGACTATACACCGATATGCTAACAAAACCGAACAAATAAAAGAATGCCAACAAGAATGGAAATGATTTTGTATAAAACTCGGGAAAGAAATAACCATAAAACACGGCAGCCAAGACACACAAGAGGGCTGTAAACAAGGTTATCGACTTAGCAAATTTTATTTTTATCAATTGCATTCCGTTAGTTCCTCCTAAATATTCTAAATTACGATACACAGACGGAAACAACTCCATCACTCATCTCGATAAAGCCACCGTTTATCTCCAGCTGATACTCTTTGTCGGTAACGTATGTCACCGTACCTTTCGTCAGCGAAGACACAATCGGTGCATGTTCTGGCAGAATAGTGAAAGCGCCCAAAGCTCCGGGCAAATTCACACTACTCACTTCTCCATCGAACAATTCTTTCTCGGGCGATACAATATTCAAATGTAGTCTTTCCATTGTTTCCGATCATTAATTCTGATTAATTTGTTCAAGGATCTTTTTACCCTTGGCTATTGCCTCTTCAATAGTACCTACGTTGAGGAATGCTTGCTCTGGCATATCATCCACCTCACCGTCAAGAATCATCTTGAATCCCTTAATAGTATCTTCGATATCGACCATCACGCCCGGTATACCGGTAAACTGTTCGGCAACGGCAAACGGCTGCGAAAGGAAACGCTGCACTCTACGTGCACGGTTCACAACCGTACGGTCTGCATCCGAAAGTTCTTCCATACCGAGAATAGAAATAATATCCTGCAACTCCTTGTTCCGCTGCAAAATTTGCTTCACCTGCTCGGCTACTTCATAATGTTCCTGACCTACAATATTCGGATCGAGGATACGCGATGTAGAACCCAACGGATCAACAGCAGGATAAATACCCATTTCTGTAATTTTACGATTCAACACCGTTGTTGCATCCAAGTGACTGAAAGTCGTTGCAGGAGCTGGGTCGGTATAGTCGTCAGCTGGCACATAAACAGCCTGAACGGACGTAATAGAACCATATTTTGTCGAAGCGATACGTTCTTGCATCGTTCCCATTTCGGTAGCTAGCGTAGGCTGATATCCTACAGCCGAAGGCATACGCCCCAACAGAGCAGATACTTCAGAGCCGGCCTGAGTGAAACGGAAAATATTATCGATGAAAAGTAATATATCATTGGTAGCTCCGGCTTTGGCGCCCGAATCACGAAACGATTCGGCAACCGTCAGACCCGACAATGCCACCGAAGCACGTGCTCCAGGAGGTTCATTCATCTGACCGTAGACCAACGTAGCTTGAGATTTGCCAACCTCGTCGTAATCTACTTTAGACAAATCCCATTTGCCTTCTTTCATACCGTCCATAAATTCCTTACCATAGCGTATTACACCCGAGTCGAGCATATCACGCAATAAGTCGTTACCCTCACGAGTACGCTCACCTACACCGGCAAATACAGAGAAACCGTTGTTTTTCTTGGCAATGTTGTTGATAAGCTCCATGATAAGCACGGTCTTACCTACACCGGCACCACCGAACAAGCCGATTTTTCCACCTTTACTGTATGGTTCTAGCAAGTCGATTACCTTAATACCCGTGTAGAGCACCTCTTGCACAGTAACCAAATCTTCAAATTTAGGAGGCTCGCGATGTATAGGATAAGATTCCTTCCGTTCGATAGGAGTCATACCGTCTATCGTATCGCCTATAACGTTCATTAGCCGGCCTTTGATTTCAGGACCGACAGGCATCGTAATAGGGCCTCCCGTAAGGTATACTTTCAAACCGCGTTGTAAACCATCGGTACTATCCATAGCAATGGCACGCACCGTATCTTCGCCGATATGTTGCTGCACCTCCACTATGAGCGTCTTACCGTTCGGCCTCTTCACTTCAAGTGCATCGTGTATCCTAGGCAATGTTTTTTCGGCATCAACACCATCGAAATAAACATCAACCACCGGGCCAATGACTTGAGATATACGTCCAATAATTTGTGGCATAATTTATATGATTATTACTTAGTTTCGTTATTACTTGTTTCGTTAGAGCAAAATTAAAGCAAATAGCAATACCCGCCGCAAAAATATTATTTTATTTTGTTATGAAAGCTAAATATGAATACATTTTTTCATTTATCGAACATAAATTGAGAAAAAACAGACTGCTTTTAGTAACTTTGTGGCATTTTGAAATCAGGAAAAAGAAGAACGAAAAGAAAATGAAGGTAAAATTTATGTGTTTGTCCAGTGGAAGTAGTGGTAACTGTTTCTATCTCGGCACTGAACATTACGGTATTCTGATAGATGCAGGGATCAGTTTGAGAAGCATCCGAAAAACTCTTAAAGACATCAATGTCGACATGTCCACATTACGTGGCGTATTCGTTACCCACGATCATGCCGACCATATAAAATCAGTTGGAAACATCGGCGAAAAATGCAACATCCCTATTTACAGCACCAAGTTAGTACACCAAGGAATCAGAAAGAGCTACTGTGTCACCCAAGAGCTATCGGCCATCAATATACGCTATATCGAAAAAGATAAAACTATAGACGTGGAAGATTTTCATATCACTGCATTCGAAGTACCTCACGACGGTACAGACAATGTAGGCTACCACATCCAAATAGACGGCAAGATATTCTGCTTCCTCACCGATTTGGGCGAAATTACACCCACCGTGCAAAAACACATCGAGCAGGCCAACTACCTGATTATAGAAGCCAACTATGACCGCGACATGTTAATGTCGGGCAAATACCCTATGCATCTCAAACAACGCATCTATGGCGATCACGGGCATTTGTGCAACGACGCTACCGGAGATTTCCTCGCCAACCACTTTCCCAAAGATCTTCGTTATATCTGGCTATGCCACTTGAGCAAAGACAACAACCAACCTAACATTGCTTATCACACCGTAAAACAGAAATTGGAAGAAAAAGGAATTATTGTCGACAAAGATGTGCAACTATTTGCCCTACAACGCACTATACCTTCCAAACTATTTACCTTCGAATAAATAGAACAAAAAAAGTAAGAAAAAAGAGACTCTTTCTCTTGGTAAACTAAAAATAATGAGCTACCTTTGCAACCGCAAAATCAAAAAGAGATGCGCTCTTAGCTCAGTTGGTAGAGCAATTGACTCTTAATCAATGGGTCCAGGGTTCGAGCCCCTGAGGGCGTACCACAGAAAAAGAGGTATAACTAATTAGAAATAAAGGTCTTATAGTTATATCTCTTTTTAGTATAAAGAGCCTTATAGGTTAAAAAAAAGGTAAGTTTGTCCACTGGTGGACAAAAACACTTGTCGAAAACTTGCCCTTTAATTTTAATCTTCACATGGCAACTCTCAAAATTACAATTTTAAAAGCAAAAGCTTTAAAGAATGACAAACATAAAATAAGGATTGCTGTTTGTCATAAGCAAGACACAAGTTACATTGCAACTCGTTTCATCATCGATAGTCTTTCTCAGTTCAAAGATGGTCAAGTAGTAAAACGCTCGGATGCGTCTATTATAAATATGAAGCTTCGTAACTTGCTCAATGATTACCAAGACAAGCTTGATAAAATAGAGAATCAAGAACTGTATACCAGTACTCAACTAAAAGCAATGCTGCAACGCAAGCTAAAAGATAATAGCTCTCTTACTTTCGGCGAAGTTTGCTCTACATACATAAAAGAACTTCAAGAAAGCAATAGAACAAACTATGCTAAATCTATTGAGTTCAACTCGAAGCGTTTCAAAGAGTTTATACGTGGAGACATACAATTATCTGAGATAACTCCAGAAATAATATCTGGATATGGATTGTTCTTAAAAAACAAGTACAAGCTAAGCGAAGCTTCTATTGGAATATTGATGCGGAATACAAAAACGATTATTAATATAGGTGTAAAGCGCTTCATGATAAAATACGATTTTCATCCTTTTATAAACTTCAAAATAAGATCGGCCGAAATAAGAGAAGTCGACATACCACTAGAAACATTCAATAAGATACGGCTATCAGAGCCAAAAGAACGCCATCTCATCGTGGCACATGATCTCTTTCTATTATCTTTCTATTTAGGTGGTATAAATTTGATTGATTTGCTTTCTCTAGATTTTAAAAACAACGAAATTTCATACACTAGAATAAAATCTCATAGAACGACACAAATTCACAATCAAATAAAATTTGCAATTCCAACACAAGCAAAACAAATAGCCGGCAAATGGATGAATAGAAGAAATGGCAAGCTTGATTTCAGGTATAAGTTCAGCTATCCAAATTTCTCGAGATATGTAACAAGGTCGCTAAAATCACTTGCTAAAGATTTAGGGATAGAGGATAAAATCATCTTCTACTCAGCCCGAAAGTCATTTGCTCAATATGCATCAGAAATAGGCATTCCAGATGCTATCATTGATTATTGTCTCGGGCACTCCTCAAATAGCAGAGGAATAATACGATATTATACAAAAATAAGGCAGAAGCAAGCCGAAATAGCAATAAATAGAGTGATTGACTACGTCAACAATCCAAGCAAATACGAGGAATATATAAACATGAGAGCGGATATAATGATGATGAAAGAATAATCCATAACAATCCAAGAAGAGGCGTGCAATATACTATCGTACGCCTCTCAATTAAAAGAACTCTTTCTTGAAATTATATCAGATAGATTAGTAATGGCTTCGTCCATACAGAGAGAACGGACATTCTTATCATATTCTGTTGTAGATAAGTTATCTATATCCTTTCCGATTTTTCCACTATATCCGGTGATTTGATATACTGCAGGGAAAATATTCTCTTTTAATATGCTTATATCTATATTCATATTCGCAAAAGTAAATCACTTTTAGGTCTTTACTGTTGCTGAAATGACAATTTAAACATCTTATATTGTTGTATATATAAATATGAGAGTCGGTATAATCGGTATAATAGTGAAATTAATATGTCGTTCTGTTTTATATAGATATTAAAAAATAGCAATTTGCAAAACGCCCAATAGTATAAACTAATTTATCAGTAGTACTTATGAATAAAATATTCATTCATGGTCCTTTATATTGTATTTTGTTTAATCTCTGTATTGATAGAATCAATAAATTTGTTTGATAATATACATAATACACACCGAGTTAAAGAAAACGAGTTGTATCTATAAATTTTCATCTCATCTATAAATTTTTTTTGTCCATTTTTTAGTTGATTTTCTATCCAAGAATGTAAAACTGTATCTGTATTATATTGTCTTATTAGCATATAAGGACTTATTTGTTTCCATGCAAGATGTTCTATTTTTCCATTATGTGCAGATTTATTACGTACCTCTATAATATTTTTGAAGTTGTTATAATAACTATCCAATATTTCAAACAATCTGGGATTAGCTATTTCATCTTTCTTTTTATTTATATTATTCCACTTACAATCTTTATCACTCATCTTTAATTTATATACCTGATTTATCAATTTAAAATATAAATCACGGATTGATACTATTTTATAGCAGATCATATCATAATGATACATTGAATAATCTACAATATTAATACTATATTGCCACAATAATTGGTTATTATTGGGTTGATTCATAAAAATAAAAGCATTATTGATGGAGGACAAACAATTTTCTATATCCGATAAGATATAAAATGATTCCATTATATATATTTCATTTTCAGAAAGTAAATCATAATTATTTTTATTAAGATTAAATCCAGGTCTTTTTTTTGATAATATTTCTCCAGCCAAAGATATACATGTCTTTGAAAATGTATTTTTTAATATGTCATCTAATGTTATTTCTTCGTTATCCATTTCTATCTTCATTCTATCATGATAACTCATTAGCAAATTTTAAAAGGGAAAGCCAACGATTTAGTTGTATCTATTCTAAATCTATTCATATCTATCAACACATCTATAATAGTTTGCAACGACTAGTTTGATAACATGTATTCTATGAAATTTACAATATTAAAGGGGCTGAAATATTTCGGGTAAATTTGAATCAGTAAAACCGATTTTCTCAAAAAGTAAATTTTTAAAAATAGGGATTAACTCTTCAACTACTGCTTCAGCTTCAATGAGTTTATCTCTCATTGTCCCTTCGTCATTTCTATTATCAAATAAATATAATTGATGAATAAGATTATTCCTATTTACTCTAAAAAAATCTAATTTAATTCTTAGGTTTTCATTAATAAGGTGCTCTTCAAAAGCTTTTTCAATAACGTTGCAAAAATTCATTTTTTTCACATTTTGCCTTGCTGTTTCAAAATTAACATAGCAATCATTTTCATTAACTTGTTCTCCTCTCTTTTCTTTTTCATCAGCTTCATCAATTCTTTGACAAGTTTTTATCCAGCAATCATTACTTGCAACTAAAAACTTCAATAAATTTTCAGCCAAACTATATAATAATACGACCTCTTGAAAGTACAATTTGGAATCATTTTCCGCCAACGTATTAGATACTTCTGTTCCGATTCTATTAGTAATATGAATAATATTTTCCATAACAAATATCTTTATTTTTAAATAAGCTTATAATAATTCTCACCTAAAATACAATTTATTATTCCATAATAAAGGTAATTAAACATATAAAAGGAATAAAGAAAAGTGCTACAATGATATAAGCCCATCCTTTAAATGATGGATTCAATTTAGATAGGATGGCAAATATTGTTTTCATGTATTGAAATTTGAAGTCAAATGTAGAGGAAATTTATTTCTTATCAAAAACTCAAAACGAAAATTTTACAAAGGAATGAAAAAATAGCAATAAATAGAGTAATTGATTATGTTAACAATCCAATCAAATACGAGGAATATATAAACATGAGAGCGGATATATAAAAACAACAACTAACGCAAAAAACATAGAAAAAATTAGAGAAAAATGCATTATATCGAAATTTACGATCATGACATAATAGTGACTAATATAATAAAATCATATATATGGGAACTCATTCCTAATATTGGCTCTTGTCCAAAATTCAAAAATCAATGTCGCCCGTTCATACATTTTTTTATTTTTTGTTGCGAAACAAATACCTCTTTCCGTTTGCTCTCCATCTCTATAGAGATGGTCTTCCAAACAAAACCAATCTGGTGAACATTGCATCTTTTCCATTAAAAACATAGGACCGTCGTACCATGGAGTATCGTGTGATTCAGGTAATAGTTGCGTATAAGTATCATGTAATAAATAAGAATTAGTACCATTCATCGATAAATATTCAAACTCATCCTCAACATCCTCTGCTATATGACTGCCATCTAATAATACAAAGTCAAAAAAAGGTGCATTCATTAAAAAATTAACAGAGCGTTCTTCATGCAAAAAAAATCGATTTACAAACTTAGTATTTTGATACATATGCTTAACGGAATCCATAAAATGTATATCACAAAGATGGACTTCAGATATAAATCCCACGTTAAGAGCTTCAAGAAAAGCCGTTGTAGAATATCCATAATGAGATCCTATTTCAAGAACTCTATTATAGGGCTGCAAAAGTAGTAAATTAAATAAAATCATTACATGTCTTGTATCCATCGCCCATTCTCTGTGACAATCTGTTTCTGGATATAATGAATGTATGTCATATATTCGTTGAAAAGAGAATAAAGACCTATCCATTTTTATTAGCTCAAAAAATTACAAACAATTCGAAAGCCACAATCATAATAATGCACATCCTTTTCACTAATACATCGATATGCCGATCTGCAAAATCTAGAATAAGAATTCCATGAGCCACCGCGTAAGATTCTTGCATTTAAGTTGTGAGAAAGTTCTCCATAAATGGCATACTGGTTTATGCACCACTCCCAGACGTTTCCATGCATATCATATATTCCCCAATTATTAGGCATATAAGAACCAACTTCACACGGGCGATTTAATGAAGTACCTATAAACTGTGAATTATATGGATATTGTCCATTAATATTAGCATTTAATGAAGTAAAAGAATATCCAATGTTAAAAGGTGATTTAGTATTAGCACGACATGCATATTCCCATTCAGCTTCTGTTGGTAATCTATAATGTCTTTTATCTCTCAATTCTTTTGATTGATTAGAAAGGATATTGCAAAAAGCTACAGCATCTTCCCATGAAACGGATTCTACAGGAAATCTACGGGTATCTTTATTAATTACAAATTTAGCACCTCTACCGAAGATAGAGAAAAAACTAGGATTTATATGCATAAGTTTTTGGTATTGAAATTGAGTAATAGGGTATATTGATATCGCAAAATCAGGAATTATTTCCTTATGCACTGGCCTTTCATTCTCCCTAGATGTGTTTTCATACTTTTCAGCCCCCATATCGAAACGCCCACCTTGAATATAAACAAAATCAATGCCCAAAACATTTGTAAATATTTTTCTCATAGCGACAATTTATATAAACAATAACATAAAATCACTATCCATGATATGGCAAAAAGTCGTGGTATCGCCTTATAATGAATAAGGAATGGGATAAGACTTTTCCATATCATATCATTCTTTTTTAATATAGTATCAAAATAGCCACACCATACTGGTGGATAATCGTCATAGTTAAAATTGTTATCCTTTATGAATTTATTCCACTTACTAAGTATAAAAGCAATTGCTTTTTCACTTTCCCAAAAAGAATGCCTAATAATGATAGATATAAATATTCCAATTACAGATATAACAATAGACACCACGATATCTTTACTAAATATTGAACAAAAACCTGCAAGAAGTAAACCTTGAAGTAAAATAAACCACATCATTCTATCATTTACTAATTTTGTTTCATTGTCTAGCAATTTTCTAATTTCTCTATCAAAATTTTGTTTTTTAATATCTTCCATAAAACCATATATTTACCTATTAAATATCTTATTTATAATATTTTATGCAAGTTTAATTATGCTATTTTATATTGGATTAGTGCTTGATAAAATTTAAATATTGATTTTTGTACGACAAATTTATGACTTTTTTAAGAATTACGCAACAATTATTTCACATACAATTGATCACATTACATGCATTAGTGTTTATGTAGTAAAAAATCACCATTAGAGTGCAAAATATTTTAAAGAAAAGGCGATCATTTCTGACCGCCTTTTCAATCTAGAATTATTTCTTCAACCTCTCGGTTTACTTTCTTATTTTACCCTTCACAAAGATATAAACCCCTGATGAAATAACCAACACAATCAATGCAATAATTGTGATCCTACCGGTATTCATTTCTACCTTTTGCCATCGAGTGAGTTGCTTCTCGACAGGATAAGGGATACGGATCGAATCGGTTTTATTAAAATAGACACTGTCCGTACTGAAGATATACTTGTTTACGTACTTTGTCTGGTACTTGTTCAAAAACACCGTATCCCCTTTGATATATGAAGAAATCGAATCGTGCAAATAGATGGAATCGTGCTTTTGCACCAGCTTATCGATATACTTCGTTTCCGTCCGTACACTTTCGACTGGAACATACTTAACTGATCGGCACGAAGTCAGCAACATTATAAATAGGATGACAGCGTACATGCTCATTTGCTTTCGTTTCATTTCATCAATCTTTAATGGTTATCAAAACATCTTCTTTACCGGTTAAAGCATCCTGAATACGTTTGTTCAGCTCATCAGACCTCTTGCGTGAATTTGTCAGACCACCTATCACAGTATTCTCACCAACAAGGATACAACCTTCCGTATCTTCAGCCTTGTTACCCGGATGAATGCGGATAGCTTCGAACTGCGGAACGCCGTTAACGAGTGGCATTACTCGCTTGAATTTCGGAGAGTAAGTCATCGTTATCCGGTAAGTTCCGGCAGGAATGGCCGTCCTGCCGAAAACTTTGGATTCTTTAGTAAGGTCTGGCATGAACAAAATCGTCGTATGTTCCTTTTTTTGGCGACGTCCTTAAGTTTTCCAGAAAACGTATGGATGTCAACAAATTTAGGTACATACGTGATTTTGATAAAGGTTCTTTGCTGCATTCCAAAGACCATGAAAATCATCTGCATTTCAACCTTTGCCACCTCCGTATGACACCATACGGTGCTACTACACAGTATGTTAACGATGCACCGTATACAACGCCAGCGGAAAAAGGTCCGAAAATCGGCCCTAGAGTATACTGTAGAGTCCTTATTTTCAGCGGGCCTCTGCTTAGAATCAATCTAAACGATAGCTTACAGATAGCTGAGGGACCGTTTGCGCATAAACGGGTGTATCTCATTCATTAAGTACCTCATGTCACTTAGTCTCTTCTTTTTTATTGATGAATCCGAGACGCACATCCTCATTGAAGCAAGACTGTGTTAGGCTAAAGTAGTGATGTGGATGCCGTTTTTCAGAACGTTTTGGAAGATGAATATTGGGAGCGATACTGATACTATTTTAACCATACCCAAGTGGCACTCCTTGATATACAAAATGGAACCTGTGTTCTCAAAAAATGATAAGGACGAACATAAAAATTCGTATGGACGAAACTAAAAGTTTATACTTACAAACATTTATTTTCGTCCATATCATTTTCTCGCTGTATATCAACAATTTGCGTACAAAACGCTTATGCCTTGCTCTGATTCTATTTATATTCGAGCGCTCGAGCAATAGCGGGAAAAGTGCCCTGTAAGGGCTTGTAGCGGATGTCAGGATAAGAAAGTATCAGTATGTCTGGAAATATTCGCATCGAAATACGTTCTGAAAAATGGATTGTAGGCAAGGCATTGTATCATAGCTCGTTTCGATGTCAATGGGGTGAGCACTCCAACTATTTATATAGAGTAAGACAATATCTATTGTGACTGTTTATACCATTTTTTCTGCAAAACAGATAAATATTTCACCTCTTCTTACAACTCATTCATATAAAAAGCCAGTCTCTTTCTCATATCTAAGTACTCGATACCACATAATGCTTAGTCCCCTAGCTTTTACCGGTGAGCCGTCACATAGCCATGTTCAATTCGCATTTATCTTCTTCAGATCGGTATTGTTTATCGCATGAGCTACTCTAGACACCTCTTTCTTCAGTTTACCGAACCGATAATTGATACTTATGCCTATAGATCGATATTCATTACGATTCACCGACTGAAAGCGAAATCCGTTTCCTTCTTCCCAAGAGGAATACTTTTTATATTTGCGTAAGAAATTATCGGCATAACACGACACCGTAAGCTTTTTATCAAGAAAAAGACGACGTAATGAGAGCCCATAAGAAGAAGTTCCGGATACTTTTCCCTGAGGAGTAATGCACGAGTTGTTCCATGATCCGTTCACACTCATTGAGATACTCCACGGAAGAGATTGTTCCAAATTCCAATCTACGGTATAGCACGAGCCCCTGCGATTGCCGCCACTCGGTATACTTCGATATTGATTGTACGTCCAATTGGCATTAACGCTGCCATACAAATGCTTATAAATAGTTCCACTCGCATATAGACTTACCCACATAGCCGAACGACTTCCTATATTACGAAAAGTGTGATTCAGTACTTTATCGGTAACGAATGTATACGACTCAATGCTATTATCGGTCAACGAATAACCCGACGAAAGACTGATACTGGCTTTATCTCCCGTACAATTATATTCTACATCCCAAGTATTGTTTTTCTCGCACTTCAATGCCGGATTGCCGAAATAGATATTCAACGGATCGTCGTTATTGATACGAGGATTAAGGAAGTTTATATCCGGACGGCTAATACGCATGTTATACGACAATTTCAAGTTGTTATTCTCATCAATACCCCAGAAAAGAGAAGCCGAAGGAACGATATTGCCGTAATGAGTGGTAAAGTGGTCGTCCGTGCTCCCCACTTCATTCATGTTTTCGTGAGTATATTCGTATCTCAGTCCCCCCTTGGCACTCCAGTTCTTTTCTTTCAGCACATACTCACCATACGCAGCATAGATAGATTGCTTCTGACGATAACACAAACGTTGCTCGGCGTTCTCCGTATAATCGCTGTCGCCATTACGAGTGTAATACGAATGACTGTTTTTATTCCGACGTGCAATATACTTCACACCCGCCTCTATCGTTTGTCCCCGAGCAATCGGATCGGTATAATCCAACTGAACGGTGTTTTCGGTCGTATTAGGATTTTCTTTTCGATAGATGCTCGTATACGGAAACGAATAATTCACCATATTTGTATAGTCCGTATATGTTTTCTGGCTATGCGGAAACGCACTCAACTGGTAAGACAATACAACCATTTTCCCTTTCTTGCGAAAAGATCGCTGATAGTTAGATTGCACCACAATCATATCCAACGAATTTCTTCTCCGATTGTTTTCATCGTACGAGGATGCAAGGTTTCCACCGGAAGTATACATTTTTGTCGTTCCATTTACATCCTCCAGATCACGACTCTCCATGATACCCGCATCAAAAGTAAAGAGCCGCAAAGAATCGATATCATAACTCAGATCCACATCGTCGGTAGTTGCAGCAGACGGCTTCATCTTTTTGTTATCGCTAGATGCTTGTTTATAATTATCGGGCGATTGATAGTTAACATATTCATTGTCCGCATAAGAGTACCTCGCATCATTGCGCGTCAAAAAAGCATTACCGGAAATCGAAAGTTTACCCACTTGCACGGTCGAGTATATCCTGCCATATTGAGAATTATTGGTGACACCGCCCGACAGCGATACCGAATACCCGGGCATCACCTTTCTACGTACAATATTAAGAATGCCGGCAACGCCCTCTGCATCATATTTTGCATCGGGATTGGTAATCACTTGCACCGACTTAATCGTATTGGCAGGCATATTTTTCAAGACCTCCGCCATATTTTGCGAGTTGATGACAATACTGGGGCGTCCGTCGATATAAACCTTAAAGTCTCCCCTTCCCTTAAGTTTGACGTCGCTCAATCCTGCAACTGTAACAAAAGGAACTTTCCGCAGTATATCCAACACATTGCTCACAGCAGCATTGGGGTCGCGTTCCACATTGTATTCGAGTTTGTCTATATCGACTTTTATCAATTTCCGACGAGAGACCACCGTAACCCCTTTAAGGCTTTGTATATCGTTGTGAGTATAGATCATACCCATATCTACCACAGTGCGGTCGTGCAACACCACCTTTCTCTGCATCGTTGCCATGCCCACAC
This sequence comes from Bacteroidales bacterium, assembly GCA_012517855.1. Lineage (GTDB taxonomy): Bacteria > Bacteroidota > Bacteroidia > Bacteroidales > Bacteroidaceae > JAAYUD01. The sequence continues at coordinate 14,662 of JAAYUD010000017.1, forward strand.
AAGTGAAAGACAGCAAATAAGTCCCACTATTGGCAAGCGAGAAATCAAATTCACCATGTTCACCGGTCATCAGCATTTTCACAGCCTTTTTGGAGTCTTGCACACTGTAGACACTAACCGTCACATAAGGTTCACGTTCGTGAGTCAATGTATCAATCAGCACCCCTTTTACCCGAAACACTCCCGGCGTTTTAGGTTGGGCCTGTAGACCGATACAAAAGGTACAAAAGAGTAATAGATATGCACAACACTTTTTCATAGCAAAATGATACAAAGCATAGACTCTACAATCAGAGCCTATCTATCTCCTATTAGCCTTCCTTATATATAGAAAAGCCGTGGCAATTTACAGAAAAAAATTTACTTATACAAATACGAAAGCAAAAATATTATAGTCTTTCTTAATCTTTAGACAAACAACTAATGTGCAGGATATAGAGGACGAATATCAAGATTTCTTGTAGTGCAAGATGCTGTTTTGCAAGTAGGGATAATTTCTAGATTATCGAAATAAGGTGTACTTATTCGGTGCTGTTGCATTGGTGCCATTAGTTAGTTACGGCAAAGGCTAACGGTTGTTATGATCCCATATTGTGACAGCACCAAAATTTCATTAATATATGTTTTAGGGTAATATAAAATGTATCATAATGCCTGAAAACAAAAAAATACCTGCGCTACCGAATTAGTGGCGCAGGTAATATAGGATTTTGAAACATCCTCATCTCATTTAAAGGATATAAGGATGCTATGTAGATTACCAATTATGAACTATCATTGTATCATCAGGGACATTGGCTCCATCTTCCACATACCAATTTTTATTTTGCACACCATTGCTTTGAACAAATGATTTGTAGTTAACATAGGCTCCATAAAAAGAGACTTCTTCCCAAACATGGCCTGTGAGAACAGGTGTTTTGATGCCCCAAACTAACCCCTCATTGGTGCAATATGTAGCAGTAGAACTCATTGCTACGTTACCTTTAGTCACATCTGTTGCATAAGTTGTATAACCTGGGGTCGGATTATAACCTTTTAAGTGAATCTCATATCCGCTATTAGTTATAATATAGAAGTTTTGTTTTTCGGTATTTGTAACAGCTTCTATCATATCTGCCAATTGAGACGCACTTTCACTTTCTGCCATGGAAGCACGATCTTTATATCTAAAAATAACGGTAAGTGTAAACAAATCGCCTCCTTGATTAATATATCCACTGTTTACATTATAGAATAAAGATGTATTATTATCGTGGCCATATTTCTTTGCTTGAGACTCATTATATGTCCTATTATTAAACAATTGTTTAGCACCTGTTTTAGAATTTGTATAATATGTTGTTTGTGCTTCAGATGAATTTAACCATCCGAGGTTATTAATTTGAATTTTCGGATGATCCCCATCTGTACTTACAGTAGCATTTAAACTATTTGCAGGTATTTCGTCTGTATTATCGTTACCAATAGTCAATTTAGAAGTTGTATTGTCAATATATTTAGACGAAAGTCCTTCGAGGTATAAACCTACGTTTCGTGGATAATCCCCTCCCATGGTACGTACATGCATGACAACTTTAACTTGCTCACGCCAAGTTTGAGAAGGTGCAGTTTTAGCATCCACTGTCTTAGCTTCTATATCATAATCAACAACAACATCATTGAAATCTGCGTCTACACTACCAACGACAGGGTTATTGGGCCAACTGTCATCAAACATTGCTACTCCGCTTGAGTGGTAGAATGTTTGTGGTCCATCGCTCGTTACATATTTCGCTACGGCATCCTCAGGAATTGTAATTGCCGTATCATCATTGGCTCTGGAAGTCGTCGTTGATGCTTTTACAAAAACATTTTGTGCTAGGATATTATTATTTGAATCATATATATCAATATAGGCATCGCTTTTTGACTTGAAAGTCAAATTCAAGTTTGTCAGCGAAGAAACGTCATGTTGTCCATAAACTGTTGCTTTAGGATCTACAGGAATTTCTGTCGTTTTAATTTCATCATTAGAATTTTTATATTTAATAATGAGAGATGTACAGCCAGTAGGAACAACTAATTTAACGCTCGTAGGAGCATCTATTTTTGTTGTTGAGTCCATGATTCCACCATTATTGGAACATGAACAAAAAAATAATGCCACAATAGCAAAATAACCAAATACATAATTTGTTTTCATGTTGTATGGAGTTTAATAATTTGCACAAAGTTACATTTTTTTTTTTACATTCAAAACAAGTCAATTATTTTTTATTCTTTTTTCTATATAACGTCCACATATCATGCTGATTATTCGTACTTATTATTTGATCTATCACGCATGACTATAACGTAATTTATTGTGCGTTTGAGTCATTCAAGCCTCACTTTCTTTTATCGTAAGAAATCTTGAATTTGATCATTATAAAGAATATGCAATAGTAACAATAGCATATTGTAGATATCGCCTTTAACTTTCGCTCAATGAAAATATCATTATACATACTTTTTTCTTTTTGCAGACAATCGGTCAATTGAGCATACAAGATTCTTATGTTTAAATACATTAACGGACCCTTCAGATATTTTGTTGTTGCAAAGTTAAAGCAATAACCGCTCCTTACACCATCATAACCTAATCTTTACCTCACTTTCCTTCAATCCTATACAAATTGAAAAAGAGATTTATTGTAGAGCGAAAATCTCGAATACGAAAAACATTCCTTTAGTGCTCTAAGGAAAGATTTCCTAAATGAACATCCGTTCCACCAACGATTTGAATACCCGACTTGATTACGGTGATATTCTTCGTTGACAAATCTTCAGCTTTCAAATCGTATGTACCACTAAACAATCCGTGCAATTTGAAATAATTATTCTGTAAAGTATCAGAGACAGTAGAAATCGTATCATTAGAAGCTGTCACCATAAAAATTCTCATCGCGATATTTGAAGGTAAAATATTGCCATCGATAGCAGACGAATTGGCTGTTATATACGCCCGAATAACAGGCTTCAACAAATAAGACCCACTATTGCCTTGTTTTACAATCGAACGCGAAGCATCAAAATCGATCATTATTTTATAACCACTTGTCAATTGAGCAACAGATTGCACATTAAATTTCAGTCCAGATGTTTGTCCGCTGGGTGTCTTCAATGAAACTATATTGCCATTATTGAAAACGATTGTATTGTTCTCTCCCAACGTCAAGCGAATTTGTTGAACTTTGGTTCCAGCATTAAATTTCACGTTCGACAATAGCGAATCTTTTCCATTCGAGAAGTGCAACAAATCAACATAACAAGGTTTTACGTCCAACATTATCCAATTTTGCCCATCCACAGAGCATTCTACAGATTTGATGTTAATATTGACTGATTTATATCCCTCGACAGAAGGAGCGTCCGTCAAATAAAAGCCAACGGTTGCATTGCCTTTATCAGAGTTACTGTCACTACTGCTACATGCATACAATCCGATAAACAACAGACACAATAAAAAGATTTTTCGTTTCATGATTGATTATTTTTGTTAAACATTCGTTGTTCGCAAATGTACAAACATTCTATAAATAGACAAAAAGAAATAGGAAAAAGACAAACAGGAAGTTCCAGCATGGTGTCTGATACTTCCTTTTGCAATTTAATCTTTTTACTCTGACCTCACGGTTTACTTTACAACTTTGCATTTCACAAATATATGAACTCTTATTGATATAATCAACATAAAAGCCAAAATAGTTGTTGTTCATTTCTATCCGAGAAACTAGAAAAGCACAAGATGACTACTCTTTTCAGGCATAACCATCACAACACACTGATATACAGCCATAAATTCGTCCATACGAAAATATATTTTCGTATGGACGAATTTTTATTTTCATAAGGACAAACTTTTGTTTTCGTCCTTATGATTTTTTTTGAATGTATATAATACTTGTGGCAAGGATAAGAGGTGATGAAGAATGCTTTTATTTTAGTTGCAATTTGTTGCAATGTTTTACTATATATGTATGTGCTCGCGGTGCTTTTCCTTAGAGACTTTTTATGTTTTTTTGATTTGTCAATATTTAGTATTATCATAATGATAGTACATTATTATCCTTTATATTTACAAATAAAAAAGGAATAATCTCCTATAGAAAAAGCACCGCAAGCACATACACCTCAAAAATTAAATCAACTTTGAATATATTGTAGAGCCTTTTTGCAAAAATGAAGAAAATTCACTTTTTGCATTCGTTTTTTGATTATCCAAGCCTTTGCAAAAAGCATTTTATTATTAAAATATCCCATCTTCCATAACTAATGTCAGTATTGCTACTGATAATAAGAATAAAGACAAAATTGAAATAGCAAAAAAAAAGCCCATTTTCTTGCTTTTTCAAGGAAATGGGCGGGTAAAATAACTTTTTTTGCCAATATATCGTCAAATCATTTTATGTTGTGAAATTTCATCTCTTCGGCGATAAATTCTTGCAGTATACAGACTCGGTTTCTTTCAAATCGTCATCTCGAGCCTATAAGTATTTCGGTCAGCGACATTTCGTCCGCATCCTGCCTTTTAGCTTGTGATACCATTTCGGTCTGTATCCCAAACATACTGCATCAATAAAGCAGTATAACATAAATCCTACTATTGTTCCTAACATATCCGTCGTTTTTTTAATGTTATCGTCAGCTTTTAAACAGAATTTACAGTAACGTAATGCCGAACACAAAATGTACATCTTCTCTATTGGGATTCCATACAAATTGAGTGTATATCGGCAATGAATATTTATCGCTTATCCTAATATTCCGAGATGCTTTAATCGAAATATTAGTAACGGCAAACCCCGCATTTTTATAGTTTGCGGGAGATTCGAAAGGACTGAATCCCAAGGCAAACAACAAAGTGGTGTTTTGAACTTCCAACGGACTACTGATTTCGGCATACGAAGAATACGCATTGACCGATACATTGTTGCAATTGAGCTTTTTATCGTGCCCCCAGAACATGGTATACCACGAAAGATTGATGGGGCATTTACGAAAGGGTAACAGATACGACAGTCCGGCTTCCAAAATATGGTCGGTGCTATGATTGTCGAAATGAAAATACTTGTTTCGCCCCTCTTTTCTGTCATTGTATATGCCACATTCACCGCCCCACCAGTAATCGGTCAACGAAAGGGTAGTATTCTTTATAGTATAAGCAAGGGTAAAATCGGTCTCTTTGTATCCATCTCTCGAAAGATTTACATTTCCCCATGCCGTAACCGAAAATTTACCAGCAACAGCCCCCAAAGTCGGTTGCACCGAAAGGCCCGATTCGTACATTCCACGCCATACATAAGAACTGACCATATCGGCTTTTGTGGTAATAGCGACAGACTGGTGTTGCTGAGCTTCGCATACCGAAGGAATAATAGACATCAATGTCAGTAGTGCCGTTCCAGTAGATTTCATTGTCATATCAATAGTTTGATTCATCATATTATCTTTATTAAACGATTTATTTATTAAAGAAGAGACTACGGATTATTACACCGCTCGCACTTCCCTTTGCCATACCAAAAGCAAAAGAGATTCCACACTATGCGGAAGCGTGCCAACCACAGGAAAATAATGCCATACGCCCGTCTAAGAGGCGATGACAGAGATAGAAAATATTTTTGATGAACGATGACCGGGAAACAGACCGTTTCATTTTAGCATGGTACGTTTTCAAAATGGGAAGATCTGTGTCCGTGCAAATCGGCACGCCTATACGTATACAAAAACAGACGGCCATTACTGACCGTCTGTTTTTGTATACGTTTTCTAACCGAAGTAGGTTGCTAAAAAACCTTTTTTATACCCCAGTATTTAAATAAAGCTCGATACCAGTAACATAAGAGACAAGCCTACCAATATGACTACTGTTGCCCAACCGATGATGTTGATAATAGGTTTGTTGACATGTTTGCCCATGATTTTTTTGTTGTTTACCAGCAAAATCATGCAAATAAGGACTACAGGAAGCAATATTGCATTGATAACCTGCGACCATATAGATATACTTATCAAAGGTGCATTAGGCAAAAGAATAATAGCTACAGATATGATGATGATAGCCGTATAGAGCGTATAGAATTCTTGTGCTTCGCCCCACTTCTTGCTGATTCCGGCATCGAAACCAAAAGCTTCGCATACATAAAAAGCGGTAGCCAAAGGCAGAATGGTAGCCGAAAAAATAGAAGCGATAAAGAGACCGAAAGCGAACAGCTGAGAGGCAAAAGCACCCGCCAGCGGTTTGAGTGCCAATGCAGCATCTTTGGCTTCGTTGATGACAATGTGATTTCCGTGGAGAGTAGACGCACAAGCAACAATAATGAAAAAAGCGACAACAACCGTACCGATACATCCGATAATAATATCGGCCAATACATAGTTGTATTGAGAAATCTTAAGCTTCTTCTCGATCACCGACGACTGCATGTAGAACTGCATCCATGGAGCAATGGTTGTTCCTACCAGTCCCAACACCATGGTTATGGTAGCTCCATCGGCTTTGATATCGGGCTTCACTATCGCATGTCCTATTTCGGCCCACTGAGGATGCCCCAGCACAGCCGATACGACATAAGTAAGCAACGAGACACTAAATATAAGGAAAATACGCTCGGCAACCGTATAGGTACCTTTCACCACTAAGATCCACACGATGAAACCCACCAACGGCACAGATATGTATTTGCTGACTCCAAACACCTCAAGACTGCCGGCAACTCCGGCAAATTCGGTGGTCGTATTGCCTATGTCGGCCAGTAACAGACCTAAGAAGATAAAAAAAGTAATCTTTACTCCCGCATTCTCCCGAATAAGCGTAGCCAATCCTTTTCCACTTACAATACCCATGCGGGCATTCATTTCTTGCACAACCAACAAAACCAAGAAAGAAGGTATCAAAGTCCATATCAGATTGTAGCCATACATGGCTCCGGCAACAGAATAAGTTGTTATTCCCCCCGCATCATTATCAACACTACCTGTTATTATTCCCGGCCCGAGAATTGCAAGAAACAATCCTATACTTTTAATAAATTTACTATTAGTAACCTTTTTGATTGTCATGATTTATATATATATTAAGTAGCATTCCACAGCATGCTATATTAATAGTTGGATTAATTAAGAAGCTCTCTTTTTGCCAAGCAATTCATCGAAAATATCATCGATCACAACCATGCCTTCCAACTCGTCATGATCATTGGTTACCGGAACTGCAAGCAAATTATATTTCGACACAATGCCGGATATTGCATCAAGCCTGTCGTAGTCATTAACACTATTGAGATTGGTATTCATCACTTTTTCCAAATGCATTTGAGGGTCTGTCACCAACAAATCGCGCATGGTGATAATTCCTTTCAGCACATTGTTGGCATCGACGACAAACAAGCTATATAGAGACTCCATTTCGGGTTTTTCGACTCGGATATGCTCCATGACATCTGCTATCGTTTGCTCGGCCGTAAAAGTAAGTATCTCCGAAGTCATGAGACTACCTATCGTACCGTCGGGATACTCCAGCAAATCTCTTACCTCTTCGGATGCTTCGGGCTCCATCTCAAGCAACAGCTGTTCCGTCTTGTCATCTTCCAAATGATCCATCAAGTCGGCAGCTTCATTGGCAGGCATTTTCTCCAACACATCCGCAGCCTTTCCCAATGGCAAACTTTCAATGATATGTACCTGTTCTTTTACCCTTAGCTCTTCCAACACGTCGGCGGCATGTTCTTCATCGAGAGAAGAAAAAATGGGAGCCTGATAGTTTTTGCTCATATCTTCAATAATATCGGCAAGATCCGAGGGGTGAATGGTATTGAGCTTGGAACGAGTTTGAGAAAGTTGAATATTAAACGTGTTCGGGTCGATTGTTTCCACATCATCCCAAAGAATAAATTTGGAAGGTATATTACCTCCGAACGGTTGCAATAATCTTTTGAAAAACATATTAACGCCGAGACGGCGCAAGAGACCCTCGGTACCGACATCAACAGCTACGACGAACGTTCCGGCAGAGATTGCTACCATTCGTATGTCGTTTACTCTAACGAGCTTTCGTCCATTAATATCAACAATCTGCTGATCGAGAATACTTTCTTTGAGTAAAAAGGCACCTGAAAACATACCATGACTAACAAGAGTCATTGACTGGCATTGTACCTTGTAATGGATTCCAAACTTCACAATCTGCAGGCTGTCGAGCACCGCATCTTTGTTTTTTCCATTCACATGTACCACAAATCCTATGACTTGGGGATTGCTTGATTGGTTATCATCAAGAGATGTATGTATACGAACGTACACGTCGCGAATACGTCCCAAAATATTATCTCGGGTATCAAAGATATTACAGCCAAGAAGTCGGCTGAGATAGAACGTAGTTAAAGAAGTCATGAATTACCTCCTCTCTTTTTTAAGCGTCAGAAAGAAGGCTGGTACGATCCGACCTTCCTGCTAGGCGCAGGTTAATAATTTGATTATATTTGCCGGGTCACTGTCCATGTATAATTTTTTAAAATTTGCGGTGCAAAGGTACACCTTTTTTCTAAATAATTCACCACAATGCAATAAAAAATGCCTTTATATTCTAAAATTCATCCATATTTTACGCAAAGAACCCCTAAGAACTGTCGATAGTTCCTTTCTAAGGGTCAAATAGAAGATACATATACCTATTGATACTTCTCCAAAAGCACAAATAGAAGCTACTTAATAATAGATGCAGTTGATCGTTGATTTGGGTGGGGTGAGAATGATGCCATCTTTTATTTCGATCTCCCAAAAGGGTTCGCCTAAAATCTTAGCTATTTCAGGCGAATGATCTTTCATCTCCAGCAAATCTTCGCATGCCCTCTTGAAATCGTCATACAAATCGTTCAGATTTACAGTAACCCTATCCTTGTCGGCTGCATCGCCACCCTTGGAATGAGCAGTGTCATCAGATACCATATTGTCATCCGTCACCATTTTCTCACAAAAGCGACATCTTATTCTTTGATATATATCAATCTCCGTATATTTGCGCAACGAAGGGAATAGCTTTATTGCACTTTGAAAATCTCTTTTCGCATTCAGGTTTTCATTCCATCCACTCCCATTATTGATGGGACGAACAGTCTTTCCCAAAAATTCGATACCCTGAGAAACAAGCATACACATTAAATACGGATGCTTGTCTTTTATTTCTCCTATTTCTTCAATAAGAATTTTCTGAATGAATTCTTCATTCGACATGTTTTTATAATCCATATTCTTTCACCTTTTAATAATTAACTATAATAGAATAGTATATGATAAATGTTATCCACTATATTTGCCGAACACGCAAAATATATCGACAAGATATACAAACTATCGCCGACTATGATGCATCTTCATAGACCTTCTCATAGGCAGTCTTTCGATATTTTCTCTCTGCTGCCTAACGTTAAATTTATGTTTAGGCCATTGGTTATCGTCCACAATAGGGCGAATATTTATTTTTTCGGCCTTGCGCGCCTGATCAGGTTGTTCGACTCTGACATCCGGACGATATACACGGATATGGTCTCCTTCTACCCTATTCTTCTCTATCCGATTATTATCCATTATCCGCGTAATAGATATATTATTATGGGTATACCTGTTGACCTCTTCCATTCTAGGACCTGCCGAATAAAATTCCCTTTGATTGGGATTTGCAAAATTGTCGACAATAACCATATGTTTGCCTATCTTCTTTACATTTTTGTCTACGATTCGGATAGCTGTCAGATCTCTGTCGCACATCCTGTTGCACGGCACAATATTCCAATAAAAAGCGTGAGGACGCCACGAAGCGAAAGCCCTTCCTATATTAATTCCGGGCATCAATGGTGCCCAACCGTAATAGCCGTTAAAAGATCCCCATGTGACCCATGCCGGTGCCCAAGAATATCCAGGAATCCATAACCAGCCATAATTGTCGTCGTATATCCAAGTGCCATAATGAAAGGGAGCCCAACCCCAATCGTAGTCGGAGTTCCAAAACCAACCGGCATCCGTATATACCCAATGTCCATTGGTGAGATAAGGACGGAAGCCATCTTCGACATTGGGCTGCCATACATGACCATATCCCGCATAATCAATCCATGTGCCATAAGGAGACAGACTATCATAAAAGTCCTGGTAAGTAATCTCTACCGGATCTTGAGCCGATACCTTTTGATTAAAAGAGACAGTAACAATCGCTACGATTATCATTGTCAGATAGGCTAACTTTTTCATAACACGCCAATTTTAATTGTATAATGTCATTCGTAAACTGTTGTAAGATAAACATTACATCAATAGAATGTACACCTATTATTCATAAATAATATTTCAATTAACAAATATTACACATAGACAAACACCTCGAATATTCGTAAATATCGTACCTTGCGCATCTATGATACCATACCAATGTAGTAAAAAGAATTCCGCCATGTCCTTCATACCAAGGCGCAAAAGTTAACGTAACAACTTCGTATGACATAACAGCGCCAAATAATAAATCAAGCAGACTATTTCTTTTTGAATGATTTAAACAAGGATTAACAAGTTAGCGTCGTTTGAATTTAATAGGACACAAAAAACAATAGACCTCTCGGATAACGACATAAAAAAAGAAGCCGGAGATCTGAATGATCAGCGACTTCTATTTTTCATATTCTGTTATTGCGATAGAAATAGTGTAGATACACCAATCTCTACGATGGTACAGTTTTCTCTAAAATCAGATTTTAATAACGTCTTCCGTTAAATCCACCGTTACCGCCACCACGATTGTATCTATCATTGCTTCTTTCTCTTTTTTCGCGTGCGATACTGACAGTTATCGAATTGCCGTCATAAGTGGCTCCATTCAATTCGTCAATAGCTTTTTGACCTTCTTCATCGTTTGTCATTTCTACAAAACCAAAACCACGAGATCTGTTCGTTTCTCTGTCTGTAATGACTCTGGCAGAAGATACTTCGCCATATTCCGCAAATAATTCTTGCAAGTCTTCACTACCTGTATTGTAATTTAGACCGGATACATAAATGTTCATCGTTTTTACTTATTAATTAATTGTTATTGTTAAATACTTTATTTTGCAAGTGTGATATTGATGGCATTCATACCTTCCTTACCACGTTCCAACTCAAAAGTAACTTTATTTCCTTTTTTTATAGAAGCAGGAGCATTGCTGATATGGAAGAAATACTTTTCTTCGCCATCAATCTTTTTTATAAATCCGAAACCCTTATCGGAATTAAAATATTCAACATTCCCCATGAGCGCCTTAGTCTCTTCCTCCACTTTTTTCGGAATAGAAATTTCTATGCTCTCTACATCAACTTCTTCTTTCACAGAAGAATCCGGAGGTGTGCTTGTAATAACGCCATTTTCGTCTACGTAGGCAATCATGTCTTCAAAAGACCCACTTCCTGCATTTGCCTTGCGTGCTTCTTTGCGTTTTTGTTTTTCTAAACGCTTACTAGTTTTTCTTTTTTCTAATTCCCTTTTATTACATGAAATAGCTTTTCCCATATATAATTATTTTATTTTTATGCCGACAGCAACATGACATTCAGCTTCTTGCCTGTTACCTTCTGAATATCTCTCATCATGACACGCTCTTCTTCAGAACAAAATGTAATAGCAACTCCTGCATGTCCCGCACGTCCTGTACGGCCGATGCGATGCACATACGTTTCGGCTACATCCGGAAGTTCATAATTCACAACCATTCCCAGGTTGTCTATATCAATACCTCTCGCTGCAATATCCGTTGCCACAATAACATGTGTTTTACCCGATTTAAAATTCGTCAGAGCACGTTGTCTGGCCGTTTGAGTTTTATTTCCATGTATAGCTTCGCATGCAATACCTGCTTTGTTCAACAATCGGGCTATTTTATCAGCCTTGTGTTTAGTGCGAGAAAAGACCAATATCAACTTATCCGAATTTTTCTTCAGCAAATCAATAAGCAAATCCGTTTTTTGGTCTTTTTCGACATAATACAATCCTTGTTGAATGGTATCTACTACAGAAGAGACAGGAGTTACCTCCACTTTCGAAGGTTTATACAAAATAGATTTTGATAAGTCGACTATCGTTTTGGGCATTGTGGCAGAAAAAAGCATGGTTTGTCTGGATTTGGGCAGCAACGGTAACAACTTTTTCACGTCGTGTATAAAGCCCATATCGAGCATACGGTCTGCCTCGTCCAACACAAAATGTTTGATGTTGCCCAACGAAATATATTTCTGGCTGATAAGATCGAGCAATCGTCCCGGTGTGGCTATCAGAATATCGGTTCCCCTTTTCAGTTGGTCGACCTGAGCCGCTTGTTTCACTCCACCGAATATAACGGTATGCCGCAAATCGGTGAATTCGGAATACTCTCTAAAACAATCATCAATCTGGATGGCCAATTCACGAGTAGGAGTGAGTATTAAAGCCTTGATTTGACGTTTCCCTATTTTGGGCGATTCATTGAGTTGCTGGATAATAGGAATGGCAAAAGCTGCCGTTTTTCCTGTTCCGGTTTGTGCTATTCCTATCAAATCAATAGCTTTTAGTCCTATTGGTATAGCTTGTTGTTGAATAGGAGTAGGCGTTTCATATTTTTTCTTTGAAAGGGCTTTTAAGATAGGTTCTGATATATGTAATTCTTTAAATGTCATAAATTTTATCTGATTGCTTCATGCAATCTTTTCTTAATTAATTAATCGTAATAAAAGTTCATGGAAGAAGTCGGATATACTAATATATCCGCATGATAATTATTACGTGTGAATAATATAAATTAGACTCGCAAATGCTCATATTTTATATTGCGAACCAATTTAATAATGCCAACAAAAAAGTCGATTTAATTATTTTGGCGAGAAAAGTCCCAAGGAAATAAATTGGGGAAAGACATTGCTGAATAAAAAATTTCAATACAAACTTCATTGTTTAGATCGCAAAGATATTATAATAAATTGAATAATTTCTTTATTCGGCAATATATTTAAATATAATTTTGTTCTTATAACTAAAAAGGCTACATCATCTGCTCATATTCGGAATAAACAGGTACAATTTAAGATTAGCGACATTAAAAATCAGTCTGCCGCTTTCGATCTTGTAAGCTCGGTAATATCGTAAATGGTAAGTACCGCCCCTGGATTTCCATCAATAGGAAAATAGCTCCCAGAAATGGAAACATCAATACGAATAGCATTTTCTCCGTCTTCCATGATATCGAGCGAGGCCCGCAGATCTCGGAAATCGGTATGGTTGTGCAACGTCTGCTGGATAGCCTTACGAATAGGACAAAATCCACACATTTCACCCGTGCCGCATCCATCGGGGGCACACATAGCATTGCGACAATGGAGTAAATCGCCTAAGCGTTTTTTCCCTAATGCAGCAATCGTATCAGTAAGCGTGTAATAGTTTGTTTTGAGCACGACAAAATCACTATCTATCAAAACAATATAAGCATGAGCAGTGCGAAATATGGCATCTGTAAGCTTTTCTGCCTTTTCCAAAGCTTTATTTTCTTTGTTCAAACGGCAAGCAAGTTCTTTCTTCTGTTGGCATTGGAAGAAAGAATATATTAACAAGAAAGCACTTATCAATATTACTAACAATATTATAGCCCACATAGTCGCTTTTATTACGTTGATCCATCACATTCCGTATAGGTATACAAATGTATCTATAATTATTAAGACAAAGTAATATCTTTAGTTAAATTTTGTTTTGGGAGAATATAAAAAAGAGACATCTATGTTATAGTATTCCAACTACCCAACAGATGCCTCTTCATATGTTATTTTAGGTGTATATCTAAATCAGATATTGCGAGCTAATCGATTCGTTATTAACCACTCGGCGAATGGTTTCGGCAAACATATCAGCAATGCTCAGTTGTTTTACTTTTGAACATTTCTTCGTGTATGGAATACTATCGGTAAACACCATCTCTGTAAGGCAAGATTCCTGAATGCGATATGAAGCCGGATCGGACATCACGCAGTGACTGGCAATGGCACGCACACTCTGTGCACCATTTTCCATCATCAAATTGGCTGCCAAAGTAATGGTACCAGCCGTATCGACAATATCATCGACAAGTACTACGTTTTTACCTTTCACATCGCCGATAATCTGCATAGATGCTACTTTATTGGCAACTTCGCGTTTCTTGTTGCAAAGCACCATCGGAACATCCAAATATTTACAGAAAGTACTGGCACGTTTCGAGCCGCCTACATCTGGAGTAGCGATGCAAAGATCGGACAAATTCAACGATTGTATATAAGGGAAAAAGACTGCCGATGCATATAGATGATCAACTGGGATATCGAAAAAGCCTTGAATCTGGTCGGCATGAAGATCCATCGTGATAAGACGGTCTATACCAGCGACAGAAAGTAAATCGGCTACCAACTTAGCCCCTATCGACACACGAGGCTTATCTTTTCTATCCTGACGTGCCCATCCGAAATAAGGGATAACCGCTATAACACTCTTTGCAGAAGCCCTTTTGGCTGCATCGACCATCAAAAGCAACTCCATTAAGTTATCAGAATTAGGGAAAGTGGATTGAACCAAAAACACATTTGCACCACGGATAGACTGCTCGTAAGACACGGCAAACTCACCATCGGCAAAGTGGGTTATATTCATTTTTCCAAGAGGACAATTTAGACTGGTGCAGATCTTCTCTGCCAAGTATCTCGAACTCGTTCCCGAGAATACCATGAAAGGTTCGTTTTCTCTCATTTATGCTTTAGTTATGACTAAGTTTTAATTTTGATGCAAAGTTAAAGTTTTTTTTTGATACGCCAAGCAGGTTTTGTGCTATCTTTCCACTATAACGGCGTTTTTTGTAACCGTATTGTATTACAAGCTTTAATTTGCATCGTTCAAGTACATAGCTATTTCTGTACAATAAGTCTCTGAGAAGAGGACATGTAGACTGCTTATAAACAAAATGTACTGAATAAGTAATGTTTCAACTTATCCAGTACATCATCTGACGTTATCTCAAGCTATTTACTTTGTTCTATCAACGTTTTGTATTTTGCTAGCAACTCTTTGGAAAGTTCAATGCTATCGCCAACAGGAGTTTCAGGGAAGTCGCCAATGCAATCTTTCCACCAGATTTCCTCGTAATCGGTCACTTCCTTTTCATATTCTTTGTATTTAGCATCATCAAACTTATATCCTCCGATAACGGCCCTATCTACTGCTGCAAAAAACATTTTCCAACGTTCCCCATAGAAAGTAGAAGTCATCCCAGACCAAGTACGGCTGGCATAATCGTTAAGCAATCCGGCTTTCTCTCCCCAAGTAGTCAGCAAATTTCGAGCATTACGTTCGTAGTAGAGTTTCTCCTCTTCGTTTACACCCTTACTACGTGCTTCTTTTATCCACTTGCCCGTTAAGTAAAAAGATTGAGAAGAAACCAAACGATCGACATCATTGATGATCTGCAACATCAACGCTTCTTTGGCTTTCATCTCCTTATAATTGTTTTCATTATAAGCTTTCTCGTAGTCCTTAAAGAGAACAGCAAAATGGTTGCTAATCACTTGTCTAACGAGGTTGGATACATCGAAAGCGAAAGTCGGTGTTTTACTGTCGGCCTTCAACATCAATTCGGCTGCTTTCAGCAAATCGGCATTATCGTATTTGATACGATAGTTACTATAATAAGTCTTGAATTTACCAAAGCAGGGACGTATGTTGATAACAGGACATTGACCGGGCGTACATGGCGAAGCATATATTTTATTTAATAAGATATTCCATGCAGCGCGTGCATTTGCATCGGCATGTCCCACATGTTCATCGGCCAAATGTTCGCCCCAGTTGCTGACATTCTTATGAGCATCGAAATTCCAAGCTTTTTCGAATACATATTCGTACATAAACGGATTGCAATCGAACCCTTCCAGAGTGGCACCAAGTCCAATAAAGTTCTTTCCTCCTTTTTGAAATGTGTTTTCAATACGTTTGTTCACTTCATCTATATTGCCGGCCAACATGGTATTGCCACCGAAGTTGCCCAAATAACACCAAATATAAGGTACATTATAGAATTTGTCGGTCTGTTGCCACACTTCGTGACGCTCGCAATAGTAGTCCAGCAGTATAGATTTCTGGGGAGGATAAGCGGTGATGTATGCTTTAATACGGTCGTTTGTCCAATCCTTACGTTCATTATAGAACAGCCAAGTCATCTGCAACCAAACGGCATTCTTATCGGCTTTCTCCAACGTACCATACACTTGATGGGCTACACGTTTCAGATAAGAAGCCTCGTAACTGGGCGGCTCAAGTTCGTTGAACAAATCAATGCCATAGATATGATCTGTTCCGTAGATATCTTTCTGCTGTTGCAAGAACATCTTCTGAATTTTGGCAAACAGCGGATCCATCGGATCCAGAAAACTACACGCATATTGATCCGAATAGCCCGACCATGCACCAAGTTTCGTAATTTTTGCATTAGGATAGATTCTTTTCAACTCTTGTGGTACATGTCCTGCAAAAGCAGGAAGGACAGGTTTCATATTGAATTCACGTTCGCGAGCAACTATTTTTTTCTGCAAATCTTCCTGATCGTTAAGCCACGACATAGGCAGGTCTCCTTGCCAATAGTCTATATTGAGCATACGGTGCCAAGGTAAATGAGCGGGGCCCGTAAAATAATGGCGAATTTCTTTATCCGAAAGTCCTAACTTCATCCACACTTTATGCCAGATAGATTCCTGACCCGTTATAGCCAAAGGCAGATTGATACCATTCAATGCCATCCAGTCGATGAAGTGTTCCCAATCTCTCCAACTCCACCAAGGCATGGTATAGCCGAAAGTGCAATAATTAAGGAAGAAACGATCTTTACAACGAGCATCGATGGTGACGGGCTTTTCGATAACGGGTAGCGACTCAGGCATTTCGAATTTGTCATCTACAAACCAAGAGACAGTAGTATGGCAATAGTACTTCAAATAATAATTCAATCCTACAGCCATCGAATTAGCATTATTTCCGCTAATTTCAATCACTTCTCCGTTCGATTTTAATTGAAATTGGTCTTTACCTCCGGTATTGGGCAAAAGTTTGAATACAAAAGAGCCCTCATGTTGTGGCATCAGTCGGTGTACTAATCCCTTCACTACAGTAGTTTCTTTAGATACATTAGAGGCTTTTCCTGTCATGCAGGTAAGGCTAAAAAATAGTGTTGTAAGCAATAAAGCTAATTTTCTCATATCTATCAAATTGTTTTTAGGAAGAGGCTGTCTATATATAGACTATAGACAGCCTCTCATTGTTATAATGATTCGTTCGTTTAATTGTTAGTACCTAAATCATAACCGTAATACGGTCTCAAGTCGTCGTTTGATTTATAATAATAATAAGTAGTAGGATTGGTATACGGATTATTGTAATGGAATATAGCCTGATTAGAATTCAACTCGGCCTGATTCCAGCCCGGCGTCCATCCAACGAATACTCCATCCATATCGATACAATGCTGATAGCGTTCGCAATTGGAACCTTTATAAGCCCGATGAAGACCAACTTCCAAACGCTTTGCATCGAAATAATTGATACCTTCTCCCCAGAATTCTATTCCTTTCTGAAATACATATTCGGTAAGAAAATCGGCAGCATTGGTGGCTTTGCAAGTATAGTTAGGATTGCGGGTCTTCACAATATCTTCCAAAGCCGCATTTGCGGATGCGACGCCCGAAGTATGGAGAGCAGCCTCAGCCTTCAGAAAATACATTTCTTCTACACGCATAATCGGGAAATCGGTAGCGCCACCCACTTCATAAGTATTATAATTTCCATTATGTGGACGGAACTTAAGGTTTACATAGAGCCACGGCCATGACTGGAAGCCGTTCGATTTGTTGATGGTAGAACGGATATTCGATGCCGAACTATTGAGTCTGTATTTATATTTCGATGCGCCAAAGCCAGAATAATCATCACTCCAATCGGACTGATCGAGATTGAGATTGTTACCGTCTTTGCACCATTTATTATTAAGAAAGTTTCCATTAGCATCTCTCTCTATCAAATAAGGCTGCCCTTCTTTCTGATTGGTCGATTCGTAGAAAAAATTAGGCGCCAGCCACGATTTCTTTCTAAAATCATCGTTAGAAAGTTTTTCGTACCACTTACGATCCAAAGAGCGTCCTACACGCCAACCATAAGCAGAAAAATTGGTCTCGGTACCGAAAGTCATAGCAAACACAAACGAACCACTTGTAGCGGCAGTCTTATTGCCTTCGGAAATAGAAGTCGCAAGCATCCACGAATTTTGAGAATCACGATTGTTGAATCCGTTTTCGGGATCGGTCCATTGGTCTTCGGTCAAAGGAGTACAACCCGATTCAGAGATAGCCTTTTCGGCATACGATTTAGCATTGCCCCAATAAGTAGCTTCATCCTTGTAAGTAGCCGAAGTAGCTACACGGGAAGCCAAATTGGTATAAGCTCTGGCATATAAACCATATACAACAGCCAAGTTGGGTTGTACTTTATCGGTACGCTGATAACCTGTCAGATAAGTTTCGGCCTGTTTCAGATCGCTCAATATCAAGTCGTAGACTTCGTCGACAGTAGCGCGTTTATTATTCGAGGCCTCTTTCGAAGTCGTTTTCTCGGTAACAATAGGAACACCGATATTCTTCAAATCATTCTCGGGTGCTGTATAAGTATATCTCTTATCAGTCGGAGTTTTATATTCCATTATCTGAACAACGTCCATATAATACAATGCCCGATAGGCATAACATATTCCCAAATATCTCTTTTTGGTTTCGTCTATCTGACTAGCATCAGTTCCAATCATACCTATCACATCGTTCACGGCCTTAATATAGGCATAGAACAAATAAGAAGGATAAAGTCCACGGTTGGAGCCTGTAGCACTTACGGAACCGTTACAATAGGCACCCATCGTATTATAGCCGTTAGTACCCGAACAAACCAATTGAGTAGTACCATGTTCGAGCATGGCAAGCATACTCCCATAAGAGATCTCTTCTACACCACCATCATCATTCGAATAACCGGCCATAGTAGTATAAATTGAATTTACCATGCCCTTCAAAGCCGACTCAGACTTTTGGATCTGAGGTGCCAATACATATTGTGACGGTGTTGTTTCTTGAATACAGCCACTTAAAACAAAAAGAGCTAAAACTGCAAAAGCTATATGATATCTTTTCATGATAATCTGTTGTTTATGTTTAGAATGTCAATGAAATACCTCCCGATATTGTACGTATCGGTGAATAAAGCTCAGGATTGGTTACACCTTTCAGCGAATAACGAGGATCGAAACCTTGCCGGCCTGAAATATAGAATAAGTTCTCTCCGCTAAAATAAACGCGCATATTATCGATAGAGAATTTATGAGTAAAGCTAGATGGCAATGTATATCCGATATTGATATTCTGAACACTCAGATAACTTGCATCTTTCAAGAAACGATCGGACCGTGCATTTTGCGAATATTTTTCAGAGAATCTCAAACGAGGTACATCCGTGTTCTTATTCTCGGGTGTCCAAGCCTTGAATATATCTTTAGACCAAGTCGTATTCGTAGTTCCACCCGTATGCATTAAAGTCTGATAAGTATAGTCGTAAGATTTACCTCCCAACTGATAGTTCAGGTTAACAGAGAAATCGAACCCACGATAACTGAAGCTTGTACCAAAACCGCCATAGAATTTGGGCAACGCATCACCGATAATATAGTTGGTAGCCAAGCTGGGGTCTTTTGTTGTTTCGCGACCGGTAACTTTACCATTACTATCGACAGTATCTTTATAGTACATCGCTTCACCCGTTTCTTTATCAACTCCTGCATATTTAGGCAGATACCAGGTATAGAGCGACTTTCCTTCGGCTACAAAATACTCGTACATCGAAACGAATGATTTATCCAGATTGACATAACCTTTATGACCTTCGACAGTCGTTGTCTTAATGGCATCAGGCAGTTTCAGCACTTTGTTCTTCACATGAGTTATATTAAAGTTGACATCCCAATGCATATCTTTATTATTTATCAACGAAGCTGACAACGAAAGTTCGATACCCGAGTTGCGCATATCACCCAGATTAATATAATAACTGGTATAACCTATTGATGGAGGTGTGTTGAGAGAGAACAACATATCTGTGGTCTTGCGAGAGAAATAATCCAAACTACCGGAAATACGTTTATTGAACAATTCGAATTCGAGACCCGTGTTCCAGTTGGTATTCGTCTCCCAAGTAATATTTTCAGAACCTTTTTGACGCCACTGATAAGCGGCCTCATTATTATTGTTGACTATCGTATAAGAATCGGCATAAAGATAGTTTCCGATATTATCGTTACCCTGAGAACCTACTGAAACTTTTAACTTCAGCGAATTGACCCAAGGAACATTGAAAAAATTCTCTTTCGAAATAAGCCATGCAGCACCTGCCGACCAGAAGTTGCCCCAACGATGTTTTTTGGCAAAACGAGAAGAAGCGTCACGACGATAAGATAGAGAACCATAATACTTGGAATCGTAATTGTACATGCCTCGAAAAAAGAAACCTTCGTTATTATAATCGGAAGAATAAGAACTGGGATCTCCATTCAGATTCAAACAGGTAGCCAACTCTTTTGTTCCTTCTATACCGAAGTTGTGACCCGATGCATCCAGAAATTCAAATTTATATTTATAGTATTCATGTCCCAACATTGCACTGATATCATGTTTACCAAATTGCTTGTTATAATTAAGCAATTGCTGAGTGTTGTAAGTATAAGTTCTGGAAGAGCTCTTATATAGATAACCATTATCCGAAGAACCTGTATAATAATCGACAAAAGGACTGGTAGCATACGTGTATCTTGAGTTATAGTTGTAGGTATTGGCATTAAATGTAAATACCAATCCATCCATAATATTGATATCACCATACCCACTTGCTATAAATGAATTGCCATCGCTATCCGAAGTACGGTATTTGTTATCGAAGATACAGTTTCCACCAACATCGCCTGCACGCGACAAGTCATAGTTTCTACCAAAGTCGTATACCTTTTCTCCCCATTGATCAATCATGATGTTCTTTTTGGCATCGCGCAAATAAACAGGATAAATGGGAGCCAATGTCTTAATGGTACTCCAGATGGTACCGGTACCTACCGTTCCTTCGGAAGTCTGACTGTTATCATACTTAGTATAATTAAAGTTTGTACCTACTTTCAGCCATTTTTTAGCCTGATAATCCAACTTAACACGGGTACTAAGACGTTTCTGACTCGAACCGACCTGAATACCCTGCTGATCGAGATAACCGAAAGAAGTATAATAATTCACTTTATCCGAAGCACCCGATATCGTCGTATTGTATTCTTGACGGAAACCGTCTCGAAGACCTTCTTTTTGCCAATCATCGGCCTGCAACCAAAACTGCTGATTGTTATAACTATAAGGAGCCCCCATTGTTGCAGCCGAATTCATTACACCTCCAGCCTGAATGAAATCTTGTCCATTGGGAACGGTATATACCATATAACCCGGACCTACACCTGTTGACGAATCGACCAGATTCTTATTTGCCAAACTATGTGCATCTGCTGTTGACATTGAACCACCGTCCGAGCTGACATAGTAGTTGTACAGCATCTTATAATAAGTTTCATAAAACTGTTTGGAGTTAGTGGTTTTATAATTTCTCAGCCCATTGGAATTGGCACCCCACTTAGAATCGAACGTAATCTTTGAAGCTCCGACTTTGCCACGCTTAGTGGTAATCATCAGGACGCCATTGGCTCCACGAGCGCCATAAAGCGCGTTCGAAGCAGCATCTTTCAATACCGTCATAGACTCGATATCGTTGGGATTTATCAAGTTCAAATCTCCGTCGTAGGGCATACCGTCAACTACAATGAGCGGTTCCGTGTCAGATGATATTGAACCAAATCCACGTATTGTAATAGAAGGAGAACTTCCCAATTGGAAAGAAGAATTAGATAGTTGCACACCGGCTACACGTCCGGCAAGTGCCTCTACAGGATTAGTTACCTGCGACTTCATCAATTCATCTGATTTTATGACACCGGCGGATCCTGTAAATGCTTCTTTCTTCATCTTACCGAAGGCCACGACCAATACTTCGTCAAGTTCTTTTACGTTTTCAGTTAATTCTATCGTATAAAAAGATTCTCCAGCTTTCACTGTTACTTTTTTGGATTCGAATCCGATATAGGAAATTACCAACGTTACACCGGGTTTCGCGGCAATCGAAAAATGGCCGTTTATATCAGTCGCTACTCCAACGCCCGCATTATCTTTGTCGACAACCGAAGCGCCTATAATAGGGTCTCCTTTCGAATCGACAACCTTTCCTGAAATAGTTTTTGTTGTACCCTGTTGCAAGTTCGCCTTATGCGACATTTTGTTTTCTTTCACCAACAAAATGTTTTTCCCCTCCAGAACAAAGTTTATATTCGTATTATTGAATATTTCCTTCAACACTTGAAGGACAGATTGATTGCGGGCATTAATACTGACATTCTTATTCAGATTAATATCATTCATATTGTAAACAAACAAATAATTTGTCTGCTTCTCAATTTGATTGATGACATTCTTCAGAGAGATATCATTCGATACAACTGTAACCCGCTTCACTTGAGAATATGATTCAGTGCCAAAAGCCGTTCCGACAAATACAAATAGAGCAATAATAGTAAGCCTCATCATTCTACATATAAATTTTAGCCCCATAGCAGGACTTGGGTTCAAAATATTTTCCATATATTTGCACTGTATTTTGAGTTAATTACTTAAGATAAAACAAATTATTCAACTTCACGTTGAATTCGGCGGGATGATACAGCCATATCGTCCCGCTACTTTTTTATTAGAATATATGCAATCAGATATGTTTCATAGGCAAGTGTTTTTGTTAGGTTACATTAATATATAATATACAGATTCTTTTCATTGTCTTTGGTGTAAGAGAACTTATGATCTCGTTTGAGCACCTCTAGCACATGTTCTATTCCATCGCTCGACCAGAACTTTCCAGTATAACGATAAGAGGCTATCTTTGCATTGGCGATTCTGAGTTTTACCCCATAATATCGTCCCAATTTATCGGCCATCATACCAATAGTCATATTGTCGAAGCATATCAAACCGTCTCGCCATCTGAAATATTCGGGATGCAATATCTCACCTTTCACAACATGACCGTCGGAAGTATATACGCGCTCACCTGAATTCAAATCGGCCACTCTATTATCTGGAGTCATCACGTGGACTTTACCTTGCAGCAAATCTATTTCACAATTTTCATCCTCATAAGCCAACACGTCAAATTCCGTGCCTAATACCTGTACTCGATACCCCTTGGCATTAACTATGAAAGGACGTGTGGCATCGTGAGTAACTTTGAAAAACGCCTCACCCTGCAACGACACGTTGCGTTCTCCCTTTTTGAATTTGGATGGATAAGTTATTTTCGAATTGGCATTGAGCCATACATGTGTTCCATCTTCAAGAGTCAGTTCGGCCCGCTGTCCCGGAGGAGTATACAAGCACTCCATCGTAGACTTCTTTTCCGTTTTTTCGGTATTCATCCAATAGTAAGCACCTATTACGGCAATTACAAAAATGGCCGCAATTTTTATGATTTCTTTTAGGACAGGAGAAATAGCATTTTTCCTCGTTTTTACACTTTCATTTCGAATTTCTTGCATAGAGTCGGCACGCCACAAAGTAAGAATATAGAGCTTACGCTGAGACATATATTCATCCATGTTTTCGTCCTTTTGCTCAATCCATTCCCACACCTCCTTCGTTTCATCTTGATTGGCAAATCCGGCTATATATTTTTCCAGTAGCTTAGCATCCATATTCCAAGGTATTTTGTATTAGGACGTTTTAACTTCTAAAAACCCTAAACCAAAAAGAAAGAAATTTCAAAAGTAGTAACGAAAAGGAACAAAAAAGCCTTTTAGAAGGCACATCCTAATTTAAAATTATAGTAGAAAATAGAGAGGAAGATAATCTTGCAGCGCCACTCTAAGCACCTTAAGAGCCTTTGTTATATGATACTCTACACTTTTTAGAGAAAGATCCATTTGCATGGAAATTTCTTTGTTCGATTTATCTTCGAAACGACTCATCATAAAAATCTGCTGGGTTTGCGGAGACAATTGCTTTAATGTACATCGAATAATATTCAGAACTTCATCCGAAAATATTTCTGTCGGATCGCAAGCCTGCAAAGTATTTATACGTTTGGATAACTCCCTGTCTTGCCAATTGGTGATGGAAACAATCGCATTTCGTTTCAGTTCCTCGTGCCGCAAATAATCGAGCGACTTATCTTTTAGAATAACAAAAAGAAGTACCTCCAAGCGCCTCACTTCTTCCGTTTTCATTATATTCCACAATTTTATTAGGGCATCCGATGTAATATCTTCAGCCGCCATATCATCATGTACAAACGATTTGACAAAGAAAAAAGACTTCTTAAAGTAAGTTGTATAAATATCCGAGAATGTACTTTCCGATACCATTTTCGTTAATTCTAAACAAGACTCCAATTACCGCTTGCAAATATAAAGAATTATATTCAATTTTTTATAAATTTCATTATTAGTCTCTTATTTTTTTTTGCACATGCATTTATGACAAATAGAATGGTATTATTATACTATCAATAGCAACAGTTGTTTTTAATTTAAGTTTTACATACTACATTGACACAATAACGAGCTAAATAATAACACATCATACCCTACCCTTTTCCCTGCAATTGATAACAAAGTGAATGTACGGAGGCATTCTGATACTTTCTTATCCGAACGTCACTTTCAGGATACTCCAAAAGGCATTTTTGTTATCGATTCAGCACTTAAATGTAAACTGAATCAGTACAAAGGCATAAATAGAATTTAGACAACACAGTGATATACAGCGAGAAAATCTTAAGGACAAAAATAAATGTTTGTAAGTATAAACTTTTATTTTCGTCAAGACGAATTTTTATGTTCGTCCTTATCATTTTTTGAAAACGCCGCGTCGATTTATTCTATCGAGGTATACAACCTTCGCATGGATAAGAAAGTATCAGTGTTGCAGCAAATATTCGCCTCGCAAAACGTTCTGAAAAACGACTTCAAGATAATCACCTATCAATCAACTCGTCTCTGCGTCAATGGGGTGTGCATACTAGAAAAACGAAAATTCGTTTGGCGCTGATAACTAAAGGAATAGGCGTTTTGAAAAAAAACTTTTATATATTGCTAAATTGTCGTATGTTAGTTTTTTCGGTGAGGTCCTTAAGTTTTTTTCAAAACGTATGGACCTAAAACTTTTTAGGGACATACGTCGTTTTGGACGCCAAAGAACATTAGAAAACTAATTGAGGAACATACATGCAGCGAACAATATAGGTCCCTCAAAAACAAGTTTTCATTTTTATGTGAGAAGTGTAACTAAAGAGTCATATTTACATAAAAAAGTATTCTTTTATAAAGTCTCACTTATAAATTCCTTTTTTTTATGTAAGTTTGCCTAGAATAAAAAATTTATAAAGGGATCTATTATAACATCTATTTTCTATGAACGATTTTTTTGATTTGATACGCACTCGACGCAGTATCCGAAAGTATAAACCGGATGCTGTTCCAAGACATTTGATAGACCAAATAGTAGAAGCCGGGACTTATGCTCCGACGGGCATGAACGCGCAGTCGCCAGTCATTGTCGCAATAACCAATAAAGAAGTTCGCGACCGCCTGTCGAAAATGAACGCCGATATTATGGGCACATCGAGCGATCCTTTTTATGGAGCGCCGGTCGTAATAGTTGTACTGGCCGACAAAAACAGACCCACACGCGTCTATGATGGAAGCTTGGTGATGGAGAATTTAATGCTTGCCGCTCACGCTCTCGGGTTGGGAAGTTGTTGGATTCATCGCGCCAAAGGAGTATTTGAGAGCGAAGAAGGTAAAGCTCTACTCCGCTCTTGGGGTATAGAAGGCGACTACGAAGGTATCGCCCATTGTATTGTCGGTTATCCTGCCGGTCCTATGCCCGAGACAAGACCTCGTAAGGAAGGATATATTCATTACATCAAATGAGACGCTTATTTCTGATATTATTTTTATGTTGTTCTCTACCTGTTTGCATGTGGGGACAATACGAAATTGCTGCCGATACGCTACACCGTTCATTGAACAGTAAGCAACCCGAAATAAAACAATTCGGCGAGTATCAACTGGACATGAGACAACTTAATGTCTTGCCTTCGACGTCCAAAGCAATCCAATTTTCGAAAGATGGCATACTCACAAAAGATTTCAGTAATATGTTTCGACTCGACACGGGCAATATCTTCGGAACAGGTTTTACGAATGATTTTTCGAGAACAAATATTTTGTTTCCCTACAATACATGGAGCTATCCGTACGGTATCGGCTACGGTTACGGATTGGGATATATACCACTTTATAATACGTGGTCGTATAGTCTCAGCACCAACCCCGATATGCTTCAAGGAGCTAGCTTCCATCTGAAAAACGGAGCGCAGATCAATCTATATGGTAAGTATGATGCTCAAGGGAGACTATTGCCGGGGATGAATGCAATGCCTTGGCAGAAACACGATTTTAAAGGGGCATTCGAAATGAAATCAGCCAATGGACATTTCGGTTTCCGTGTAGAAGTGAGTAGAGAAGCCAACCCAATGGGATTTTAATTTGAATTATAGATTTCTATATTCTATTGTCTTTTACCATCCGAAAGCTTCGGCATTATCCATCCATTTGCCCTGCGCTTTCAGCACTTGTTCTACGATATCGCGACCTACTCCTGAGCCACCATTACAATGAGAGATATAACAAGCAACATTTTTCACCTCGGGTGCTGCGTCTTTAGGACAGCATGGCAAACCACATTCACGTAATACTTCGAGATCGGGAATATCGTCCCCCACAAATATGATTTCTTCATCTTTCAGCCCATACTTATCGCGAAAAGCCCGATAATCGTGAATCTTCACCGCTGAACCCGAAATGACATCTTGAACACCAAGTCCTTCGTAGCGCATTTCTACCGCTTTGGTACGTCCTCCGGTAATAATAGCCAGATGCAATCCTTTCTTCACCGCCAGTTGGATAGCATAGCCGTCTTTAATATTGACTGTACGCATAGGTTCACCCGATATATCAAGTACAATAGTATCGGCACTCAATACCCCGTCTACATCAAAAGCGATGGCTTTAATCTTCGTCAGATCATAATTTATGGAACTCATATGAATGAATTTATTTTATTTCGTACAACACACCCTTCTATCTTTGACCACAGAGAAACAAACGCACACGTGTGTTGATTACAAATATAATGATACTATTTCAAATTATGAATGCTACGGCTGATCAATTTATAAAGTTCTTGTAGCGACGGCTCTTTTTGCAGCATCTGTATATGAGCATTCATTACCTCTTCATCATTTCGAGCCGCCGGTCCGGTTTGAGTGAGCGAAGGCGCCAACTGATGCACTTTCCGTGCCGTTTCATCTATCAGAGGCAGCATGACGTCGAAAGGAAGATCATACTTATTGAGCAATTCGGCAGCAAGAGCATACATGTGATTTGAAAAATTACAGGTGAAGACAGCCGCCAAATGCAATATTTTACGTTGTTCGGACGTAGCGTCATAAACCTTTTGAGATAATATTTGCGCAATGCCTTTCATCAAATCATGGTCTTCAGTATTATTGGCTTCGATAAAGATGGGTATTTGCGAGAAATCAACCTCCACCTGTTTGCTGAAAGTTTGCATCGGATACACAACACCATATCTATTTGCCTGCCCTTTCCACACATCAAGAGGAATACTTCCTGCCGTATGAATAAAAAGTTTATCTTCCCTACCTTTCACCAATTTCGGAACAAGTTGAACAAAAGCCGTATCGGTTAGACTCACAAAATAAATTTCTCCGGAAAGGCTCACACTGTCAAGCGAATCGGTCCATTCGGCCTCAACGGCATCGGCAAGCTGTCGGGCATGGATTTCTGTGCGACTATAAACTTGCATAATTCGAAAACCACGACGATAAAGAACTTTTGCCAAATTCGTTGCCAGGTTGCCCGATCCGATAAAGACAATCTGAGTGTCTTGTATACTTCTCTTCATATTATATTTTGAACATATTACTTTCCACGATATTTATTGAGATGAATCTTCTCCCATTGCAGATGTGCCTCATCGAAAGGTCTACGTTCCATACCTTTATGACCGATAGCGATGATCGATACGACCTGTAACTGACGTGGAATATCAAGTACACCATGCACATAGTCATTGGATGTTACCGTATCACTGTACATGCGTTCCATTACTTGTACCCAACAAGAGCCTAATTGTAAATCCTCCGCCTGTAATTGCAAATAGACAGAAGCTACTGCAGCATCTTCCATCCACACATCACTAGCCAAAGGGTCGGCAAGAACAACGATGGCCAAAGCCGCATCAACAATAAATGAAGCTCCTTGCTCTTTGCACGTTGCAAGTTCTGCAAGCGTAGCTTTGTCGTCCACGACTACAAACTGCCAACAGTTGCTTCGTTTAGAAGTTGGAGCCATGAGAGCGGCTTTCAAAAGGATGACCACTTCTTCTTGTGTCAACTCTTCCGAAGTAAACTTCCGTATGCTTCGGCGGTTTTTTATCAATTCGCTGAAACTTTCCATAAACCTTTGTTTTTGTTATTATTGGCAAAGATACAAAAATAACTCCTTCGAGAGAGAATATGTCCTTGCAATATAATGAAATTTATATGTTCATTCCCTTTTGTCTGGAGAAATAACCATTAAAAAGATAAGCGAGAAGTTATTCAAACATCGATTGTCTAATTTTTATCCTTATTTGTCCTTTTTCTGCTTGAACGATATTCTCAAAGCAGATACATTTGTAACCGAAAATAAAGACGCAACCAAAAACAAATAACAATCAATCGTAATATCTTAAAATTATTATCATGAATCACAAAACCTTAACACTGCAAAAGGCGCTAAAAACTCTTTTGATCAGTTTTCTATTGTTAGGTTATCTCCTTCCGGCCTACGCACAGACAGGAACCATAAAAGTGACAGGTAAAGTAATTGACGAAACCAAAGCTCCAATGATTGGTGTCTCTGTTGTTGTCAAAGGTACCACTATCGGAATTTCTTCCGACCTGGAGGGATCTTTTTCGCTTCAAGTACCCAACGGGACAAAAGAATTGACTTTTTCTTATGTAGGTTATCAAACACTGACTGTCGCCATTCCGGCAAACCGCATTCTTTCGGTACAAATGAAACCTAATGCGCAACAACTCAACGACGTTGTCGTCATAGGCTATGGTACTACACGTAAAAGCGACCTCACAGGCTCGGTAAGTAATGTAAAGAGCAAAGATTTCAATGGAGGAATGATCTCATCGCCCGAACAGCTTATCAACGGAAAAGTGAGTGGCGTACAAATAATGAGTGCCGGAGGTTCTCCTACAGCCGGTAGCACTATTCGAATTCGTGGCGGTGCTTCACTCAATGCTAGTAATGACCCATTAATAGTATTGGATGGGGTACCGATGGAAGTAGGAGGCAGTATTTCTGGAAGCAGCAACTTCTTAAGTCTCATCAACCCAAACGACATAGAAAGCATAACGATCCTGAAAGATGCGTCATCAACGGCTATCTATGGATCGAGAGCTTCTAATGGCGTTATTATCATCACGACTAAAAAAGGCAGTGCCGGCAGAATAAAAATCAGCCTGAATACGACCAATTCTTTTCAGGTACATACCAAACTTCCCCAAA
This sequence comes from Bacteroidales bacterium, assembly GCA_012517855.1. GTDB lineage: Bacteria > Bacteroidota > Bacteroidia > Bacteroidales > Bacteroidaceae > JAAYUD01. Next base: position 44,562 of record JAAYUD010000017.1, read on the forward strand.
TGCTCTCGCACGATCAATTTGTGAACGTAATCAACTCCATGGGAACCGACGCTCAGAAATCATTACTCGGTAACGCAAATACCGACTGGAATAAACAAATATACCAGACGGCTTTCGGTACAGACGATAATTTGAGTTTCTCCGGACAGATAGCAAAGGCTTTGCCTTATCGCTTGTCGGTAGGCTATTTCAACCAACAAGGTATATTGAAGACTGACAAAGTAGAACGATACACCACCAATCTATCTCTGTCGCCTTCGTTCTTCAACAATTATTTGAAATTCAATCTTAATGTAAAAGGCTCATACAACAAAAATCATTTTGCCGATCAGGATGCTATCTGGGCAGGTGCGACCTACAATCCTACCATTCCTATATATGGTACAGATGCAACAGCTTTCGGCGGATACAACGAAGCAATAGACAATACCGGTACACCGGTTACTAGAGCCGTACTGAACCCTTTGGGACTTATCAAACAATATGATTCGCGCAGCACAGTAAAACGTATCATCGGCAACTTCGACGTTGACTACAAGATGCATTTCCTACCCGATCTGAAGTTTCATGCTACCGTAGGCTATGACTATGCCGAAGGCAAAGGTTCTATCTTTGTCCCCACTAAAGCAGCCAAATTCTATACGACAGGAGGACGCAACTACACCTATGGACCACAAAAGAACAGCAACCGTCTGCTCACTACATACCTTAATTACAATAAGTACATCGATTTTCTAAAAAGTAACATCGAAGTGACAGCCGGATACGATTATCAGAAGTGGATTGCCAAAACAAACGCATACAACGAACTGAACATCGGAGGTACTGTAGAAAATACTGTAGCTGCCAGCGACCAGCGCCATGTACTTATTTCTTATTACGGCCGTCTCAACTATTCGTTCGATTCGAAATATTTAGTAACAGCTACAGTACGTCGCGACGGAACTTCACGTTTCAGCAAAGACAACCGATGGGGAACGTTCCCTTCAGTTGCACTAGGTTGGCGTGTCACCGAAGAATCGTTTTTGAAAAACAATCCTATTTTGAGTAATCTCAAAATGCGGGTAAGCTATGGTGTCACAGGTCAGCAAGACGGTATAGGCAACTATAATTACCTGCCTGTTTACACTGTCAGTCAAGATGGAGCACAATACCAGTTTGGTAGTAATTATTACTACACTTACCGCCCCGAAGCATATATTTCCAATCTAAAATGGGAAACAACGACTTCTTACAACTACGGTTTCGACTTCGGTTTGCTAAAAGATCGCATTACAGGAAGTTTCGACTTTTATACACGCAAGACAAAAGATTTGTTGGCTACCGTTCCATCAGCTGCCGGTACGAATTTCAATAAAACGGTGCTCACCAACGTGGGCAATGTAAACAGCCACGGTATCGAAGCAAATATCAATTTAAAAGCCATCGACACAAAAGATTGGGGATGGGACATCAGTGCCAATGCCACTTGGCAGAGTCAAAAGATTAAAAACCTTTCGTTGGTAAAGGGCACAACAACAACCAATACTTCTGCCGGTCCCAAGATTGACAGTTATTATTTCCAAGTTTTGAGCGAAGGGTATGCTCCATACATGTTCTATGTATATCATCAGCTTTATGACACAAAAGGCAAACCTATTGAAGGAGCTTATGCCGACCTCAATGGAGACGGTGAAATTAATTCGAACGATTTATATCGCTATCATTCTCCAGCTCCAGATTGGATACTCGGTCTATCTACCTCTTTACGCTTCAGAAAATGGACACTCAGCACTAGCTTAAGGGCCAACATAGGCAATTATGCATACAACGGTATGGCCATGAATACAGGCGCATGGAGTACTGTCTCGTACAATTCCTATCAATTGAACAACCTTAACAGAAGCTATTTGAAGACGGGCTTTACATCTCGGCAATACCTAAGCGATTATTACGTAGAAAACGCATCGTTCCTCAAGATGGACAATCTAAGTTTGTCGTACAACTTCGGCAAAATTTGCAAATGGTGCAGCCTGAATGCCACTGCGATAGTACAAAATGTATTTACTATTACCAAATATACAGGTGTAGATCCAGAAGTACCGAACGGAATGGACTCTTCTTTCTATCCTCGTCCGCGAACATATTCTTTGAACATCGGACTTAATTTCTAATTTTTTAAATTGAAAAGCATTATGAAAAAGATATATTCTACGTTACTTATATGCGGACTTCTGACGTTTTCCGCATGCACCGGCGATTTAGACCAGATGCCGAACACCGAAACGACTTCGGCCGACGTATATACTACAGCCGCCAATTATCAGGCAGTACTTGCCAAACTTTACGCATCGTACGTAATAGCCGGACAACAAAAAGGAGGAGGCAATGCCGACATCAGTAGCAACAGCGGATACGATTATATGCGTTGCTATATTAATATGCAAGAATGCGGAACCGACGAGATGGCCTGTACATGGCTCGAAGGCGATAAGGTGAAAGACCTCACCTATCTCTCTTGGGATGCCAACGACCCATGGGTAGAGGACACCTACTACCGCATTTATCAAACCATCGCCTATTGCAATGAGTTTCTACGCAATGCAACCGATAATGTAATATCGAAGTTTTCTGATACCGATCAGACAACGATCAAACAATATCGTTCGGAAGCACGTTTTCTAAGAGCACTGGCATACTACCATGCAATGGATCTATATCGCAATATTCCGTTTGTTACCGAAAAAGATCCGGTTGGTGCCTATACACCACCCCGCTATACGTCTTCACAAATATTCGATTATATCGAATCCGAACTGAAAGATATTGAATCTACCCTCCCCTACCGCACCACCGTTACATACGGGCATGCATCCAAAGCAGCAGCATGGACATTGCTCGCCAAAATGTATCTTAATGCTAAGATATACACCGGTACCGAACATTACACCGATTGTATTACTTATTGCGAGAAGGTTATTGGAGACGGATACTCACTAGATGCAGATTATGCCAAGCTCTTCAATGCCGACAATGATAAACGCACCGACGAAATCATCTTTGCCTTCAATGTAGACGCCGATCACACCATGTCATGGGGTGCTACTACCTATTTGGTTTGCGGCGAAGTAAGCAACACATCGGATTACGAAAATCCTGCCGATTATGGGGTAACAAGCGGTTGGAGTATGTTCCGCTCCAGAGGTGAATTGTCAGGTCTCTTTGCCGACGGTGACAAACGTGCGATGTTCTTCACCAAAGGACAGACCAAAATGCTTGACACAACAATAGACGATCCTACAGCAGGCTATCTGGTTACGAAATGGACTAACCTGACCGATGCCGGCCAAGCAGCCTCAAACAGCGGAAGCAGTGGTGTAAATACCGATTTCCCTGTATTTCGTTTGGCAGATGTTTATCTGATGCTGGCAGAATCCGTTCTTCGTGGTGGTACGGGCAGTTCGAAGGGCGAAGCGCTGAAATATGTGAATTATATTCGCGAAAGAGCTTATGGAAGTACTACAGGCGATGTCAGCGAAAGCGATTTGACTACCGATTTCATTCTCAACGAACGCGGACGCGAACTTTATTGGGAATGCACACGACGCACCGACCTTATACGTTTCGGTAACTTCACCACCAACGATTATTTGTGGCAATGGAAAGGCGGCGTAAAAGCTGGACAAGCTGTCGACGATAAATACAATATTTATCCGATACCGGCAGCCGAACTATCGGCCAACCCGAATCTACACAATGACAATTACTAATCACTCTAAACCAGAACAACATGAAAACAATTCAATATATGTTCCTTGCCCTAATCCTCTGTCTCGGTATAGCCTCGTGCAGTAAGGATGGCGATTTGATTTATTTATCTCCTGCAGAAGGAGGACAGCTCTCGGCATCGGACGGTAATGTGGTTTTATCCAAAGAGCTAAACCAATCCATCGTCCTGTCGTTAGCTTGGACTAAAATAAATCCTAAAGTGAGCGATAGTCACGTTTCGGCCCCCAATTTACTTACCACCACACTACAGGCTTCACTCTCAAGCGATTTTTCGACTGTTGTAACCGAATCTAGCGAATCCAATCAATCAAAGGCATACACGGGATTGGTGCTCAACACACTTGCCAAGAATTTGGGTGCGGCAGTAGACGTTTCGACTCCCATTTACTTCCGCTTGAAAGTATCGGAAGGCAGCAATACAGAAGCAGCTTATAGCAATACCGCTAAAGTCAATATCACTCCTTACCTCGTTGATATGTCTATAGGATATCTGCTCACATCCAAACAAGACGCAACAGATATGAAGCTAGCTTCTCCTACGTCCAACGGCTTTTACACAGGCTTTATAGGTGCCACTGCATGGTATAATTATTTCTTGCAAGAAGGCGATGGCACGGTATGGGGTAATTTAGGTGCCGACAATTCAGCCTTTATGCTCTCTAGCGACAATACTAAATGGAACTTCTGGTATCCCGGACAGACAGGTTGTTATTACACGGTTGTCGACACAAAGAAAAAAGTATGGTCGGCTCTATACATGCCTTCCCTCGGAGTGACAGGCGACCTCAATGGAACGATGGTGTACGAGCGGGCTCAAAACGAATGGATATTCGTCTTCAACGCCACGACTGCCGGTAGTGCCACTCTCAAAATTTCCGGTACAGGCAAACAGTACAACTACTCTACAAGTACAGAAGATTCAAAAGCTATCGATACGCCTCTAGGTTTCGGAGCGAGTGCCTCTACACTCTCTTTCGGATCTTCGGCCTCCGATATTACAGTCAATATTCCATCGACAGGAACATGTACTTTGATTCTTAACTTGAACAATCCCAAAGCATGGAGTTGCTCAGTTGTCAAGGGAGATGCTACCCCTACCTCCGTAAACAAGTATGTTTATCTATCGGGCATTGATGATGGTATCAGTGGTAACTGGACATTCGACAACTATGTGACTCTCTACAATGAGAGTGACCTGAAGTACGAAGGTGTCATCAACGTCAATTCCAAATGGGGATACAAGTTTTATACCACTAAGGACGATTGGAACAGCGCCCTAGGTACCGCATCCGGCACATCGGATAGCGGCGCTCTCTCCACAACAGGAGGCAATATCCCCGCACCTACCGCAGGTTATTATTTATTCGATGTAGACATGAAGAATCTCACGTATGCTCTGACGGGAGTTTCTACGGTAGCATATAGCGGATTCAACAACGATTGGTCACTCACTGCAATGACGCCGACTTCAACTGCAGGAGAATATGCAGCACCGGTTACCGTCAATGGAGCATCGCCCTATGGTGCAAAGATTGTGATCAATTCCAATTGGGACATGTTCTATGGAGGCAGCAATGGCACACTCAAATATAAAGGGGCAAACATTATCGACGACGCAACACTAGCAACAGGAACTTATACTTTGACTATCAACTTAATTACCGGAACTTACTCATTCGCTAAACAATAATATCATGAAATGGTTTAACAACATAAAAGGACTCTTTGCAGTCGTCCTCCTTACAGGATGTAGCTTAATATCGTGCAGCAAAAGCGATAATGATCCTGTATTTCCAAAAGACAAGACTTACGATATGACCGGATTTGCACGAGGAGCCGATGTTAGTTGGCTCACTGAAATGGAATCCGACGGATTGAAGTTTTATGATGCCAATGGCAAAGCAACCGACTGCCTTGAACTGCTACGCAGTCTTGGAATGAATGCTATCCGCCTGAGAGTATGGGTGAATCCTACCGACGGCTGGTGTAACCAGTCCGATGTAGTAGCCAAAGCTTATCGTGCGGCTCAATTGGGTTTCCGCATCCTAATAGATTTTCATTACAGTGACACTTGGGCCGATCCAAGCAGCCAAACCAAACCGGCTGCTTGGTCGAGCCTCAGTTTCGATGACCTCAAAATATCCGTTGCCACTCATACAACCTCAGTGCTCACCGCTCTGAAAAATGTAGGCGTCACCCCCGAATGGGTACAAGTGGGCAACGAAACGAGCAACGGAATGCTTTGGGACGATGGTAAAGCTTCGGCAAACATGGCACAATATGCCGCTCTGAACAACGCCGGATACGATGCTGTGAAGGCTGTATTCCCAAATGCGTTGGTAGTTATCCATCTGGCAGAAGGCAACAAACAATCGCTCTATACCTGGATGTTTGATGGACTGAAATCGAATGGCGGTAAATGGGATGTCATCGGTATGTCGCTCTATCCCGACACAGATACATGGCAGACAATGACAAGCGATTGTGTGACCAACATCAAAAGCCTCATCAGTCGCTATGGTTGCAAAGTGATGATATGCGAAGTCGGTATGGCCGAGAATGAAGCATCGACTTGCAAAACATGGCTCACCTCACTGATGACACAAACAAAAGTCATCGATGGTTGTTTAGGGGTCTTCTATTGGGAGCCGGAATGCTATGGCAACTGGAAGTCGTATGACAAAGGAGCCTTCGACAACAACGGCAAACCTACCGAAGCATTGGATGCTTTTGCAGCAAACTGAACCAATTTATCTTTAATTGTATGAGCAATAACCTATACAGATTTCTAACTATAACAATGTTCTTTTGTTGCTGTGCCTGCATGTTGCAAGCACAGCGCAAAGAACAATTGCTCTGCGACGGTTGGAAATTTGCACTCCACGAACAGAAGGGAGCCGAAAGGACCGACTATAACGACAGCCAATGGCAATCGGTCAGTATTCCACACGACTGGGCTATTTATGGACCTTTCAGCAGAGAATATGATCTACAAAGCGTAGCGATCACACAAAACGGAGAGTCGAAAGCCAGCCTTAAGACAGGGCGAACGGGCGGACTACCCTACGTTGGTATAGGATGGTATCGAAGGCATTTGAACATCGAACATTTCAATGCTTCAACCAACCGCGCTGCATTATTGTTCGACGGAGCCATGAGCGAAGCTCAAGTATATATCAATGGACAGAAAGCCTGCTTTTGGCCCTATGGATATAATTCATTCTGGTGCGACATTACTTCCCTACTCCATAGCGACGGCAAAAACAACATCATAGCCGTACGCCTCGAAAATCGCCCGCAATCATCGCGCTGGTACTCGGGAGCCGGGCTCTATAGGAATGTACATCTCATCGTTACAAATACCACGCATATTCCCGTATGGGGTACTCACATCACTACTCCTCATGTAGAAAAAGAGTTTGCTACAGTGAAGTTGCGCACAACTGTAGAGAATAGAGATAACACACACAAATTAAAGCTAAAGACCCGCATCTTCGATGCTACGGGCAATCTAGTAGCATCACGCACAACTACAGAGTGCGCTCCTGACGGACAACCTAACGAACAGAATTTCTTAATCAACCACCCTGCA
>JAAYUD010000018.1 GCA_012517855.1 Bacteroidales bacterium
CATCCTTATTTTGATTCGTTATTCGGGAACTTTGTATTCCCCGACGGAAGTCATCCCGATTGGGATTCGCTCAACTGGCTCCAGAAGCGTTTCATGAAATGGTTCAATAAAGAGCGCACGAAGACAGTACTTACTTTCCCGGTAGAAACCATGGCGCTGCTTAGTGACAACGGAGATGTAAAAGACAAGGAATATGGTGATTTTACGGCCCAGATGTATTCCGAAGGGCATTCTTTTTTTACCTATATGAGCGATAATGCCGATTCATTGTCTAGCTGCTGCCGTTTGCGCAACGAGATACAAGACAATGGCTTTAGCTATACTTTAGGTGCAGGTGGTGTCTCAACAGGCTCGAAAAGTGTACTTACCATAAACCTCAATCGCTGCATACAATATGCTATAAAGCAAGGTATCCCTTATTTGGAATATCTCGAAGGTATTGTCGATTTGGTACACAAAGTACAGCTTGGATATAACGAAAATCTGAAAATGCTGTACGACAAAGGTATGTTGCCGTTGTTTAATGCCGGTTATATCAATATGGAACGCCAATATCTTACCATCGGCGTAAATGGACTAGTCGAAGCGGCAGAGTTTATGAAGATCCCCATTAACGATAACCACGACTACGAAGAATATGTGCAAAATGTGCTTGGAATAATAGAGAAATACAATCGTAAATATCGTTCGAAAGAAGTGATGTTTAATTGCGAAATGATTCCGGCCGAAAATGTAGGCGTGAAAAACGCCAAGTGGGATAGAGAAGATGGATATGTGGTACCACGCGATTGTTACAATAGCTATTTTTATGTGGTAGAAGACAATTCGCTCAACGCAATAGATAAATTTCGCCTTCATGGTCATCGCTATATTGAGCATTTGACGGGAGGTTCGGCACTTCATCTTAATCTTGAAGAGCATTTGAGCAAGGCTCAATATAGGCAGTTGCTTCGCGTATCGGCACTAGAAGGGTGCAACTATTTTACGTTCAACATTCCCAATACGGTATGCAATGATTGCGGTCATATCGATAAAAGATACTTGAAAGAATGTCCTCACTGTCATAGCCAAAACGTTGATTATCTGACACGAGTGATCGGTTATATGAAGCGAGTAAGCAACTTCTCCGCAGCACGTCAGGAAGAGGCTTCACGTCGATATTATATCAATGCATGCCATGAAGAGATGGAAGATAAACTGACAATCTCCAAATCGCACGTATCTATTAATGCCTAACGATGAGTTCAATTTCAGAATCAATGCTAAAGTATTACAATTACGACATCGTATTTGCCGAAATTCCCGACGAGGTAACCCTTGCAGTCAACATCACTTGTTGTCCTAACCATTGCAAGGGTTGCCACAGTCCATGGCTTCAGCAAGATAGGGGAGAGGTGCTCGACAGTTGTGCAATAGATGCGCTTATCGGTAGATATGGTGGGCAAATCACTTGTCTCTGTTTCATGGGTGGAGATTCGAATCCGCAAGAGGTAGAGCATCTGTCAGTATATATCCGAAGCAACTATGATTTGATAAAGACCGCATGGTATTCGGGTAAACCACAGTTACCCGTAGCCATCAAAACTTCGTCGTTCGACTATATTAAAATAGGAGAATATCAGGAGAAGTACGGTCCTCTCAATAAGCAAACAACCAATCAACGATTATATAAAATGAATGCGAGAGGAGAGATGGAAAATATTACTTCGCGCTTCTGGAAGTAGTGTTATTACTATACTACAATGTTTTTAGGCCTTCAAAATGACATATGCCCCTAAAAATATTTTATTCCATACGTTTTCAGAAAAACTTAAGGACGTCGCCGAAAAAACTAACATACGACACTTTTGGCTCACAATGATGAGTCGAAAGTGTCGTATGTATATGATCAAAATAAGATATTAAAATCTCTTTTTGTGTTTCATGTATATATCTGCAATACAGTTAATAATATATTCTATTAGTATAGCGTATTGTAAATAAGTTGATGCTGTGTTGATAGGCGGTGAACGGTCGTAAATCCTCAAACGATTAGTGGCTTTCAGAGTTCTCTCATCGGTGTTTTTCTTGCATTTACATTATGTGCAAAAAGATAGTTAAACAGGTGCCATATCTACATAGGGCACTAAATTATTAATCAAAAAGATAGTATATTTATTGTTTTTATATAAATAATGGTTACTTTTGTAGCATATTAATTTTTAAAACTTTATAACAACTATGGAAATACCATTTGCGGAATCTTGGAAAATCAAGATGGTGGAACCGATCCACAAAAGTACTCGGGAAGAACGTGAACAATGGATTAAAGAAGCACATTATAATGTGTTTCAACTTAAAGCACAACAAGTGTATATTGATTTACTGACAGACTCTGGAACTGGTGCCATGAGCGACCGTCAGTGGGCTGGCATCATGTTGGGTGATGAAAGTTATGCAGGTGCTACTTCTTTCTTTAAATTCAAAGATATGATTACTTCTTTGACTGGTTTTGAATATGTTATTCCTACCCATCAGGGAAGAGCAGCAGAAAATGTATTATTTTCGTATCTCGTTCATGAAGGAGACATCGTTCCGGGAAATTCGCACTTTGACACTACTAAAGGACATATTGAAGGACGTAAGGCTATCGCCTTGGATTGTACAATCGATGAAGCAAAGGATACGCAATTGGAAGTTCCTTTTAAAGGAAATGTTGATCCGGTGAAACTAGAGAAAGCTCTTGCCGAACACGCTGACCGCGTTCCATTTATCATCGTTACGATTACAAACAATACCGCTGGCGGACAGCCGGTGTCAATGCAAAATTTGAAAGAAGTTCGCAGTATAGCCGACAAGTATCACACACCTGTCGTTTTCGATTCTGCCCGTTTTGCCGAAAATGCTTATTTCATTAAAACACGCGAGAAAGGGTACGAAAATAAAACGATTAAAGAAATAGTAAAAGAGATGTTCTCGTATGCCGATGGTATGACAATGAGCGCCAAAAAAGATGCGATCGTCAATATGGGTGGATTTATAGCAACTCATCTCAAGGATTGGTATGAAGGTGCCAAAGGGTATTGCGTACAATTCGAAGGCTATCTTACTTATGGCGGAATGAATGGACGCGATATGAATGCCCTTGCTATCGGATTGGATGAGAATACGGAATTCAATAATTTGGAAACCCGCATCAAACAAGTGGAATATCTCGCTAAGAAATTAGATGAGTACGGTATTCCTTATCAGCGTCCTGCCGGAGGCCATGCCATCTTTATTGATGCAGATAAGGTATTGACTCATGTTCCTAAAGAAGAGTTCCCTGCACAAACACTTACGGTTGAACTTTATTTGGAAGCCGGTATCCGGGGTTGTGAAATAGGTTATCTGCTTGCCGACCGCGATCCGGTGACTCGCCAAAATCGCTTCGGTGGATTGGATTTCCTTCGTTTGGCCATTCCTAGACGAGTATATACAGACAATCACATGAATGTGATTGCTGCAGCTTTGAAAAATGTATACGACAGAAGAGAGCAAATTACTCACGGTGTACGAATTGCATGGGAAGCTCCTATTATGAGGCACTTTACGGTTCAACTCGAAAGAATTTAAATAGAAGAATCATTCAAAAATAAGAGTCTAATCATTAATGTAGGTCCCTAGTTGATGGAAGAAAACTTTCAGCAATTGGGGATTTCTTATATCTGTAATGTCTTTATTGCTTCCTTTGGTATATCTTTATGAGGTTCTTTTGTGCCACCAAATGTGGAAAGACCTTTACGAAAACAGGAGTAACAAGCCTACATATCATAATAAGAAGTAAAAAAATGAGGACAGAAGACCATTCCGATTGATGTATATACATGCTGACAAACAAATATAGAAAATGAGAAAGAGGGCCGTGAATGCCGAGAGTGACGACAGAATAGCGGCCGATATAGGATACAAAAGGAATGGTGCGAAAAGATTTACCGACTACCATAATAAAAATAATACCACAAAAAGCGGCCAAGTATGTTTGAAAAATATTCCCTGGATACCAATTAGTTCTCATTCCTATATTTGTAGCGGTGAAACACATCACAATAACACAGGCAGCCGCTATCAATGGTATGGATTTATCAAATCGGTGATGGGGATATAGAAAGAAATTGTAACGGCGTATCCAAAAACCACAGACATAAAAAGGCATTGCCGTCATGGCTACATCCAAATAGCAGGGGAGAGGAATACCATATTTGCCTAAAGTAAAGCCAATGGCTCCAATTACAAATATGGCAATAAACATCAGATAGAGATGATTCTGACGCAAAAGGTGAACCACATAAAAAAGAATGTTGCAATTGAATAATGCGACCAAAAACCATATAGGCGGATTATATCTGATAAGTTCATGGTTTTGGAAGATATATAGTAGCTCCTCTATGCGTAATGGTAAATGAAATAATCCGGGTATCAACTTTGAAAATAGGAACATCAAGAGGAAAGAAGAAAAATAGAAAAAGAGAAAGGGGATAAGCAACTTGTTGACCTTGCGAAGCAGGAAGCCGAAGAAGCCCTCGTACGATTTGAAAAAAATACCTGAGATGAAGAAATAAAGAGGCATGCGGAAACAAGCCAACATGTGGTGGTAGTCTATTTTGTCGAAAATGCCGCCTACATGCGACATTACAACCAGAATGATGCAGATGCCTTTTACTAAATCTACAAAATCTATACGAGATGTTATTTCTCCTCCACGATTCTTCATATGATGATATTATACACAGTTAAAAAGCCCAATCAATCAAGCAAATCTAAAATGGGTCTAAAAAGATATGAGAATATCAATATTGACATTTTAGGAGTAAGCATCTACAGTAGATGAAGAAAGAAAGTTCGCTATAATTAATACCTTGTTATTTACAAAATAAGACACGAGCGAGCCTAAACTCTACGCTCGTGTCTTATTCTTATTTATTTTTTCAACCAGCGGTCTAGCCATTCAAAGAAAGTACGCTGCCATAAAATTCCGTTTTGTGGTTTTAGTACCCAATGATTTTCATCAGGGTAAATAAGAAGCTCAGCAGGAACACCGCGCAAAAGAGCTCCATCAAAAGCAGCCATTGCCTGACTTGCCAGGATGCGATAATCTTTCTCACTATGAATGCAAAGAATAGGCGTATCCCACTTGTCTATAAATTTATGGGGAGAAGTGGCAAATGTCTTTTGAGCCGTTGCATTCTCTTTTTCCCAATAGGCGCCACCCATATCCCAATTGGCAAACCACATTTCTTCTGTTTCGAGATATTGCATTTCTAAATTGAAAATACCGTCATGAGCAATGAACGCTTTAAAACGTTTGTTATGATGTCCGGCAAGCCAATATACTGAAAAACCGCCAAAACTAGCGCCTACACATCCTAAATGATCACGGTCCACAAACGGTTCTTTCGATACTTCGTCTATAGCAGAAAGATAGTCTTTCATGCATTGACCACCGTAATCGCCGCTGATTTCTTCATTCCATGCATTACCAAATCCCGGTAATCCACGTCGGTTGGGAGCAACAATAATGTAGTCATTGGCAGCCATCATCTGGAAATTCCAGCGATAACTCCAAAATTGTGATACGGGGCTTTGTGGCCCACCTTCGCAATACAACAAAGTCGGATATTTTTTATTCGGATCGAACTTAGGTGGATATATCACCCATGTGAGCATGTCTTTACCGTCTGTCGTTTTTATCCAACGTTCCTCGACACGTCCCATTTCTACCTGATCGTAGATATGTTTATTTTCGAAAGTTAACTGTTTGGTTACTCCGTTAGCAGGATTAATAGCATATATTTCGTCTCCGCTACTCATTGAATGGCGCTTAGAAATAAGTTGTTTTCCAAAAAGCGACACTCCATCATAATCGTACTGTCCGGTCGTAATCTGTTTTACTTTCTCTGTTTTGAGATTCACATTATATATGTGTTCTTCTGCATGCCATACACCGGTAAAGTAAATGGACTTAGAGTCTTTATTCCATTGAAATGCATCTACATTCGACTCAAAAGCTTTGCTTACAAAACGTTTACTTCCTGTTTTGAGGTCCATCACAAAGAGCCTGTTCTGATCGGCTTCGTATCCATCGCGTTCCATGCTTTGCCAAGCTATGCTTTTGCCATCGGGCGAATATTGAGGATTTGTGTCGTATCCCATCATTCCTTGAGTAAGATTGCGAGTGGTTTTCGTTTTCAAATCATACTCATAGATGTCAGAGTTTGTCGATAGAGCATAAGCCTTTCCCGTTAATTTGCGACTGGTATATGCCACTTTATCGGAACTTGTATTCCAAGCCAGCTGTTCGATGCCGCCAAAGGGTTTCATAGGAGATTCATAAGGTTCGCCCTGCATGATATCACTAATATTTGTGAGCGAATTACCGTCAAAGTCCGCGATGAAAGGATGTGGGGCGGTTGTTACCCATTCATCCCAATGCTTGTACATCAAATCTTTTACAATGATACCACTTGCTTTAGGCAAATCAGGATATTTGTCTGCTGTACTTTTCACTGTTTTTACTTGTGCTATAAATAGAATCTTCTTTTCATCGGGCGAGAACTTGAAACCTTCCAAATCACCATCGTAAGCAGATAACTTTGTACGGTTACTACCATCTATATTCATTTCATAGAGTTGGCTGGATCCGTCATCGTTACTCAAAAATGCTAACTTAGAACCTCCTTTGATCCATTTTACATTATTCTCTTGGAATGAAGTATGTGTAATCTGTTTATTATCGGTGCCGTCGGCATTCATTACAAATACTTCGCGGTTGCTTTTGTTTTGAGGAACGCTATAGTAGGCTACTGTGTACACAATCTTTTTACCATCTGGCGATACATCAAAGTCTCCTATACGTCCCATTGCCCAAAGAGCCTCCGGAGTCATGCGCTGTCCTTCGATTTTAATTTCATTTTTTCCGATGAGTGAGGGGCCATTATCTGCCACCATCGCTGCTTTCGTCCCATTGCTGAGTGTTAGCATCATTGTTGCCATCATTAATAAACTTATCTGTCTCATGCTCTAAAATTATATTATATTAGATTGGATTTTTGATGCGAAGATACACAAATTTTCAATACCTTTGCGCCATTATGGAGAAAAGAAATACAGCCATATCGATATGTAAAGCTTTTGCTATAATACTTATGGTGATAGGTCATGCAGATTGTCCGCCATTGCTTGGAGCTTTTTTATATGAATTTCACATGCCGCTATTCTTCATTACGGCAGGATATTTCTTTAGCATAAAATATCTTGATAATGAAAAAGACTTTATAGTAAAGCGATTTAAAGGACTGTATATTCCTTTTATAAAATGGGCGATATTCTTTTTGCTCATACATAATGTTCTATTTCATTTCAACATTATCAATGACCAATACGGAAATGGCAGTCCCGGAGGTGTAGCTCATCTTTATACATGGTATCAATTGCAGCAATATATATGGCAATGTATCACTCAGATGGGAGGATATGATGTTTTTCTGACCGGCGCCTTTTGGTTCTTCAGAGCATTATTGGTAGCAAGTATACTCTATCTAGTATTGTTCAAGCTCATATTTAAGATAAAATACCTAGACTCTGACAATGAAAAAGTTAAGATCAATAAGGTAGCAGCAACCATTTGCATA
Source organism: Bacteroidales bacterium (assembly GCA_012517855.1). Classification (GTDB taxonomy): domain Bacteria; phylum Bacteroidota; class Bacteroidia; order Bacteroidales; family Bacteroidaceae; genus JAAYUD01. The sequence continues at coordinate 7,650 of JAAYUD010000018.1, forward strand.
CTGATGTTATTGCTTGCTGCATGGAAAACTTATTCGCACCTCACTATCTCTGTTTTTCCTATGGGGGGCTATCGCGAACTGATGGGAACATTCTTTTTTGGTATAGGATTCCTATTTAAACAAAACAAGAAACTCTTAAAAGCAAATATTTGGAGCTTTATCGGTTGCTTTATAATCGTATTTGTATTTTCGAGAATAGCAGGAGCAAGTATGGCATGGAATTCTACATTTACAAACTTTTTGTCACTTCCTATCCCTGCTATCTTAGGATTTGTAATGACTTATCAAGCGAGCCAATATATTGACAAATACGATAATAAATTCAAGCAATTTATGATCTATTGTGGAGATAATACGTTACCTATATATATATTTCATACGATTTCGTTCAAGTTGGTCAGTTTGATAAAAATATGGTGCTATGGACTTGATTTTAAACAAATAGGATGTCACATGGTAATACATGATTATGCGCAGACCGATTTGTTTTGGATACCCTATGCTATTGTTGGAATAGGGTTGCCATTGGCGGTAAATTATATATATAAGAGAAGCATGAAAAAGGTGGATAATAAAAAGATCGTTCATTAGCCGAATGGTGTGCTGCTCGCCTTTTATTAACTATTATTCAATATTTTTCGAAACAGATATTATTATTTGGTTGTATATTTACGGAAAGAAATAAAAAAAACTATCTTTGAATAATTAAATACAGAATATATGCCTTTTTTAAAGTATGTCATCATATTATCAGTGTTGTTGTTACTACCGGATATTTATATCTATCGGTATTATATAGCACAAACTAAAATCTCTAAATGGATTAAACGTTCTTACTGGTTGCTTGATGCATTGATTGTTGTGGTACTTGTAGCCTTTTTACTACATCCTGTTCGAATGGGTGCTACAGGAATGCATGAGTCAATTATTGCAATCTTTATTATTATCTTTGGAAAATTCTCTTTTTTCTTAGTATCAGCTCCCGGAAGAATATTTTTTCATCGCAAAAAGAAGATCATGCGCTATTTCAATATAGCTGCTGTACTCTTTAGTCTTTTTATAATAGGTTGTGTGCTATATAGTTTTATTTATGGTTACAAACGCTATGTCGTTAAGGAAATAACGGTATACGCTAAAGGACTGCCGAAATCGTACGATGGGTATCGTATTGTTCAGTTTTCCGATTTGCATATTGGAAGCTTTCATAATGAAAATGATAAGAACGTTAAACATATTGTAGACCTCATCAATCATCAGAGGGGGAATTTGATTGTGTTTACGGGCGATTTAATTAATGTTCAGGCAAACGAGTTAAATGGATTTCAGAAAATATTGTCCCAACTCAGTGCTCCGGACGGTGTTTATTCCATTTTGGGTAATCATGATTATGGCAAATATAGAAGATGGGATAGTCCACAAGTCGAAGCTGCAAATTTGTCTCAAATAAAGGCTTCTCAACATTCTTTTGGTTGGCATCTGTTACTTAACCAAAGTGTGATGTTGCATCGAGGAGACAGTTGTATAGCACTTCTTGGTAGTGAAGATTATGGAGAGAAAGCAGCTTATAAATATGGAGATTTGAACAAAGCGCTTTCTACGCTTCCAAATAAAGGTAAGGGATTATATAAAATATTGTTGACACACGACCCTACGCATTGGCATCTCAAAGTTCTTCCCGAAACAGATATCCAACTCACTCTATCTGGACATACGCATGCCATGCAGCTCAAAATCGGTTCATTCTCCCCTTGTGAATGGCTTTTTGACGAATGGGACGGTCTATATGCTGTAGGCAATAGAGAGTTATATGTCGATACCGGTGTCGGAGCTTTGATGTCTTACCGTTATGGGGCGTGGCCTCAGATCTCTGTTATTACGCTAAAAAGAATCAATTAACTAAATAAACATAAAGATGGAAGATAAACTTGTCATATTAACAACGTGTGAAAATGCAATGCATGCACACATTCTGCAAGGAGCGTTGAAGAATGTAGGCATACCTTCTATGCTTCAAAATGAACTTTCGGCATCAGTAGCCTTGCAAGGCTTTATTGGAATGGGCGTCCAGATTCTTGTTTTCGAAAAAGATTTGGAACGTGCTAAAGAAATACTAGTTATTGATGAAGGTCAAACAGATTGAAATATTCAAAAAGATGAAAAAACTATTTTATACTTTACTCCTGTTATTGCTTGTTACATCTTGTGAAACAGTAAATAAGGTTACCATAAGCTGTATGTCACCTGGCATATTTAATTTTCCTAACGAGATAAAAAGGGTTGGTGTCGTAAATAATCTTCGCTATACGTTTGGTACAGATAGTTTAGGTAAGCATTACAGGTTATCAGAAAAGATACTATATTCACCTTATCATACAGACGGTTCTCGCACTGCCGACTCGTTTGCCAAAGCGCTTGCCGACAATAAATATTTCGACGAAGTGGTTATATGTGATTCGGCTCTTCGCACAAGAGATGAATATTATCGTCGAATTCCATTGGATACTGCGGAGGTGAAAGATCTTGCTGAAGGACTAGAAGTTGATGCTATACTGTCGCTTGACGAACTGAATATTACTGCTGAAAAGTCAATAACTCCAAGACCGGATTTGAATGGCATTGAGGGTACGATTAGTTCAAAGATACAGCCTATCGTTAGTATTTACGTTCCAAGCCATAAAGGTCCGGTATTTACAATAGCTCCTCAAGACAGTCTTTTGTGGAATGAGGTAGGAACTACTGTCGGTGAAGTAGAAACCCAATTGTTGCCTCCTGATTCGACAGTGATAAGAGAATCTTGTGAATATGCAGGAACAATTCCCGTAAAATATCTTATTCCTCATTGGGAGAATGAGAATCGGGTATATTTTTCCGATCAGATGTCTACGCAGCTCAAAAATGCCGCTTTTTATGTAGACCATGGCAATTGGAAAGCTGCAGATAAAATATGGAAGTCTGTCTATAAAAACAAAAAAGGACAGAGCACATTAATGAAAATGGCATTCAATATGGCTCTTTATTGTGAAGTAAACAGCCAATTCGGTGAAGCTCTTAAGTGGATAGATAAGGCTCGTACGCACCTTATGAATAAATGTAAAGCCAGTAACCCCAAAGAATTGGCAGGCAAAAGTGCTTATTACTATGATTTGATAAAAGAATATGAAGATATTTTAAAGAAAAGAAAAGAAAAAACAGGTCAATTGAAGATTCAATTATCAAGATTCGGAAATGAAAATAAATAAAAGTGTGGAATTTATAGAAATTTTTCATACCTTTGAAGTGTTTTAATCAAACTATGAATATGAAGTTAAGTCAGCAATCATTATTATCCATCGAGTCGACCATCAAAAAGGCTGTCGCTAAATACCAAATACCTGAAGGTGAAGAACCTAGTATTGTTACAGATGTTCATCTGCAACCTAATCCTACTTCTGGTGAACTATTAATATATGACGACGATGATAATGAATTGGCATCGACTACTATCAACGAATGGGTATCTTATGAAGCTGATGATTTTGAGAAAGAAGCGGAAAGAATACTAACATCCGTATTGAGTAAAGTAAAACATTCGGGATATTTTAACCATCTATCTCTAATGGAACCATATTCTTTTACTCTTATCGATGATGATAAGGAGACTACTACCGAATTGCTTTTAGTAGATAGTGAAACCTTGATTGTTAATGATGAGTTACTTAAAGGACTTGATGAAGAATTGGATGCTTTTTTGAAAGATTTGCTTGAAAAATAATTGCTAACAACATATATAAAGAAACATGGATAAAGCTATACCGACTTTGCAAAAAATGGATTTACATTCCATTCACGGCATTGAGCGATTAGAATATATGGATGGTGACTTTATTATTTTTGAGACAAATGGTGACACCGAATTTAATCATTTGGTAGATTACCCGACTCGACCTAATGCGGTAATTATTAATATGTGTATAGCCGGTTCGTGTAAAGTATCCATTAATCTTAAAGAATGGGAAATTAGCAAAAATACCCTCACAGTTATAGCTCCTGATAATATTTTGCAAAATCACGGTATGACTGAAGACTATCATGCTTATACGATAGCCTTATCTAATAATTTTTATGATGGTATATTCTCGCGTCAGACAGATGTAGTACCGCTATTGCTTTATTTTAATGAGCATCGTAATTTCATGCTGACGGATGAAGAAACTCAAACACTGTTGGATTATTATTTTTTGATGTACAAAAAAATAAAAGATGATAATAACCCATATAAACGCCCTATCATACAAGGATTACTTACAGCTATGCTCTTCGAGTTTTATAATTTTTATCAGCAATTAGCATCAACTCTCGAAATAAAACCACAATCGCGCAAAGAAGAGATATTTACTCAATTTATAAAAGCTTTGTCCAAAAATTATCAAAACGAACGAACAGTGGCGTCGTATGCGGATATGCTTTTTCTTACTCCAAAACATTTATCTGGGGTTATCAAAGAAGTCAGTGGTAAAACTCCCGGCGAATGGATCGATCAGCGTGTGATACTCGAAGCAAAAGCATTACTTAAATCATCGGATATGAATATTCAGCAGATAGCAGAACAATTGCACTTTACCAATCAATCATTCTTTGGAAAGTATTTTCGCCATCATGTCGGAATGTCTCCCAAAGAGTATCGCAGAAGCTAAGAGATTCAATCTATCCACACGTATTCAGGGGGATTTAGCAAACACGAGCCGAGTCACTCACCGTTTGCCTCAATATATCATCATTTAGTATTTATCAAAAGTGAGGACGCAGTTCTTTATACTCCAAGTCAGCTTTAATCTTATCGAGTATAGTCGTCACAACATGATAGATATCTTTTCCTTTAGTGTAATCTGCCGCACATGCAAAATTTACTCTATTCTGATGAATCAGTTTCTCTGCAACTTCTTTTTTTGAACGTTTATAGACGGCGATAGAATTTCCACCATGTTCTTTAACCATTTTCATACAGGGTATATCAGTCTCTCCATCTCCAAAATAAATGAAATGTTCGAATGGAATAGGACGTTTGTCTTCCGGAATATATTCATTTATTTTTGTATTGTCACTTACTTCTTTAATTCCCTTATTAATTTTAAATAGAAATTGCGTCTTGGCTGTATAATCCACTGCTACTGCCGGCCAGTATGCAATTCCGTCTACGTTATATAAATAGGAACATGCGTAAATATTATCAAATTTTGCTGCAATACTAGTTCCTTCAATCATTTCGCGTAAACCCGAAGATATGATATAATGGCGAATAGTCAACATGCGTTCGGAAGCGTATTCATTGACAAGATCGAACCACTCGGATACACCATTGAACAACTTAACTTCTTTACCAAAGTTTTGAAAAGATTTACGACGCAATGATATGTTACTTTCTTGAGCTTTTTTCAACATCAAATACATGTAGCATAAAATGCTGTTTGCATCATTTTTCTCCGACAAATGTTTGTTCTCTTCCCAAAAGTCGTTTTTGTCTTTTCCTATAGCCTTTATAAAGCCATATTCTTGCATATTACTCGGTGACAATGTCCCATCGAAATCGTATACAAAAGCGATTGTGTTTTCTTTATTTTTAGTCGTCATGCTTTTCTTTTTCTCCTATATTACATCATTAGATTATTTCGGGCCTTCTTTGTAGACAAAAAACGCAATGAATGCATATATAATATTGGGAATCCATACCGCTATCATCGGTGGGAAGTTCCCATTAATTGCAAACGATGAGGATAATGACTGAAACAAAATATAAGAGAAACTCAATGCTAAACCAATACCCAATGAAAGCCCCATGCCTCCCTTCGTTTTTCGCGACGAGAGTGAAGCTCCTATCAAAGTAAGAATAAAGGCGGCAAATGGAATGGCATAACGCCGATAATATTCAATTTCGAAGCTCTGGATATTAGCAAAGCCTCGTTCCTTTTGCCTTATGATATACCGTTTTAATTCGGGTGTTTTCAATTCTTGTTCTTGGCCTTTCACTATCAATATATCGTTAGGCTGCATGTTGATAATCGTGTCTTTCTTATCTCCACGAGTTATTTTCTCACGCATTCCCACAAGTTTGCGAATCATATAGTTGTGAATAGTCCAGCGATTTTTCTTTGTATAGGTAGAATCGTAGCTGATGGAACTTGCTGTAAGATGAGACACGAGTTTTTTACCTTTAAATTTATCGAGAGAGAAGTTCATTCCTGTTTTTTCTTCGCGTTGATAATTCTCGATATAAGCGATAACACCTTTACCCACTTCAAGCTGTACATTACTTGCAAAATTTGTTTGTTGGCGGCGTATATACTTCTCCGTGAACTCCAGACGTTTGGTACTGCTACGTGGAATAACATAAGCTCCCATGTAATAGGTTGCCAATGCTATGATACCGGCCGACATCATGTAGGGACGAAGAATACGTTTGAAACTGACTCCGCTTGAAAACATTGCGATAATTTCAGAATGTTCCGCAAGCTTGGTAGTAAAGAATATAACAGAGATAAAAACAAATAGTTGACTGAATAGATTAGCAAAATAAGGGATAAAATTCATGTAATAATCAAAAATGATCGCTTTCCATGGAGCATTATGATCCATCATTTTATCCATATTTTCATTGAAATCAAAAACAACGGCTATCGAAATGATTAGAATAATAGAAAAAATATATGTTCCCAAGAACTTCTTGATAATATACCAATCCAATCTCGTTATCAGTTTGAAAGGAATAGATAACTGAAACAACTTGTTCTTCTTCCGAATTTTAGGTATTTTCAATTTTAACTTTATATGCCTCATTGTTTTATAGTCTCGTAGACAATTTTTCTATCATTCGCGGTTTCCATATTGCAAAATCGTCAGCCAAAATATGTTTTCTTGCTTCTCCGACCAGCCACAAATAGAAAGCCAGATTATGCACGCTGGCTATCTGCATAGCAAGTAGTTCGCGAGCATGAAACAAATGATGAAGATAAGCCTTAGTATATAATAGATCTACTCGCGAAGCGCCATCCGTTTCGATAGGAGAGAAGTCGTCTTCCCATTTCTTATTTTTCATATTCATGATGCCGTCTTTGGTAAACAGCATGCCGTTACGGCCATTGCGCGTAGGCATTACACAATCGAACATATCAACGCCAAGCGATATTGCTTCCAATATATTGACCGGTGTTCCAACTCCCATCAGATAGCGTGGTTTGTCTTTGGGCAAAATACCATTGACTAACTCGATCATTTCGTACATTTTTTCAACCGGCTCACCTACAGCCAGCCCCCCAATAGCATTCCCATCGGCTCCTTTGGCAGCTATATACTCTGCCGACTGAATGCGTAAGTCACGATAGACGCAACCTTGCACTATGGGGAAGAGAGATTGTTTATAACCATACTTAGGGTCTGTATTATTAAAACGTTCAATGCAACGATCGAGCCAACGATGCGTCAATGCTGTAGATTTTCGAGCGTATTCGTAATCGGAAGTTCCGGGTGCACATTCGTCAAATGCCATGACAATATCCGCACCAATAGAGCGCTCAATATCCATCACTCGTTCGGGAGTAAACATATGTTTGCTTCCATCAATATGAGACCTAAATTCAACACCTTCTTCTGTCAATTTCCGAATACCTGTAAGCGAAAATACCTGGAAACCACCACTATCTGTAAGCATAGGGCGATCAAAGCCGTTAAACTTATGCAATCCTCCAGCCTTTTCAAGAATGTCTATACCCGGGCGCAAGTAAAGATGATAGGTGTTACCCAAAATAATTTGAGCTTCAATATCATTCTTCAACTCATATAATTGTACAGCTTTGACACTACCTACTGTGCCAACAGGCATAAAAATAGGCGTCTGAATAGTTCCATGGTCTGTTGTTATCAGTCCGGCACGAGCGTTGCTTTTACAATCCGTATGTTGTAGCTCGAAATTCATTCTTTATCTTTATTCTCTTTTGCAATAGTGAAATCGATAGGATCTTTAACCAACTCATCTGTCAATGCCAGTTCAAGGACTTCTTTTGCATCTTTCACATAGTGGAAGGTCAATCCTTTCAAATAAATATCTTGTATTTCTTCAATATCTTTCTTGTTTTCTTCACTCAAAAGGATGTCAGTAATACCTGCTCTCTTTGCTGCAAGAATTTTTTCTTTCACTCCACCTACGGGCAATACTCTACCTCGTAAAGTCATTTCACCGGTCATCGCCATATGCGGTTTCACCTTACGTTGAGTGAAAGCAGAAGCAAGAGCAGTAGTCATGGTGATACCTGCAGAAGGACCGTCTTTAGGAATAGCACCTTCCGGAACATGGAGATGAACATTCCAATTATCAAAGACATCAGGATTGACATGAAGCAGAGAAGCATGAGTCTTAATGTACTCATAAGCCAACATCGCCGATTCTTTCATTACATCACCTAAATTTCCGGTCAACGTCAGACGTCCACCTTTTCCACGGTTCAAAGATGTTTCAATAAACAATATTTCACCTCCTACGGCAGTCCAAGCCAGCCCGGTAACCACTCCGGCATATTCATTGCCTTGATATTTGTCTCTACTATACTCGGCTACACCCAAATATTCTTTCAGATCTTCAGGTTTTATTTCATGTTCCAAGAAATATCCATCGGTAGCATATTTACGAGCAATCTTTCGTAACACTTTACCAATCTTTTTCTCCAATTCACGGACACCGCTTTCACGAGTATAGTTTTCTATGATTGCTTCGAATGTCGGCTTCGACATTTTCACAAAATTCTTCTCCAATCCGTTATTGTCCAATTCTTTTGGAAATAGATGCTTTCGGGCAATTTCGATTTTCTCTTCAGTAATATAGCCATTTACTTCTATCAGTTCCATACGATCGAGCAGAGGGGCTGGAATAGAGTGTAAATCATTAGCCGTCGCAATAAACAATACTTTGGACAAATCGTAATCGATATCCAAATAGTTGTCATGAAAGGCACTATTCTGTTCCGGATCAAGTACTTCGAGCAATGCCGACGAAGGGTCTCCCTGGCGATCGTTGCCTACTTTATCTATTTCATCAAGAACAAATACAGGATTAGATGATCCCGCCTTAATTAATCCTTTAATGATGCGACCGGGCATCGCTCCAATATAGGTCCTGCGATGACCGCGTATTTCAGCTTCATCGTGAACTCCACCCAATGACATTCTAATATATTTGCGCTTTAACGATGCGGCAATAGACTTGCCAAGCGACGTTTTACCTACTCCCGGAGGGCCATATAAACAAATGATAGGCGACTTAAGATTCCCCTTCAGTTTCAATACCGAAAGATGCTCCAATATACGTTCTTTTACTTTCTCCAATCCATAATGGTCGCGATTCAGCACACGCTCAGCATTCTTTAAATTCAAATTATCTGCCGTATAAACGTTCCAAGGCAAATTGAGCATGGTTTGCAGATAATTGAGTTGCACGCTATAATCAGGCGATTGGGGATGAGTCCGTTCCAGTTTTCCCAACTCTTTCTCAAAGACTTTTGCAACTTCTACATCCCATTTCATCTTCTCGGCCTTTCGGCGAATATCTTCTACTTCTTGCTCTTGCGTATTGCCACCCAATTCGTCTTGGATGGTCTTTATTTGCTGTTGCAAGAAATATTCCTTTTGTTGTTGATCAATGTCTTCGCGAGCTCTCAACTGGATGGAAGCTTTTATTTCAGCCAATTGCACTTCTCTGTTCAAGAATTCCAGCAATTTATAGGCTCTTGCTTTCAACGAACTTATTTGCAGTAACTCTAACTTATCCGATTTCTTAAGCGGTAAATTATTGCAAATAAAACCGATAAGAAATTGATAGTTATTAATATTGCGTATGGCAAATATCGACTCTTGATGCAAGACCTCTGATACACGAACGTATCGAATCGTCAAATCTTTACAACTCTCGGCAAGAGCTTGAAATTCACGATCATTCTTTTCCGGCCATTCATCTTCGAGCAGGTTTATTTTCCCTTGCAAGTATGGTTCATGTTCGCTAATATCAACCAACTCACAGCGTTTTACGCCACGGAGTATGACAGTCGTAGCGTGATCAGGCATTTCGAGGATGCGAACAACAGTGGCAACTGTTCCAATATGGTGTAAGTCGTCAAAGTCCGGTTCGTCTGTATTCTGATCTTTTTGACAAAATACCGCAATGTTCTTCTCTTTCCTTTCGCATTCACGTATCAATTTCAAAGAACTTTTGCGTCCTACTGCAACAGGCATATACACGCTTGGAAATAAAAGCATATTGCGAAGTGGTAGAACAGGTATTGTATCGCCGGATTGAATTTTGATTTTCAAATCCAAATCTTCATTATTGTCAATGTCAGCAATAAAGGAAAAAGAACTCTGTTCATTACTTGAATCTTCCAAATCCCTAATTAAATAATCATCTTTCTTCATCATTATCTTTTCTCGTCTTCTTTCTTATTCTTTAATATTCGGATATAATAGCGCACAAAGTTAATGGATTCTCTTTGATTAACGAAAAGTCTGACTTACAAAAATCAATAACAAGGGCAAAATAAATATACTACAGATTCAAATCAACATATTGTTTCTGATTTTTAGTGCAATTATACAATTAAATGTTTAAATTTGCACGATTTTCAATAATGTCTGAATACAATGTTTAGTTGTTGAATAGAAAAGTAAAAAGAGAAAAATGCCAAAAATTTCTATTAGAGGAACGGAGATGCCAGCGTCTCCAATCAGAAAACTGGCTCCGCTATCCGATGCGGCAAAGCAAAGGGGAATACATGTTTATCATCTCAATATCGGCCAACCCGATTTACCAACCCCTCAAGTTGCTATTGATGCCATCCATAACGTTGATCGTAAAATTTTAGAGTATAGTCCTAGTGCGGGCAATCGCAGTTATCGTGAGAAATTAGTAAAATATTACGAAAAGTATAATATTAAATTATCGGCCGACGATATTATTATTACTACAGGTGGTTCAGAAGCGGTATTGTTCTCCTTTCTTTCTTGTCTCAATCCCGGAGACGAAATTATTGTACCAGAGCCGGCTTATGCCAACTATATGGCTTTTGCCATTTCGGCAGGAGCGGTTATACGTACCATTGCCACAACTATTGAAGAAGGATTTTCGTTGCCCAAAGTGGAGAAGTTCGAAGAACTGATCAACGAACGAACAAAAGGTATTTTGATATGTAACCCAAACAATCCCACCGGTTACTTATATAGCCGCAAAGAAATGAATCAGATTCGCGATTTGGTAAAGAAATACGATTTGTTTCTATTCTCCGACGAAGTTTATCGCGAATTTATTTATACCGGTTCACCATATATATCAGCATGTCATCTCAAGGGAATCGAACAAAATGTAGTACTCATCGATTCTGTTTCAAAAAGATATTCGGAATGCGGTATCCGTATCGGTGCTCTCATTACAAAGAATGAAGAAGTTCGCAAGGCTGTAATGAAGTTCTGTCAGGCACGGCTTAGTCCTCCATTGATTGGCCAGATCGCTGCCGAAGCTTCTCTCGACACTCCCGACGATTATCTGCGAGATACTTACGACGAATATGTTGAGCGCCGCAAATGCCTTATCGATGGGCTCAATCGCATTCCCGGCGTTTATTCTCCCATACCGATGGGAGCATTTTATACTGTAGCCAAATTGCCGGTAGATGATTCCGACAAGTTTTGTGCCTGGTGCCTGAGCGATTTTGAATACGAAGGCGAAACGGTGTTTATGGCTCCGGCTTCCGGATTTTACACTACGCCGGGTGTAGGACGAAACCAAGTGCGAATAGCATACGTACTAAAAAAAGAAGATCTGAATCGTGCACTATTCATTTTAGAAAAAGCACTCGAAGCCTATCCAGGTAGAGTCATTTAATATGTAATTAAGGTATAAGAACGAAAAGATGTTATCATTTTTTATTGCCAAACATATATATCGCGGTTCGGGGTCGAAGAATTCGTCCCGACCTGCTGTCTTCATAGCGATGGCCGGAATTGCAATAGGCATCATTGTCATGTTAGTGTCTGTAGCGGTAGTCATCGGATTCAAATCGGAGGTGCGGAACAAAGTTATTGGTTTCGGATCTCATATTCAGATCAGTAATCTGGACGATGCACGATCTTATGAAATGCGCCCGGTAGTTGTCAACGACAGTTTGCTGGCCGAACTATCTGATTATAAACAAGTAAAGCATATACAACGCTTTTCTACCAAGCCGGGTATCATCAAGACCGACAGTACTTTTCAAGGTATGGTACTAAAAGGGGTCGGTCCGGAATTCGACCCGACTTTTATGAAAGAACATTTGGTTGCCGGCATCGTACCTCATTTCAGTGATACTCTTTCGACCAATCAGGTGCTTATCTCCAAAGCCATAGCCGATAAACTGGGACTTAAATTGGGTGATAAAATATATACTTATTATATTAATGATAATGTTCGTGCCCGCCGTTTGACTATTAAAGGAATTTATCAGACTAATTTTGCCGAATACGACAAGATATTCCTTATTACAGACATTTATACGGTAAACCACCTGAACGGATGGAAAAAAGACCAATATGGAGGAATCGAATTAACTATCAGAGATTATGATTTGCTCAATAAGACGACTTATGATATAGCTTCCAATATCGACAAAATGAAAGATAAATATGGTGGTGTTTATTATGTCCGAAATATTGTTCAGCTCAATCCTCAACTATTTGCATGGCTCGGATTGCTCGATATGAATGTCTGGGTTATTCTAATATTGATGATAGGCATTGCAGGATTCACCATGGTATCCGGATTGCTCATTATCATCATCGAACGTACCAATATGATTGGTCTACTCAAGGCATTGGGTACCAACAATTATACTGTTCGTCGAATATTTTTGTGGCTTTCGGTATTTATTATTGGAAAGGGAATACTGATCGGTGATATTATTGCCGTAGCATTAATATATCTGCAAGGGCATTTCAAAATAATCAAACTCAATCCGGCTACTTACTATGTCGACACCGTTCCAGTATCGTTCAACGTATTGATCTTTATTATTATCAATGTTTGTTCGTTCCTGGTATCGCTTATGATGTTGTTAGGTCCGTCTTATCTGATATCAAAAATACATCCGGCTAACTCCATGCGTTATGAGTAGGATTATTGATATAGACACAGTTATTATTTTTGTTTGCAAGTCTGGAATGTCTGAAAATTATTGACTGCCACGGTAGCAGCAATTCAAAATAGAGGAGAGAGAGGTAATATCTTCTCTCTTCTTTCATATCACGGGCAGCCTTGTTTACTACAGACATAGCTACCAAAAATCTGGTGAGCCACACAACAAAAGCAATACCTGCCATCAACCAATGAAAGTTTATAGCACTGACCGTAACAGTAGCGATAAAGCAAGCGATAAACAACAATCGGGTAAGTGTTTCAAAACCTAAGACAAAGCGTTGCGCACCATGATAAAAGCGGGACGTAACCATATAGCTCACTTTATCTTTCTTCCAATCGAGCTTTGCATACTCGGCTCCATCTATCCAAACAATAGCGTCTTTGGAAGTCTCTACTCTGGTATTTATATCGTTGGCCACTTCGTTGACGAACAAATCGTCTTCACCACGAAATAGTTCCAAATATTTGGAGAAACCTTTATTCTCGTAAAACAATTTCTTGCGATAGGCCATATTTCTTCCAATGCCTTTGTATGTTTTTGAATTTAGTGCCATACCCAAATAGCGCATTGACTCGAAAAGCATATCAAAACAACCCAATTTGTTCAGCCAACCTCTTTTATATGCATAGTTACTATATCCTAATACAATATCCGTAGATGTTGTGAAATTTTTGGCCATAGCTCTTAACCATTGATCGCTACTAGGTCTGCAATTCGCTTCGGTAAATACAACCCAATCGTATTTGCTTGCTTTAATTCCTATGGTCAGAGCCAACTTTTTGCTACTTAGATTTCGCACTTTTTCGGGAGTGAAACTATGGTATAGATTGTCATACTTGCTTTTCAGTTCATTCAAATAAGCTTCGCTTTCGTCGGTAGAGCCATCGTTTACGACAATAACTTCAAAAGCCGGATAATCTTGTTGCAAAACACTCTCCAAATTTTTCTTCAGGTTAACCGATTCATTACAAGCCCGAATAATAATAGATACGGGAGGCAAATCGTCGCCCAAGAAATCAATATTATTTTTTTTCACCGCCTTATTGTGTGCATGAATACGATTGTATATACCATATTGATAAAACAATTGGATGATGAATAACAGGCCCATGACGGACAATAAGATGATTTCTACTATATTGAATGATAATATTTCCATTGTTAGTTGTGCTAAAACAAATATACTGCTTAAAATTGGCTACAAAATTACTTTTATTTGTCGAATAACGGAAAAGATTTCAATAAAATTACGTGTTCAATTAGTCGCTGGTCGTGGTTATAGAATCGACTACGAAACCTTACAGGTAGGCAAATGAACACTGATACATACTGATGGCACTACCGCGCGGTATGAAAAAAGAACAAGATACTTTCGATGGCTACATCTTTATGTTTTTTGAAAAACAAATGTAAGTTATAAAGTGCTCATCTGTTTGTTATTATTGTCTCACCAATGTGAGACGTTCATCTCACCTTAGTGGTACACATGTCTCACCTTGGTGATACACTCATCCCACCTAGGTGAGACGACAAAAACCAATATACGAATCAAAATTTTCATACTGATCTTGTCCAATAATTAGACGGTAGTGTCCAAAAGTTGGACACTATCTTTTTCCTGTAAAAGTATTATATATCTCATAATCAGTATAATAATAAGTTTGGCATGGGGATTGCATTAACATGAGAAAAGAATGATAAAAAGATGAAAAGATATATTACATTTATATTGGTTAGTTATGTTTTTGTTTTGTCGGGTCAGGCACAAGCAGGATTGTGGACTATGGATCGCTGCATGAAATATGCCATCGAACATAGCACTACTGTGCAGAAAAGGATCTTCGAAGCTTCAAATTATAAAGCAGACTATCATGCTGCAGTCAATTCTTTCGTTCCGAAACTAGCAGCAGAAGTCAGTGCACAATATAATTGGGGACGTAACATCGATCCGTCCACCAATACTTACAATACAATTACAACTTTCAACAATTACTATAATCTATACAGTTCGGTTTATTTGTTCGACGGTGGACAGATAATAAACCAATTCAAACAAGCGCGTATAAACAAAATGCAAGGAGAAAACGAAATACAGCGAGCACGCGACGATAAAGCTATCGAAGTGATGCAAGCTTTTATCGATGCAGCATACTACAAAGAATGTATAGGCCTTGCCCAAGATAAACTGGCCGATAGTAATCAGACACTACTCAAGACCAATAGACAAGAAGAATTGGGAATAAAGGGACGTCCCGATGTAGCGCAAGTCAAAGCGCAGGTGGCCGAAGATGATTATAACCTCACTCATCAACAGAATTTATATAATACGGCTTTACTTACACTGAAAAGTGCGATGAGTTATCCATCATCCGACTCGTTGACAATAGATACATTGACCCAATGTATCAACCCTGAGTTCAAAGCGGAAAAAGCCGATGACATATACCTCTATGCCCTAAATGGTAATCCCATTGCAAAGTCGGCAGACTACAACATACAGAAAGCAAAATACCAATACAACATAATGAAAGGAAAAATATTGCCGTCTTTCTCTCTCACGGCAGGTGTCGCTACCAACTACTACAAAAACTTTTCGGGTAGTGACACCACCATTCCTTTCAGAACACAATTCAAAAATAATAGGGGAGAATATGTGGGTGCCGTATTATCAATTCCCATATTCAACGGATCGACCAGAAGCGATATAAAGAAGGCAAAGAACAATATTCAGATAGCCATGCTCGATAGGGATGAGACAACACGTAAGCTACATACCGATATCGAACAGGCATTATTGGATTGCAATGGCTATGTGAAAGAGATTCGACAAATGGAAAATAAAGTCAACGCCGATTCTTTAGCTTATTATGTTGTCAAGCGGAAGTTCGAAGAAGGAATGGTAAGTGCCATCGATTTACATACTTCGTCGAATACGCTTTTGCAGTCGCGCATTACACTATTGCAGAAACGTATGCTCTATACGATAAAGAGCCGTTTGATAGACTATTATAAAGGAGAAAGTTTAATAAAATAATAAAAACATATTTGTCTAACCGCAAAAAGAGAAAACAATGGATATCAAGATAGAAAAGAAAAAAAGTATCATCCCGCGCAAATACATCCCATATATAGCAGGAAGCATCGTATTGATTGGAGCACTATTATGGTTGGGACTCAGCAACTTTTCGACTACGCTGAAGGTTGAAAAGCGAGGGTTGAGCATCGACGACGTAAAGAAAGAACAGTTCAACGACTATGTTCGTCTCGACGGGCAAGTGGCGCCTATCAGTGTGGTGCAGATTAGTCCCGAAGAAGGGGGCATTGTGATGGAAAAAGTGGTAGACGAAGGCGCCCAAGTAAAGAAGGGTGATGTAATAGTAAAATTAAGCAATTCGAGTCTCGATCTACAAATACTGAACGCAGAATCGGAACTCGCCGAAAAACAAAATTTACTACGCAATACGCAGATCAGCATGGAGCAGGATCGATTGAACAATAAGAATGAAAAACTCCAACTGGATATGGATATTGTTCGTAAACGCCGTACTTACCAGCAGCAAGCCAAGCTTTATAAAGAACAGCTTAATTCGAAAGAAGAATACATTCAAGCAAAAGAAGATTATGAATTGGCGGTAAAGAAACATAGTTTGATTGTAAGGAGGCTGAGCCAGGATAGTTTGTACAGACGTACACAAGTAAGTCAGATGTCAGAAAATCTGGACAATATGAGAAGAAATGTATTGTTGGTACGTCAGCGGAAAGAGCATCTAAATATCCGTAGTTTAATAAATGGAGAAGTAGGATTGCTGGATGTGGAACTTGGAGAGAATATTACTCCGGGGCAGAAGATCGGTCAGATCAATGACATGAGCGATTTCAAGGTCGAAGCCACTATTGATGAGCATTATATAGATAGAATACGTCAGGGACTGGCTGCTACGTTCGAACGCGAAGGTAAAACTTATGGTCTTAGAGTGCGCAAAGTTTATCCCGAAGTGCGCGACGGCAAATTCAAAATAGATTTCGTCTTCACCGGAACTCGACCAAACAATATCCGTACAGGACAGACTTACTATATCGATCTACAACTAGGACAGTCCGAACCGGCCGTTATTATACCTAAAGGAACTTTCTTCTCCGTAACCGGCGGCAACTGGATCTTTGTTGTCGACAAGAGTGGCAAAAAAGCATATCGGCGCAAGATTCGTATCGGACGTCAGAATCCCGAATATTATGAAGTGCTCGAAGGACTTCAACCCGGTGAGAAAGTCATTACCAGCGGTTACGAAGCATACAAAGACAACGAAATATTAATACTACAATAATACTTTTTAAACGATGAATCATCTATTTCATATCAAATCGTATTTTAAGTTTCTAGAACGCAACAAGGCCTATACATTGATTAATGTCTTCGGACTATCCATCAGCTTGATGTTTGTGATCCTCATCGGCGTTTATACACAGCAAGAATATAATATCGACAAGATGCATTCTAAAGCTGATAGGATATATGCTTTGGGAGGGACAATAAAAGGAGAACCAAAAGCGTTCGAAGCTTCCCATCACGATATTCAGGCTAAGCTGTTAAGTCGTTATCCCGAAATAGAATCGACTTGTGCGGTATCGAGGGCTCAATTGTATCTGAACATGCCTTATGGAAGTAAACTGAAGACGAAAACACTTTTAGTAGATTCGACCTTCTACAAATTGTTTGACTTTGAGCTGGTAGAAGGCAACAGAAATACGGTGCTAAACGAGAAAAACAGCGCCGTAGTAACCGAAGAGTGTGCAAAAAAGATATTCGGTAGTGTAGATCCAATAGGTCAAACGATCACTTACAATGATTCCATTCATCTGGTAGTGACCGGAGTGGCAAAGAAAATGGAGAACTCTTGCTTGTGTGATAATGATATGCTGATTCGATTTGAAAATGCAAAAAATTACAATTCGGCTTTACTTGGTTCAGGGATGGGTAATGCAACGGGAGCGTCAGTATTTATCCTTGCCAAGCCCAATACGGACCTGATGTCGAAAACAAAAGATATGACGAGTTACTTTAAAACATTCTTTTGGTTTTACAAAATGCCCGATTGTGGTGATAAAGTGCTCTTATTTCCATTCAATAAATTGTATTTTTCGAATACCGACAGTTGCACGGAAGTTACTACTCGAGGTGATTTGAAATTGGTAAATATTTTGTTCACCGTTGGGTTAGTCATTTTGCTTTTTGCCATTATGAATTATATAAATCTGACAGTTGCTCAGAGTGGATTTCGTGCTCGCGAAATGGCAATCAGAAGATTGCTGGGCAGTCAGCGCAAAGAAATCATCACCCGATTGATATTTGAGAGCATATTGCTTTGTTTCATTTCCTTATTGATAGCTCTCGCACTAGCATTCTCGTTAGCACCTTATGCCAATCGGATACTAAATACCAAATTAATGATAGGCAACGTATTTCATGCGCTCGATTTGAGTATCATCTTTTTTGTTCTTTTGGTTGTCGGAACACTGGCCGGCGTATTTCCCGCTATTGTTATCTCGGCATCCAAACCCATAGAGATAGTACGCGGCACATTTTTACGTCGTACAAAAATGGTATTCAGTAAAATATTCATTACTTTTCAAAACATGATAACCATTGTAATGATTGCTGTATCGCTGACAATGATGCTTCAAATTCATCATCTCATCAAAGCACCACTAGGCTATGATACCAAGGGGCTGGTATATATCAATAATCCGGGAGACAGCATCAAGGCAACGACTTTCATCAACGAACTTCGCAATCAATCGTGCATATCGAATGTTTCGGCATGCGATGGAATCCCCTTTAATCGTGGTAACAATAATACGATTCTATATCAAGGAAAAACCATCAGTTTTCAAACATTGATAGGCGACACTGCCTATATGGATATTTTGGGCCTGAAATTAAAACAAGACAACCATACGGCCAATACAACAAAATGTTATTATAATATGCAAGCCTTCAACGAACTTGGACTAAAAAGTGATGCAAGAAGTATTCCCTGTCTTGAAGACAAATCGACTATCGATGGTATTATTAGAGATATACATATAGGCGACATCACTACCGGACAACACCCGTTGCGTGTCATCATCAAAAAGAGTATAGCAGATCCATGGGCATTTCTTATCAAAGTAAATGGGGATCCGGTAGAAGCTTACGAACAAATACAAAAGACATATAGCAAGATATACCAATTAAGCTTGGATGAGGACCATCCGTATATTGATCAACAGATAGAACAGAATTTCGAGAAGGAAATACGCCTTTCGCATATCATCTCCATCTTTGCTTTCATTGCCGTTTTGGTATCATTGCTGGGACTTGTAGCGATGAGTACTTATTTCATTCAACAACGACGCAAAGAAATAGCGATACGCAAAGTCTTTGGCAGTACCAATGTACAAATATGGAAGAAGTTATTAAAGGCGTTTCTTACGTATGTTATCATAGCTTTTGTACTTGCCATACCTGTGATATATTATTTCATGTCTCATTGGCTATCGGACTATAGCTACCGCATCAGTTTGAGCCCTTTGATATTTATTATTGCCGGACTGTTCTGTCTCATTATTTCTTTTGTCGCCGTATTCGTTCAGAGCTATCAAGCATCAAATGCCAATCCGGTTGACAGCGTGAAAGATAATTGATCATAAACATTCAAAACTATAAATAATGAGATTCTTCAATAATCTAGTAAAAGCTTTCCTTTCTTTAGGAAGACGAGGACAACACAATATTGTCAAAATATTATGTCTGAGTGTTGGGTTGGCAGTAGGTTCTGTTCTTATTGCAAAAGTTTATATCGAACAACGTTACGATACCTTTTTCAACAATTGGGATAGAACATACATCATAAGTGAAAAAATCTTCCAAAATGGGAAATTGGGATTTTACCCACAAACCAGCGGAGCTGTTGCTCCAGGTGTAAAACGATATGCTCCACAAGTTGAAGCAGCAACACGTTATACTAATATCTCTGAGGAGTGCAATTGCGAAACGCAAGATAAAAAGAAAATAAAGGCAAATATAGCATTAGCCGACAGTTGTTTTTTTGATTTAGTAGATCGTCCTATTATTCAAGGCAATCCGAAAGAGGTATTGTCACGCCCTCTCTATTGCATGATAAACCGTAAACTTGCTGCTACATTAGGAGACAATATAATAGGAAAAGAGCTGGTATTGAAAGATATGGATGATTTTCATATCATTATTGGCGGAGTATATGAAGATATACCGCTCAATTCGAGTATGAGAGATTTGAATATTCTTCTTGCTATGCCTACTCTAAGAAAAGTAAGTAAATTCGATGGGTCGAATAATTGGGTGGGAAATGATCGCTATATCGGACTTATTCGATTGGCGAAAGGTTGTAAGATAGAAGAGATCTACAGGTCGGTAGAGAAGATGCGTAAAGAAAATCTTCCTTTAAAAGAAATGAAACAGGCAGGCGTTGATTTAAATTATATGTTCACCCCGCTGAACAAAATACATACTTCTGATCCGGCAGTGAAAAAGATGTCTTGGATATTATCATTACTGGCTTTTATTCTCATCTTCTCGGCCGTAATGAACTATTTGCTCATCGTTATTGGCAATATAGTAGGGCGGGCGAAAGAAATGGCGGTAAGAAAATGCTATGGAGCAAAGAAGAATAACATACATAGCATCATTTTTAGCGAAACATTGGTACATTTGATTCTTTCGATAGCATTGGCTGCTTGCTTGATTATTGCCTGTCGGGGTATGATAGAAAAGTTACTTGATGCGTCGCTTATAACGTTGCTATTCAATAAAGGAAGTTGGATATTATTGACCGTGTGCATAGGCATTTTATTAATTGGAGGTTTAGTGCCCGGTTGTCTCTATTCATCTATTCCTGTAGCTACTGCATTCCGAAGATACAATGAGTCGCGCCGTCATTGGAAACTATTACTTCTTTCCATTCAGTTTGTGGCAGCCGGATTTCTAGTCAGCCTACTATTTGTGATAAACAAACAATATAGTTTGATGATAAATGATAATCCCGGTTACAATTACGAAAATCTAGCAACGGCCAGTATGACAGAGGTAAAACCGCAACAATGCAGTAAAACAGTAGAAGAATTAAAGAAGCTTGCATCCGTTGAAAATGTAACTTCAGCCGATTGTCTACCAAACAATCATTTAAGCGGAAATAATATCAGTCTACCGGGTGACGATAGAGAATACATGAACATTGCTGACTTATACTCCGTTTCTGATGGCTATTTGAAAACGATGGATATAAAGATTATTCAGGGAAAGAGTTTCACTGAACAGACCGACAGTTTGCGCGAAATAATGGTGAGCAAGAGTTTTGTAGATAAAATGAGGCTGTTGGCTCATTGGGATAATAATGCAATAGGGCGCAGAATATTGATTTCGGAACATAGTCAGACACCAACGTCAACTTATACTATTTGCGGTGTATACGACAATATTCGGGTCGGCAGTATTTCAATGCCCGATGATCGTGCTAGTGTGATGTTTTATTCGAAAAAAGTTTGTCCCAATAATATATTGATTAAATTTCATAATCTGACAAGCGATAATATGAAAGAAGCCCAACAGTTGATTCAAAAGCTCAATCCTGATAAAGAAATATATCTGACAAGCTACAAATCTACGATGCAAACAATATACCAACCTCAGTACAACTTCAGAGAAGCGGTATTGATAGGAGGTATTGTAACACTTGTAATCGCTTTGTTGGGACTGATAGGTTATACTAACGACGAAGTGGTACGACGTCAGAAAGAGATTGCTATTCGTAAAGTGAATGGGGCAGAGGTGAACGACATTCTGCATCTTTTCATTAAAGATGTACTTCGTATAGCAGTGCCATCGCTTATTGTTAGTGGCATCGGCGCATTGATAGTTGCCCGCAAGTGGTTGGAACAATTTAGCGATAAGGCTCCTTTAAGTTTCTTTCTCTTTTTGGGAGGCGGTTTACTTGTATTGGGCATTATTCTTGTCGCAGTTGGAATAAACTGCTATAAGGTAGCCAACGGTAATCCGGTAGAATATATTAAAGGAGAATAATACAATCGTAACAAAATAACAATTAACTATAGAATTATGATCAAAATTGAAGGTTTATGCAAGAGCTTCCGCACGGAAGAAGTAGAAACCATTGCATTGAACAATGTGTCTCTCGAAGTAAAAAATGGTGAATTTGTCGCTATTATGGGACCCTCAGGATGTGGCAAGTCTACCTTGTTGAATATCCTTGGTTTGCTGGACAACCCTACAAGTGGGAAATATTGGTTGGACGAGAAAGAAGTAGGAAATCTGAAAGAAAGAGAGCGGACTCGTGTGCGCAAAGGAGAAATAGGATTCGTATTTCAAAGTTTCAATTTGATAGACGAACTCAACGTGGCAGAGAATGTAGAGCTGCCGTTGACTTATCTCAATGTGAAAGCCGGTGAACGCAAAGAACGTGTTCGCGAGATACTGAAGAGGATGAGCATCAGTCATCGCGCCAGCCATTTCCCGCAACAGCTTAGCGGTGGTCAGCAACAACGTGTTGCTATTGCACGTGCTGTCATATCGAATCCTAAAATGATTCTAGCTGATGAACCTACCGGTAATCTTGATTCAAAAAATGGAGAAGAGGTTATGAATTTGCTCACCGAGCTCAATAAAGAAGGTACGAGAATTGTGATGGTAACGCACAATAAGCATGATGCAACCTTCGCACATCGCACAATCAATTTATTTGATGGACAAATTGTCGATACGGTCAACGATTTTGTATAATACAATTAATACAGTCGGTCGATAAGAAATAAAGAGCTATAAACCACTTTTGTCATCACGCAAAAAAACTAACGTATGTCGCAACCATAACTAACGGAAGTTACTGCGGTAACTAACGTTAGTTATCATAACAACTAACGTTAGTTTTGTCTGCGACATACGTTAGTTACGGCGACAACATACGGTTGATTTTTCTCTGAAAAAATACCCTCGCTACAAATGGCTGTAGCGAGGGTATTTTTATATTAATAATTGTGTAGTTATAATTACCAAATTTTTACTCTATCTTTATCACTACGCCACATTTTGTCGCCTTGCTTTACGCCAAATGTCTGATAGAACTCGGGCATGTTGGATAGAGGAGCAAGCACTCTCCATTTGGCCGGTGCATGTTCGTTGCTCTTCACTTGTGTCATTAATGCCTCGGGACGCATATTCACCATCCACTCCATAGCATACCCCAAGAAGAAACGCTGGCTAGGATTGAGTCCGTCAATTATTTCGTTTTGTTTGAATTGCGGGGTTTTCTTGAAAGCTTCATAAGCCATGATAATACCGCCTAGATCGGCTATGTTTTCACCTTGGGTAAGCGAACCATTAATATGTAAGCTATCGCTGACGAAGTAGTTATCGAATTGATTGACTATCTTTTTGGTCTGTTCATCAAATTTTGTTTTATCTTCTTTTGTCCACCAGTTCTTCAGATTGCCTTGAGCATCATACTGGCACCCTTGATCATCAAATCCGTGAGTTATTTCGTGACCGATGGTTCCTCCGATAATAGCATAAAGTATAGCGTCATCAGCCATTTTCTTTTCAAACCCAGGTACAATAATATTGCACCCCGGAATGACTATTTCATTATTCGAAGGATTGTAGTAAGCATTGTATGTCTGAGGTTCCATATCCCATTCCGTACGGTCTACTGGTTTGCCGTATTTATGAATGTTATAAGCATTGAACCATTTGTTGGCATTCATTGCGTTTCGGACGTATGACGAACGGTCTATATTCAATGCGCTGAGATCTTTCCATTTATCGGGAGAACACATCTTCATCATCACGGCATTTAGTTTGGCAAGCGCTTTTTCTTTTGTAACATCGCTCATCCAATCCAAATTTTTAATACGCTCGGCAAATTCATTGCGAATAGCGTTACCAATCTCGATCAATTTATCTTTGGTACCTTTAGGTAAATATTCGTCAACATAGACTTGTCCTATCAGGTCTCCCAAATATCCGTTAACTAGCGACACTACACGTTTCCAACGTGGGCGCTGCTCTGTGACTCCACGCAGTGTCTTATTGTAAAAATCAAAACTCTCATCGTATGTCCTATCGTCGAGATAAGTATCCAAGCCTTCAAAGAAACGAAATTTCATATAACTCTTTAAATCAGCAAGAGACATTTGATTGACCAGCTTATCCAATCCGGCAAGATATTCGGGTTGTCCTACGACGACACTGTCAACCTGTTGTAATCCGATACCTTTCATGTATAAGTTCCAATTGATATGTGGGGTAAGACGTTTCAAACTATCTACAGACATCTTATTGTAATTGGCAAATGGATCGCGAGTATCTTCGCGCTTTCGTGAAAGTCGTGCCATATCCGTCTCAAGCTCCATCAATTTAGATGCGAGTGAAACAGCTTCTTTTTCGTCATATCCCATAATAGCGAATACTTTCTCAACGTGGCATACAAATTTATTACGAATTTCTTCGGCCTTAGTATCGGTATCGGTATAGTAATTACGATCGGGCATTGTCAATCCACCTTGAGTAATATATACCTGATATTTGCTGCTGTTTTTATCGTCTTGCGCTACTCCGAAGTTGAAGAAAGTCGAATTGGAAACACTGTTCACGAAAGCCGACTCTCCAAAGACTTCGTCTTTATCTTTTATATTATCAATTTGATTCAGATACTCTTTTAAGTCGCTTGTCCCTTTTTGGTTACGCGTTATGCTATCCATTCCCGAGAAGTAGAAATCTCCAATTTTTTGTTTATTACTACCTTCGGGATTCGTTTCGGTAGCAGCCAATTTGCAAATATGAAGCACTTGGGCATTGACCGTATCTTCAATTATTTGGAAGATACCATTGCTCGGTTCGCTAGCAGGAATAGGGTTCTGTTTGAACCATTTCCCATTGGCAAATTGAAAGAAATCGTCTTGTGGACGAATAGTAGAATCAATATGAGCAATTAACGGATCGACATCTAACTTGGGTGTTGCCACTAAGAATTTAGATTGTCGGCATGACGTCATCGCAAGAGGTAACAACAAAGCACTGCTACATAGAAATTGAAATGTCACTTTTTTCATTGATATATATTATTTATTGTTTTGCTTTAGCTGGCAAAGAAACGAAAAGACTTGAGGTATAATGGGATGTACATCGTCATTCCATATAGTAATATCCGACAATCGGCAACGTTCTTCATCACTCAATTGTTTATCCATACGCTTTCTTATTAGTTCGGCAGACGAATGGTCGCGAAGAACTGCTCTCTGAATCCTTATATCGATAGGGGCAGATACATTGACAACGACATCGACAGCGTTTTCAAAGCCGGCATCAATGAGTATAGCCGATTCCATACCCACGATAGAAAAATGTTTTGCTTGTAATGCCGCCCATTGATAGAAATCGGACTTCACTACAGGATGTACAATCATGTTCACTGCTTGAAGATGGCTTTCGTCATCGAAAATATAAGAAGCCAGCATTTGCTTGTCAAGTTCTGATTTATGATAAAGCGCTTTACCTACCAGACACGTCAGGCGTTTACGAATATCGGCATTTTCTACGACCAATCGTTTCGACTCAGCATCGCAGTCGTATACCGGAACATTCATCAGTCTAAGCAAATGCGATACGACACTTTTGCCGCTTCCTATACCGCCTGTTATGCCTATTTTGAGTATCATATTATTGAGGCCTCAATTTTGTTCGATTAAAAAATCTACCCTCTGCGGAGTAATTTGAGCATTTCGAATACCATGCGGCATTCGGGTAAGACGCAGTGGATATTTATCAAAACGATAATGTTCTAGTTCTTTATATGAAATTTCAATGCCGAAATCGGAAGCTTTTATTTGTTTATAAAGAACTGAACCTACCTGAAATGTAACATTTACTTTGGAAGGGAAAGTAAGTAAATGTTTGTTGGGTGGGAAGTTTGTCCCTATGACAGGTATTTCGATTTTCTTTTCGCTATAAACATCTGTATGAAAAACTAATTTGATCGTTGAAGGAACAAATTTAACACCTTTCACCGGACGAAGTGACACTTGATAATACGTGGTATTATTGATATCTTTTAATAAAATTGGTTTTGTATAGGCAACCCGCAATTTATTGAGTATTTTTCTAGGGGCATAAGCCATTACTTTGCTAGGTTGAACCAAAGAATCGGCTATATAATATTGCCTATCGGCATTTATGCTGCCAGTGAGCGATACTGGAATTTTCTTTTTCTCACCTAATGTATAGATCAATTCCATCTTGTCCGGTGAGATAGATATTGCTTTTGTCGTCGAATTGAATTGCGAAAAAGTATTGCGATCCAAAGAAGCTGTATTGATAATGACTTGTTGTCCGTCTTGTCTATAGTCGTTGAAATTAATGCTGATAGGAGCAAAGACCTTTCCCATTTTGTATCCAAACAGTACCGAACCTTTATCTTTAATACGAAAAGTGAGATGACTTGGCAAATTATTAGTGATAATAACATTATCCGGAACATTCGACAATCTGACCGGTATCTGGACATCGACCACATAATCGTCATTAAGTGCTCTAATAAACCAGAAGGCTGAAGCTATAGCGAAAAAAAACAAAAAGACCAAAGCTTCCCTACTAGTATTACTTAGCAAGAAGGCTTTAATCTTTTTAGTAAATATTGCTATAGAGTCCTTTATGTTCCGCGATATGAACATAACCTGTATATTCTTTAAAAAGAAATATTACTTGGTCATGCTGGCACTCGCATCGGCAGGATCTGCAAAAACGGAACTTTTCTCTACTTTTATTTTTATGCCATTGGCGATTTCGAGCATTACATAACTATCATTGATCTCTTTGATCTCACCATGGATACCACCGGCTGTAATAACTTTCTGACCTACCTTGATCGTCTTACGAAAGTTATTGATTTCCTTTTGTTTTTTGCTTTGAGGGCGAATCATAAAGAAATACATAATAACGAAGATGGCAATCATCATGATCCACATCATCGATGCACCACCACCTTGGGCAGCAGCTTGAAGAAATACTGTCATTAAATTCATAAGTAGCTATTTTTAATTGGTTATATTATCTGTTTATATTTTTAAAATTATCAGCTATTTTTTAGCAAGCAGACTTTGTTTCTGCAACCGCTTGATAATAGCATCAAGTGTACCATTGATAAAACCTGTACTTTTGGGGGTGCTATAATATTTGGCAATTTCCAAATATTCATTCATCGTAACGTTGATTGGTATATTGGGGAAATTGATTAATTCGGCAATAGCACATTGCATTACCACCATATCCATAAAAGCTATTCGCTTTATATCCCAATTCTTGATGCTTTCATTGATCAATTGGCGATATTCGTCAGCATTCATAATAGAAGTGCGGAACAAACGGCGGGCAAATTCCAAATCTTCTTCATCTTTATATTCGGGCAAAAGCTCCTGATCGGTACCATTCTTAGGATCGAAACGTTTAATTGTTTTCAAAACAAAGGTATCAACAATTTCTTTATCATCATTCCAATACAGACTTTGTTCTTCTAGCAATTGGTCCAAACTTTCATTATTGTATATAAACGTTTTATACAGTTTACGCCAAAATTCTCGATCGGTCTCATAAGTAGGATTTTCTTCTACCATATATAACTTATAAAGA
This sequence comes from Bacteroidales bacterium, assembly GCA_012517855.1. Taxonomy (GTDB): domain Bacteria; phylum Bacteroidota; class Bacteroidia; order Bacteroidales; family Bacteroidaceae; genus JAAYUD01. The sequence continues at coordinate 35,547 of JAAYUD010000018.1, forward strand.
TTCGATTCAATGATTTGATCATAGATCTCTTTAATAAAAGCTTCGTCATCATCTACCCAATTACGCTTTTGGTTACCCACAAATTCATTTAGCTGTTTATTTGTTTGCAATTGTGCAATAAACATATTGTCCACAAATCGGGTATTCGGATTTTTATCCTCTTCAGTTTGAATACGTTTCTTCTTTCCAACTTCTATGCGCCTCTCTGCATAATCTTTAATCGCCACCATCAAGGCTAATAGATAATTATATAGGTCATACGCTTTTGAGAGGCTGAATAATAACTCTTTCTCAGCTGAATCAATATTTTTATTCCCATTTTGATAAAAAGCGTAGATCAGTTGAATAATCTTTAAACGTATAAGAACTCTGTTAATCATAATTGATAAATACTATTTAGAGTACAAAAGTAGGCTTTTTAGATTATCTATACAACTAAATCACATTTTTTAATGCAAAAATATTAATCTCTTGCCTTTTTCTTTTGACAGCTTAAAAAAAATATCCAAATTTGGGGTCGATTTCGAAGAATTGAAGTTTTGATGAATTAAAACAATTGTTTATGGAAGATTTAAAGAAGAAAACAGCAACAGCGGAGATGATGGACAAAGAAATCGTTTTCTCGAAGTCTGTTAAAGCCGGTAAAAGGATTTATTACCTGGACGTGAAGAAAAACCGAAAAGAGGAAATGTTTCTCACGATAACAGAAAGCAAAAAGATTGTAATGGGCGATGGAGACAATTCGCAGGTGAATTTTGAAAAGCACAAAATATTCCTTTATCAAGAAGATTTTGAGAAGTTCATTACAGGACTGACTCAAGCTGTCGGCTATATCAACGATAACCAAGAAATGCATTATTACAGTAATGAAGGGAAATCCGGCGAAGCTGAAAAAACGGCCGAAAGTCTATTGAATGCCGATACTGACAATGCAGAAGAAAATTTAAAAAGAGACTCTGAAGCAAACAATTTGGGTGGAGAAATCAAGTTGGATATCGATTTTTAATTGAGATATCCTTTGTCATATCAAATAAAAAGTATAATTTTGCATGCTTTTTTACGGCATCGAGCAATTTAATTTGCTTAGTGTAATGGTGAATTAAGCAATAACTAACTTAATTTAGAGTAACACAATTTTTTTTTTAAATGAAATCTATTGAATTAAAAGGAACTGCAAGAACTATTGCAGCGCGCTCTTCTGAACAATCTAGAGCATTGAAGGCTATTCGTAAGAATGGCGAAGTACCATGTGTAATGTATGGTGGTGAGAAGAACTACAACTTCACTATGGTAGAAAAGGATTTGAACAAAATCGTTTATACTCCGCACATTTTCGTTATAGATCTGATTATCGACGGTGAAAAGAAGAATGCTATTTTGAAAGACATTCAATTTCAGCCTGTAAAAGACACTATTCTTCACGTTGACTTTTATGAAATCGATGAGTCGAAACCTATCATAATGAATGTACCTGTAGAACTTGCAGGTTTGGCTCCCGGTGTTCAAGCCGGTGGTAAAATGCAACATCAGATGCGCCGTCTGAAAGTTCGCGCTCTATACACCACTATTCCCGAAAAATTGACTATCGACGTTTCTAAAATGGGTTTAGGTAAAGCTATTAAGGTTGGTGAACTATCATTCGAAGGCTTAGAATTGATCAACCCGAAAGATGCTGTCGTATGCTCTATCAAGGCAACTCGTAACTCCGTTGATACTACCGCTACAACAGAAGACGCTGAAGCTCCTGCTGCTGAGTAGTAGAAACAGTAATCTAACATAATAATATAAACGCAGATTATTGCTGGAGCGCATAAACGTTCTTTGGAGCAATAATCTGCGTTTTCTGCTTTTTACTTCAATTTATGGAAAAGTTTTTAATAGCCGGTCTTGGCAATATTGGTTTCGAATACGAAAACACCCATCACAATGCGGGTTTTATGGTACTCGACGAATTTGCACGTCTCAACGTAGCGCCATTCGAAGATAAGCGTTATGGCTCCATAGCCAAAACTTCGTTGAAAGGCAGACAAATATTCTTGCTTAAACCTTCTACTTTTATGAACTTGAGCGGTATGGCCGTACGTTATTGGATGAACAAAGAAAATATTCCCATTGAACATTTGCTTGTCATTGTCGATGATTTTGCCATACCTTTCGGTTCGCTCCGACTCAGAGGGAAGGGAAGTGCAGGCGGTCATAACGGATTAAAAAATATTACAGAAAACCTGGGTACTGAACAATATGCCCGCCTTCGTTTCGGAACGGGAAACAATTTTGTAAAAGGTCATCAAATAGATTTTGTTCTCAGCAAATTCGATGACGAAAGTATGCAGAAAATGCCCGATTTAGAATATACTTGCGGAGAAATCATTAAAAGTTTTTGTCTCGCAGGACTTGAAATCACAATGAATCAATTCAATCATAAGAAGTAATATAAAAAAGCGATGAAAGAAGAAGCTCGTATAGACAAATGGCTGTGGGCTGCACGTATCTTCAAGACGAGAACTATTGCTGCCAATGCCTGCAAAATAGGTAGAGTGAAAATAGGCGATTCCGCAGTCAAGGCATCGCATACTATTAAGCCGGGCGATATTATAAATGTACGCAAGACTCCCATAACATATTCTTTCAAAGTATTGCAAGCGATAGAAAATAGAGTGGGAGCAAAGCTCGTTCCCGAAGTGATGGAAAATGTAACATCGCGCGAGCAATACGAACTTTTGGAGATGAGCAAGATAAGCGGCTTTGTAGATCGATCGAGAGGAACTGGAAGGCCTACAAAAAAGGAGCGTCGTGAATTGGATGGTTTTATCTCTCCTGAATATATTGATGAAGAATTTGATTTTGGCGATGAAGAAGACAATATCAAATAAGCTACTATATTGTCGGTTGTAGTGGTGTACATGATCATTTCAACAAATTAGTATTGTCTTTATCTTTCTAAAACTACATATGCCCCTAAAAATGATAACGTCCTTAAGTTTTTTTGAAAACATATGGACGTCACCAAAAAAACTAACATACGACAATTTTACGTTCAATACGTAACATGTAAATCATCATTAACCTGCTGCTTGAAAGCGCGGTATGGTGTCATACAGAGGTAGCAAAGGTTATAAATGACGATAAAACCTTTGCAGATATATTAAGCCAAATGAATTTGGCATGCATTCTTAGTTATTCCATTCCTGAGCGTTCCATTAGTTATATTACTCTAGTTTCGCAAAGCAGAAAGATTAAAGTATAGCCGTTATCGTATCGTTTGAGAGATTATCTCAAGGAATTTCAATTCGTGGTCTTATTGATGTAAAGATAAAATCTTATACACATCTCCAAATTCTATTAGTAAATTCTCATTTACTCTGTTTATCAGTGTATTGCGAACTTTGAGGCTGCTAACGGTTGACATGAGGTGTACGTTGTAGATAAAAAACAAATACATGTACAGTACTCTCCATAAATAAGTTTGAGACTAATGTTTATTCAGAATGATGATGTCGATGATGATGCTTGGTCGAAGTAGTTGTCGAAATTCCTTTTTCCTGAGGAGGAAATTTGGGCAACAATTTCATGATGTGCATAATTCTTGTTTTACGACGCAACATATAGGGAGAAGGGTGGGCTGAGTCGAAGATGAGCGGATTTGGGAGCGTCGCGGCAATCAATGCGCATTGTCCTGTTGTCAATTCGGCAGCTGTCGTTTCAAAATTATACTTGGCAGTTGCTTGAACTCCATAAAGACCTCTTCCCATTTCTATCGAATTAAGATAAACTTCCATTATGCGCTGTTTCGACCAAAAAGTCTCAATCATAAACGTAAAATAAGCTTCAAAGCCTTTACGAATCCAATTAGATGCGGGCCACAAAAACACATTTTTTGCAGTTTGTTGGCTGATGGTACTTGCTCCGCGAGTACGTCCTCCGTCCATCTTTTCTTCAACTGCTCTTTGAATTTCGACAACGTCGAATCCATGATGATAAGGGAAACGATTATCTTCGGAAGCAATGACAGCCATAGACATGTGAGGAGATATTTTATCAAACGAGACCCATTGATGTTTCCACCGAACGGGTTCGTCTGAATGTAGTTGTTCGAAGTATCTCTCGACCATCAAGGGAGTGATATGTACCGGAAAAAAACGATACCATATTACCGCCGCAAAAGTCGAAATGAAAAAGAAGATTAGTAAATCGCGGATGATTCTAAAAATTATTTTTCCTGTCACAGTGATACTTCTATAAATTTGAATACTTAATTATTGCCAGCCGCCTCTTTGTTAGCTTTATTGATCATGTTTTGGTTGGCGTACATGTATATCTCTACTTTTCTATTCTGAGCAGCAGTTTTTGTCTCATCATATTGGCTGTAGCCCAATCCCTGAATACTTTTAAACTGAGATAAAGCAACTCCTTTCATAGACAAATAATTGCGAACAGAATTAGCACGGTCAGTAGAAACTTTCAAATTAGCTTCTTCCGTCCCCACTTTGTCGGTATATCCATAGATGTCAATATCGACATCTTGGTCTTGGGTGAGCAACTTAGCAAACTGAGTTAAAGAATTTTGAGAAACTGCATTCAAATCGGACTTATTGAAAGCAAAAAGAATTCCTGAGTCAAATGTAACTTTAACGGCTTCCAAACCATTCTTATCTGTTACAGTCTCTACCTGGGCATTCTTGATCTTAGCCGCTTCGGCTGCTTTTTTATCCATCTTTTTACCAATGACAGCACCCGTTCCAGCTCCTACAGCTGTACCGATAGCTGCACCGATTACAGCACCTTTTCCATGACCGACAATAGCACCGACAATAGCACCCAGGCCTGCACCTGCAGCCGCTCCAATACCTGCACCTTTGCCTGTGTTACTGGTCGTACCGCAACTACTGACAACTAATAATACACTCAATAAAATTGATAATAGTTTTATTCTTTTCATAATGATAAAATTTGTAATTGTTTCCGCTACAAAGGTAAGCACTTTTATTGTAGAATATTTAATATTTAAATTAAAAAAACAAATACAATGGGCGAATGTGCTAGAAAAGTAGTACTTTTGCCCTAAGAATTTGTTTTAAGAAGTATGAAAATTGTTCAAGTAAAAGATAAAAAATTTACGCTTTCTATTCCCGAAAGTGAAATTCTAAAAGGTGTAACAGAAGTTGCAGAACGTATCAATAAAGATTTGGCAGACAAAAATCCACTGTTTATCGGTGTGCTAAACGGTGCTTTTATTTTTGCAGCAGACTTGTTTAAACGGATCACGATTCCATGCGAAATTTCGTTCGTCAAATTAGCTTCATATCAGGGCATCACTTCGACAGGAAGAGTAAAAGAGGTTATCGGTCTGAATGAAGATATCACAGGTCGGACAGTTGTCATTGTCGAAGATATAGTCGATACAGGCCTCACAATGGAACGACTCATTGATACATTGGGAACTCGCAACCCCAAAGAAATCCATATCGCAGCTTTATTGGTAAAAGAGCAGAAACTGAAAGTAAAATTAAATATCGAATATAAGGTTTTGTCTATTCCCAATGACTTCATAGTAGGTTACGGTCTGGATTATGATGGACTTGGAAGAAATTTGCCCGATATTTACACTGTAGTTGAGTAATTATTTAAAATTTTATTATATAAAGTAAAGATGTTGAATATTGTAATTTTTGGTGCTCCCGGTTCAGGAAAGGGAACACAAAGCGAACGTATCGTTGCAAAATACGGGATTAACCATATATCAACCGGCGATGTCCTCCGTGGCGAAATCAAAGGTGGTACCGAACTTGGTAAGTTGGCTAAAAGTTATATTGATGAAGGCCAATTGATTCCTGATGAATTGATGATTAAAATATTGGCAAGCGTACTCGATAGTTTCAAAGATAGCAAAGGCGTTATTTTCGACGGTTTTCCCCGAACTATCCCCCAGGCAGAAGCTCTCAAGAAAATGTTGAAAGAACGCGATCAGGATATTACTGTCATGCTTGATCTCGAAGTTCCGGAAGAAGAATTGATGACACGTTTGATATTAAGAGGCAAAGAAAGCGGACGTGCCGATGATAATGAAGAGACTATAAAAAAACGTCTACTCGTTTATCACACGCAGACAGCTCCTTTGGTGGACTTTTATAAGACAGAAGGAACATATCAGTATATTAAAGGTATAGGAACAATCGATTAGATTTTCGACTCGATTTGTCAAGCGATAGATTCTAAAAAATAAAAACAAATTATTATGCCGGAATCAAATTTTGTGGATTATGTGAAGATTCACTGTCGCTCGGGTAAGGGTGGTAGAGGCTCTACTCACATGCGGCGGGTGAAATATATTCCGATGGGTGGCCCCGATGGAGGCAATGGTGGAAGAGGAGGACATGTCATCTTGCGTGGCAATCGAAACTATTGGACACTCATTCATCTTCGATACGACCGCCATATTTTTGCCGGACACGGAGGCTCGGGTGGAAAAAGCACGAGCACTGGTGCCGACGGTGAAGATAAAATAATAGAAGTGCCCTGTGGAACGGTAGCTTATGATGCAGAAACAGGAGAATATCTATGTGATGTGACTGAAGACGGTCAAGAAATCATCTTACTCAATGGAGGTCGTGGAGGCAAAGGCAACTCTTTCTTCAAGACTGCAACCCAACAAGCTCCACGTTTTGCCCAACCGGGCGAACCGATGCAAGAAAAAACTGTGATTCTCGAATTGAAACTGCTTGCTGACGTAGGATTGGTAGGACTGCCGAATGCCGGAAAGTCGACTTTATTGTCTACTGTATCGGCTGCCCACCCCAAAATAGCCGATTATGCTTTTACAACCCTTGAACCCAACCTAGGTATCGTATCTTATCGCGATGGGAAGTCTTTCGTAATGGCTGATATCCCTGGTATTATCGAAGGGGCAAGTGAAGGCAAAGGTCTTGGGCTACGCTTTTTGCGACATATTGAGCGCAATTCAGTATTGCTCTTCATGGTTCCTGCTGATGCCGACGATATAGCTACCGAATATAAAGTATTACTCAACGAACTCCAGAAGTTCAATCCTGAGATGCTCGACAAAGGTAGAGTTCTTGCCATAACCAAAAGCGATATGCTCGACCAGGAGTTGATGGATGAAATAGAACCTACATTACCAAAAGGCGTTCCGCATGTTTTCATCTCGTCGTTGACAGAGCAAGGGATTACAGTATTGAAAGATATTTTATGGAAACAACTGAATGACGAATCCAATCGCCTGGAAAATAGTATTGTGCATCAGCCTAAAGATCTCGACAAATTACCCGAAGAACTGAAAGTAATGGGAGAAGATCACGATCTATTGGCAGAAGGCAAAGCTAGCAATGATGACGACGACGATTTTGAGTTTGAATATGAGGAAGAGCCCAATCAAGACGTATGAGCCCGATTTGTTCTGATAAAAGTCTGTGGCAGTTTGATCTTTTTGAACCGTTCTGCAAAAATATAACCAATTTTGTAACTTCCCGTCACGGTGGATATAGCGAAGGAAATTATGCGACTTTTAATCCTTCTCCCTATAGCGGTGACGATGTACAAACGGTAGAAAAGAATCTTGATAAGCTGAAAGCTTCGCTTCCTCAAAGACCGAAAGCTTTATTTCGTCCTCGACAAGTGCATGGCATAGAAATGCAATGCATAGACGCGGCTTTTCTTTCACTATCGCAAGAAGTACAAGAAAAGCGGCTGGAGGGTGTTGATGCTATATGCACCGATATACGCGGGTATGCGGTTTGTGTTTCTACAGCCGATTGCGTACCGATACTCTTGTACGATTGGCGGCATCAAGCCGTAGCAGCTATTCATTCGGGTTGGCGGGGAACAGTCCAACATATACTATCCCTCTCTCTCCAACAAATGAATCGATTATATGGTACTGAAGGGCAAGATATTTATGCCGGTATAGGACCAAGTATTTCAATCAATGCATTTGAAATAGGAGAGGAGGTCTATGATGCTTTCGAAAAAGCAGGATTCCCTATGGAGCAAATATCTATTTGGAAAAAATCTACCCGCAAACACCATATTGATTTATGGAAAGCCAATACAATGCAACTCGAAAACTTTGGTGTTCCCACCAATCAAATAGAAGTTTCGGGAATATGCACTTTTACAAATAATGAAGATTTTTTCTCGGCACGTCGGCTTGGAATAAATTCCGGCCGTATTCTGTCGGGAATTATGATAAATCCATCAGTATGATGTTCGAAATAACAGTATCCTCAACATTTAAAGAGAAGTGTCCGGATTTTCGCGGAGTCGCACTTTACGGTTCGGTAAACAATACAATGTATTGCGAAACCTTATGGAAAGAGATAAGTGACTTTACAAAAGAATTGTTGTCTACCAGCAAAATAGAAGATATCAAACAACAACCGGCAATTGCAGCAACTCGCGAGGGATATAAAAAGTGTGGAAAAGATCCTGCCAGATATAGAGTTTCCTCGGAAGCGCTACGGCGACGCCTTCTCCGTGGACTTGAATTGTATCAAATAGATACACTCGTTGACTTGGTTAATTTAGTTTCTCTCCGTACCGGATATTCAATAGGTGGTTTCGACGCCGATAAGATTCAAGGTGATCGCATTGAATTGGGAATAGGCCGGTGTGAAGAACCTTACGAAGGGATAGGAAGAGGAATGCTGAATATTGAAAATTTACCCGTATATCGTGATGCCATAGGCGGAATAGGTACGCCGACTAGTGATAATGAGCGTACCAAGATGGATATATCTACCAAACATATTCTAACTATTATAAATGGCTATGACGGATGCAAATACTTACCGAAAGCTGTGGAAATGATGCAAAGAATGATTGAAGAATATGCTGATGGCAACGATTTTGAAACGATTTATTTTGAGTAAAACATAATATTTATGAAACCCATAAAATACAGAATCTATTTCATGGCCATTCTTCTGCTAGGTATAGGAGAAGCTAAAGCACAAAAGAAGACAATAGATTATGTTGATCCTTTCATCGGGACAACCAATTTTTCGGTTTGTAACCCCGGCGCTGTATGCCCTAACGGACTGATGTCTGTTGTCCCTTTCAACGTAATGGGATCAGACCTCAACAAATATGACAAAGACGCTCGCTGGTGGTCGGCACCTTATGAGTATTCCAACAAGTATTTTACAGGGTTTGCCCATGTCACTCTGAGTGGAGTAGGCTGCCCCGAGATGGGCACGTTGTTAGTAATGCCAACGATGGGCGATTTAAATGTTGATTATCACAGCTACGGTTCGGAATACAAAGCCGAAAAGGCAACACCGGGCTATTACTCCAACCTATTGACTAAATATGGCATTCGATGCGAAGTGACATCAACCTTACGTACTTCTGCCGAGCGTTATACCTTTCATAAAGGCAAAAGCCATATACTTATTAATCTAGGTGAAGGATTGACTAACGAATCGGGAGCTATGGTACGGCGTGTGAGCGATACAGAAATAGAAGGATCTAAATTGCTAGGTACTTTTTGTTATAATCCGCAAGCCGTTTTTCCTATTTATTTTGTGATGCGCGTTTCCAAAAAACCTGTAGAATGTGGGTTTTGGAAAAAACAACCTTTGAAACATGGAGTAGAAGCCGATTGGGATCCAGACGATGGAAACTATAAACTATATAAACAATATGGTAAAGAATTGGCTCGCGATGATGTAGGATATTATTTTTCTTACGACTGCTCTGAAGGCGAACAGATTGAAGTACAGATAGGAGTTTCGTTCGTCTCGACAGAGAATGCCCGGAAGAATTTGGATGCCGAACAACCCGATTTCAATTTCAACAAAGTACTTGCTTCGGCACAATCTCTATGGGAATCTTGTTTGAATCGCATATCTGTAGAGGGAGGTAGTGAAGCACAAAAAAAGATATTCTATACTGCACTCTATCATACGCAGATTCATCCCAACATATTGCAAGATGTAAATGGTGACTATCCTAAGATGGAAAGTTATGAGATAGGCAATACAAAAGGCAACCGTTACACTGTCTTTTCACTGTGGGATACTTATCGCAATCTAAGTCAATTGATGACATTGGCCTATCCGGAGAAACAAACGGAAATGGTACGTTCGATGATCGATATGTACAAGGAATGGGGATGGTTGCCCAAATGGGAACTTTTCGGGAGAGAGACCTTTACAATGGAGGGAGATCCTTCTATTCCAACAATCGTTGATACATGGGTTAAAGGATTGCGTGATTTTGATATTGATACGGCCTACAAAGCTTTCATAAAGTCTGCCACTACTCCTGGCACCCAGAATAAACAACGTCCGGATATCGATCCGTATCTCAAAAAAGGATATGTTCCATTAGGTGTGTTCTCCGGCGATCTTTCGGGCGACAACTCTGTCTCTCATGCTTTAGAATATTACGTTGCCGATAATGCCCTTTCTGTAATAGCCGACTCTTTGGGACACAAAGCCGATGCCAAACGTTTCATGAAGCAATCGATGGGTTATAAGCATTATTATTCCAAAGAATCGGGAACGCTCAGACCTATTAATAAGGATGGTAGTTTCTACAAGCCTTTTGATCCGAAAGCGGGAGCTAATTTTTCTAATGCACCGGGTTTTCACGAAGGCAGTGCTTGGAATTATACATTCTATGTGCCATTCGATGTGCCGGGACTTGCCAAATTGATGGGTGGCAGTAAGTCGTTTATACAAAAATTACAGTATGTATTTGATAACAACCTATATGATCCTTCCAATGAACCGGATATCGCTTATCCGTATTTATTCAGCTACTTCAAAGGTGAGGAATGGAGAACACAATACGAGGTTCAACGCCTAATGAACAAATACTACTCGGACAAGCCCGATGGAATACCGGGCAATGATGATGCAGGAACAATGTCTGCATGGGTAGTCTTTTCTATGATGGGACTTTATCCCAATTGCCCGAGTTCACCTTATTATACTCTTACGACTCCCGCTTTTGATAAAGTGACTATTCACTTGAATAAAAAATATTATCCTAACGGTGATTTGATCATAAAAGCCAATCGGAAAAAAGCTGGCGACATCTATATCGACAGAATAACGTTGGATAATAAAAAGTTCTCATCATACAGAATTTCTCACCACAAGCTAATGAATACTCGCATTTTAAACTTTTATTTAAAAAGCAGCCATTGAGCATGGCGTATTGAGATATAAAGGTATAGACACAATAAAGCCGGCTTCATAACGAAGTCGGCTTTATTGTGTTATATAAGACAGAAGTTGTCCTTCTCTCAATTTATCATTTAATCGAACCAGCTGCGAAATTTTTGAAAGATTTTTTCTTTCACCGAAGAAGTCGGTTTGAAATTATTGGATGTTTCCATTTTTTCCAATGCTTCCTTTTCCTCGCGATTCAAGTTTTCCGGAACATAAATGCTGACATTAACCAACAAATCTCCCGTACCATACCCATTTACATCTGGAATACCTTTTCCTCTTAAGCGAAGCACTTTCCCAGGTTGAGTTCCTGGTTCTATCTTCATTTTGGCATGCCCGTCTATAGTCGGAATTTCAACGCTACCGCCTATAGCGGCAGTCGGGAAACTGAGCAATAAGTTATATACCACATTGTTCCCGTCGCGAACTAATTCTGCATTGGGTTCTTCATCGATAGCAATAATTAAGTCTCCAGAAACGCCGTTATGTTTTCCGGCATTACCTTTGCCGGTCATAGAGAATTGCATCCCCTTGCCAACGCCGGCAGGAATCTTTACCGTCACTACTTCTTCACCATATACAATACCATCGCCACCACATGCTTTACACTTGTTCTTTATGATTTTGCCTTCACCACCACATTGTGGACAATTTGTCCGAGTCTGCATTGTTCCTAAAATAGTCTGCTGATTTCGGATGACCGTACCTGTGCCATGACAAGTAGGACATGTTTCTGTTCCCCCCGAACCTTCGGCACCACTGCCGTTACAATGAGAACAAGGTACATATTTCTTTAATTTAAACTTCTTCTCAACACCTTTCGATACTTCCTGCAAGTTTAGTTTTACTTTCACACGAAGATCTGAGCCGCGAAACATTCGTTGCTGCGACGAACTGCTGCGTCCACCGCCGCCGAATCCTCCAAAGCCCCCAAAGCTACTACCAAAACCACCTTCGTGTCCGCCGAAAATATCACCGAACATTGAAAAGATATCATCCATAGACATACTGCCGCCACTGAATCCTCCGCCGAACGGTCCTCCATTGCCAGCTGCTCCGCCTACTCCGGCAAAGCCGAACTGATCATATTGAGCACGCTTCTGTGGATCGCTTAGTACCTCATAAGCTTCGGCTGCCTCTTTAAAATTTGCTTCGGCAACTTTATCGCCAGGATTGCGGTCGGGATGATACTGAATAGCTTTTTTACGGTATGCTTTCTTTATCTCATCTGGTGTGGCAGTCTTGCTAACCTCCAGCACTTCATAATAATCTCTTTTTTCAGCCATAATAATATTATTGTCCTATCACCACCTTTGCATGGCGAATTACTTTCTCATTTAGTGTATACCCTTTCTGCGTGCAATCGATAATCTTACCTTTTTGATTTTCGTCCTGAACAGGAACAAGAGCTATAGCCTCATGATAATCGGTATCAAGAACCTTGTCGGATGTCTCTATTTCTTTCACCCCAAAAGAGGCTAATATCTGAATAAACTTATTATATATCAATTCGATACCTTCACTTATCGCTTTTACATCCTCTGTATTCTGCATATTGGACAAAGCCCGTTCCAAATCGTCAAGTACAGGCAAAATACTGTTTATGCATTTTTCAGAGCCATTCAGTATAAGTTCTGTTTTTTCTTTCATCGTACGGCGGCGATAGTTATCAAATTCAGCAGCCAAACGCAAATACCTATCCTTGTCTTCATCCAATTCTTTCTGCACCGATTCAAGTTGTTTTGCCAGTTCCTCTTCTTTAGTCAAAGGCTCCTTTTCGTCGGGAACATTATCCTCTTCTACGCTGTCTTCTTTCTTCTTTTCCGATAATTTATCTTCAGAGTGAAGACATTCGGCTTTTTCAGAAGTCTTTTTGTCTGCTTTCGAAGCATTCTGTTGCTGTGAATTATCCGGAACAGTATCCTGTTGCACAGTTTGTTTTGCTTCTGTGCATTTTTCATCACTCAAAGTGGTCGTCCTTTTTTCTTTTGAATCCATATTTCTAAATATATTTTTTATTTTCATTGTTTTAAATTATCGAACAATAACTTTGCCACTAGCGGCATTGAAATATTATATTTTGCAAAAATAGATAAATAAATTGAGACTTCTAACATCTGAATAAGCAAATATAACTAATTGAATTCATTCGGGAAAATACAAACTCACACTTAACTAAAAACGAAAACGACATCTTTGTTTCTCTTCCAAATATGGCATAAAACATCCAATTATCATTCATCAGATTTCCAAAGAGAGATTAAAACATCAGAATATAACTTCTGTGTAATACCTCTTTATACCAAAATAATTCGTACCTTTGTGCAAAATTTAAGAAGAATATAGGATGATAACAGTTTCTGATTTAGCGATTCAATTTGGTAAAAGAGTATTATTTAAAGATGTAAACCTAAAATTTACAAATGGCAATTGTTATGGTGTCATCGGTGCCAACGGCGCTGGTAAGTCTACCTTATTAAAAGCTATTTCAGGTGAATTGGAACCAACCAAAGGAGTGATAACGTTGGGGCCGGGCGAACGCCTTTCTGTTTTAACTCAAGATCACTTTAAGTTTGATGCATTTACGGTGTTGGACACCGTACTGATAGGCCATTCGGTGTTATGGGATATCATGAAACGACGTGAAGAGCTTTATTCAAAAGCCGATTTTAATGAAGAAGACGGTATAAAGGTAGCCGAATTGGAAGAGAAATTTGCCGAAATGGACGGATACAATGCCGAGAACGACGCTGCAACACTATTGAGCGGCCTTGGCATTAAAGAAGCAAAGCACGGACTACTAATGAGCGAATTGAGCAATAAAGAAAAGGTGCGTGTTTTGTTGGCTCAGGCTCTATTCGGCAATCCCGACAACCTGCTGCTCGATGAGCCTACCAATGACTTGGATATGGATACCGTTACTTGGCTCGAAGATTATTTGGCAAATTTTGAACATACAGTATTAGTTGTGAGCCACGACCGACACTTCCTTGATTCGGTATCTACTCATACTATCGATATAGACTATAACAAAGTAACAACATTTTCCGGCAACTACAGCTTTTGGTATGAATCAAGCCAGTTGGCACTGCGTCAACAGCAAAATCAAAAACAGAAAGCTGATGAGAAGAGAAAAGAACTGGAAGAGTTCATTCGCCGTTTCAGTGCCAATGTGGCAAAAAGTAAACAGACCACCAGCCGCAAAAAGATGTTGGAGAAACTCAATGTTGGAGACATACAGCCTTCTTCCCGCAAATATCCGGGCATCATCTTTAGCATGGATAGAGAGCCTGGCAACCAGATATTGGAAGTAAAGGGATTAAAGAAAGTATCAGAGGATGGGACGGTATTATTTGATAATGTGAACTTCACTGCCGAAAAGGGCGACCGAATTGTATTCATCTCTCACGACCCTCGTGCGATGACATCCTTTTTCGAAATCATCAACGGCAACATGAAAGCCGATGCCGGAACATACGATTGGGGAGTTACTATTACCACCGCATATTTACCACTAGACAACACACAATTCTTTAATACAGATCTTAATTTGATCGATTGGCTTAGCCAGTTTGGAGAAGGTAACGAAGTATACATTAAAGGATTTTTGGGACGAATGCTCTTTTCGGGCGAAGAAGTTCTAAAGAAAGCCAGTGTATTATCGGGCGGCGAAAAGATGCGTTGTATGATAGCTAGAATGCAGCTGAAGAATGCCAACTGTCTGATTCTCGACACCCCGACCAACCATTTGGATTTGGAATCTATTCAGGCATTCAACAATAATCTGAAAACATATAAAGGCGTAATCCTTTTCTCTTCGCACGACCACGAAATGATAGAAACAGTATCTAATCGAATTATCGAACTAACACCGAACGGTATTATTGATAAAATGATGGAATATGACGAATACATCACTTCGGATCACATCAAAGAAATTAGAGAAAGAATGTATCGATAGAGGATCATAATAAAAAGAATGAGGCTAATGGAATTAAATCTATTAGCCTCATTCTTTTTATTACTTTATTAGTCTTTCAACAAGTCAGGTCTAAGTTTCTTTGTTCGTTCTATAGACTGTTGCAATTCCCATTCTTTTATTTTGGCTTCATGACCGGAGAGTAATATATCAGGCACTTTCCAGCCTTTATAATCTGCCGGACGAGTGTAAACGGGCGCTGCCAATAAGTTATCTTGAAAAGAATCCGACAGTGCTGATTGATCGTCCGATATAACACCCGGAATAATCCGAACCACGGCATCGGCTATTGCAGCAGCGGCAATTTCACCACCGGTCAACACATAGTCACCGATACTAATCTCTTTCGTTATCAAATGTTCTCTAATTCGATAATCAATCCCCTTAAAATGCCCGCAAAGAATAATAAGGTTCTGCGCAAGCGATAGCGTATTGGCCATGGGCTGATTGAATTGTTCTCCATCAGGCGTTGTGAAAATCACTTCATCATATTCACGTTCGGCCTGCAAAGCCTTAATACAACGTTCTATCGGCTCTATCTTCATGACCATTCCTGCAAATCCGCCAAAAGGATAATCATCTACACGGCGGTATTTGTCGTCCGTATAGTCTCGAAGATTGTGAATTTTAATCTCAACAAGCCCTTTTGTTTGAGCCCGTTTCATGATAGAACAATTGAAAAATCCTTCCAGCATCTCGGGCAAAACGGTAATAATATCAATCCGCATAGTGTTTATTTTCCGCAAAAGTACAAAATTAATAGCTTCAAAATGCCATAAGAACCTAAAAATGTTTTCGTCCTTATGTTTTCAAATTTACATAAGGACGAAAATAAATTTTCTTCCATATGAAACTTGCGACTCACGCCCGTGAGTCGCAAGCCACGTCCTTATGTCATCGGGAGAACATACAGAACTTATTGCAACTGCTATATGCCTGGGTCTACCTTACGTTTATAATCGCCAGTTATAGATATGAAATAACAAGATCGATAATCACGAAAGATATTCTAAAAGAACATGGAAATAGTGCAATAATTTAGTAAATTTGTAGGCAGATATCAATACTCCTAGAAACATGGATTTACTTATAAAAGACAAAATAGACCAGCTTCGTACAGCACTGCATCAACATAATTATAATTATTATGTTCTCAATGCTCCGACCATATCTGATAAAGATTTTGATGATATGATGCATGAGCTTCAGGATTTGGAGGAGCAGTATCCGGAATACGTTGATGAGACATCTCCGACGATGAGAGTAGGAAGCGACTTAAGTTCTGAATTCAAGCAGGTGAAACATAAATATCCAATGCTTTCATTGGCAAACACTTACTCCGAAGACGATGTCTCCGAATTTTATGAACGCGTAAAAGGATTGCTTGGTGGAGAAAATTTTGAAATCTGTTGCGAACTGAAATTCGACGGAACGTCTATTTCTTTAACTTACGAACAGGGCCGATTAGTTCAGGCCGTAACAAGAGGTGACGGCGAACAGGGCGACGATGTCACGAATAACGTAAAGACCATTCATGCCATACCTCTGAAATTGACCGGTACCGGTTACCCCGATTCTTTTGAAATGCGTGGTGAAGTATTGATGCCTTGGACTGTGTTCGAGCAACTCAATAAAGAACGTGAAGAGCGTGAAGAACCACTGTTTGCCAATCCACGTAATGCAGCTTCGGGAACACTCAAATCACAAAATTCTCAATTGGTAGCTTCCCGAAAGCTAGACTCTTACTTGTATTATGTATTGGGTGAAAATCTTCCACACGATGGTCATTACGAAAATTTGCAAGAAGCGGCAAGGTGGGGATTCAAAATATCCAAAAACATGAAGAAGTGCCGCACGCTTCAAGAGATATTCGATTATATCAACTACTGGGATATAGAACGCAAAAATCTTCCGGTTGCAACAGACGGCATTGTACTCAAAGTAAACAGCCGTCGCCAACAACTCAATCTTGCCAATACCGCTAAATCTCCCCGATGGGCAATAGCCTACAAATTTCAGGCAGAAAGAGCGCTCACTCGATTGAACAAAGTAACATATCAAGTAGGAAGAACAGGAGCCATCACTCCGGTAGCCAACTTGGACCCCGTACAACTCTCGGGAACAGTTGTCAAACGAGCTTCTCTTCACAATGCTGACATCATCGAAGGACTCGATCTTCATATCGGAGATATGGTCTATGTAGAAAAAGGGGGCGAAATAATCCCTAAAATCACGGGAGTAGATAAAAATAGCAGAACGCCTGAATTAGGAGAAAAAGTATCTTTCATCACCCAATGTCCCGAGTGTGGTACAGAATTGGTGAGATACGAAGGCGAAGCGGCCCACTATTGTCCCAACCAGACAGCTTGTCCTCCACAAATAAAGGGGATGATAGAACATTTCATCAGCCGCAAGGCGATGAATATTGACGGATTGGGACCCGAAACTGTTGATTTGTTCTATCGTCTTGGCTTAATTCATGATCCGGCTGATTTGTACGATTTGAAAGCTGTCCAAATAAAAGGTCTTGATAGAATGGGAAGCAAATCGGCAGTAAATATTGTAGAAGGAATAGCAAAAAGTAGAGAAATTCCGTTCGATAGGGTCATCTTTGCATTAGGCATACGCTTCGTAGGCACAACAACGGCAAAGATTCTGGGCAAATCGTTTGCCAATATAGACCAACTGGCCGGTGCTTCAAAAGAGCAACTTATGAGTGTGGAAGAAGTAGGAGAGAAGATAGCTCAAAGTATCATCGACTACTTTGCCGACGAAAAGAACATTCGCCTTGTAAGCCGCCTTCGTTTGGCCGGCTTGCAATTTAGCCGTAGCGAGAGCGATACAGCGCAACAAACAGATAAACTAAAAGATCAGGTGATTGTTATAAGCGGCGTTTTCAAATACCATTCCCGCGACGAATATAAAGAGCTTATAGAGAAAAATGGCGGAAAGAATACGGGAAGTATATCGGCAAAGACCTCTTTTATTTTAGCCGGCGAGAATATGGGACCGGCAAAGTATGAAAAAGCAAAAAAATTAGGAATAGAGATTAAAAGTGAAGATGATTTCCTTGAACTAATTTCATAACATCAGAATTTTTCGTATTTTTGCGACACAAAGAAATAATATCATTATGATACAAACAAGACTTAGGGGACTCGGAGTCGCTTTGATTACTCCATTCAAAGAAGACGAAAGCGTAGACTATGATGCGCTTAGGCGTTTAGTCGATTATTTGCTGCAAAACAGCACAGACTTTCTTTGTATTTTGGCTACTACAGCAGAGACTCCTACCCTCAGCGAAGACGAAAAACATCAGATAAAAGATTTAGTAATTGAAAGAGTTGACGGGCGTATTCCTATCGTAATGGGTGTAAGCAGCAATTGTACTCGTAGTGTGATTCATACACTCGAAACAGAGGATTTTACGGGTATTGATGCCATTCTTTCGGTCGTTCCCTATTATAATAAACCGTCTCAAGAAGGAATTTATCAACATTATAAGGCAATTGCCACTTCAACCGATATGCCTATCGTGCTCTATAACGTGCCGGGGCGTACAGGTGTAAATATGAAAGCCGAAACGACACTTCGTATCGCCAACGACTTTCCAAATGTTATTGCGGTGAAAGAAGCTTCGGGCGACATCACTCAGATGGACGATATTATCAAAAACAAACCCAATACATTCCAAGTTATATCTGGTGACGACGGCATCACTTATCCGTTGCTCACGTTGGGGGCAGTAGGTGTTATTTCCGTCATAGGAAACGCATTCCCACGAGAATTCAGCCGGATGATACGCTTGGCGATGCAAGGTGATTATGCCAATGCATTGACCATTCATCATAAGTTTGCCGAACTCTTCAAATTGTTGTTTGTCGACGGCAATCCTGCAGGTGTAAAATCGATGTTGAATGCAATGGGAATGATAGAAAACAAACTTCGTTTACCACTCGTTCCAACCCGTATCACTACTTACGATGCGATTAGAAAAGTGCTAAATGATTTGAATATTAAATGTTAGAATAGTTGAAAAGGTAAAAAGAGAATACAGTGATTTTTTTAGGCGGATATTAATCATCAACTGATTATTATCCGCCTACTTTTTTATACTATTAGGATATATAATAAGCCATTCTACTTTTCGGACTGGATAAGTCGATATACATCGTCGTGTTCTCCTACGACCCATACCGTATCGTCTTTTTGCAATGTTTCATTGGAATTGACTAAAACGATAGATTCGCCCTTACGGTCCAAGCCGGCAATGAGGCAACGATATTTATCTCTGATGCCGGACTCTCTGATGCTTTTGCCTGCAAATACAGATTTCGCATCTATCACAAATTGCCTTAATATCATTTCGCCTTTAGATAACATCGATTCGTCAAAGACACAAACTCTATTGTTTATATCTTCTTCGAGACGTTTTAACTCCTCATCGGTACCTATTATCTGCATACGGTCGTTAGGAAAGAGCCGTTCGCTGCCACCGGGGATATTGATGCGGCAATTGCCTCGAATGATAGAAACAATATATACACCATATTTTTTGCTGATACATAGTTCTTGCAATGTCTTTCCGGCCCAAAGCGACTCATTGGGCAACACGAAATGTGTGAGGTGAAGATCACGCGTCAATAAATTTTCAGCATAAGCGGGCTTTTTCCGTCCCAAGTATTCATCTCTAATATCACGCCTACTGAAATTGCGCACGAAGATCCTCTCTATAAGAATAGAACGTCGTTTTAATGGCCGTGAAAGTGACATGATTATCAGGGCAACAAGAGCAATGCCTATTGAAAGTCCTATTCGCGCTCTAAAATAGTGAGAAATAATATAAACCACAAATAGCGCGGCCAGCATAATGCGGAAAAAGATAGTCGACACCAACAATCCGTGATTGTAACTATTATCATTCCATAACGACATGAATTCTACCGAATGATTTTTTTTCATCATAATTGCTCTCAAAAAAGGCGAAATGAGAATAACAGTAAACGACACAGACAGCAGCCGTCCCCAAAAGCCGGGAATATAATGCAGAAGGAATGGATTGATAAAATGAACTGAAATGAGAATGATAGCTACCGTAACGATAGAATAGATAATGATGATGCGCAATAGCGCAGTAATCAGTTTGCGCCACATACTCTCTTTGTTTACAGGAGCAAATCCCGACGAATACCCCACCAGAAAGCGATTCCATGAATCGGGTATTTTATTGTCCACCCAACTGGATACCGACTCTGATGCTTTTATCATATATGGAGTTATAAATGTCGTTATCACCGAAACAGCTACGACAATAGGATATAGAAAACCGTCCATTACCTTAAGCGAGATACCCAAAGAGGCAATAATAAAGGCAAATTCTCCTATTTGACATAGACTAAAGCCACATCGTATGGAAGTTTTAAGTGGCTGTCCCGAAAGAAGTACACCGAATGTACCAAACAATGTTTGTCCAAGAACGACTGCCACGGTGATTGCCAATATAGGAGCAGCATACTGCACGATCATTGCAGGATCGACAATCATACCGACCGAAACGAAAAAGATAGTACCAAAAAGATTTTTCACCGGTTCGACCAGCTTTTCTATCTTCTCTGCTTCAATTGTTTCAGAAAGGATAGAACCCATTATAAACGCACCCAAAGCAGCAGAAAAGCCTGCTTGAGAAGCGATGACGACCATCGAAAGGCAGAGAGCCAATGATAGGATAAGCAATGTTTCATCATTCATCAGCTTATGGCAGTATTTTAAGATAGAAGGAATCATAAAGATACCTATCACAAACCAAAGAATCAGGAAAAAAGCTAGTTTGAAAATACTCATAAGCAGACTCTTCCCCTCGAAATTATTACTTACTGCCACGGTAGACAGCATCACCATCAACACAACAGCTAGAATATCTTCGAGAATGAGAATGCTCAATACTAAACCTGCAAAATATTTGTTGCGCAATTTCAAATCGTCGAATGCTTTATATATAATGGTAGTAGACGACATTGCTATCATTCCTCCCAGAAATAAGCAATCCATCTTAGACCACCCGAAACACAAACCTACGCCGACTCCTAACAATATCATACAGAAGATAATCGTACACGCAGCAACAATAGCCGTTCCACCAACTTTCATGATCTTTTTGGGACTGAATTCCAATCCCAACGCAAAGAGTAAAAATATGACACCTATATCCGCCCACGTCTTTATTCCTTCTACATTCAGTACATTGGCCGTATAGAGCATGTGTGGACCAGTAAGAAATCCAGCGACTATATAACCCAATACCAACGGCTGTTTCAACTTTTTGAAAACAAGTGTCATGAGTGCAGCCACTACAAGTATCAGAGCTAAATCGGTAATTAAAGAAGGGATTTCAGACATATTCTACAATTATATATAAGGATGTTATCATTTTTAATCAATTCAGCCTTTATTAAACAATTGGGCACGTACCCGACTCAATGTTTCGGGTGTCATTAATAAATAGGAAGCGATATACGATAGCGGAGCGCGCTTGATAACTTCCGGCTGATTCTGTAATAACTTGTTGTATCGTTCGCTAGCCGATTCATATCGCATGGAGTCCGCCTTTTGCTGAGAAGTGATGAGAGAGTCTTCAAGTATCCGCCGATAAAGAGTATCAATATCCCACGACGAAGCAAGGTTGGATCTCAATTCGGCATAAGGAAGTAAATATACTTCACTGGGTTCAAGTGCTTCGGCAAGAAGATACGTCGGTTGCTGTTTGAAAAAGCTCTCAATGCTTATCAAAATACTTCCTTCGTAAGAAAAATGTTCTGTGACATCGTGTCCGTTTTTAAAATAAAACTGACGTAACATTCCTTTCTCTACAAAAACAAGCTCACGACAGACGTCACCATCATCAAACAATCGCTCACCTTTCTGCAATTTCCTTTTTGCCAATAAACTGAAGAATAACTTTCGTCCTTCGTCCGATATATTTGGGTAAAGTTTATTGATAATGCCCTCTATCATCGAAAGTGAAGTTTCCATAATTTAATATTTTAGTAAACTAATACTATACAAAGATAATGCAAGCCATAGATAATAAAAAATAAATTCATATATTTTTAGTATTAAGGTATATCGGGATAATGATATGCTTTTTTTTTGCAAATCGTTTGAATTTATTGTTTACATGTGACAGAAAATTAATAGAAGCTGATGATATACTGACATATTTTTACTATTTTTGTTGCATAGAAATCATTAACTTACTAAAATTATGAAAATGAAAAAATTGGTCTTAATAATACCTTTTGTACTATTAAGCATTGTGATTAACGCTCAAACCAAAACAATTGCTCATCGTGGTTTTTGGGATACTGAGGGTTCCGCTCAAAACAGTCTGAAATCGCTTCGTCTGGCTAATGACATTCATTGCTTTGGCTCCGAATTTGATGTATGGATAACCAAGGATGGAGAAGTGATGGTAAATCATGACCCGACTTTTCAAAATGTAACACTCGAAACAGCAACATACAATGAGGTGAAAAACCTTAAGTTGAGCAATGGCGAAAAGATGCCTACTTTGAAAGACTATTTGAAACAAGGCAAAAAACTGAAGGTACAATTAATACTCGAAATAAAGACTCATCAAAATATTGAAAGACAAAACGCGGCCATCGATGCCACATTGCAATTGGTGAAAAAGATGAAACTCGAAAACCGCATAACTTATATAGCTTTTTCTCTTGATGCTGTGAAAAGATTAGTAAAAGAGGCTCCTAAAGGCACCGAAATATATTATCTGAATGGAGAATTGTCTCCAAAAGAATTGAAGGCGATAGGATGTACTGGCCCGGATTATAATCAGAGCGTTTATAAAGCACATCCCGAATGGATTAAAGAGTGCCATGAGTTAGGTTTGAAGACAAACGTTTGGACTGTCAACAAAAAGGGAGATATGGAATTTTTTATCAAAGAGGGCGTAGACTATATCACAACCAACAAACCTGTTGTATTACAAAAAATGACAGGCAATAAAATTGATGACAAATATGCTAAATAAAAAGCATACGGTTTGATCGAATAATAAAAATCAGAAAGAAAGTTATTTTAAAGTTTTACTTTCTTTCTGATTTACCCAATATAAGAAAATAAACAATGAAAAGACTATTTTTAATATAAAACGAGGAGAGGCTAATTAACAATTTGGATTATTTTGTTATTAAAGAACCGTTTTCTCTTTCAGTTTATTGCATAATCACCTTTTCATGTAATAAATCATAATTAACCTTATTCGATCAATAAAAAAGAAACCCACTAGTACTATAATAAAACAAAAAGTTGTATATTTGCAACCGAATTAATCATAATGAAACAACAAGCAAAGATAAATATATCAAAATGACAAAGACAATTCAATTCGTAAAAATGCAAGGAGCCGGAAACGATTATATATATCGATTCGGACAGATATCCAATTGCCGACCCCCATAAAAAAGCAATTGAATGGAGCGCTCCTCACTTCGGCATTGGCAGCGATGGACTTGTTTTAATAAGTAAATCTACATTAGCCGACTATAAAATGCGCATATTCAACGCAGACGGCTCAGAAGCCATGATGTGTGGCAATGCTAGCCGCTGCATCGGGAAACTATTATTTGAAAAAGGCTATACCGATAAAAAAGAAATAGCACTCGAAACACTATCCGGCATCAAAATATTGAAACTCAATGTTATTGACAATAAAGTAAATAGCGTTACAGTAGATATGGGCGAACCGAAAGCCGAACTGGTCGATTGCGACGGAAGAGGTAAGAAGGAGATGATATTGAAACTGTTGCCCAGCGATAAAGCTCCTTTCAAGGGTACTGCGGTTTCGATGGGAAATCCACATTTTGTGATATTTGTAGATGATGTGGAACATTTCGATGTGGCAGGCGTGGGGCCGATCATTGAAAATTTGCCTTGCTTTCCCGACCGCATCAATGTAGAATTTGCTGAGATTAAAGAAAACGACAAGATACGAATGAGAGTATGGGAACGTGGTTCGGGCATTACGATGGCCTGTGGAACAGGTGCTTGCGCTACTGCCGTAGCTGCTGCAATGACCCTAAAAGCAGGAAGAAAGTCTGAAATTATAATGGACGGTGGAGCTCTCGTTATTGAATGGGATAAAAAAACGAACCATGTCTTTATGACAGGACCTGCCACCAAAGTATTTGAAGGAACAATAGAAATCAAAGAAGACTAAAACAACAACATCTTAAAACTTAAAACAATTATGGCATTAGTAAACGAAGAATTTTTAAAACTTCCGGGAAGTTACCTGTTCTCGGATATTGCTAAAAAAGTAAATACGTTCAAAATTACTCATCCCAAAGAAGACGTTATCAGACTGGGTATCGGTGATGTCACTCGGCCATTGCCTGCTGCAAGTATTGAAGCAATGCACAAGGCAGTCAATGATATGACCTCAAAAAGAACTTTCCATGGATACGGCCCAGAACAAGGATATAGCTTTCTGATTAGTACCATTATTAAAAACGATTACCAACCGCGAGGCATTCATCTCACGCCCACAGAAGTATTTATCAACGACGGTGCTAAAAGCGATACGGGAAACATAGGCGATATACTGAGCCGCGACAACTGTATCGGAGTTACCGATCCTATCTATCCGGTCTATATCGACAGCAACGTGATGGGAGGTCGTGCAGGCGTTTTAGAGAAAAGCGGTAAGTGGAGCAATATTACTTATATGCCTTGCCGAGGCGAAAACAATTTCATTCCGGCAATACCCGAAAAACAAATAGACATTATTTATTTATGCTATCCAAACAATCCTACGGGAACCACTCTGACCAAAGCAGAATTGAAAAAGTGGGTAGACTACGCAATAAAGAACAACGCCATTATTATGTTCGACTCGGCTTACGAGGCTTATATCCAAGAAGATGATGTGCCGCATTCGATTTATGAGATAAAAGGAGCACAAAAATGTGCTATTGAATTCAGAAGCTTTTCAAAAACCGCAGGCTTCACAGGTGTCCGATGCGGTTATACAGTAGTGCCCAAAGAAGTTATGGCTACGACACTGTCCGGCGAAAAAGTTTCTCTCAACGCTTTATGGAATAGACGCCAATGTACGAAATTTAATGGAGCTTCTTATATTTCGCAACGCGGAGCAGAAGCAATCTATACACCAGAAGGTAAAAAGGAGATAAAAGAAACCATTGACTACTATATGGGCAACGCTTCGGTAATGAAAGAATCACTCGAAGCCATTGGGTTACAGGTCTATGGTGGCGTCAATGCTCCTTACGTATGGATAAAGACACCTGATAATACAAGTTCTTGGAAATTTTTCGACCAGTTACTATACGAGTGCTATGTCGTTACTACTCCCGGTGTAGGTTTCGGTCCTAGCGGAGAAGGCTACATCCGATTATCGGCTTTTGGTACCAGAGAAGATACAATAGAAGCAATGCATCGAATACAGAATAAATTACTATAAGATAAAAACTATATAATATAAGGTATTAGTAAAAATTAAAAAAAATCGATTATGTCAACAAAACTAAGATTCAGAGTAGTCGAGACAGCATTCAAGAAAAAAGCTGTCGAGGTGGTTCCTCCCAAAGAAAGACCTTCAGAGTATTTTGGAAAGTATGTCTTCAACAAAGAGAAGATGTTTAAGTATCTTTCGAGCAAAGTTTACAACAAACTGATTGATGTGATAGACCATGGTGCTACACTCGATCGCAGCATTGCCGACGAGGTTGCTTCGGGCATGAAGAAATGGGCTATCGAAATGGGCTGTACACACTATACTCACTGGTTTGCTCCTCTCACCGAAGGCACTGCAGAGAAACACGATGCATTTGTTGAACATGACGGAAAAGGTGGAATGATGGAAGAGTTTTCAGGAAAACTTCTCGCTCAACAAGAACCGGACGCTTCAAGTTTCCCCAATGGTGGTATCCGCAATACTTTCGAAGCTCGCGGTTATTCGGCATGGGATCCTTCTTCGCCTGCGTTCATCGAAGACGATACCCTTTGCATTCCTACTATCTTTATTGCCTACACTGGCGAATCATTGGACTACAAAGCACCTTTGCTTAAAGCCCTACGTGCGGTAGACAAAGCAGCTACGGACGTTTGCCATTATTTCAATCCCGAAGTCAAAAAAGTATTCGCTTATCTCGGATGGGAACAAGAATATTTTTTGATAGACGAAGGATTGTATGCTGCACGTCCTGATTTACTGCTTTGCGGACGTACTTTGATGGGACACGACAGTGCTAAAAACCAACAACTCGAAGACCATTATTTTGGTGCAATCCCAACTCGAGTTGCAGCTTTTATGCGCGAGTTAGAAATCGAAGCACTAAAATTGGGTGTACCGTGCAAAACAAGTCACAACGAAGTAGCCCCCAATCAGTTTGAATTGGCACCGATCTACGAAGAATGCAACCTTGCCAACGACCACAACCTGCTCACCATGGCATTAATGAGAAAGATTGCTCGCCGCCATGGATTCCGTGTTCTGCTTCACGAAAAGCCTTTCAAAGGAATCAACGGTTCGGGTAAACACAACAACTGGTCGCTCGGAACCGATACCGGTATCGGATTGATGAGCCCTGGCAAAACTGCCGAAGATAATTTGCGCTTTGTAACTTTCGTAGTGAACTCATTGATGGCTGTTTATCACTATAATGGCCTTTTGAAAGCTTCTATCTCTAGTGCAACAAATGCTCACCGTCTGGGAGCCAACGAAGCACCTCCAGCTATCATCTCCTCATTCTTGGGCAAACAAGTTTCCGATCTGCTCGATCATATTGAGAAAAGCACAAAGAACGATATCGTTACAATGAGCGGCAAACAAGGTATGAAACTCGATATCCCACAGATACCGGAACTTCGTATCGATAACACCGACCGTAACCGTACCTCACCCTTTGCCTTTACCGGTAATCGTTTTGAGTTCCGTGCAGTAGGTTCGGAAGCAAACTGTGCTAGCAGTATGTTGGTATTAAATGCAGCCGTTGCCGACCAATTGACAATATTCAAAAAAGAAGTTGACGCTCTCATCGCAAAGGGAGAACCACAAATGTCTGCTATTCTTGAAATTCTTCGCAAATACATCAAAGAATGTAAGCCTATCCGCTTCGACGGTAACGGTTATTCTGACGAATGGATTGTAGAAGCAGAAAAACGTGGATTGGATTGCGAAAAGAGCGTTCCATTGATTTTTGATAATTATCTAAAACCCGAAGCAATCACCATGTTTGAACGTACAGGCGTCATGAACAAGAAAGAACTGATAGCCCGCAACGAGGTGAAATGGGAAACATACACCAAGAAAGTACAAATCGAAGCCCGTGTATTGGGAGATTTGGCAATGAACCACATCATTCCGGTTGCTACGCAATATCAAACAGATCTTATCGATAATGTCTACAAGATGAAATCCATCTATCCGGCCGATGTTGCCGACAAACTATCCAAACAAAATAAGGAATTGATAGAAGAAATAGCTAATCGCACCTTATTTATACAGGAACATGTCGAAAAAATGATCGAAGCTCGTAAAGTAGCCAATAAGATAGAAAGTGTACGCGAAAAAGCAATTGCATATCATGACACGATCCTTCCGAATTTGGATGAGATCCGCTATCACATAGATAAACTCGAATTAATAGTTGACGATGCTTTGTGGCCACTGCCCAAATACAGAGAATTATTATTTATTCGATAATTAAAAGAATAAAATGATAGATTAACTTAACAGTTATCTATTTATTTTTGTTGGTTGTTTTAAGTTGTAGAAGGGGGGTACCGCGAGGCAGTCCTCTTCTTCCATTTTTATTTAGTGCTATACATTATTTACCCGAGTTGGGAATAACAAAAACAGACGTATGTCGCAGCAATAACTAACAGAAGTTACTGCGGTAACTAACGTTAGTTGTCAGAATAACTAACGTTAGTTTCTTCTACAACATCCGTTAGTTACGGCTGCGACATACGTTTGTTTTTTTGCGAAGTTGTCGTATGTTCGTTTTTCCGGTAACGTCCTTAAGTTTTTCAGAAAACGTATGGACGTCAACAAATTTAGGTCCTTATGTGGTTTTAGTAAGATAAGGGCGACACTGATTTGTTGAAATAATCGTGCCCCACTGACTACTTAAAAGAGGGCGTAGCGGTATGGATCATTTCGATGTTTTCTATAATAATAGTTTTAGAATCCATTACCGTCATGGTTATCAGCTGTATATCAGCTAGATATTGAGATACGATAGCAAAACGGGACCTGAAAAGTGCATCTTCTCTCTGAGAATCAATGAATTATGAACTCTGCAAAAGTGTACTGAGAATGAGTGATATAAGCAGCTTTTGAAGATTCGCGTGCAAAAATTGTTATCTCGAATACTTTATTTGCTTTTTACAAGATGTACACCCCATTGACATAAGATTGCGCTGACCTACAATCCATTATCTCGAATTCGTTTTTCGGAACGTTTTCGGAGATGAACATTGAAGGCGATACTGATACTATTTTAACCATATCGGAGTGGCACCACAAATACACAAAATTAAAGGTTTGTTTTCGAAAAATGATATGGACGAACATAAAAATTCGTAAGGACGAAACGAAAAGTTTATACTTACAAACATTTATTTTCGTCCTTATGATTTTGTAGCTGTATATCAACGATTTGCGTACAATATACTTATGCCTGTCCTAATTCGAATTACATTCGAGCGTTGAAACGATAGCGAAAATAGTGCCCTACAGGGGCCTGTCGCGGATGTTAAGATAAAAAAGTATCAGAATATCTGGATATATTCACATTGAAATACATGCTATTGCTTGTTCACGCCCTAAATAGAACAGAAAATAAAAGCCCGTAAGGGTATAATTCCTTACGAGCTTTTATTTTCTTAAATAAGTCTGTCCTATTTTTATTTCAAATTAGGATTAATCTCTCCCCACTTATCGACAGGAGGAAGAACGCCCATACCAATAACCTGGTCACGCAAGTCACACAAATGTTTGTAGCTGGCATCAAGACTTGCCATTTCTTCGTCAGTACCGACAAAATCTTTGCGATAAGTACCGTTCTTTGTTATCACTGTAGGCATAGCCATCATAATATGGTTGTATTTTGCCGTATCGGCATAGCATCCTGCCGGCCAAGCGAATTCAGCGCCACCCATAGCGGCAGCCATCATTTCAACAGATACATAAGCCGGGCTCTGGAAAGAAGAGCGCCCACGGAGTTTAATGATAGCAGATCCACCCTGCGTTACAGCTTTCTTCATTGCTTCCCATTCGTCTTTCGACAATGTCTTGCCGTTGACAGCTTTTCCTGTACCTATGATATCAAGCAACGGAGTCCCTTCGATTGTTACGGGAGAGGCAAATACAGCCATCTGTTCGCCATGACCACCGAATGTGCAGCAATTTTTCACAGCACACTGCATAACGCCGAAATGTTTGGCCAAAGCACTTTGCAGACGAGTGCTGTCAAGAGCAGCCAAAGTAGTGAGTTGAGATGGTTTCAGACCCGCATACAATAGAGTAACCAAACCTGTAATATCAGCCGGATTGAAAATAATGACAACATGTTTTACATCCGGACAATACTTTTTGATGTTTTGTCCCAGTTCTTTAGCAACTCCTGCATTACCGGCAAGAAGGTCTTCGCGAGTCATTCCATCTTTACGGGGAGCACCACCGGAAGAGATAATATATTTAGCATCTTTGAATGCTTCTTCGACACTAGTTGTAGCCGTAATCTTGGAACCTCCAAAAGCACAATGACGAAGTTCCTCTGCAACACCCTCGGGAGAGAAAATGTCGTATAGACAAAGATTAGAAGAGAGGTGCATAACTAAAGCTGTTTGGGCCATGTTTGAACCGATCATGCCGGCTGCACCGACTATTACCAATTTTTCATCAGTTAAAAACTTTTCCATAATCACTTATTTATTTATTAATTAATTTAATCTTCAGACAAATATAATGATTAAATCGTTGAAAGAAAAAAATCTTATACTAATTTAATGTATTCTTAATTCGGCAAAACTTACTTCGTTCAAATCATTCACGATGCGAACAGCTTGAAATATCACATAACGGGTTTTGATAGGAGCAAAGTAGATAGATTGCCAGATGGGATTGTTCTGAATATTAGAGAATTCACCTTCTGCCAATGGTTTTTTATTTGATCCTTGCGCATCGTCTGCCACATAAAGAGCATAATTGGATATAAGTCCTTTGCGCTGTTGACCATTATCGGGAAGCATATCGAATTCTTTAATTATTTGTTCTTTACCCAAGTCTATGACGATCGTTTTCTGAGTCGTACGACAAACACTATTTTCTTGTCCATCAGTAGCTTTTGCAGCTTCTGTAGCAGGTAGGTTTACGATAGAGAGTGGGAGGGTAGAAGCCTCATTCTTATTTTTATCGGTATCAAAAGATTGGTCGTTACCCGAATAGAAGGCCGAAATATTATTGATACAGAGGCATTCGCCCCTAGCTTCCATGAAACGGACTCTAATTTTGTTTGTCTTGACAGTTTCAAAACGCACGATTCGTTTATACCCGATAGTTGTAGTTTCTTCGTGTGGATTTACCTTAATCCATCTCCCTTCAGAATAGTATTCAATAACAAAAGACGCAACTCTTTGTCCCAACGGAATGTATTCTTGAAGCATCAATCTATTTATCTTCTCTGCCTTTTTCAGATTAAATGTAACGGTAGCCTTTGTCACACCGTCTTGGGTAGCCCAATAGGTATCATACAAATTGTCTGTCATTGCTTTCGGTCCAAATTTACCACCTCTGGAGTTTGATACCGATGGTGTCAGTCCACGAAGTAAGTCAGTCTTGAGTTCGCTCAAAATCCTTTGATGATAAGTGACGGCATTTGTAGAGTCTATCGGATGAATAAGTCCTTGCCGATCAACGGGGAAATTCAATAGAAATTGAGCATTATGACCAACGCTTTGATAGTATAATTCAACCAAGTCGTTTACAGATTTTACTTTGCTATCCTCCTCGGGATGATAAAACCAACCCGGACGGATAGAAACATCACACTCCCCCGGCACCCATTGGTCGCCGTCTTTGTGCCCATTAGTCAGTTCATAATATTTTTCATAACCAGGGAAAACAACACCTTTTCTTAAAAACGACCAATTGGTAGCACCGGCAATACCGTTTTCATTGCCTATCCAACGACAACCCGGTCCTCCATCGGAAAAAATAATAGCATGCGGCTGGAGCGTCTCAACTAATTTGTATGCTCTAGGAAAATTATAATAGGTGCGTCTATCTATTTTGCGCACTTCTTTTGCTCCGCCATACCAACCATCGCCGCCATTGGCACCATCAAACCATATTTCTGAAATTTCGCCATAACGAGTCAACAATTCATTTAATTGTTTATAAAAGTATTCTATATAAGCAGAGGTGCCGTAAACAGCCGAATGACGATCCCAAGGCGATAGATACACACCAAATTTCAATCCATACTTTTTGCAAGCAGCAGCTAGTTCACCGACAATATCGCCTTTACCGTTCTTGTATGGTGTATTTCGAATGCAGTACTCGGTAAGCTGAGTGGGCCACAAGCAGAAACCATCGTGATGTTTACAAGTGATAATAACCTCTTTAATTCCGACCTTGACAAATGTTCTGGCCCATTGTTCACAATCCAGATTGGTAGGGTTGAATGTTTTCGGATCAATATCGCCATATCCCCACTCTTTATCATTAAAGGTATTCAGACCAAAATGCACAAATGCGATTGTTTCCATTTTCTGCCAATTCACCTGTTTAAGTTCCGGTATAGGCAGAACTGCTTTCGGAGTCTTCTGAGCGCAAACGGGAAACGCTAAAGTAGTAGATAGGAATAGCGTCAAAAATAATTTATTCTTCATGTGTTTTGTTGATTATAGGCAGCAAATATATAAAAAATATAGTTGTCCCTATTGCTCAAAAAAGGTACTTAACTTAATTTCGCAAATTGCCCAAACCTTTTTTATTACAATTCTTTTTAAATTATTTCAATTGGCGTTTTGTTAATCATTATAGTTGCATCAAACACTTGATAGCTTTCATTGCATTGAATATTAGCATACTAACGTGGACTATATATTTATATAATAAAGACTGTTATAAAAAAATATTAATATCTGATAATATATCGGTCGAAGAACTATAAATTGTTGGCAAATGATGTATCTTTGTTACAGACAAAACAACTTGTTATTTAATCTAAAGAATAAATCGTATTCATTATTTATAATTCTTTTATGGAAGGGTATCAAGAAAAAAAATATCAAGGCCAAACGAAGAGGTACTGCCAAACCTTAGATCTAAAAAACGATCCTGAAATTATTGCAGAATATCGCAAACGGCACAGTGAAACAAATGCTTGGAAAGAAATTATAGCAGGCATAAAAGCAGTGGGAATACTCGAAATGGAAATTTATATACGAGAGAGCCGGCTTTTTATGATCGTCGAAACTCCCATTGATTTTGATTGGAACAAAGCGATGAAACAACTTGCCGTGCTGCCTAGACAACAAGAATGGGAAAACTATATGAGCATTCTTCAACTATGTAAAACAGGTGAGACCTCGGCCGAAAAATGGAAACCTATGGAGCGTATGTTCCGCCTCTATTAGAGATACATTTTCTAAATATTATTCACGATAATTTGCATATCTCGCCGATTATTACGAATATTGCACTCCGAAAACCAATTTAACAAATATGAAAATTTCAATTTTGGACGGATATGCAGCCAATCCGGGCGATCTGTCGTGGGAGGAAATTAAATCGTTGGGCGAGTGTACTATTTACAACAGAACCAAACCCGAAGAAGTAATCGAACGGAGCAAAGATGCTGATGCTATTCTTATTAATAAGGTAGTAATCAATAGAGAAATCATAGAAGCTCTTCCTAAGCTCAAATATATCGGTGTACTTGCAACCGGTTTTAATGTCGTAGATATTGAAGCCGCTTCCGAACATGATATCGCAGTGACAAACATTCCGGCATACAGCACCGAATCGGTTGCTCAAATGGTTTTTGCTCACATACTGAATATCACAAATACAGTGAGTCACCATTCCGATGAAGTACGCAAAGGGCGCTGGACACAAAATGCTGATTTCTGTTTTTGGGACAAACCACTTATTGAATTAAAGAAAAAGAAAATAGGTATAGTAGGGCTTGGACATATAGGACAAGCTTTAGCACGTATTGCCATCGCTTTCGATATGCAGGTATATGCTGCGACATCGAAAGTAAATCTACAATTGATACCCGAAATAAAAAAGATGGAGCTTGACGAAATCTTTAAAGAGTGTGACATTATTTCACTCCATTGTCCTCTGGTCGACGAAACGTATCATTTAGTAGATGCCCGACGTCTGTCATTAATGAAACCTTCGGCCATTATCATCAACACCAGTCGTGGACCACTTATAGATGAACAGGCTCTGGCCGATGCACTCAATAGCAAGAAAATATATGCAGCAGGAGTAGATGTGCTTTCTACAGAACCTCCCAAAGCCGACAATCCATTGCTCGCTGCTCGTAACTGTTTCATTACTCCCCATATTGCTTGGGCTACAATTGAAGCACGTCAACGGTTGAGCGAAATAATGATCAATAACTTGAAAGCTTTTATTGAAGGTAAGCCTATCAATGTAGTCAACCCCAAAAAGAAAAGCCTGAAATAGTATATTTTAGATCTTTGGCAGATCAACGATATAAATGCTTAACCCATTGGTGGAATTAAATCAGTATCTTTTTAATTCCGCCAATGGGCTTACTATTTGTCTCAATTAATATATTAAAGGGGTAGCAATACATTGATTTTGCTAATATTTCTTATAAATACTCCTTCTGTTTGTTTTGCCTGATTTCTAATTAACAACAAACTGATTAGGCAAGTAAGAAAAAGATTGCTACGATTTTCTTTCTTACTTTGAGAAATGAAATAAATGGAGGCTTTGTCGGTCACTATATTGAGGATAGTAAATATTGCCCTTTTAATTTACCAGATTACTCAATATTTTTTTGGCTATCTCAAAAATTTTGACGAATATTGCATAGAAGTTGTGCATACGATGATTTTTGTATTAAAACTTGTATACTTCTAATACAATAAATGTGATATATATACATCGCTTGCTATTAAATATCATAACTTCCTCCAAAATCATATACGTTATAATTTAATAATCTGAATATATGAACAACATTCAACGGAATCTATTTTATATTTCTTTTGCAATATGCAGTTTATCTGTATTTGCTCAAAAAGAAAATAAAATTTCGAATATAAGCAGTGACTCCATGAATACTGTTTTCATGGAAGCATATAATAAAAAATTGACAGAACTGGAACAACAAAAACGAATTGATTCTCTTAAACGGTTGGAACTTGAGGCTCGTATAAAAACTTTAAAAACGACTGATAAACTAAAAAGACAAAAACTAGAAGAAGACTTATCTAAGCTGAGAGTGAATGATATAAAAAGAATTGAACAAAAAAAGTATCAAATAGAAGCTCTACGCAAAACGTCAAAATCTTATCCGGTAATCGGATTACTTAATGATACTTTATTTAATATTTACAGCAAATCGGGAAGTTTCTCCGCAAAAGAGCGGGCAGATGCATTCAGTTCGAGAATCCGTAAGCTGGCAGATATTCCCGATTTTAATAATAAGACACTGCGCATTATAAAATCTGAAACAACGATTGATATTGTCGAAAATAAGAATGTAATTATGAGTATTTCCGAAAATGATGCACTTTGGGCCAACTCTTCTCAGATAAATTATGCTACTTATATTAAAAATAAAATTATCCGTAATATAGAAGATTATCAATCGGAGACCAGTTTTTCGACAATGGCAAAAAAAATAGCTTTGGCAGTTTTGGTGATTTTAATCTCGCTCCTTTTAATCCGGTATATTACTCGACTTTTTAAATGGTTGGCCGTAAAGATCAAAGATCAAGAAGGTAAATTAATTAAAGACTTAAAATTTAAGAATTATGTGTTTTCTAATACAGCAAAACAGATTAAAATATTGCTATGGATTGGATCATTTCTAAAATGGGTATTTATTCTAATCGCCATATATATTTCACTACTACTACTTTTTGGTATTTTTCCTTGGACTAGGAGTTTTGCAAAGACTTTATTTAATTATATTCTTAATCCCATAAAATCGATTGCCATAGGATTTTGGGATTATTTACCGAAACTATTTGCCATTATTGTCATATTCATTATTTTTTATTATATACTAAAAGGGCTACGCTTTTTTAAAACAGAAATAGAAAGTGGCAGATTAACTATTTCCGGATTTTATGCCGATTGGGCGAATCCTACCTATCAAATATTGAGGATATTATTGTACGCTTTTATGTTTGTTACTATTTTTCCGTATCTACCGGGAAGCAATAGTTCTATATTTAAAGGAGTTTCAGTATTTTTAGGTGTCTTATTTACATTCGGATCATCTGGATCAATCAATAATGTAATAGCTGGACTAATTCTTACATACATGCGTACTTTTAAAATCGGTGACCGCATAAAAATAGGAGACGTAACAGGAGATGTAATTGAAAAGACGTTGCTTGTTACTAGAATACGTACAATTAAAAATGAAATAATATCAATCCCGAACTCTAACGTAATGAATAGCCATACAACAAACTACAGCAACGATATAACGGGAACAGGTCTGATAGTGCATACAACGGTAACAATAGGTTATGATGCTCCATGGCCAAAAGTACATAAAGCACTTATCGGCGCAGCATTGAGAACCGAATATTTATTACGAGTGCCCGAACCTTTTGTTCTTCAAACAAGTCTGGATGACTTCTACGTTTCATATCAGATTAATGCTTATACACACAATCCAAATGAACAAGCACAGATTTATTCTGATTTACATCAAAATATCCAAGATTGTTTTAATGAAACAGGAATAGAAATTATGTCACCGCATTATAGAGCTGAAAGAGATGGAAACGCAACGACCATTCCT
Source organism: Bacteroidales bacterium (assembly GCA_012517855.1). Taxonomy (GTDB): domain Bacteria; phylum Bacteroidota; class Bacteroidia; order Bacteroidales; family Bacteroidaceae; genus JAAYUD01. The sequence goes on from JAAYUD010000018.1 coordinate 71,795, forward strand.
GCTGACTATCTAGATAAAGACTACGCTTCTCCTTCTTTCAATGTTAAAGTAAAAAGAGAAGATCACAGATCAACAATCGATCCTCTAATGCCTAACAAATAATATAACCGCCGCGAAATTAAATCATAAGATATTTAATTATCGTGGCGGTTATATACATTTATTAGAATAAACAGATATCGTATACTTTTTCTCACGTTTAAGTTTTTTCCTCCTATTATCAACCAATAAAAGCCGAAATAAACTTATTGCGCTCCGAAGCCGATATTGGAATTATTCTGCACCATCTTTAAAACCTATTTTACGATGTGCACCATCACAGAAAGGTTTGTTCTTCGATGCTCCGCAACGGCATAGATGAACTGTACCATCGTGAGGAATTTCTTTACCATCTTTACCGATCAAACTAAAATTACCTTTTACTTCGTAAGGTCCGTCAGGGAATACCTTGACAAGTACTTTTTCGTCATTCTTTTCCATCTTTTTTCTTTTTTAAAATTAGTGTAAATATAACGATTCAACGTCGAAAGTCATTTATTTCTATTCGTTGTTGAAATTGATTAGTTGCTATTTACTATCAAGAATTTTATCAAGTTCTTTAACTATCAGCATCGGGTCTTTATTAATATCCTTTGTTGATAAGGTTCCATTCTCCAATTTCTCTGTGAGAGCAGGGTATTCCTTAAAAGAATTTATCATACCACTCTTACCCTTTCTAAATATAGTGCCGAAATTTAAAAAGGGTTTAGCTACCTGAGATTCTTCTAATTTGTAATAAGCGATAGGCTCTAGATTCCATGCTACAGAATTGAACACCCAAACAAAACCAACATATCCATTTACATTTTTACCTTTATAGGTAAGCAACAGCATCATTGGATGATCGGATATAGAACCCTTCCCGCTTCGCATACTATTATATACATATATGGGATAATACTCTGCAGTCTTATCAGAGTCCGTTTGGGCTAGCAATAACAGTTTTTCAACTTTCTTTATATCGTATTTTATCTTCTTGCCTTTTTGTTCAGGACTAATTGCTATAATAGTATCTCTGTCCGAGAGTTCGGAACGCAAATAGCCTTCTACTAAAGTACTGTCTTTTAGCATTAATTTTACTCTTGGCAAGTTTTTTTTTGCAAACGACATACTGCACACCATCAATCCTGTTATAGCTAGTACTAATATTCTCTTTATCATAAATAGTCATTTTGTATGAACAACATCAGTTACAAAGTTTATTGTTTTTCTCGAAATATGCAAATATTTCTTTAGAAACTTCGTAAATAAAAAAAGAAAAAGCCCCACGCTGTAATATTAGGCAGTGACAGCATTAAATTGAACTGTAGAATGTGAATACAAGACGGCTCAATTCAATTATTTATGAAACTAACGAAAACATTAATATGACGAGAGAATCTATAATTCAGAGATCTTTTTTATCTCCCCACAAATGTTGCATTCGTTCTCCAAGTTTACTTTCCGACGAATTATCCTGCGCTTCCCATAGACGAGTAGTTTTCAGCTCATCGGGCATGAATTGCTCTCTCACAAAATGCCCGGGATAGTCGTGAGAATATTTGTAGCCGCCACTATATCCTAGATCTTTCATTAGTTTGGTAGGAGCATTGCGCAGGTGAAGTGGCACCGGTAGATTACCTGTTTGCTTCACCAGTTCGAGAGCTGCGTTGATGCCTTTGTAAGCCGAATTGCTCTTGGGCGAGGTGGCCAGATAGACTGTTGCTTCTGCAAGAGGTATTCTACCTTCGGGCCAACCTATCTTCATCACTGCGTCGAAAGCCGCATTGGCAAGCAACAAGGCATTGGGATTGGCAAGTCCTATATCTTCGGAAGCCGATATGACCAACCGCCGCGCGATAAACGCAGGATCTTCTCCACCTTCTACCATACGGGCCAACCAATAGAGTGCCGCATCGGGATCGCTACCACGTATCGATTTGATAAATGCCGAAATAATATCGTAGTGCATCTCGCCATCTTTGTCATAAGCCATAGGGTTCTGTTGCAAACGCTCGGCAACAATCTCGTCGTTGATGATCACCGGATCTGCTCCCGAAGATTCGACAACCAACTCCAATATATTGAGAAGTTTGCGTGCATCTCCACCCGAATAGCGCAACATAGCACTTGTCTCGTCGATTTGAAACGTATGTTCTTTTAGCAGTATATCAGTACTAATGGCATGATGCAATAAATCAAGTAAATCATCTTTAGTTAAAGGCTCCAAAGTATAAGTTTGGCAGCGCGATAGCAAAGGTCTGATAACCTCGAAAGAAGGATTTTCTGTCGTTGCTCCGATCAGCGTCACGGTGCCTTGTTCGACAGCACCTAGCAACGAATCTTGCTGCGACTTGCTGAAACGATGTATTTCGTCGATAAACAATATGGGGCTGGGAGTATTAAAGAACTTCTCTTTTTTTGCCTTTTCAAGCACTTCTCTTACGTCTTTCACACCCGAAGTTACGGCACTGAGCGTATAGAAAGGAGTATTCAATTTACAGGCTATAATATGTGCCAAAGTGGTCTTTCCCACACCGGGAGGGCCCCATAGAATGAATGAGGTAATACGGCCTGCATCTATCATTCGGCGCAAGATAGCATTTGGTCCTACCAAGTGCTTCTGACCGATATAATTGTCCAAACTGTCGGGTCGCAGTCGTTCGGCAAGCGGTTTCATTCTTTTATTCTCCCAATAATATCTTTACTATTCTTTCGGCTGTATGTCCATCCCAACGTTCTGGAATACTTCCTTTCTTCCATTCTCCGCTGTTTAACGTATCCAAAGCATCAGCCAGTTTTTCCGAATCTTCACCTACCAATTCATTTGTTCCTTGTTTCCATGTCTCGGGATGTTCGGCATAGTTATTAATGGTGATACAGGGAATACCAAAAAAGGTAGCTTCTTCGCTTACATTGCCCGAGTCGGTAACGATTGCTTTGGCATGATTGACAAGATAACCGAAAACCAAATAATTTTGAACGGGCATAATATTAATATTAGAAAGCTTTAGCCCCAGTTTCTTTATACACTCACTAACGTATGTATGCAGAGGTGCTATAATCATAGCTCCGGCAGCTTTTTGCGAGAGGGTGGTGAGCAGCGATTTCATCAGGACTTTATCCTTCAACAACTTGCGACGATTGAGTGTAAGCAAGATATATTTTCCTTCGTCGAGGTGCATAGCCGAAGCCCACAGAGGTTTGAGCAATCTTGTACGGTTTCGGCGAATAGTATCTATCAAAATATTGCCTACATAATATACATTTTCTTCTTCTCGTCCCGACTGGTTCAAATTTCTATTTGCGATTGCCCCCGCAGTAAACAGATAATCCGACAAGCCGTCTGTTATCATGCGGTTCACCTCTTTGGGTTGATTCATATCGAAAGAGCGAGTACCGGCAACCAGATGAGCAACTTTAACACCCATTTTCTTGGCCACAATGGCACAGCTCATCGTAGCAGTGAGATCATCTACCACCAATACCACTTGAGCCGGATTTTCGGTAAGTTCTTTATCGAACGCCAACATGATACCAGCAGCCAATCTCGTATTATTTTTGCTATCAATACCAAGGTAAACATCAGGCATATTCATCTCCAAATCGGAAAAAAGCGAAGGTTCCAAACTGCTATCGTCCTGTTTTCCGGTATAAACTAATCTATAAGAAATTCGTTTTCCTATTCTTTTTGCCGTGTCGATAGCATGAACTATCGGAGCAATCTTCATAAAATTGGGGCGTGCGCCCGAAACGATGGTTATCTTCATCTCTAATATATATGACAATATTTATGTGCAAATATACAAAACTTTATTAGTATAAGGCAGATAATTTGCTAATTAATTAGCATGCCTACATGTGTCTTCGGTCTACAGCAAACTTGCTTACAGTCGATAACTTCATCACTCGAATTTGCCCATAAAAATACAACAATAGCAGATAGAAAACGTCGTATGCTCCTAAAAATGATAACGTCCTTAAGTTTTTTTGAAAACATATGGACGTCACCGAAAAAACTAACATACGACAATTTTTCACTCTATATAAAAGATGAATAAGTGAATAAACTCACAGAAAAGAAGCACTCATTTGCAGTTTGCAAAAAATAAGTTCAATGGGCTATTTTAATATCTGATTAGCAAAATTAAACTGTCTTATAAAAACATTTTTCATTAATCCGTGTTATTACACATAAAATTGCTATTTTTGCAGACTAAAAGGAAGTTGCACGACTCACAAGCAACAAATATAGCTATTGTTAGATACAAAATGAATGTAGTCATTATAAAATATAACGCTGGAAACATACGGTCGGTTGATTTTGCCCTCAAAAGATTAGGTGTTAATGCCCAAATTACCGATAGCGCGGAACAAATACAGGGAGCAGACAAAGTGATATTTCCAGGTGTTGGAGAAGCAGGTTCGACCATGCAATTTCTTCGCCAAACGGGAATGGATAAGCTATTGAAATCTCTTCACCAACCATTTTTGGGTATCTGCCTAGGCATGCAACTTATGTGCCATTCTTCTGAAGAAGGAGGCACCGATTGTTTGGGAATGTTCGACGAGAACGTCAAACGCTTTGTTCCACAAGTACATGCCGATAAAGTGCCTCACATGGGGTGGAATCAGTTGGAGAATCTAAAGGGAAAACTTTTCCGTGACATAAAAGCCGGAGAATTCGTTTATTTTGTACATAGCTTTTACGTTCCGGTATGCGACTTTACAGCTGCGTCGACACAGTATATCGTGCCATTCAGTGCAGCCCTCGAAAAAGATAATTTTTACGCTACACAGTTTCATCCCGAAAAGAGTGGGAGTGTAGGTGAGACAATATTAAAAAACTTTTTGGAATTATGATAGAGTTGATTGCAGCCATCGATTTACTCGATGGGAAATGTGTACGTCTTGAAAAAGGCAAATACGATACTAAAAAAGTTTATAGCGACAATCCGGTGGATGTAGCTATAAAATTCCAAGATTATGGCATACAGAGACTACATGTGGTTGATCTGAATGGAGCTGTTTCGCATCATGTAGAAAACTATCGGATACTGAATATGATTGCTTCGCGGACTTCTATGACCATTGATTTCGGTGGAGGAATAAAAAGTGATGAAGATTTGATGATTGCCTTCGAAAATGGAGCTCAGCAGGTTACCATAGGAAGTGTAGCCGTGACCAACCCAGAGCTTTTTGACAAATGGTTTGATTGCTATGGAAGAGAGAAAATCATTCTCGGCGCCGATGTAAAAGACCGCATAATAGCAGTGAAAGGATGGACCGAAGAAAGCGAATGCCATCTGAAACCTTTTCTTGAAGACTACATACACAAAGGAGTCGAAATAGTTATTTGCACCGATATTGAGCGCGACGGAATGCTGCAAGGCCCTAATATCAAACTGTACAAGGATATATTGAAAGAACATCCCACGCTGCACCTGATAGCAAGCGGCGGCGTCAGCAGCATAGGCGACGTGAAGAAATTGAACGAGGCTCACATTCCTGCCGTAATAATAGGAAAAGCATTCTACGAAGGTAAAATTTCTCTCGAAGACCTTGAGAAACTATAGTGTGTGCACAAGCTTTAATTAATCAGAAAGAACAAGAAATAGCGTGTTAGCAAAGAGAATCATTCCATGTTTGGATATTAAGGATGGGCGTACCGTGAAAGGTATCAATTTCGTGAACCTCCGTGAAGCCGGCGATCCTGTCGAATTGGGACGTGAATACAGTCGCCAAGGGGCAGATGAGTTAGTGTTTCTGGATATCACGGCAAGCTATGAAGAGCGCAAGACCTTTACGGAATTGGTAAGCCGTATAGCTGCCAATATCAACATACCGTTTACCGTAGGTGGTGGCATCAACGAGATTGAAGACGTCGAACGGCTATTAGTTGCCGGTGCCGACAAGATTTCGATCAATTCTTCGGCTTTATTGCATCCTCAATTGATAGAGAACATCGCTACGCACTTCGGGTCTCAAGTATGTGTGGTGGCTATCGATGCTCGAGAAGATGATAAAGATTGGTTCTGCTACCTGAAAGGTGGTAGAGAACGAACGGAGAAGAAACTATTCGAATGGGCCTATGAGGCTCAAGAACGGGGAGCAGGCGAAATACTGTTTACCAGTATGAATCACGACGGAGTTAAGAACGGCTATGCCAATGAGGCTCTAGCGCGACTGTCCAACAAGCTTTCCATTCCGATTATTGCTTCGGGAGGAGCAGGCAAGAAAGAGCATTTTGCCGACGTTTTTTTGAAAGGTAAAGCAGATGCCGCATTAGCTGCAAGTGTTTTTCATTTCGGAGAGATACCAATTCCCGAATTAAAATCTTATCTTTGCAGTCGTAATATAACAGTAAGAATATAAGATAGATAAAATGAATATCGATTTTGATAAAATGAACGGACTTGTTCCGGCAATTGTACAAGATGCCGACACCCGAAAGGTGTTGATGCTTGGCTTTATGAACCGTGAAGCGTATGATAAAACCAACGAAACAGGTTTAGTTACTTTCTATAGCCGCTCTCGTCAGAAATTGTGGACCAAAGGTGAAGAAAGCGGTCATGTGCTCCACCTGGTTTCAATGAAAAACGATTGTGATAATGATACCTTATTGGTTCAAGTTCACCCCGAAGGACCCACTTGCCATACAGGAACCGACACCTGTTGGGGCGAGAAGAACGAAGAACCGATTATGTTCCTCAAAGAATTACAAGATTTTATCGATAAACGCTACAAAGAGATGCCTAAAGATTCGTATACCACCAGCTTGTTTGAGAGTGGCGTGAATAGGATGGCTCAAAAGGTAGGCGAAGAGGCCGTAGAAACTGTGATAGAAGCGACTAATGGCACACCCCAAAGAATGGTATATGAAGGGGCCGACTTGCTCTATCATCTTATCGTGTTGCTCACTTCGAAAGGTTATCGCATTGAAGATTTAGCTCATGAATTAGTTGAAAGACATAGTAAATCATGGAAGAAGCATTAGTAAAATATCTGGATGTTGAAATACAACAAGAGGGAATACCTATTCTTGAACACGTCAACTTGGAATTCCACAAAGGTGAATTTATCTTTTTAATAGGTAAAGTAGGAACCGGAAAAACAAGTTTGATGAAAACGATGTATGGAGAACTCGACATCACGTCGGGCGAAGCACGGGTTTTGGACAATGATATGACTACTATCAAAAGAAAAAATATTCCTCAGCTTCGTCGTCGCGTAGGCATTATATTTCAAGATTTCCAACTCCTCATCGACCGTACGGTATACGAGAATTTAGCTTTTGTACTGAAAGCAACCGGATGGGACGATAAAGTCAAGATTGGCGAACGCATTGACGAAGTACTGAATAAGGTAGGTATGCAAGACAAAGCCCAGAAAATGCCCAGTGAATTGTCTGGAGGAGAACAACAGCGCATTGTCATAGCCAGAGCCGTACTCAACAATCCGGATATTATTCTGGCCGATGAACCTACAGGGAATCTTGATACTGAAACGGGGGTTGATATTGTCAATCTATTGCAAGAGTTCAGCGAAAAGGGGGCTTTGGTCATTATGAGCACTCACAATCTTCATATTGTTCGTAAGTTTAATGGCAAAGTGCTGGAATTGGAAGACAAAGGGCTGACAGATGTAACCGGCGAATATGGAGAAGAAACAATTAAAGAAAATAACTAATAATTAAACACTGTACAAAATGAAAGTTTTAAAGTTTGGAGGAACTTCTGTAGGGTCGGTAGAGCGCATCAAAGAAGTAGCCAAATTAATTACCGACGGTGAACGTAATATAGTTGTCCTTTCGGCTATGTCGGGGACTACTAACACGTTGGTAGAGATTTCTAACTATTTGTCTCAAAAGAATCCAGAGGGTGCCAACGAGATCATCAACAAGCTGGAGGCTAAATATAAACAGACTGTAGACAGTCTGTACTCGACTGACGAATATAAACAGAAAGCTCTTGGAATCCTTAAAACTCATTTTGACGAACTGCGTTTGCTTGCTAAAGATATGTTCACGCTATTCGAAGAGAAAGTGGTATTGTCGAAAGGCGAACTTCTGTCAACGAATTTGATGCAGCTTTATCTCAACGAACAGCATGTAGATTCCGTATTACTACCGGCATTGGACTTTATGCGCACCGATCGCAACAACGAACCGGATGCAGTTTACATTAAAGAAAAGCTACAGACAATACTTGATACATACCCTGATACAAAGCTTTTTATCACTCAAGGATATATTTGCCGCAATGCCTACGGCGAGATCGACAACTTGCAGCGTGGTGGAAGCGACTACTCGGCTTCACTAATAGGTGCGGCAGCCGGAGCTTCCGAAATCGAAATATGGACAGATATAGATGGTATGCACAACAATGATCCGCGTTTTGTAGATCATACTCAACCTGTACGTCATCTACTATTTGAGGAAGCAGCAGAATTGGCCTATTTCGGTGCCAAGATATTGCATCCTACCTGCATCCAACCGGCAAAGTATGCCAATATCCCCGTTCGTTTGCTCAATACGATGGACCCGTCTGCTCCTGGAACATTAATTTCTAACAGCACAGAACAAGGTATGATAAAAGCAGTAGCTGCTAAAGATAATATTACAGCAATCAAAATCAAATCGAGCCGTATGCTATTGGCTTACGGATTCTTGCGCAAAGTATTTGAGATATTCGAAAGTTATCGCACTTCTATCGATATGATTTGTACGTCCGAAGTAGGTGTTTCAATCACAATCGACAATACAACTCATCTGAAAGATATTCTCGACGATTTGAAAAAATATGGTACTGTGACCGTAGATCATGACATGTGCATCATCTGCGTTGTCGGCGATTTGGAATGGGACAATGTAGGGTTCGAAGCCAAAGCAATCGAAGCAATGGGTGACATACAAGTCCGAATGATTTCGTACGGCGGCAGTAACTACAACATCTCAATGCTGATACGTCAAGAAGATAAAAAGAAAGCCCTACAGTCTTTGAGTAACAAATTATTTGCAAATAAATAATTCAATGAACTATCAATTTCCATTAGAAAGGCTCTCTGCCTATCAGACTCCTTTCTACTATTATGATTTGGATTTATTGACCCAAACGCTTGATTGCATCACTAAAGAAGCCAGCCGCTATGGCAACTTCCACGTTCATTATGCCGTCAAAGCCAACGTAAATCCTCGTGTACTTTCTTTGATCGCTCAGAAGAACTTTGGAGCCGATTGTGTCAGTGGTGGCGAAATAGAGGCTGTATTGAAAGCCGGATTTCCTGCCAACAAAATAGTATTTGCAGGAGTAGGCAAGTCCGATAAAGAAATAAGACTGGGTTTGAGAACTGGCATTGCTTGTTTCAATGTGGAGTCCGTACCCGAATTGGAAGTTATCAATCAGTTGGCACAACGTCAACATTGCATCGCCAACGTGGCTTTTCGCATCAATCCTAATGTAGGAGCCCATACGCACGCCAATATTACCACAGGACTGGCCGAAAACAAATTCGGTATTAGCATGAACGACATGGACAAAGTCATAGATATGGCTTTGCAAATGAAAAATATAAAATTCACCGGACTGCATTTCCATATCGGTTCGCAGATATTGGTCATGGACGACTTTATTGCTCTATGCCAACGGATAAACGAACTGCAAGACAAACTTGAAGCAAGAGGCATTCATTTGGAGAATATAAATGTAGGAGGGGGCTTAGGTATCGATTACAAACAGCCAGACAAGAATCTTATTCCCGATTTTGCGACCTATTTTGCGACCTATGCTGAGCATCTTAATTTGAGAAAGGGGCAAGAACTGCATTTCGAGCTGGGCAGAAGTGTCGTAGGACAATGCGGAGCGCTCATCTCACGCGTTCTTTATGTAAAGCAGGGCACTAACAAACAATTTGCAATTCTTGATGCAGGCTTCACCGACTTGATTCGACCGGCTCTTTACCACGCCCATCATCTGATTGAAAATCTCTCATCGGATGCTCCAAAAAAGAGATATGATGTCGTCGGTCCCATTTGCGAATCAACTGATGTTTTCGACAAAAATGTTAAATTAAATGAGACAAAACGTGGTGATATTATCGCCATCCGTTCGGCTGGAGCCTATGGAGAAATTATGGCATCACAATATAATTGTCGAAAGCTTCCGAAAGGTTATCTTTTTTAATAAAAATATTAAATTTTCTCAGAAATTGTAATTACCTTTGCACAACTGTTAAGTAATATATGTCTTATAGAATTATTAAAGAGAGTTTGTTTTAAGTCAGGTAATTTATGAAAAGAATGATTGCAGGATTTATTTTCCTGCTATTGGTTTTGGGCTCTTGCAACAACAAAAAAAGTAACAATCTTCCTACTCGAATGTCCGATTCTATCCACCGTTTGAATGAAGATTCGTTAGCCCAGGCAGCCAAAGGTCCTCACCAGACCAATGCCGATGAATTGTTTAATGATTTCATTTACAATTTTGCATCCGATCCGGCAATTCAACGCCAGCGAATAGTATTTCCGCTATTGGTTGACAATGGTGGAAAAAAATCATTTATTGATGCCCGTCATTGGAAACACGATTATCTGTTTATCCATCAAAAGATTTACACATTGATATTCGATCGTCAGAAAGATATGGATTTAGTGAACGACACATCTCTGAAGAGCGTACAAGTGGAGTGGCTCTATCCCAAAAACAAAATGGTAAAACACTACAACTTCAAAAGGGTACGCGGCATGTGGTTGCTCGAGTCTATCAATATGAGCCAGATGACGAATATCGAAGACGAAACGTTCCTCAACTTCTATGGTCGTTTCTCTACCGACAGTTTGTTTCAGGCTCAGAGAGTGTGCCAACCGCTGAAGTTTGTCACCGCCAATCCCGATGATGATTTTTCGATGATAGAGGCTACGATTGATGTCAGCCAATGGTTTGCGTTCAAGCCGCAACTGCCTATACTTCAATTATCGAATATCAATTACGGACAACAAAATTCGGACAAGTCCATACAAAAAATCGTTGCATTCAAAGGTGTAAGCAATGGCTTCTCCAACATGCTCTATTTCCGCAAGAAAGCAGGCAAATGGAAGCTTTACAAATTTGAAGACACGAGCATGTAAGGTACAGAAATATGAAAGATGAAGTAGATTATTCCCTCATTGGACACAATACTTTCGGCATAGCCGCTACGGCTGCCCGATATATTGAATATGACTCCGTAGCCGAGCTGAAGGAGTTTATAGCGTCAGGTGCATTGACCGAACCTTATCTGCACATCGGACAAGGCAGCAATCTGCTTTTCACTCGCAATTATCCGGGCACCATTCTTCACTCGCGCATCAAAGGCAAAGAAGTGATGTACGAGACCGACGACGATATCGTTGTGCGTGTAGGAGGTGGTGAAATATGGGACGAATGGGTAGCATATTGCGTCAACCACCAATGGTATGGGGCCGAAAATCTTTCGCTTATTCCCGGTGAGGTGGGAGCAGGGGCTGTTCAGAACATCGGAGCCTATGGCATAGAGGTCAAAGACATTATACAATGTGTGGAGACCGTCGATGCAAAAGGTGAAGACTGCATTTTTACCAATCCGCAGTGCCAATACAGCTATCGTCAAAGCATCTTCAAACGTCCTGATATGAAGCGCTATTTTGTGACTTATGTCACCTTTAGGCTCAAAAAGAAAGAGTGCTATCATTTGGATTACGGTTCCATTCGTGCCGAATTGGCAAAGTATACATCGCCCAATCTCGACAACGTACGGCAAGCCATCATCTCGATACGCTCCAACAAATTGCCCGATCCTCAAACAATAGGCAATGCCGGCAGTTTCTTCATGAATCCCATCATCTCTCGCAAGAAATTTGAGCAGATTCAGAAGAGCTATCCCGATATTCCTTTCTACGAACTAGATGCGTTCAATATCAAAGTGCCTGCCGGATGGATGATCGAACAATGCGGATGGAAAGGAAAGTCCCTCGGACCGGTTGCCGTATACGACAAACAGGCTTTAATACTCGTAAACAGAGGTGGAGCTTCAGGCAAAGACGTAGTTGCCCTAAGTGATGCGATCAGACAATCTGTTTTCAATAAATTCAATATTGATATTCACCCGGAAGTAAACTTTATTTAAAGTAATACTTTAAAAAGATAAAAGCCATCATGAATAGCATACAAGTCCAAATATTAGGTAGCGGAACTTCAACCGGTGTGCCTCAGATAGGGTGCACTTGTCCGGTTTGTACTTCTACCGACATACACGACAAACGGTTGCGCTGTTCTTCGCTAGTCACCATAGGCAATACACGTATTCTCATCGACTGCGGACCTGATTTTCGAGAACAAATGCTTCATCTGCCATTTGCTCCTATCGATGCGGTACTTATCACTCACGAGCACTACGACCATGTAGGAGGTTTGGACGATTTGCGCCCATTCTGCAAGTTTGCTCCCATTCCTATTTTCTGCGATAAACGCAGTTGCGATTCCATAAAGGCAAGGATGCCCTACTGTTTCAAAGAAGGCAAGCTTTATCCGGGCGTTCCTCAACTGTCTCTGCACGAGATTTCCGCTTTTCGTCCCTTTCGGGTGAAAGACGTGGAAATTATGCCATTCGAAGTAATTCATGGCAATATTCCTATTCTCGGATTTCGCATCAATCAACTCGGATATATCACAGATATGTCTACCCTGTCAGATATGTCTTTCAATACCCTCCACGGCATTGATACGCTCATTCTGAACGCCCTTCGCATACAGCCGCACCATTCTCATCAGAATATCGACGAAGCTATAGTCGCCGCCCAACGCATCGACGCCAGGCAAACCTTTTTCGTACACATGAGCCATCAGGCAGGACTGCACAAAGAGTTGAACGACAAACTTCCCGACAATATCCGTCTGGCCTACGACGGGCAAGTCATAGACGTATCCGATGAAGTGCGTCAAAAAGCCTTCAATCTGAACTCATTTCAATAAGATTAAGAAGTATAGGGAGAGAGCGACTAAAGCACCGTCCTAAATC
>JAAYUD010000019.1 GCA_012517855.1 Bacteroidales bacterium
AACAAAGGTCGTTATCAGAAGGAAGACGATCCGCCATCATCTTCAGCGCGCTGTCATCCCGTAGATAGTCACAATCGTTGGCATCCTCATAACCGCAAAGAATCTGACCCACGCGTTGACGAAGCATATCGCGGTGGCTATGCAGTATCAAGGATTGATTACGATAGTCGGGAATGCAAGCGGCGATCTCATCCAGGAAGGAACAATTGTTTTTATCCATAAGAGCCAAGCCTCCATTGGAAGAGAGGTCGGGAGCATCAAAATCGGCCTTTACTTTTTTACCTTTGATAAGTACAGGCAGAAAAAATAAATTTTTTAATTGATTTTCTGTATTTAAAGTGGTATCTTTGCGCATAGGAAGCTATTCAGTAATTTGATTATTAGTACTTTAAAGTTACTGCTTTTTGCCGACATGGCAAAGGATAGCTTCCTTTTTTTGTTGACTGTGAATTATTCAGGTTAGAAAAAGATATGAGCGAATTTTAAACAGACTCTTATAATCTAGTATTTTTCAAAAACATCCATAAGCAAAGTAATTTTAATAAAACAAGTTCATATTATCCTGATTCAAATACTTTCATTTATAAAGAATATTTATCTGGTATATTAAATGATTGTATAGCTTTATTTATGTAATTAAAAAGTGGTTGATTAAATCTAATTCTTCTGAATTTTATGACAAAATGATAAATTACTGAAAATTGTCAATGTAATAAATGGAAGATTTAAAAATAATGATTAATTTTGTCCACTATTGGATGTTTAACAATCGTTTAACTTAAGAGAGTTTATGAGAAAAAAATCGTTGTTCTTTGTTGCGTGCTTATTTACTAATATAGGTATTGCAACTGCACAGAATTCCGTTGTTCGGGATACTGATGTAGAAGATAATAGCAGACCTTTAGTTGGTGCATTTATTTCAGTACCAGATACGTTTAAGGGGAATGTTACCGACGTTAACAGGAAGTTCTTTTTCAGAGAGCTTTCGCCTGCAAAATATTCAAAAGTTTCTTACACAGATATGGAGTTCAAAACTGTTTATAGTACTGAAGTGAAAGTAGAGATTTGAATAAACTCCATTTCCTTCTTAATGTTTCATAGACCTGTATGAATCTGGCAAAGGTGAAAACGTTAAAGAAGGGAAAGGCATTATCAATAATATCTAAGAGTCTTGTGCCACAACTTTTCCTCATATAACGGTTCACTTCTATATTAAGGATTAAAAATAACGAAGAAATAATTCAAAGAGTATGGAAGAGGTAATTAGACTTGCGGTAATGACCATATAAATGTTAATTGCATATTTAACAATATTGGAATGAAAAAAATTAAATAAAACCAATTTTGTACATGGGACCATAACAATGATGGCCTATTCCGAAAATAGAAGTAAATATAATATGAAAAGATTTTTCCTTGTAGTTTTCTGTTGTAGTCTTTTAACATTGGGCGCAAAGTCGCAGGTGTTAGGCGCAAAATCGAATCTTCTTTATGATGCCACTTCCACGATCAACCTTGGTGTGGAAGCGGGTTTGTCTAAGAAATGGACACTAGATATTTCTGGTAACCTTAATCCGTGGACATTCAGTAATAACCAAAAATTAAAACATTGGATGGTTCAGCCAGAAGCACGATATTGGTTATGCGAGCGTTTTAACGGTCATTTTTTTGGTATTCATGCTCATGGCGGTCAATTTAATGTCTCCGATTGGAACTTTCCTGTTGCCCTTAATGTACTTAAGAATAGGCGATATGAGGGTTGGTTCTATGGTGGTGGTATCAGCTATGGTTATCAATGGATAATAAGTAAACGATGGAATGTTGAATTTAACGTTGGAGCAGGCTATGCCCGGATCCATTATAGCAAGTATCCTTGTACCGATTGCGGACGCAAGCTTGAAGAGGGCAACTATAATTATTGGGGCGTAACGAAAGCTGGAATATCGGTAATCTATTTTTTAAAGTAATCCAAACAAAATGAAAATAAAATATATACTATTTGCATTTGTCATGATGACGGCAGTCTCGCATGCGCAGACCAGCTATCTGCAAGGAGTGAAAGTTGAAAACCTCAAGATAGGCAGGCTAAATGATAAAATGGGTGTTTCCATGAACGTCGTTATAGACGGTTTAGACATCAAGCCCAATGATATGGTTATTCTTACTCCAGTCATCAAATCCAACCATGACGAAACCAGTGTACAGTTGGCCCCCATCGTTTTGGCGGGACATAAGCGTTTCAAAATACTCAAACGCAAACAGATGTTTCACAATCCGCTTGACTTAAATAACGATAAGGCTCCTTATACTATTGTAAGGAGAAGCTACAACGAAATACAAACGGTCGCTTATACGACGGAACTGTCTCGTACTGACTGGATGAAAGACGCAAGTCTAGTACTAAATGAAAATGTGAAAGGCTGCGCCGATTGCAACAGAGGTGAAGGTCTTTCCTATACAGTGGATAAACGTTTCCTCCCCGGAGATTATAAACCAACTTACAAAGTGACCTATCTGATGCCCGAAGCTGAAGTAAAGACACGTAGTGAGAAACATTCTGCCACTTTCAACTTTGTTGTAGACCGTTATGAACTGCACCGTGATTATAAGAACAATGCGGTGAAACTGAACGAAGTGGATCGAATTATTCACGAAATACAGAACAATACAGACTTCAATATCACAAAATTAGATATTACTGGCTATGCTTCTCCCGAGGCATCTGTGGCACACAACCGTATCCTTGCTAAAAACCGTGCCGAAGCGTTCGCCAATTACCTAATATCTACTTTTGGCATCCCCCGCACCAGACTCCTCGTAAAAAGTTATGGTGAGGACTGGAACGGTTTGCGCAAAGCCGTAGTCGGTTCCACGCTTGCAGACCGCCAGGCCGTCCTCAACATTATAGACCAAATATCTAACCCTGATGCCCGTGACGTCAAACTGAATAAACTTTCAGGCGGAGCCACTTACCGCACATTGCTGGATGAATATTATCCGCCTCTCCGGCGTACAGAATATACTATTGTCTATAATGTCCGCCCATTCAGCGTGGAGGAAGCTCGGGAAATAATCAAGACTAACCCAAAGTTATTGAACCTAAACGAGATGTATATGGTGGCACAAAGCTATCCCACCGGTAGTAAAGAGTTTAAGGAAGTATTCGATATTTCAGCGCGTCTTTATCCTAACAATGAGCTTTCCATTCTAAATTCCGCATCCTCCGATATTGAGGCAGGTAATGTAAATGGAGCCTTGGAACGACTATCTAAAATATCCAACAATGCCAAAGCATGGAACGACTTGGGCGTAGGTTATGCTCTAAAAGGTAATTTGTCACAAGCAAAGAACTTCCTTGATAAAGCAGCCAATAACGGAGATACTCATGCAAAACACAACCTTGAGGAATTAGAAAAGGTTGTTGAACAGCAGTAATATCATTTAAAAAGATTACAATTAATAACATTCATTTTTCAATAAATCAAACAAAAACATGAAAAAAATTCGAACAATTTTTATGTTAGGCATCGTTGCTATAGGATTGAGCCTGACAGCGTGTAATAGTGACAACACGGTGTCGGCCGGCGACGGAACCAATACAGGTAACACCAATGTCGCAGTTAGTCTCTCCCTGTCATTGGGTAATAGCAATACCCGCGCGTTGCCGACCGACTACAATTACGTAGGCGAATGGGCTGGAAATGACGAGATCAAGACCGTTGATATCTATTTGGTTGATGCAACCAAGGCAACGGTATCTCACTCTACTTTTGATGTATCCAACGGTGATTATACAGTAGCAGCCGCAACAGATGGAAGTAAGCAGGTAATACTGACCCCCAAAAAGGCCATCAAGACAACGGCAGGAGCCAAAGCTGTTTATGCCGTTATCAATGCGAATGCTAATATTACAAACGCTTTAAGTGCAACTACTATTCCTGAGTTTGACAATGCTTTCAAAACATTAGCCCTAACGTTGGCTAATTCCGGTACATCTACCTCGGTAAGCACATCCGCTTCAAATATAGCTGCGATTGTAAACTCCAAGGATATCATTACTATGACAAACTCCGAAGACGTAACGCTGAATGTTCAACCGAACATCACTTCTGACCAAACATTGGCAGCCGCCGCAGGAGATGCTAGCAAGAACCGTGTAGGTGTGAAAGTTGAAAGAGCTTCAGCACGTGTGATGGTAACCACTGCGGCAAACAGTTATGATGTGACGTCGGGTAATGTAGTCGTGGGTACTGTAAGTGATATCACTTGGGTTTTGGCACAAGGAGAAAACTCTTTATATGTTCAGCGCAAAACTGATTATATGACGCCAAACTATGCATGGATGCCTAATGCTGATGCAGATTATTACACAAATGCAGGTAGTAAATACGACTATTCAGGTTTGTTTGAAAATAAGACCACTGGATTTGGTGGAACAACCGTTCCTCTGCTTTCTGCTTATACGGAATTGGCGGCTGACGGTTCCAACGCTGCAGCTGTTCTCGCTTCTTTAGGCTTGGATGCCAATGCAGTGAACGGTAAATTTATTTTGCCAACTACACATACTTACGGAGTTGGAAATGCTTCACTTTATAAAAAGGGCAACACTGCCTATGTTTTAGTAAGAGCCAAATATACCCCTGCAACCTATGCAGACGGTGGTACTGCCAATACAGACGGAACCTTCTATCTTGGTGCTAATGGTAAATACTATACAACATCTGCCAATGCTGTTAATCCTGCTAACGGTGGTGTTACAAACCAAACCGTAGCTAAATATGTTGGTGGAAAAGTATTGTATTATGCTTGGGTTAATCCGGATGTTATTCCTGACTGGTACAATTCTCCGGTATTGCGTAATAACATCTACCATATCCATATCACCGGTTTCAAAACTATCGGTACCAACTGGAATCCTCTTTATCCGGAGGATCCTGAACATCCTAACGGTCCAGGTAATACACCTTTGAATCCGGATCCGAAACCGACACCTGGTCCTGGTGAACCTAACGAACCGGTTAATCCGATTGATCCAACAGATCCATTGACTACTCCTGAAACATGGATGAGTGTAGATATAACGGTAATGCCATGGCAGGTTCATTCTTACGGTATAGATTTAGGTATCTAAGCTCTGCGGTACACAGAATAAATTCTTAAAGAATAAAAAATAAGATACACCAAAGAAACGGAATTGTCCTAGCATAAAGACAGCAAACCCTAAAAGTGGGGCAATTCCGTTCTCATTTTATAAAACCGATTAAGAAACTTTAAAAGAATGCAACGAATGAAGTTTTTATCTTACAAGATATTAATGACGCTATTCGCGTTGGGAATAATTCTATGGAGCTGTGACTCTTTTATATATGATGATTTGAAGCATTGTCCCCAAGGTGTATATGTGAATTTTTATTCAAAGACACCTTGTGCGTCGGATTCGACATTCATCGGGAGTGTTCCATCTCTTACGGTATTTGCATTCGACAAAAATGACAAATTAGTCACATCGGTTACTGAAAAGAATGTAACATTGAGTCGTGAGCATGAGGTGTTGATGCCTGTTTCCGATGGTGACTTCACCTTTGTAGCATGGGCAGGTATTAATGAAAAGTTTACAACCGGCTCCTTTGTCAACGGTACGACAAGTAAAAATGATGTAATGCTGACACTGAAATCAGTGTCTGGTACAGCTGAAGACCTTACAGGAACAAGGTTGTGGCAAGGTGAAAGTCCTGTGATATCGCTCCCAGATCCAGACAAGGAGGGTTCAGTATATAGGTATACGGCGATTAATACGAAAGAAATAACCAACCGTGTGACTGTAAAAGTAGAGCTGGATGAGAATACGCTCATGGAAGATGGTATACTTCCTCAAGACTTCACGGTAGGCGTTACTTCAGCCGATGGAACGATTAATATAGACGGAAACATGCCCCTTGGCGGTACTGCGTTGAATTATCCTGCACTAAATGTCCATTATTATAACTCTGGGGAGATTAGCGACACGAAAAAAATCAATTCCGTCAGTTGGGACTTCGCGACGATGGATCTGAAAACAGGTTATAACAATGTGCTTACGCTTAATTATGTAAAAGGTAATAAAACCGTTTTCAGTGGCGATTTGATAGGCAGTATCCTGCTGCTTTATGAAAAGCAAACCAACATCAACATGGCTTGTCAACATGATTTTGTTATCAAGTTTATACTTACCGACTGCTGTGCGTCTCACATTTCATGTGATATCTTTGTGAATAACTGGCTCGTCCACAGCTATGAGACACAGTTGGGCATGTAAAGCAAGATTCCCTATGCCTCCCAATTCAATGTAATTATGAAGAAAATAGATTATATATATATCGCATTGGCCACAGTTTTGCTTCTGTTCTCGGGATGTTCTGATTCCGTAAATACAGATAAAACGGATCCAAACGTATATCTTTCGGTGACACGAGCGGCACATGTAGACGGTAAGGAATCCATCAATACGGACTACACCGATTATGAAGATCGTGTGCATGACTTGGCAATGTTGATTTTTGACACTACCTCGGGTGAGAAGATTGCCGAATATTATGAGTCCGGAATAGCCATGACAAACAGTAATACGTTCGTGGTAAAACTGACTCCCGGTCAGCGCGATTTTTATTTCATAGCGAATATGCCGGATCTGAAATCCGTTTTGCAAGGTATAACCAACGAAACGGATTTGAAAACAACCAGTATGAATACTTTGCGTGACCTAGATCCGGATCTCTACCAGAGTGCGGCATTGAACAAAGGTTTTCCCATGTCAAGGGTTTATTTAAACCAGACTGTCACCAAAGGCGGCAATATCTACCAGCCCACACCTTTCTACCCGAATGGGGAGGATAAGGTGAAGCTCATCCGAGTTACTGCAAAATTAGAGGTAGATTTCTCCCTATCTGCATTGACCAGTACATTAGGCGTAAAGAATGTATATTTTCATAATGCCAACCGTCAGTTCTGTCTGACGAATCCTTCGGTTACAGCACCATCTGCATATTTTACAGATGGGATGCCTTTGAAGAAAGTAAACGACGAGACTTATGTCTGCTATATGCCGGAGGCAATCATTTCTACGGCTTCATGGAACACATCGAACAACAACACCCCCATCAATTATTTTACTATTGAGACCATGGAAGGCAAGACCTATGACATACCGATTATTTCCAACAATAATAATATAACGACGGATTATCTGAAGAAGGCAACAGGCAATGATGCAAGTTTTACGCCCGACTATAATATATGGCGCAACCACCATTATAAATACACGGTAAACAATCTGCAGCAGATAGAGGTTCTCTATACCGTAAACGATTGGAATATGGTATACAAGTCTATTTATATGGGTTATGGCTATAATGTGGAAGTTGATGGAACCAAGATCAACATCAATAATACGGTTCAAGCATGCCCCCCGTTTTCGGTAACCCTCAAAACCCTCAATGGCATAACTTTTAGTGACGGTACTACCCAAAAGACGTTTACAGATGTAAGCAGTACGGCTTCTGCCTCTTATGACTTGAATACCGCACCTTTATCCGGTGATTACTTGCAGGTGATTTATAACGGGACTGTAATGAAAACTTTTACCAAATAACGAATAGCAATGAAAATAGACAAACTAATTATAATACTGTTTACGGGTCTGTTTTTGGGAGCATGCTCGTCTTCAAACAAAGATGGCGGAGAAGACGAACTCGGGAAAGGTAAAAAAATAGAACTCTCATTTATAGTACCTGACTATACATTGAATGTAACAAACGGTAACACCGCATCGGCAAAAAAAATGACGAGAGCAGAAACAACGGATCCGGGAAGTGCCGCAGAAAAAGAAATAACTGATCTATATGTCTTTCTGTTCCCGACAACAAGTTCGCAGGTACTTATTAAATACTATATAAATACAACAGCGTTTACAGGCGGAACATGGGACACCGCAGATAACAAGGTCATTCTTAACCAAACTCAGGCTGAGGTGGGAACACGAAAGGTATATGTTGTGGCTAATTGCGTTGATTTAAAGACGACATTGGATGCGGTGACCTCGGAAAGCGGATTACAGGCCGTTTCCCGCCAGACAACAAAACCTTGGTCATCAGACCTTGGATACCCTATACTCATGTCCGGAAATGCCACTCATGATTTTATCTCCGACTATCAATTGGATAATGTCCCACTAATACGGGCCATCGCCAAAGTCGAACTGAATGTTACACTTAGTTCGGGTTTTCAGGTTGTGCCAACATTAAGCGACAATAGTTTGGTAGAATATAAATATCGCTATGTGGGGTTTGACCAAAATACTTATGTCATTAAGCCCGACACTAAAACTCCTGTTACGGTTAACAGTTCTTCCAATATATGGCCGAATACATCGGATTGGACCTCATGGGGAGCTTCTTTGAATACATCACCGACTTCAGATACGGGGGCTGGTTATACTCTGACAGATAGTAAGGTCACAACATTGAAAGTAATCACCTATATCAATGAAAATGATGCTGCAGGGTCTGTTATCGAAATAAATCTACCACGCGTGGATGACGGTCCGCTACCTCCCCCCGAGTTCGGTCCGGAATTGTATAGGCTTCCTCTGCCTGACAAAATCGTTCGGAACACCTGGTACAAGTATGATGTAGCAATCTGATAAAAAATGAAAGATTAAATGAATTGCAAATGAAATACAAATTCTTATATTTCTTAGGTCTCATCACCATATCATCCATCATGGTCGGCTGTTCTGATGAGAGAGAGGAGGTTCTTGAACCTGTGACGAATCCGATCTTGCAAGGAAGCTTAATGAAACTTATTACAGTTCGTGACGATGGAAAAATAAGCCTTTCCATGGATGCTTCCACCGAAGCTAAATGTGACGTGTGGATAGATCTTAACGCCGATGGTAAGCGCGCTGTTGACGGATCTGAAGATGTGAAGATATTTAACGCCTACGAAGAATACACACTTCCTAAAGATGTAAAAGAGATTACTATACATGGGAATATAACTTATTTGGGATGTGCCTCAGACCAACTGACTCGTTTGGATATCACAGCGAATCCATATTTGACAACGCTGAATTGTCCGCAGAATAAATTATCAGACATAGAGATATCAAAAAACATATCTTTACAACGCCTTGACTGTTCCGAAAATGAAATAAGGTCGCTTAACCTTTCTGCCAACTTGGCTTTATTCTCTCTCTGGTGTTATAATAACAGGCTTGAGTCATTGAATGTGTCAAGCAATACAAATCTTGCTGCTCTGGATTGTTCTGACAATAAACTGACAACGTTGAATGTCGCTAAAAATCCATTTTTGGAGCGGTTACTTTGTTACAATAATAGCCTTACTTCACTGGATATATCCAAGAACGAGAGATTGAATAGGCTATGGATATACGGAAATCGCTTGTCCGACAGCGAAACACAGAAAATATCCATAGCGTTGAATGAGGTGACAAGGGGAGAGCTCTGGTTATCGGATAAACAAGTGTCGAATGAAATGAAAGCAGAACTTTCACTCAAAGGATGGACTGTGAGGTAATGAGGTTAAAGTCTAAATTAAGAAATTTGATTATGAAACACATTCATTATAATTATACAGCGAGAGCAATATTTACAGTAATGGCTTTTCTCCTTTTTTCAACACAGATAAAGGCGCAGTTTACGATCACAGAAAGTTTTAAGAAAAGTTCGATTGGAAGCAATATTATTCTAGGAGGACAAGGGACATCGTCTTCTCATAGTAATCCTTTCTCCGCCTATTTAACGTCCGGTAATGTTGATCCGGTCAACCAAGGTTGGCTCAGACTTACCGATGCGACAACAAACTTAGCGGGATACGCATACATTAATACATCATTTCCAAGCACACTTGGTGTGAATATCGAATTTGAATATAAATCATGGAGAGATATTAATGATAACTACAATGGGGCCGATGGATTTTCTGTTTTTTTGTTTGATGCAAAGACATCTTTTCAAATAGGAGCCGACGGAGGGTCGTTGGGATATGCACAAAAAACAGGTCAAACAGGATTGCCCGGTGGGTATATAGGTATCGGAATAGACGAATATGGGAATTATGGAGCATCTACTGAAGGAAAAACCGGTGGACTTTCAGGAAGTCTGATACCCAACGCGGTGACTTTGAGAGGAACGGCGGCGTCTGGTTGGAAATATTTAACATCAACAGGAAGTATGGAAACTAACACCGGTAAAAATAGTTCCGGTTCAGTAGATTATAATAGTACAACTACAACTCAAACTCGTCCGGATGATGCAACCTTTTATAGAAAGGTAAAAATTACGATTGTACCGATTGGTGGTACTCCGGCAAAATACAAAATTACAGCGTTTTGGACTACTACTTCAACTGGAAATTATACGCAATTATTGACTTATACAACTACCGATCCGATTCCTGATAATCTGAAATTAGGGTTTTCAGCTTCCACTGGAGGTGGAGTTAACTATCATGAGATTCGAAACTTAATTATTACTACACCTGGCGGTGTAAGCGTGCAAAAGAGCGTAGACAATACGAGTCAGGTTCTTGGTGGAAATCTGACCTATACAGTAAATGTAGTAAATGATACTTCATCCGAATTGACAGGCTTGATGCTGAACGATACAATAAGAGATGGTAAAGGGAATATTTTGCCACCGGAAGGTTTCTCACTATCTTCCATTACATTCAACAATAAAGGAAATATAGGAAATACAGCTGTGGGATTCACCAGCGGAACACCTAATACTACAGGATTGACAAATCCTTTTCAGGTGCAAATGAATATGGCGGCCAACAGTGAAGCCTCCTTCACGATTATAGGGAAAATAGGTTCAACCATGCCAGGTGGTGGAATTATCAACAATAGCGTGGGCATAGACCCGTCTGCAACAGGAATTACTGATACGGATCAGACTAATAACTACTTTAATGTAAGTACTACCGTGCTTAATCCGAACTTGGATCTAGCAATACAGAAAGGCGTAGATAATAATGGCGTTGCACGAGCGAGCGGGAACACATTTACTATAACAGTAAGCAATTTGAGTTCTATTGATAAACCTGATAATCAAACTGTTTCCGTGAATGATGTCATACCAACCGGACTGACTGTGACAAATGCCACAGGAACGGGATGGACCGTTGCACATATTGGGAATAACTATACGTTCACTCGGACAGATATTCTAAAATCAATGTACGCTTATCCCTCCATTACCATCAATGTCACACCGAGTACAGGTTATACAACATGGACAAATAATGCCACATTGAATTATGCAACTGATACTAACCCTGCGAATAATAGCAGCAGCACAGTGTTGAAGTGGTACAACTATTGGTATGGAACAAACAGTACAGATTGGAATATCCCAGCAAACTGGACAGCCAATTTTGTTCCAAATGCAGGAGAAGATGTCGAGTTCGCCACAGCAGACAATAATGGCATAAACGGATATGGCAATGGAAAAGGAGCCGCCGTCAATGATTTATACCTTGATAATGTTGACCAAAACAGCAGCGGAGGTCGCATTATCGGCAATCTAATCAACGCTTCAGATAAAAACTTGGTCATTACTACCGGAAACCAACTTATAATTAACGGAGAGGTTATCGATAACAACGCCAATAAAGGAACTATTGTAGTGAAAGCCGACTCTTATAATAAAGCGACAAACGGAACCTTGATATTTTCAGACCCCACAAAGAATCAAAATGTAGCTGCGACTGTAGAGTTCTATAACAAAGCCTACTATTGTGATGAATGTGGTTTGTACCGCAAACAATGGCAGTACTTTGGTATTCCTATACAGAGCAGTGCTACTTTTCCTGTGGATGGCGTCGCAGGAAATGAGACCGTCAACCAGTGGGCGGAAGTCTATAATGGAGACAAATGGCGAACGGCTCCTTACACTCCAGATGTACAATTTACTGCATTTCGCGGTTATGAAATGACGAATGATTCACATACTCTCCCTACAGATGTCTATAGTTTTCCAGGTACCTTGTATGTTGGTAATGCAACAATTTCTCTAACCAAAACTGCAAATGTAAACTATTCCGGAGCCAATCTTATCGGAAATTCTTATACAGCTGCAATACCCATTGCAACAGCGCTAACAACAGATATAACCGATAAAACGGTATATTTGTTTAATACGGGTACACGCGATCAATGGAGAAGATTAAATGGAAGCCAAGTTAATGTTAGTGGAATAGCAGGCGGCCAATATCTTGCTGTTCCGTTTAATTTGGCAGGACAAACACCCGGCGGATCCTCTACCGCTTTACCTTCAATGATTCCGGCGACGCATGCCTTTATGCTACTTGCAGATAAGAACACCACGTTGAATATAGACTATAGCAAACTGACGAAAAATCAAACAATAACGGATGCTTCCGGCAATCAGATAGCGACACGGGCTGTTTCTGCTGATACTAATAAAGCTTCTACCCAAAAGGATAATACGTTCAAAGTATCTAAGCTGGCTTCCCTTGTTATGGATGTAGTCAGTGACAACTCTGCCGACAGAGTGTGGATATTCAGCAAATCAGGCACTACCTATGGCTTTGACAGTGGTTGGGATGGACAGAAAATGGGTGATGAAAGCAGTGCGCAGTTATACGTGTCAGCTTCAGATAACACTAAGTTACAAGTAGCCACTGTACCTAATTTTGATAGCGTATCTCTTGGTTTTATTCCAACAAATGACGGCACATATACCTTGGAGTTTGCCCCGTCGGATGAACTCAACAACGATAAAATTTATCTGAATGACTTACTCACAGGTAAGAGACTGCAAATAGTAAACGGAGGTACCTACACTTTTACAGCAACCAAAGGTGAGACTGTGAATAGATTTTCTCTGTCCTATACGGCTGGCAGCACTACATTTTCCAGTGATGAGTCTTTGATTCATATTACAATAGGTGACGGTACTATAAAAATAACGAATACAAGCAACAATGACTGTTCAGTTTTCATATCTGACAATAAAGGTTATACCATAAAACATTGTGAAGTACAGTCCAACAGCGAAAAGATTTTTAGCGGTATCGCTAATGGTACTTATATTGTTCGCTTGCAAAATGCTATTGTCAACGACATGAGGCGGATCACACTTGGTAATTAAATAACTACATAATTTGGAAAGTAGGATCCGGATATTCCGAGTCCTGCTTTTATATTATTTGACTCTATATATTAAGTTTCAATGGAAATGATGTTATACAATAGATATATTGTTCATTGATAAATTTATATATTTTTACATTGCGTATGAAGAAATTATTGTTCATTATTATGTCTTTCATTGCTCTTATATCCTGTTCTGAATCAGATGTCACACATACTAGCGGAGAAGACTATTCTGTGATTCATACAGGTAGCAGTATTCCTGTTTTCTCTGTTACAGCTTCAGACGGAACGGTCTATACAGACCAATCGTTACGTGGGACAGTCTCTGTTATCGTTTTTTTCAACACTGAATGTAACGATTGTCGTAAAGAACTACCACAAATAAATACAGCCTATAAGGAGTTTCGTTACAATAAACTAGTGCGTTTTATAGCTATAAGCCGAGCACAAGATGCTGATGATGTTGCGGTCTACTGGACCAAACAAGGATTTGACATACCATATTCTGCACAGTCGGATCGAAGCGTGTACAGCATGTTTGCTACACAAGGGATTCCCCGTATTTATATTGCAGATACTAGCGGTAAGATTCGTTTTGTATCTTCTGATACAGATATGCCCGATGCGGCAACGCTTGTGGATGCCATTAAACAGTATTTGCCATACTACTTATTATAATGCTAAGTGTTTATTTACCAATTCGCTATACATCCTCCTATACAATAAGTCCGCTCTTATAAAGCATGCCCACCTATTGTTACCGCACCACGACGCAGTTATAAGAGTAAGTGCGGCATGTGAGTTAAACCTTGTAATGCATAAAAAAAATTTGACTAGCTCTTGAAGATTATCTTTTTATACTATTGTCGCTAATCTCTTTTCCCCAGTTATTCAGGCTTTCAATAATAGGGATTACCGATTCTCCCATCGGAGTAAGCATATATTCAACTTTCGGAGGAACTGTAGGGTATATAATGCGTTTCACGAGTCCTGTTTGTTCCAGTTCTCTTACTGTTTGAGTAAACATCTTGTTGGCAATGCCCCTTAAACTTCGTTGAAGTTCCCCCGAACGCATCGTACCGTTTTTGAGATGAAACAAAACAATAGGCTTCCACTTGCCTCCAATCATATCCATTACCAATTCCAGCGAGCAAAAATAATCTTTCCCTTTAAAATAATATCGGTTTATAACTCCTTCATTTTCCATAATTTACTCTTTTTAGTAACTATACCACTTTTTGGTATGTACTTGTATATAACGTATTAATATCCCATATTTGCAATTGCAAAGTAACAAAAAATAAAAACAAGAAAAAAATGAAAGTAGTAGCAATTAATGGAAGTCCTCATAAAGAGGGAAACACTTATCATGCATTAATGGAGATTGGTAAGCAGTTACAAGAAAGTAACATTGAACTAGAGATCCTTCATATTGGCAACAAAGCAGTGAGAGGTTGCTTGGCTTGTGGAGGTTGTGCCAAAAACAAGAACGAAAAGTGTGTGATTACTACCGATCCGTTGAATGAATGGATTCAGAAGATGAAAGATGCTGATGGCATTATTTTGGCCTCTCCTGTTTATTATGCAGGGATTCCGGGGACTATGAAATCTTTTTTGGATAGAGCTTTTTATGTATCCAGCAGTAATGGTAATTTATTCCGCCAGAAGGTGGGTGCCGCCGTTGTAGTTTTGCGCCGTACTGGAGGTTCTTATACTTTTGACGGTTTGAACCATTATTTGAATTATTCGGAAATGATTCTTGCTACTTCCAATTATTGGAATATTGTTCATGGAGCAGCCCCTGGCGAAGTCTTACAAGATGTAGAAGGTATGCAGATTATTCAAGTATTGGGCAGGAATATGGCATGGTTACTTAAAATGCGCGAATTGACAAAGGATATGCTGCCAAGCCCCGCTCCTGTAGCTAAGGCTATGACTAATTTTATTCGATAACAAGGCGTAAAGCGGAATTTCTATAGATCGGTTAAAAGATAATTATTGCTTCTATATAGCAAACTTGCATATACTTGATAATCAATGCTCCTTTGTTATATAGAAGCAATAGTTTATGATAAGGAGTTGTGTGTGTGAGTTTGCATTATTGAATGATATTGTCTATCTTTGTTTTATGAAAAGCAATAAGAGAATAATAATCTGATGAGAAAAAAAAATAATTCATCTGAAGGAATGCTGAATATGTTTGAACAGCGTGTCCTTGATGATAGTATAGAAGATCATCGACAAAAAATAGATATCCCAGAGTCGAACAATACTGATTCTTGCGGTCTGGAGGAAGAGAATGATTTGAACTTTGTAGCCAGATATATGAAATTCCTTAAAAAGGTTGTTTACCGAATGAATTTTCGTCCCAGGTACAAACGGATAATGCTGGGGATAACTTATCGTTATATTCAGAACAAAGCTGATAGTAACAAGGTCATCAGCAAGATGTATCACGTCACCGAGACGATGATAGAAATGGAGATGTGCAAATTCATGAAGGATCTTTTTGCACGTAATATTCTATGGTTGAATAAGGATTTGGATAAGTTGGGAGATATTAAAGGAGAGGCACGCCAGTGGCTCTATCATACGGCCAATGAGCTATGCGAAGCTACAAAGTTCCCTTTTCCTCCCGAGAAAATAGATATTCTCAACCCTATAGGTCTCGACAAGGTACACGACATATTATCCGACCTATATATCTTAGTGGAACCCCGCAAAGGACGTATTGTGTTAAAGCACATCCATGCTATTTTCCTTGCCATGCAAGAGTATATCGTACCTGCTACAATGCCTCAAGTCATCAGCCTGATGGAACAGAAATTTACTCAGAAAGATTTTTCTATCAATCCCGAAATAGTAAAGACATTGCTCGAAAGTTTTCCACTTATAGAAAAAGTAGGCGACGATCAATATCAGTTGAAGTTCGAATATTTGAAGAAAGACTACTGCCAAATAGGTCGAATTATCTACGAAAGCCATCATCTTATTAGCAAAGAAGAAATAAGAAAAGAGTTCAACAGACGATTGCCTAACGAGATGAAAGATATATCGAAGGTTAGTATCAACGTGCTCAAGGATAGAGATGGCCGATTCAGAGCTCATGGCCGATTGGGATGGTCGTTTTCTGCTGAAGGCAAAAATGAAAGTGTATCACTACTACAAACGCTTAGAGAGTATGTTAAGCAACACGATGATATCATCCGAAATGATCAGTTGATGGATTATCTCATGGAACAGAATCAGACTGCCTACACTATTGAGACTATTAAAAGCTACATCTCGTCGTATTATACACGCTGCAAAGAAGACAAGAATATTCTTTGTAGGAAGGATGCTGTTTACCAGCATCCTGAGCATAATTGGATGAAAGTTCATAATGTGAGACCTAAAAATCGTACGCCCGAATATTATCTACAAATAGCTCAATTTATCTTCGGTTATGTGAAAGAAAAAAAGGATCGATGCAAGGTCTCGGAGATTGTAAATCTCTGCTATACTAAATTTAATGACAAGATCAAGCAGAAGAATCTGATATACAAAATTTTGAAAAGATACATAACTGAAGACTTCAAAATAGCCGTTATTGACGGAGAGAAATATATTATCCACATCTCTGTCCAATGACAGAATAAAGGGATAACAGAAGAATTTTATAAGTATAACTTTGCTTTTTTCGAACCTGCGGAATAAACAAAATCGTCGTATGTCAGTTTCTTTATTGACGTCCATACGTTTTCTTGAAAACGTATGGACGTCAATAATTTTAGGGGCATATGTGGTTTTAGAAGAAGGAATATATACCTCTCTGTTTCGAATCAGTTGGACGAATTAATATTGAGCATCATCAGCGGTGTATCCGAATGGAATATCATTCGTTGTGCTATGCTTGGATTAAATAGTCTGGAGAAGACATTCCGTTTGCGAGAAGTCAACGCTATAATATCGATGCCATTGTCTTTTATGTATTTGTCCAGACTTTTGAGCAAGTCATCGTCTTTTACCACGTCATAATGGATGTCGATCGAAGGATACTGGTGCTGAAAATAATCTTTGATACCCGCCAGTTTAATTTCGTTCCATGTATTGTGAGTGCCTTCGAGATGCAATAAAGAAATAGAAAATTGGTAATTGCTTTTCCATGATTTGATGAAAGAATCGAAGGCTATTAAATCAAACTGTTCAAAATTCGTGATAAAAGCGATGTGCTTCACATCTTTAAAGTCTTTGAGTGGCGTATTGTCTGGAATAGCCAGAATACTAACGCGCCCCCGCTCGATGATTTCGGCCGTAACACTGCCCATCAAGTCGACATCCTTTTTATGTTTGCCTCGGGTCCCCATAATGATCAGATTGGGACGTTTCTCTTTTGAGTAGCGCAATATTTCTTCTTCTGGAATACCCTCTTTCAAGATGCAGGTGTATCTGACATCGGGCAATTCATGATTTGCGATGTTTTGATTGATGTTTGTTTTTAGTTCCTCTAATTCTTTGTGGATAGTAGCCAATTCGATCTTAGACTCTTTGTCATTGCCCAATGGAAAGTTGAATGATTCTCCGTAATAGGGCAAAGACGAAAACGTTGAAGTGAGATAAACGTGCATTAGAGTAATCCGATAATGCATTTTGTTAGCAATGTGGAAAGCTATTTCACAAACCCGCATCGAGTATTCGGAGAAGTCTACCGGAACGAGGATTTCTTCACTTTTTTCTTCTGCAACAGGAACCTTCTCTCCTACTATACCTTCGGCAAGCCATGCAGGGCTTTCAGTTATCTTAAGTGCTTGTGGCAAGTCACGTTCTTTGATGCGAACCCTTACTCCCGATGAAACGACCGGATTGAGTGTGTGCAGGTTGGCTATATAAACATCAATACCTTCTTTTTCGAGAAACTTTTTAAGAATGAGGGCCTTGTTGTAGGTCAACGTAACTAATGTGACTAACTTATCTTCCATATTCAATTCTTTTGTATATATTGTGTATAACAAATAATCCCAATTGTTTTATCGAAGTATGCAATTGGGATTATCAGTTAATATTCTCTTTTTACACTATCGCCGGAGCGACCGGAGCGACTTCTTGTAATAAGATATTATTTTCTTTCAAGATATTTAAAGCGCGATCTAAGACCGTCGTGTCATCGAGCATCACCAAACCACCATCAGGTCCGGGTTCAATGTGTAATCCAACACTTTTACCTTCTTTAAAGTTATAGCCGCCGAAGAAGTTTCGAACAGTATCGACATCTAAACCCAATTCGCTGGCAATTCTACGCATACTACCCGTTGGTAAGGAGTCTTTAATCTTGCGAAGTTCATTAAATGTTATTGTCCTCATGTCATATACAATTTAAGAGTTAATAAACATGTTTGGTTAAAATCACGCTTTAAACTTAATAATAAAAAAAGGATAAAACAAATAATTTCACATTTTCTTATAATAAATTATCGTTGTCGTGGATAATTTAAACATCTCCATTAGATAACCTCAATATCCGATGTATGTACCCAGCCTTCTTTGCCATCTTCTAGCTGAATATCTTTCCATTCGCTCATCGAATTGTCTTTGATTGTAACCTTGTGGCCATCGTGTATCTCAAATAATTTTGTTCCGCTTTCGCTTGGAGTGCTGCGCACAATGACGCTATGGCTCATAATGATAGCTGTGCTCCTGTTCACTAGACCTTCTTTCTGATTGAAGGCAAATATGTTGGCAAGTATAGTAGTTCCGAGAAATATCAAACCGCAGACGAATCCTATCTTTTTAACTTTGACGTATTTGGAAAATACATAAAAGTATACGGAGCCTATGAAAAGGAAAAAGAAGAGTATACCCCATTTGGCCCATCCATCGGCACTTACTGCATTGTTTAGCGTTTTGGCCCATGTGATGAAGAAAAGCTCGGTAGTAGGATTTGCCTTATCCAGGGTTTTGCCTCTTGCAATTTCCAGATTGTTGCGAATGTCGCTATTGTAAGGTTCGAGTAGCAGAGCCCGTTCGTAATTTAAAATGGACTTCGCTATCTCGTTGTGTTTATAATAGCTGTTGCCCAGATTGTAATAGACTTCGGCCGATTCTCCATTTTTCAGAATGTTCTCGTAAAGTTGAATTGCAGTGGCATAGTTTGCTTTCGAATATGCTACATCGGCATCTTTCTTCATCTTGTTTGCTGCATCGGACGAAGAAGCAAAGCTAGATGCTGAAAACGTCAATAATATACTGATAATGATAAATGTTATTTTTTTCATCTTACTACTCTCCTCATTATTTACGCTTGATTGAGTTTTCCATCTTGCTCATAATCTCCATGCACGAAGTATAGACCTTGTCCATGGTTTGATTAGTGTCGCCACTCGGAGCAAAGTGAGCAAACTCACATTCGTTCAATGTATTTAAGAAATCGTTTATAAGTTCTTCGCTCACCCCATAGTTTTTCATATTCTCTTCGATATTATCTTTTGACAATTGAGATACCGGAATGTTCAGTTTGTCGCTTGTATATCCCCAGAGTGCTTTTAGAACTTCATCGTAGAATTCGTCTTTCTTATTTTCAATCAATAGCTTCCCTGCATATTTCAATCGTTTGTTGGCTACTTTGTTGGCTTTCTTGTTGCGTACTTTAGCCAGATTGGCGTTTTCGACTATTTGCTGGTGATAAAGAATCAAGAAGACTAGGAATGCAATAGCTGGAAGAATATACCATAGCCAGTAAGTGATAGAACCGAATAGTACCGAACCTTGGGGCTCGAGAGATATATTATTCATCTTGATATAACGTATGTCGTCTCCCAACACCTTAACGTCTTGTTTGTTGGTAAAGTTCTGTATTTGTTGAGATGCATTGCCGGCACCTTTTTCTACTTCAATCCTATAAGGTTGCGTACGTATTGTCTTGTACGTATTGCTGCTGCTGTCGAAATACGTCAACGTTGCTGCAGGGATGGTAAAGGTTCCTGGGTCGCGAGGAATCAGCAGATAGTCTATAGTCTTTGTCCCTTCGACACCGGCTGCGGTAAGTTGAGTATTCTCCTTGATTTTCGGATCATACTTTTCAAAATTGTAGGGGAAGTTGATTATTGGAGCCGAAAGCAGTTTCAAATTACCTGTTCCGGAGATGACAATATGCATGGTGATGGCATCGTTGGTCTTCACCTTGTGGCTATTGATGGAAGAGGTCATTCTGAAAGTTCCGACACCTCCCGAGAAGTTGGATGGACGGGTGGGTAATGGAATAACATTGATATTGAGTACTGGCGATGTCAAAGTCTTTTTGTAATTGATGATATTGCCTCCACCATTGAAGAATGCATCGAACGGATCGGCCGTTTGCGAGACCTTGGATACCACGGCATCAAACCGTGCGCTACCTATTTTCAGTTTACCCGATTGTTGTGGGAAAAGCACAAATTGCCTATATATGGTGGTGTAGTAATTATGACCGTGGTAGGTTGCTGTGGTCCATCGGGCATTGGTAGGCAATTGCACCTCTTGCGAATGGAACCCTTTAAAATCGGGTAGCACTACATTGTCAAACCGAAGATTGGCTTCTCGGGTATATATACGATAGGTAAGTACCATCGCTTCTTGTTCGTGTACGCTTGTTTTGTTCAGCGAGCCTGTAACAAACAAGTCGCCGGATGATACTCCATGATTCGAAGAAGAGTGTCCGTTTCGTCCTCCTGCGTTAGCGCCTCTTACACCTCCGGCAGACGAATGTCCGCCACTGCCGGCAACGACTTTGATATGAACACCGTTTGATGTAACGTGTTCACCGTTGGCTTGGGCTGACGCACCTCCGATGGAGTATGCCCCGGGTGCTGTAGCCATTAATATATATGTGAAAGTGACACTCCCCGAAGAAGAAACATGTCCATTGATTATTTGTGTACTACTCTCTTCTGAGCGACTGGGCCCGATGAGCACATCAAATCCTTTGATGGATGGAGCACGGAAGTTGGCGACATTGGTCGTACCGATAGTAAACGATAAGCGGAATTGCTCGCCTACGGATACAGTTTGTGGAGCAGAAGCTGTAAATCTGACTTTCGCTTCGGTGCGCTGTACAAATACTACTGTTACTAATAAGACAAGTATGAATAAACTCTTTTTCATCATTCTCATAAATTAAACAATTACCAGTTCTTCTCTAAGCGATTACCTTTTATACCTTGTTTCTTCACTTTGTTTTGCGTTCCTTTTTCTTCTTGCATAACAGCGTTCAGCAATTGGTCGGCATTTTGTTTCGACATCTTGTTTTGGTTCTGCTTTTGCTGTTGTTGGTTTTGTTTGTTCTGATCTTTATTTTGTTTATTTTGATCTTGTTTGTTTTTATCCTTCTTATTTTGCTTGTTCTTATCTTTATTCTTGTCCTTCTTATTTTTGTCTTTATTCTTATTCTGAGGCTGTTTTTTCAGCAATTTCTGAGCAAGTGCCAGGTTATAGCGTGTTTCTTCGTCATTTGGATTATTGAGTAGCGAAGAAGAAAAAGCTTTTATTGCATTGGCATAGTCTTTATTAGCCATGAGCAATACACCCATATTGTGATAGATAGAAGCAAGTTTCGATTTGTCTTTTTCATTCTTGGCAGCCGACTGATACATTTTCATTGCATCAGAGTATTTTTTCTCCATCGAAAGCGTATTGCCTAAATTGTACATCGAAACAGACGACTTCTTGTTAGTATCCAGTGCTTTGCGGTAATAGACTTCCGATTTCACATACGATTTGTGTTGAAAAGCCCGATTACCTTTTCTGATATTGATTCTTTCGTTCTTTTGTGCATTGGCGCCCAAAGATAAAAGCAAAAGACATAACAATAATATGTATTTATTCTTCATCATTTTACCTCTTAATTAATTTGTTGGAAAACAAATGTACATTCTTGAATCTTGGATTTCTGAACTCCAATATACATAAGTCAGCTATAAGCAACAATAGAATAATCCAAGCAATGGCTTGAAACTGTTCATCGTATTCGCTGAATACTTTAGAATTTATTTCGGCTTTTGCCAATTTGTCTATTTCTCCATTGATAGCTTTCTGAGCCGTATCCGTATTGTCTACTCTAACATAAATGCCCTTTCCTATCTGTGCCAGTTGCTTGCACATGTTTTCATCAAGACGGGTTGTTACAACGTTGCCTTGAGCGTCCCGCAGATAATCATGAGAGCCCGGAATAGGAATAGGTCCACCGTTGGGCATTCCCACGCCTAATACGTTAACCTCGATACCTTTCTTCTGTGCTTCTTTTACTGCATCTTCGGCACCCGGTTCATGGTTTTCTCCGTCGGTGATAAGTACGATTGCTCTGCCTATGCCTTTTTGAGGTGTAAAACTACGAGTGGCCAAATTTATTGCCGCTCCTATTGCAGTGCCTTGCTGTTGAATCATTGTTGGAGAAATAGCGTCGAGAAACATTTTGGCCGAAACGAAATCGCTGGTAATAGGCAGTTGGGTAAATGCATCGCCAGCAAAAACGATGAAGCCTACCTTATCGTTATCCAGTTGATCTACCAATTGAGATACCAATAGTTTGGCACGTTCCAAACGACTTGGCACTACGTCTTGGGCATACATGGAGTTGGATATATCTAGCGCTATAACGATTTCTATACCTTTGCGTTTTACGTTTTCTGCTTTCGTACCGAACTGTGGACGAGCCAGCAGCACGGATAGAAGTCCTACAATGCAAAGCATCAGAATGTATTTTGCATCGGGACGGTGTTTGGATACTGACGGCATAAGTTGCGCCATCAATTCGGGGTCGCCGAATTCACGCAGACGGCGTCGGCGTTTGAGATTGCTATATAAGTAAAATATTACTAATGCCGGAAGCAAAAGTAAAAGATATAAATAGGCTGGTTCTTCAAATCGAAACATTTTACTTCTTCTTTTTTATCGTTTATGTTAAGGCAACTTCTTCAGCACTGTTTGGCGTAGCAATATTTCGAGCAATACGCACAATAAAGCCATTAATGCAAAAGGTTGATATTCTTCGGTACGTTTATTAAACGACTTTACATTCAATTTTGTTTTCTCCAGTTTGTCTATCTCCTGATAAATCTTCTCGAGCTTAGAACGGCTTGTTGCCCTGTAATAGATACCGTCGGTGATACCGGCTATCTGAGTCAATGTCTTCTCGTCTATCTCTACGGGCATGCTTATATACTGGATTGTTCCACCCACCTGTACCGGATAAGCTGCTGTACCATTTGATCCTATACCGATGGTATAAATTCGGATACCGTATGTCTTGGCTATTTCTGCCGCCGTAAGCGGAGATATATCGCCCATGTTGTTCGATCCGTCCGTAAGCAAGATGATGACTTTCGATTTGGCTTTGCTGTTTTTCAGATGCGATACGGCATTGGCAAGCCCCATTCCGATAGCTGTACCATCGGGTAGCATACCGGCTTTTATACTCTGAAACAAGTTAAGCAGTACGGCATGATCTATCGTAAGAGGACATTGGGTGAAACTTTCGGCAGCAAAGAGTGTCAGACCGATATTGTCGTTGGGGCGGCCGTTTATGAATTCGGCAGCAACCTCTTCGGCTGCTTGTATGCGGTTGGGCTTAATATCTTCGGCAAGCATACTGGTCGAAGTATCCAGGCACATCATGATATCTATACCTTCTGTTTCACTGTCTTTCCAACTATTGGTCGATTGAGGACGAGCCAAAATCAAGATGATGAATATAAAAGTAAATATTCTAAGTAAGAAAGGTGCATGAAGTAGGTAAAGTTTGAAACTTTTGGGCGTTTTTGCATAAACTTTGGTGTCCGACACTTGTAGAGAAGCACCGGACTTTTTCCCCTTTGTAATATACCAGATGATGTAAGGTATAAGAAAAAGCAGCAAA
The DNA here is from genome assembly GCA_012517855.1 of Bacteroidales bacterium. Taxonomy (GTDB): domain Bacteria; phylum Bacteroidota; class Bacteroidia; order Bacteroidales; family Bacteroidaceae; genus JAAYUD01. Next base: position 24,042 of record JAAYUD010000019.1, read on the forward strand.
AACAAATATCCACTATTGGCAAAAACCATTTTAATTCTAGTTAATTAAATTGTTATGTTATATATGTACTACTCTTCTTTTACCAAGAGAGCAGTTCATATAGCTGAAAACCGATATAAATCAAACATCCCGCAATACCTATCGACAAGATTGTAATAGCACCTATCAATAGCCTTTTCGTGCGAAGAGAACGTTTTTCAACAACGGTAATTTCGGTAGGTTGCTGAGATTTGTTGTCTTCTTCGGCTTTCGTTTGATTGATGAAATCAACAGCTTTCACTAAGTTGGCATCATTTTCATTCAATTCGGGAGCATGCTTGGCAAACTTTACTAAGTCGGCCGTTCTGAACAATACCGACAAATCGGATAATGCTTCTTTATCGTTCATTTCTGTCAGCCGATCAATTATTTCTTCCGAAGTCATCTCCATGGCATTGAAATAGAAACGTTCCTTAATGTACTTGCGAATTGCTTCAGTCAGTCGCGTATAATACTCCTTCGGATCTTCTCTTTTTAGTTCAAGCTTTTCTTCTTTGATTTCTTCTATTTCTTTCATTGCCTGCTGATGAGGGGTCAGTTTTGGCTCTACTCTGATATGCTTGATAATCGGTTTATTATCGTGCAATCTGATGCTGAAGTATACCAACACAGCTATGAGGGCCAATGCCAAAATAGAGAAGATGAACATACCAATCCAATCGGACCATACAAAAGGAGCTTTCATGATAGATTTTTCACCATAAAAGCGATCGGCATGAACGGTATCTACAGGAACTGTCATGACTTTGAGCGATATAGACTGGGTTGGGTAGTCTTTGTTGCCTACTTTCACCACCATCGGCGGAATATAATACAGTGCCGAGTCGAAAGATGTAACCGTATAAGCTTTGGATATTTCTACCTTATTGTCACTCATTTTTTTTGTCTCGGGAGCGCCTGCTTTTACTAAAAAGACGTTGCCTACAACTGTATCTCTAAAGGTAGGAAAGGTAACCTTCTGTCCTTCATCGACCAATACTTGTAATCTTATTTTGGTCTGTTGTCCTATTTTTATCTGAGCCGAATCGATCTTTGCTGTTACCGAAACCGCCTGTGCACAGACATTCGCTACATTGAATGAGACGAACAACAGAAACAGAAAAATATTTTTTTTCATATTTGCATTAATTACGTTTAGCAAAAAGATTTAGCAATGCTTTGACATAATCCTGATCCGTGCGTATCGATACGGCATCGACTTGACTTTTAGTGAAAGTCGTGTTGAGTCTGGTTTGACTGTCTATCCACCATTGGTGATGTACCTTTCTGACAATAGGCGAAGAGGTGTCAATCCATTGCTCACTACCTGTCTCAGCATCTTTTACCCGCATCAGTCCTATATTCGGAATTTCAGTTACTCGTTTGTCGAAAACCTGAATTGCAACAATATCATGCTTGTGGTTGGCAATAGTCAGAGCGTTTTCAAAATCATTGGGATCGATAAAATCAGACATGACAAAAGCTGTACAACGGCGTTTCATCACATTTGTCAGATATTGTAGCGCTTGCTGAATATTTGTTTTTCTGCTCTCGGCTTTAAAATCGAGTAGCTCCCGAATGATATATAAGATGTGTTTACGCCCTTTCTTGGGTGGAATAAACTTCTCTATCTTATCCGAGAAAAAGATGACGCCGATTTTATCGTTGTTTTCGATAGCCGAGAAAGCCAATGTAGCAGCAATCTCGGTTACCATATCCTTTTTGAGTTGTTTGATAGTACCGAATTCCAAACTGCCCGACACATCAATGAGCAACATTGCTGTCAATTCGCGTTCTTCTTCAAACACTTTGACGTAAGGTTTGTTAAGGCGAGCCGTAACATTCCAGTCAATGTCGCGTATATCGTCTCCATATTGATATTCGCGCACTTCGGAGAATGCCATACCTCTACCTTTAAAAGCCGAATGATACTGACCTGCAAAGATATTGTTCGACAATCCGCGAGTTTTTATTTCTATCTTACGGACTTTCTTTAATATTTCGCTTGTTTCCATGATTCAGTTTATCAGGGCACTTCTACCTTATTAAGAATCTTACTAATTATTTCGTCTGACGTGAGGTTGGTTGCTTCGGCTTCGTAACTCAGACCGATACGATGGCGAAGTACGTCGTGTGCAACGGCACGGATATCTTCCGGAATGACATAACCGCGGCGTTTGATGAAAGCGTATGCGCGGGCTGCCAATGCCAAATTGATAGAGGCACGGGGTGAACCGCCGAAGTTGATCATCCCTTTCAACTCTGTCAAACCGTAGTCTTCCGGTTTGCGGGTTGCAAAAACGATGTCTACTATGTATCTCTCTATCTTCTCGTCAATATATACTTGGCGTACTACTTGGCGGGCTTCCAATATTTCATTGGTTTTCAATACCGGACGGACTTCAAGTTTACGTCCGTCTATGTTCTCGCGAATGATGGCTTTCTCTTCTTCCATCTTGGGGTAATCGATCACTACTTTGAGCATGAAACGGTCTACTTGTGCTTCCGGTAGTGGATAAGTACCTTCTTGTTCGATAGGGTTTTGGGTAGCCATTACCATAAATGGATCCGGCAACAAGAAAGTGTCTTTACCGATAGTTACTTGATGTTCCTGCATCGATTCAAGCAAAGCACTTTGCACTTTGGCTGGAGCACGGTTTATTTCATCTGCCAATACGAAGTTAGCAAAAACCGGTCCCTTACGCACTACGAATGTTTCGTCTTTTTGACTATATATCATTGTACCGACCAAATCGGCGGGAAGTAAATCCGGAGTAAATTGAATGCGGCTATATTTTGCATCAATCAGGGAGGCCAATGTCTTGATGGCAAGTGTTTTTGCCAATCCAGGTACACCTTCAAGCAGAATATGACCATCGGCCAATAGTCCGATTAATAATGATTCAATTAAATGTTTTTGACCAACAATAATTTGGTCCATTCCCGCTGTTAAATTAGTTACGAAAGCACTTTGACTTTCAATCCGCTCATTCAGTTCGCGGATGTCAATAGGTTCACCCATATTCTCATTAATTTTATTAATTCACTAATTAAATAAAGAATCTTTATACGCCGAGAGAAACCTAAGTTTTCTTAGCAGGCTCAAAAATACTGTATAATATCGTTGATTGCAACTAATTTAGATTAAAAAAACATTTAAAACCTTTACGAACTATTCTGACAGCGCGGGGATGCGGACTTTAGTGCCTATTTTTACAAGATCGGGATTCTTGAATTTGTTATATTTTATTAGATATTTCACTTTGTCTTTCGAGCCTAAGTATTGCTTGGCAATAGTATACAAGTTTTCTCCTTTTGCCATTACGTGGGTTGTTTTTAGTCCTTTGATGATGATTTTGTTTTTCGTCTCTTTTTTCGGCTTGGCAACACTGGCTTTTGTCGGCGTTTTATGAACTTTTTGAGGAATACTTGTCTCGGCTTTTACAGATTTGATGGGTTTCTTCTTGTCTCGTTCAGCGTTGAGCAAAAGCATTGCTGTCCGTATTTTGTTGGAATCGTCACTATCTGTAGCTTGATCCTCCTGGGCAAGTAGCAATGCTTTTTCGGCCAAAGTGAGTGTATCTTTATTGTTGTTCAAACTATCGTTTGCCATGGCATCGCTATTCCCTGTCGATGAATTGTACAATGGTTTGATTTCGGTATCCGTGGATTCGGGTGCCAGCATCCAATAGACGATGATTCCAAAAGCCCCAATTATCAGAACGGTAAGAATACCCATTGCTACGCTTGGGTTGATATAAATTCTTTTTTTCTTTTTCTTCTTTTTGGATGGCTTTTCATTTGCCTTTTCAATATAGAGAACTTTCGAGGGCGGAGCCTGCATCAATTCATGCGCGATAATTTTATCTGCAGCGCTAGTTCCAAGCGTTTTTTCCGTTTTTGTGGCAGTAGGCTCTGCATCATATTTTTCGATATTTGATTGAGAATTCGAAGGCTCTTCTCTTTTCTCTTGCTTGCATTCATTAATGTCTCTTGTGCTCGGTTCTTCTATAACGGCGGGTTCGTCAGACTTTCTATTTTCTTCCTTTTCTTCTTTTAGTCTCTTCTCTTCGGGATTTTTCGTTCCTTCAGCATTTTCTTGCACAAGTTGTTCAGAATGAATCTCTTTGATCATTGATTCGGCTTCTGCAATCGTATTCGATAGCACAGATTCCGATATTCCGTCGGCTACGGCAGTCGTTTCTGTTTCTGCTATTTCTGAATTATTATCACTTGCCGTTTCATTATCGGGTATTTCGTTGACTGCGACTTCACTGTTCTTTACTCCATTCTCCTCTGCTTCATTACCTATCGGTTCGCTGTCATTTACTTCACTTTTTTCTACTTTGTTGTCTACTGCTTCAGTGTCCTCTACTTCGCTGTCTGTCGTTTCATTATCAGCCGCTTCATCATTCGTTTCGTCGAAGGCTTCCATATCAAAATCCTGCTTATTGTCGAAGCTGACCCCTTCGTTTAAAATGACTGTCTCGAAATCTGCAAAGGGTTGGTTTACCACTTCTTTTAGAGAGGCATCGGGTGTAAAAGATACTTTGTTGTGCCCTTCTATCTGAAAGCGTTCGCCGGTATTGACGTTTACGCTCTCGCGTGGCTCTATGTCGATAATTTTGAAAGTGCCTAATCCTTTAATCTTTACGATGCGATCTTTCTCAAGACCTTCTCGAATAAGGTCAAAGAAAGCCTTGACAAAGGAGTCTCCCCAGTCTTTGGCTATTCTATTCTCTTTTGAAAAGATTTCGATTAAATATTGTAGTGTAACTTTCTCATCCATAGTGCCGAAATTTTGTGTACTGAATATTATTTAAACAATTCTTTCATCTTCGGTGAAGGTCGGAAACTTAAAGACAACTTGGGAGGAATAAGCATGCGTTGCTGTGTTACAGGGTTCACTGATATACGTTCTAGTTTCTTCTTCACTTCGAACACTCCGAAATTTTGAACCGTGATGGCAGCATTTTCTCCTTCCAACTGATTCGTCATTACCTTGATCAGTTTTTGTACATTATCTTGTGCCTCTGTGGTCGAAATATCAAGACGTTTCGATAATTCTTGGATAAATTCTTTGTTGTTCAATGTTTGTCCTCCTTGGCTAGTCTCTATGTATCAGTGATATGGCGTTATGCAACGACAACTTTTCCATAAAGGTCAAATTCGTCGGCATCGATAATTTGTACCTCGTAGAAGTTCCCTATTTCCAACGTTCCGCCGTCTTTCTTTATCAACACTTCGGGGTCTACTTCGGGCGAATCGTACTGTGTACGGCCTATGTAGTAATCGCCTTCAACGCGGTCTATGATGGTTTTTAATGTTTGTCCTATCTTGGCAGCCGAGAGTTCGGCGGCTATTTGTTCCTGAATGTTCATCAGTTCATCGAGTCGTTTTTGTTTCACTTCAGCCGGCACGTTGTCTTCGTAGTGCAAGGCTGCATACGTTCCTTCTTCTTCCGAGTAGGTGAATGCTCCCATGCGGTCGAAACGGGCACGGCGTACAAACTCTTTCAATTCTTCAAAATCTTGTTCCGTTTCTCCGGGATGGCCTACCATCAACGTCGTCCTGATGCAGATACCGGGCACTTCTTCCCTGAACTTATCTATGAGCCGGTAGGTCTCTTCTTTGGTCACGTGCCTAAGCATCAACTTCAACATGTTGTCGCTGATGTGTTGAAAAGCTATATCGATGTATTTGCATACGTTATCGCGTTCTCTAATCACGGGGAGCAAATCCATAGGGAATTGCGCCGGATAGGCATAATGAAGTCTGATCCATTCCACGCCTGGAATATCGGATATTTGTCTTACCAGTTCGGCTATCTTCTTTTCCTTGTATATATCCAGTCCATAGTAAGTCAGCTCTTGGGCTATCACTTGAAATTCTTTCACGCCCTGTTTCACTAGAAGCTTCACTTCTTCTATGATTTCTTCCATCGGTCGTGATTGGTGTTCGCCTGTCATGATGGGTATTGCACAATACGAGCAATGGCGGTTACAACCTTCCGATATTTTAAGGTAGGCATAATGGGCGGTTGTTGTCAGCGTACGCTCGTTGTAGTACTCCTTATGATATTCGGCTCCCAAGTCGCTAAGCACTTCTTTCCAATTGAATTTGCCATAAAACCGATCAACCTGCGGTATTTCTTCCGCTAATTCTTTCTGGTAACGTTCCGACAGACAGCCCATCACATAAAGCTTTTTGAGACGTCCTTCTTTTTTGGCTTGGGCAAATTCCAGAATCATATCGATTGATTCTTGCTTTGCTGCTTCTATGAATCCACAGGTGTTGATAATGGCTATTTCGCCCTTGGGCGTTTCGGGGTCGTGTGCTACATTGAACCCGTTGGCTTCAAACTGGCGAATCAAATGTTCCGAATCTACCAAATTTTTGGAACATCCCATTGTGATGATATCGACTTTGTGTTTTCTCATGCTTGCTGGTCGAATAGAGATTCTACGAATTCTTTTTTGCGGAATATCTGCAAATCTTCCATCCCTTCGCCCAGTCCGATATATTTCACCGGAATCTTGAATTGGTCGGATATGCCTATTACGACACCTCCTTTGGCAGTTCCGTCGAGTTTGGTAATGGCAAGTCCCGTCACTTCCGTAGCTAGCGTGAATTGTTTGGCCTGTTCGAAGGCATTTTGGCCTGTAGAGCCGTCAAGAACCAACAATACTTCGTTTGGAGCGTTCGGTATTACTTTCTTCATCACGTTTTTTATCTTAGTCAACTCATTCATCAAGTTGATTTTATTGTGCAGACGTCCTGCTGTGTCAATCAATACGATATCTGCATTGTTGGCAACGGCAGAGTTGAGCGTGTCGAAAGCTACCGAAGCAGGATCGGCTCCCATTTTTTGTTTTATCACCGGTGCTCCTACCCTATTTCCCCATATTTCCAGTTGTTCGATGGCGGCAGCACGAAAGGTGTCGGCAGCACCCAAATAGACTGATTTACCAACCTTTTTAAATTGATAGGCTATCTTGCCTATTGTCGTAGTCTTCCCTACTCCGTTCACCCCAACTACCATAATGACATACGGTGTGTGGTGGTCGGTAGGTATGTCAAAGTCGGCCACATCGGTCGTATTGTTTTCATTGAGCAGTGATTCTATTTCTTCGCACAAGATAGTATTTAGTTCGCTGGTATTCATGTATTTATCTTGAGCGGCTCTGCTTTGAATACGTTCTATGATTTTGAGTGTCGTGTCTACTCCGACATCAGATGTAATAAGTATCTCTTCCAGATTGTCAAGAACTTCGTCGTCGACTTTCGATTTACCAACTACGGCGCGAGCGATCTTACCAAAGACACTTTCTTTGGTTTTCGATAAACCTTTATCGAGTGTCGCTTTGTTTTCTTTAGAGAAAAAGCTGAAAATTCCCATATAATTTCGTCTTAATATGGTACAAAGATAGTGTATGCCGAGCGCAATACAAAAAATAAATTAGAAAATTCTTAAAGCCTGTTTAAATTTTATAGATTAATGATTTTATGTTGACCACTTTGAGCATTTCTTTATCTATAGACTTTTGTAGAGTAAGACAATTATATCGAGATTTTGAAAATATTGTAAAAAACTACTCTGTTGTCGTATGTTCGTTTTTTTGTAGACGTTCTTATGTTTTATGCGCCATGTACATACGATAACAAAAAAAGAGACAACATTTTGCATGCAATCTATTTTGGAATGTACTTCAATGAGAATATTTCTATATATCCTGATACTTTTTTATCCAAATAGTAGCTACAGTACCTTGTAGAGCACTGTTTTCGTTTTTATTTCAGTACTCTAATGTAAGCTCAATAAGGGGGAGTTCTGAATGTTTATTGCGTAAATAGCTGATATATAGCGAGAAATTCATAAGGACGAAACTAAAAGTTTATACTTACAAACTTTTAGTTTCGTCCTTATGAATTTTTATGTTCGTCCTTATCATTTTTTGAGAACACAAGCTCGATTGAGGTAATCAATAAGTAGCACTTCCGCATGGTTAAAATAGTATCAGTATCGCCCCTAACATTCACTTTCCAAAACATTCTGAAAAACGACATCCACATCACTACTTCAGGCTATCTAGCCATCCTTTTTCGGATTTCACCCATTCTGTTTCTTTCTGATTATCTCCCAATTGTTTACTATAATTATCCAGAGCATCAGCGTATTGTTGCATTACATTTGTGGCTTCGTCCTTTCTGTTCAGTCTCATCAATAGTAGTATGCGTGGACGAAAAATATCCATATTCGTTGTTGTCGATATTTCTTGGGCTTTATCCAGTAGTTTCAGACATTCTTCGTCGCTCTCGTTCGTTACAGTCATATTCATCTTGGCTTGAGCCAATATCACATAGTCTTGGCTGTCGGCCAATCCGTTCTTTATGTTTTTCCGTATCAATTGTTCGGCATAGTCGTAGCGTTTGTCGTCCAAGTACATTCGGGCATTCGAGGTCACTACGTTTGCTGTGGCTTTCAAGTACGTAGGGCTCACCAGTACCGAATCGCATCCTCCCAGATTGTTCAGTCTATCGGTAAGCCATTTGCAGCTCACGTAGCGCGGTATTCCTTTCTTCACGTTCTGCGATTCATAGAACTGTCTTATCTTGTAGAGTGCCGATGGAAGTGCGTTTACATTCATCCCCTTCAACTGCAAGAAGCAAGTGGCCACCGAGTCGGCCAGAGCGTCTTGTTCCAGCGTATAGTTCATACCCAGACGGTTTACGTCCTTTACATTGGCCAGCGACACGATCGTTCCTATTCCCGAGGCTACCGCAATGCCGGCAGCGACCTTATTATTGTGGTCATCGTTTATTGCTGCGTCGAGTGCTGCATTTGTGAGTTGGCCCAGAAACATACCCCAAAAGGCGGCATGACGTGAGCGGGCTTCGGCACGCACTACATTGTCCAGCTGATGGTCTAGCAGATAATGGCACATCTCATTGGTGATAACAGCCGTGAGTTCGTCTTCCGAGTCCAATGTGCAAAGCAAACCCGAGCTGACTACCATTGTTCCGTTGGGCAACATAAAGGCATCCGGATCGGGAGAGGCAATAACTCTCACCGTAAGATGTTCGGCACGATAGGGATCTATACTCACCGAATAGGCTGCTGCAAAATTGGATTGTACGAAATCACTCACGTAGCTGTCGTGATAATCAATGTCTTTGAGCTGAATTAAATAATTTTGCGATTCGTTGCTCAGTTCTTTTCGAAACGAATTGCGATAGCCTTTCTTTGCAAAATACTGATACATGCCACATTTCAATGCTATCGATTGCCAAAATTCGGCCGCGCTTTTCGGCTCGACAGCAAAGAGATAAGAGTCTCTTAGTGGAACATATAGTTGAGTTGAATCGATCAATGCCAGTATAGCAGGCTTCTTGTTGTTTTCCTTGCGAAAGACGATGCCTTGAATGGTTAGCGGGGTACCTGCTTTGTGCCGCTTGTATGAGCTTGTCAGGGTGCCTTTCATATTGAACGGCTCTCCCCAGTATCTGATGGCAGTGTCTTGTGCCGACACGGAGACCGTGATTACTTCAATAAAAAGAATTAAAACTAAAACAATCTTTTTCATTATTCAGTTGTATAAAAAACGTTTGTTTTGGGTTAGAATGCTACAATATTACAATTTTATTTGATAAAAAGAACTATCTGCTGTATATATTTAATACTTTTTTCATCATTATCGTTTATTTCTTGGCATGACGTACGTCATTCAACGTTCATACCGCCGCCTATTTCTAGTATTATTGAAGCTCCAGTTTTACGGTATTTATATGTTTTTAGTCCATCTTTGTATCTTGTTTTTAGTTAGGTGTTAAATCGTATTCTGTCCCTTTTTTTACGAGAAATGGGTTGTTTTTGCATATATATTTTCTATCTTTGCAATCGCATAAGGTTTTTTCCCTGCTTCTGCAGGATAAAATTAAAAGGGAATGCCGTGAAAGTCGGCAACAGTTCCCGCTGCTGTAAGTTCCAGCTTCTGTATGATATTACATGAAGCATTATGATTCGGCAATCTTTGCCACTGACATCTCGATGTTGGGAAGGCGCCGAACCGGAGCGAGTCAGAAGACCTGCCTTATATTTATATCGGATTTTACAGTCTGCGGGTGTATGGACTGAAATCGAAAAAAGGTAGGTCGCTCCTTATTTTATCCTTTTTCCGGAACGTTGCGTTGCATCGTTTACTGTCGAATCTGATGATTGTTTAATGCTCATGATTTGAAGTAAATGGTCGCTAAAAAAAGTTTTTATCACTCTCTGAAGTTTGCCGTATGGCAGATTCCTGTTCTTGTATTCTTTTTCTCTGTCTCTGCTACAGGGCAGTCTGTCCGTCCTCAAAATGTTCCCACCTGGGCCGATTCGATTCATCATCTTCGTAATGTCACCGTCACAGCCAATCGCATACCCAAAGAAATTATTCCCGTACAACTCTTGTCGGGCGAACAGCTGCAACAACTCAGCGTACATTCCGTAGCCGATGCTTTGCGCTATTTTTCGGGCGTGCAGATCAAAGATTATGGCGGTATCGGTGGATTGAAAACGGTAAATATACGTAGTCTGGGCAGCAATCACGTCGGTGTCTTTTACGACGGTGTAGAGCTAGGCAACGCACAAAACGGAGTGATCGATTTGGGACGCTTCTCGTTGGATAATATGGAGGCCATTTCGTTGTACAACGGTCAGAAGAGTGCCATCTTTCAGCCTGCCAAGGATTTTGCTTCGGCCAGTGCCATTTATATGCAGACGCGTGTACCTTCGTTCGATGGTTCGTTGCGCAATCATGTCAATGTCGGGTTCAAATGGGGTTCTTTCGATGCTTACAATCCTTCAATGCTCTGGGAACATAAAATCAACGCCAAGGTGAGCACTTCGTTCAGTTCGGAACTGATGTATACTTCGGGACGTTATAAATTCAGCTATGCCAAGAAGAATGGCTACGATACGACCGAAGTGAGACGTAATGGCGATGTGCGTGCCGTGCGCATAGAAGGTGCGGCTTTCGGCAAATTGCAAGATGGTGAATGGAGAAGCAAACTTTATTTCTATCATTCGGGCAGAGGGTATCCGGGAGCTTCGGTGCGCGAAGAGCCCGGTAAGTTTTCGCATCAAGACAGGCAGTGGGATAGCGATCTTTTCGTACAAAGCTCCCTGCGCAAAGGATTTGGCGAAGTCTATGCTCTGCTCTTCAATGTCAAATATGGTTATAACTACTTGCATTATCGTTCCGACCCTCGGCTCGATGTCACTACCATGTACATCGACAATACATACCGTCAGCAAGAAGCCTATTGTTCGGCTGCACATTTGTTCAACATCAATCGTTGGTGGAGCTGTTCGTTATCTACCGATTTTCAGTGGAACAAGCTGAATGCCGATCTTACCGATTTTGTTTATCCACGCCGCTATTCCACATTGATGTCTTGTGCCACATCCGTACAGTTCGACAAATTCAAATGCCAAGCAAGCATGCTTTATACTTTTGTTCACGAACGTACCAACCGGACGGGCACCAATGCGGGCGACAAGAGTAAGTTCACTCCTACTCTGGTTGTTTCGTATCGTCCTTTTCGGAAGATAGATCTTAACGTACGCTCTTTCTACAAGCGAGTATTCCGTATGCCTACGCTCAACGATCTGTACTATACATTCATTGGCAACAAAGATCTTAAACCGGAATACACCAATCAGTACGACCTCGGCTTGACGTATGCCAAAGATTTTAAGCACGGATGTATCAGACACCTCGAGTTTCAGGTAGACGGCTACTATAATGAGGTCGAAAACAAAATAGTGGCTATGCCTACCTCTAATCAATTCAGATGGACGATGTTGAATCTTGGCTTTGTTCAGATTCATGGAGCCGATGTGTCGCTGCAAGCCGATTGGCATGTTGCAGAGGTAGGTATCCTGTCGCGTGTCACTTATACTTACCAGAGTGCACAAGACAAAACAGACCCTACTAGCCCTTACTACGGTGGACAGATACCTTACATTCCATGGGATAGCGCAACGGCGATACTGGGTGTCGACTACAAAGGCTGGCATGCAAACTACAGCTTCATCTATACTGGCAAACGCTACGAATCGTCTGCCAATATTCCCGAAAACTATGCACAGCCATGGTATACGAGCGATGTTTCACTCTCGCATACTCTACGTCTCAAACGGTGTAACATACGTCTCACGGCGGAAGTCAATAACATATTCAACCAACAATATGAGGTGGTGCAATGCTATCCCATGCCTGGAGTAAACTATAAATTCAAAATAAATATCATGTTATGAAAAGGAAATACTATTTCTTCATCTCGGTCTTTGTATGTTGTCTTTTGGCCTCTTGCCGACAGGGCGAAGACAACATCGTACCTTCTACCCAGACGCAGGTTACTGCAGGAACGCCCAATTCTAAGATCAAAGGACTGTTTCTGCTCAACGAAGGTAATATGGGCAGCAACAAATGCACACTCGACTATTTTGATTATACTACAGGTATGTATCACAAAAATATTTATGCCGAACGCAACCCCGGCGTAGTTAAAGAGTTGGGAGATGTAGGTAATGATATTCAGCTGTATGGCAGTAAGTTGTATGCAGTGATAAACTGCTCGCATTTTGTCGAAGTAATGGATGCCCATACCGCCAAGCACATCACTCAAATTTCTATTCCCAATTGCCGCTACATCACTTTCGGTGGACAGTATGCTTATGTCAGTTCGTATGCCGGCCCTGTGCAGATAGATCCCAATGCCCGCTTGGGTTATGTGGCTCGTATCGATACCGCTACGCTCACGGTGAAAGACACTTGCAATGTGGGCTATCAGCCCGAAGAGATGGTGATTGCAGGCCATAAACTCTATGTAGCCAATTCGGGCGGTTACCGTTATCCCAATTACGACCGTACGGTGTCTGTTATCGACTTGAATACATTCAAAGTGATCGAAACGATTGATGTAGCTATCAATCTGCATCGTATGGAGCTCGACAAGTACGGCCACATCTACGTCTCTTCGCGTGGCGACTATTACCACATCCCTTCCGATACGTATATCATCGATACGGCAACCGATAAGGTCACCGATAAGTTGGGGCTTGCCAATAGCGAAATGACGCTGTGTGGAGATTCGCTATACGTATACAGTACCGAGTGGAATTATCTCACCGGCAATTGGGTGGTGAGCTATGCTCTTGTCGATACCAAAACCAAGCAGATCGTTACGCGCAATTTTATTACCGACGGCACCGAAAAGCAGATTAAAACGCCCTATGGCATAGCTGTCAATCCAGAGACGCACGAAATATTTGTGACCGATGCCAAAGATTATGTTTCGCCCGGCACCTTGTATTGTTTCTCTCCCGATGGTCGTAAGAAATGGTCGGTTGTCACCGGCGATATTCCCGCCCACATTACTTTTACTACAAACAAACTTCAATAAATAACTAATTAATTTGTATTGAATATGAAAATTAAAAATTTAAACATCGTTTTATTCTTTTTGTTCGTCACGCTTCTCGGGCTTTCTTCTTGCTCGAGCGACAACAGTTTGCAATTGCCCGAAGTCAATATCGGCAGTCTATCCAAGTTTCAGGATCATGAGGTATCCATTCCGCAAGATGAGGTTCTTTCTCTTTCGGCCGAAGTGAAGAGTCAACCGGCTATCACTAAAATTTCTTGGAAAGTAAATGGAGTGGAGAAAGCGACTACCGCTAAGTTCGATTTCTCTGCATCCGAAGCGGGTACTTACAAAATAGTACTTTCGGTGACCAACGAAGATGGCATGACTGCCGATAGTATCAATGTCATGGTTTATGGCAAGTACCGAGATGGAGTCTTCGTACTGAACGAAGGAAATATGACTTCCGAAAACGGTTTCTTAACATTCATCAGCCCCAAAGGCGAAGTTACCGATAGTGCCTACTACAAAGTCAATGGCAGCTCCTTGGGCAATGTCACGCAAAGCTTGTTCATAGCCGACAAGAAGATGTATATCATCTCTCAAAACGGCAATCGCATGAATGGCGACGGTCTGTTGGTAGTTGCCGATGCCGAAACACTCAAGAAAGTAGCTGCCTACAATGACGAACTTGCCGACCTCTCTTGGCCTACCCATGTAGCCGTTGTCGGAAACAATGTCTACCTGCGCGACAATAAGGGAGTCTACTTGTTCAATCCTACCACTAAGCAACTTTCTTTCATACAGGGCACCGACGGAGCCTTGAAGAATGCGATGGCTGTGGTCAAGGATAAAGTATTTGTGCCTGGCAACAAAGCTATTTTTGTGTTGCAAAACGGTGCATTGGTCAATACTATTTCCATGCCGGGCAATGTCTCGGGCGTTATCAAGTCGTCCGATGGCAACATCTGGGCTTCGTGCACCACAACACCTGCACAGATTGCAAAGATCAATTCTGCCGATTATACCATCACGACCAACGAATTGCCTGCCGATGTCAAAATAGGTGCCGGTTGGGGCGCTACGCCTGGAATTAGTGCCAAGGGCGATTCTATCTATTTCAGCAATGCAGGACCCAAAGTCTATCGTCACATCTTCTCCAAGAAGCAAACAGATTTCCTTACCGACGTAAGCCCTCTCATTGAGCATTTCGGTATGCTATACAATAACCTTACAGTCAACCCCTCTAACGGCGACATATACATCAACACCATTGAGGGGTATGGCCTTAGCTTCCTTATCAACGATATCACAATATGGTCCGATTCGGGCAGTGCGCTCAAGCTGAAGTCCGACTATCACAATCATATCCATTTCCCTGCCGGAACATTCTTCCCCTCGGACTACAAATAGCTCCTTCGATATCGTTTCGTTTCAGTGGCATAAGGCTTGTTGTTTCAACAGGCTTTATGCACTCTTTACAAAGTTTAGTTAGAATCATCTATTAACGAAAAAGAAACTAAAAATGAAATTTATGAAACTGAAAGATACATTTATCGCAGTATCTCTGTGTGGTCTGATGGTTTGTGCCTGCTACGCCTGTTCCTCTGGCAACGACACGCCTATCGACGATCCTACAGCCACTGTAACGCTCAATGTCGCCGCCAATGAGATGCAAGAGATAAGCACCAACTTAAAGTTGAGCGCTCAAGCTTCTTATTTGTGGCACATGGAGAGTGCCCCCGACTCTTTATTTGTCTTGCAAGATTCCACTTCCGCTCGTGCGCTGTTTGCCGCCATCACTCCCGGAGTCTATCATATCACTTTGAGTGCGACAGACAATGGGCAGCACTATAACCGTTCTTATCAGGTGTCCGTATCTGCTGCATCGGCTGTCTGCTCGCCCTATATTGCGGAGGTCTACGATTTCAATCCCGCTCCCGGACAATTTATCAACGAGATACCTGCCTATGTTAAGGGAAACTCCAAAGCCGATATGATAGCTGCTTGCCGTAAAGCTTTGGTGGGCAAAGAGAAAGGCGATCTCATCAGTTTGGGCGGTTTTGGCGGATCTGTCGTATTCGGATTCGATCATACGGTGCTCAATATCAAAGGACGTAGAGACTTCCGCGTATTGGGCAATGCGTTCTTTGCTGCCGCCAATCCCAATCCCAATGCTCCCCGTGGAGGCAGCTGCGAACCCGGCATTGTCATGGTGGCTTACGATAAGAACCACAACTCCAAGCCCGACGATGACGAGTGGTACGAGATAGCCGGTAGCGAGTATACCAATTCCAAGACGGTGCACGATTATCAGATAACCTACTCCCGTCCCACTACTGAAGCGCACGATCCCGATGGCGAGGGTGAACTGGCTTCGATAGCCCAATATATTTATTGGACCGACAATCAGGGACATTCGGGCTACAAGATAAAGAATATTTATCACGACCAAAGCTATTATCCCGCATGGATTACCGATGCCAAACTTGTTTTCGGTGGTACGTTGCTGCCCAACAATGCCATTGACGAAGGTACCGAATCGGCACATTATTGGGTGCAATACTGCTATGGGTATGGTTATGTAGACAATGTTCCGAACAACGATATCGATTCGGCTATCGACATCGATTGGGCAGTCGACAAGAATGGCAACAAGGTTCATTTACCGGGCATCGATTTTGTCAAGGTCTACTGCGCCATGAATAAAGAGTGTGGTTGGTTGGGCGAGACTTCTACCGAGGTGATGGGCGCTGTCGATTTGCATGTAACGGGTGTCAATCTGCCCACTAACGGCAAGTAGTCGCCACTACCCTATTATTGTCGACGATATGATTAGCCCAACGGTATGAACATCGTTCTATCTTTTACTCTTATTCTGAAGTAAAGTAAAAGACAGAACGATGAATTTTAATAGATTGGTTAATGCCTAAATTAAAATCATTTTATGTAATTTTGGAGTAGCAAAGATGAAATTAATATAGTGCAATGTTCGCTGAAATAGAATCAAGACATGGATGAATTAAAAGTTACGCAAATAATTAAAGAACAAACCCATCGGGCATTGTGGAGCATTATCAACGTGATAAGTTGTATTCCCCATTCAAAATATGAGAAATACTATTGTGATATGCCTTTGTGGAAACATGTCTATCATACTCTACATTCGTTGGATCAGTGGTATATAAATCCCAGTAAGTATATAGAGCCCGCATTTCATGTTGCCAACCTGAATAGTTTGGATGTGCATACAGACAAAGTTCTCTCCAAACAAGAAGTTGACGAATATCTACTTTCTGTCACCAATAAAATCGAAGCTTATATCGGCAGATTAGATGAGAACTTACTTTTAGAGAAGCCTGAGGGGTGTAAATGGACACGCCTGACTTTAATCATTGCACAACTTCGTCATTTGCAATATCACACAGGGATAATCATGGGATTTATTATCTGCGATACCGGAAAATGGCCATTGGTTATTGGATTGGAGAATGAAATACCTGGCAATGATTTCCCATATTTCGGATAAATTCCCATGCAACGTTTCAAAGAGAATTAACATGGTGTGGGTATTTGTACAACATCAATCTATCACTTTCTTTCCTCTACTCAGCACCCAATATCCCAATGTTCCACCTACTAT
>JAAYUD010000020.1 GCA_012517855.1 Bacteroidales bacterium
GTATCGGGATCCTGACGAATATTCCTACTCCCTATCGTAAAGCAATGTGGGAAGCTTACTCGACTATAGAAAAAGTGACCTTCGATGTTTATTATTGCTCCCCTATTGAATCCGATCGGAAGTGGCAAGTTGCCTCTGCTTCAGGGGTGTCGGAACATTATCTGGATGGCTTCACTTTAGGTCGCAGTTTTCATTTGAACCTCAGTATTTTAAAATTTTTTAAAAGGCACGATCTCTGGCTGATTGGCGGGTACTCAATGCCCACAGCCCAAATTCTTATACTTCTTTGCAAGTTTCAGAAAATTCCTTATGTAATCATGTTCGACGGTATTTCGCCACAAAAGCTTAAAGCAAAAGAAAAACCAGTTCTCTTTCAATGGAAAAGATTCCTTGTAAGAAATTGCCTTGCCTGGTTGGGAAATGGAACGGTTGGCAGGGAATATGCGAAGAAGTTGGGCTTGTCCGAAGAAAAACTTTATAATCAGTATCTGACCGTTGATGTTGAACATTTCCAACGAATGACCACCGATAAAGAAAAGATTAGAACCTCTTTCCGAGCCAAGTGGTGCATTGACTCAAGTTCATATGTGATTCTTTATGTTGGCAGGCTAATCGAGAGCAAGGGTGTTCAGGATCTTCTCGAGGCCTATAGACAGATTTGCGAAGGTGAAACAAAACAAATCGAACTATTGATAGTGGGCCATGGAAGTTATGAAGAGGTACTAAAACAAAAGGCAAAAGGACTGACCGGTGTGCATTTCATTGGCCATGTTGAGTACGAAAATATCCATGAGGCCTACCTGGCTTCAGATCTTCTTGTTCTGCCTTCATACGATGATCCATGGGGGTTAGTGATAAATGAGGCTTTTGCATGCAACTTGAAATCTATTACTACGACATCTTCCGGAGTGCATCTGGACTTTCATGAGGATGCGAATGTTTACAAGGCTGGAGACGTAAAAAAGTTAATAGAGCTCATAATAGATAATATATACATAGCTAATCAAGAAAAAATAGATAAAACCATTGTCTCTCCTAAGTGGAATTTTGAAAAGTCAAAGGAGTCATTGATTTCTATAATAAGGAAATATCATGCCTGCAATTAAATTAAATCAAGCCTATAGGATTTTGTTATATGTTATTTTTGCTGCAATGTATAATCTGGATGGGGTGTTTGTTTTTTCTAAACTTTCATGGTCTGTTTTTCTGGTTTTTTCTGGACTATTTTTATGTTTTATTAATTCTCTAAATACAGGTTTTTGTATTACTAAAAAGGCCCAAGTTTTTTTAGTTCTATATTTATTCTGTATTCTTTTTATAGCCACTCAAGAGCTTTATTTTGCCATCGTACTAAAACAAGACGCTTCTTTTGGGTCAATCATATCGTTGATACCGGCTTTATTGATTATTGTTCTAAGCACAAAAGTTGATCGAAAATATTACAATAATTTGATTTATTTTTTTTGTTATGGCATACAAATCCATGTTTTTTACGGTGCTTTTCAATATTTTATGGCATTGAATGGGACTATTATTGGCAATACGATCGCTTTGCCGGGGCTAATTCGGGTATCTGGACTTTACCATGACTCAAATATATTTGGTTATTCTGTGATTATGGCAGTGGGTGTTGGTATTTACGGTTTACTATATTCCAAAAATATTTATTATAAGGCTATTTTCATGTTTATATTATTTATAGATTTATTCGTTGCAGTAGGGACAGGCTCTAGAACAACTATCTTGTGCTCATATATTCTCATGCCGCTGACGGTGGTCATTTTAATAATCAAACCATATCAAAAACTTGTAATTTTTGTTGGTTTATTTTTTGTGACATTCCTGTTGTACCCAATCGTAATGCCTATGTTAGAAAATATATTTAACCTCATAGGCCGAGGTGGCAAGTTGTCAAATGATATCCGAATTTCTTATTTGTGGAAGACGGCAATGCTGTTATTGCAAAAAAACTTTTTTTTAGGGAATGGATATGATTATATGATCAAAGCAACAGGTTATGGGACGCACAATATGTTTTTGACAGTTTTACTTGATAGAGGGATACTTGGTTTTGTAGTTTATTTTTTACCTTTCGCATATGGCTTAATTGCGGAAAAAACAAGAAACCATTCTTGTGATATTGCGAATATCCTTATCATTGGTTATTTGTACGGCGGTTTAGGAATTAGTAACTGGATATTAAGGGTACCTATGGTTCTTTTATTCTTGGTCTTGAATCTGAAAGGAAATGTTAAACAGAGTATAACCCCGCATAGTAGACAATCTTTTCGTAACGCATCCTCTTGCATTGACTCACTCCAGAGTTGGAAATGAAGTTGTGCAGAAAAATGGAGAGGGTAATAAAGATGGTTCTTCGCTATGATAACGTACGATATTTTTCGCACATTTGGGTTTAAGAAATAGGCAGCAGCCCCGAGGTAGGGGTAAAGTTTGGTTTGAGAACGCCAAACAAAAAACCCACTCGACCAGGAGGCTGCCGCAGATGAACGATAACACGAAGGAAGCTGGAATGCCAAAGGGAAAACCGGAACTCATCCGGATCGACGAAGGAGAGATCAGGAACCACCTGGACCAGATTGTCTGGGGAACCGTTGAAGAAAGGCTTCTACTGCTCCCCTCCAGAACTACACATGATATTGTGCAGAAGAGAGGAGAGGGTAAAGAGGACGGAGCAGGAACAAAACGGCACCAATCAGGACGTGAAACGCTGGACTGTCAAAAGAAAGGCCGCCCTTGTCCTGGACCTGATCAAGGGGACTACCACCGTCGCCCAGGCGGCCAGGA
>JAAYUD010000021.1 GCA_012517855.1 Bacteroidales bacterium
ACCTACTATCGAAGCTGTAAAAATTCCAATTTTTGCTTGTGTGAGGAACAACGGATCTTTGAACGCAAGCGAAGTAATGAACAACGACATGGTAAAGCCTATTGAGCCCAATAGTCCCAAGCCTATCAAGTGCCCCATATTCATACCTGTAGGAAACGGTGCTACTCTTAGTTTCACCAGCAGCAACAGCGATCCTACAATGCCTACTACTTTACCCAACAACAATCCAAGTCCTACACCCAATGCCACATGATTGCTAAAGAGTGTATCCCATTTCACATCGCCAAAAGAGACGCCCGCATTGGCAATGGCAAATATCGGCATAACAACGAAAGTAACAAACGGATTCAACAAATGCTCCAAACGTTGAAGCGGAGGAATAGCAGCATTGGTCTCTTGCTTCAGAAGATCAAGGATATGCACTTGTTTGTTACCCAATAGGGGCATGTCTTCACTATCAATTCCTTTAAGTTGTTTTAATCGTCGCGTGATTTTATTTAGATATATATCTTTCTCTATTTTTACATCGGCTGGAATAGTAAACGCGGCTAATACGGCTGCAATTGTAGCATGTACTCCCGAAAGCAGAAATGCGATCCATACACCTCCGATGCCTATGATACCATAGAACAGAATATTCTTCACTCCCATCTTATTGCCTATGAACATCACCAACGCAAAACCCAGTCCGATGGTAAGGTTCACTACCGATATATCCGATGTATAAAAGAATGCGATAACTAAAACAGCTCCCAAATCATCAACAATTGCAAGCGCCATTAGAAAGACTTTGAGCGACGAAGGCACTTTGTCGCCCAAAAGATAAAGTACCCCAAGGGCAAATGCAATATCCGTTGCCATAGGGATTCCCCACCCCGGTTCCGACGGGCCCGATGAATTGAGCGAGAAATAGATCACAGCCGGTACTACCATTCCACCCAATGCAGTCCCTATCGGAAGCAATGCTTTGCGTAGATCGGCCAGTTCGCCGGCAATAAACTCTTTTTTCAATTCAAGACCTACCACAAAGAAAAACATGGCCATCAATCCATCGTTTATCCAATGATGAAGACTGTACGTCAAATAAGGTTTAGCATTGAAAGTGAAACCGAACGTTTGTTCGAAGAAATGGAAATAGTATCCTGCCCAAGGTGAGTTGGCCAGTATCAATGCCACTACAACGCTTATTCCGAGCACTAGTCCACCCGATTTCTCTTGATTGATGAAATGCTGTACCGGGGCTATCACTCTATCTATAGGGTATTGTTTTCTTTTATTCATTGTATTTCTTCTATCGCTTTGACACACTAAAACGATTCAAATATACAAAATTTGCTGCAATCTCACAACCTCGTATCCTTATAGTATAGAAAGTATGACTCAATAGATGTTGAATTTTTCTTTCATTTGTCGATTATTTTCTTTGACTGAATCATTTGAAATACAGAATATTTATATAATTTTGTATAGACCTAAGAGAAACATTTTCAATGGTTACCATATAACATATAAAACTAAACATGAAAACAAAATTCGGCTGTCTCACTTTATTCTTTTTATGCATTTTCGTATTTCCTACCAAATGCCAAACTGTTATGTTTCTAGGAAACGCTCAACACACCGGTATTTCTAACAGCAAATTTCCTACTAAGGGTACGTTCAAGCAACTTTGGAAATTCAAAACGCGCGCACAAATCTTCGGATCTGCCGTTGCCTACAAAGGATTGATTTACTTCGGATGTGATGATAGTTGCCTTTATGCTTTAAACGCCAAAGGCGGGCTTCAATGGAAATTCAAGACGAATGCCAAGATATGTTCTACACCGGCAATCAAAGACGGTGTGCTTTATATCAACAACTACGGTGGCTTTTTATTTGCTCTCAATGCAGCACACGGCAATGTCATCTGGAAGCTCAAAGTACAGAAAGATCTGCCCAAAATGGGTTATGGCCTCAATTATTGTACTCCCAAAGATAGTTTGATAGACGATTTATGGGATTTCTATGCTTCTTCGCCAACGATCGATCAAGCTAAAGAGGTGCTTTATTTTGGTTGTGGCTATTCCATGTATGCTGTCAATATTCGAAGAGGTTCCGTGTTGTGGCGCTTCCATACGGCAGGGGTGATACATTCTACTCCGGCTGTTTATAGCAACCGCGTATTCTTTGGGTGTTGGGATGGAAAACTATATGCTCTAAACGCTAAGACCGGCAAGAAGGAATGGGATTATCAAACATTGCCCGACAATGAAAATCACAATCTCGAGGGCATTCAGGCTTCTCCCGTAGTGTTCGATTCGACAGTGGTTGTCGGTGCTAGAGATAGCTACGTTTATGCTTTTAATACAGCCAGCGGACGCCTCGTTTGGAAACAGAAGTTCGCCAGTACGTGGATGCCCAGTTCTTTTGCTTATGATGGTCGATACCTGTATACCGGTTCTTCGGACATTGCCAAACTTCTTGTTCTGAGTAAGCAGGATGGAACCACCATCCGATCGGCTTCTACGGGTACTTATACGTTTTCTTCTCCAACATTGGCTAAGGGCGTTGCTTTCATCGGATCGACAAATGGAGCATTGTATGCTATTAACGTGGCAGATGGCACCGTTATCGATCAGTTTTATACCGACGGAAGACTAAAGAATCCCTGCCATGTTGTTTCGAATAACGGTTCGCTCAATAACGACGCATTTGCCGATTTGACAGGAACTCAATATGCTACCGCCGTCAAGTATGTACAACGACTGTTTACTGCCGGATCTATATTGTCAACGCCCGCAGTATATGCCAATCGAGTCTATTTTGGTAGTACAGACACCAACTTCTATTGTGTCGCATTGGTTCGTCCATAAATTTACAAAAGGGGGGGCGTGGGTGTGTTTCGATACGATTATAAGCGTCTGTGTCGAGTTCTCGCGGACACTCTACGACTTGTTTTTACCCTCGTTCCTAAAAAAAGTAAAATACAGACCACAAAAATGGCGATCGTGTCCGGTATTAATGATGTGATCGAATCATGACCATTCATTAGAGTAAAGTATGCAATGACCGTCCATCGCATAAATAGAATGACGATTATAAGCCAGGCCGCAAACTTTACCTCTGACCTGTTTTTCACAACAGACATTATCATCAGAGCAATTCCGAAAACCAGATTTTCAATGCCTATGATATGCCACACATAAGTAAACGTCACTTTTGTACTGCCATCAATAGCCGCATTGTTTATCACCGGCAACGTAGTCGTAAGTCCATTCAGTGTATGCGTAACTGCAAACAGCAGACATAAAAGTCCGACAACTAAATAAAAGTAATTTCGTACCATTATCTCATTTATATTAAATCATTCATCAAACGTTCTATTCTTCGCGGCGCCATCATATTCATGGTGCTTACCTACCTACAAATATACTATGTTTGATGTAAAATAATGCAACTTTTTGTGGTACTTATTCCAAACGCTCCTTTGAACAAGTCAAATAGAATACAATAGCAGTGCAAACATGCTTGTTCATAGCATGCCTGCACTGCTTTTTTCTTAGAAATGAGCTTTATGCTTCTTCACTTCGTGTACGAGTTTCGAAAAAGATTTATCTCTTTTACGCTTTTCGTGTTCGGAAGTAGAGAAATGCCAGGCTTCTTTCCTTAATTTCAGATAGCTCGTATACACTTGGCGATCTAGTGTGCCGTTGTTCACTGCTTCTATCACGGCACATCCGGGCTCGTTCAGATGTCTGCAATCACTGAAACGGCACGACTTTGCATAGTCTGCAATATCCAGCATGTCGGTGAGCGAATTCGGATCATCGATAGCCAAACCAAATTCTCGAACCCCCGGAGTATCTATCAATACGCCCGAATTGTTCATCAATACCATTTCACGGCGGGTCGAGGTATGCCGTCCTTTTCCTGTAGACAGACTGATGTCGGATGTGAGCAATATCGATTTCTCACAGAGCGCATTTACCAACGAACTTTTCCCTACACCCGAAGAGCCCACAAATACCACTGTCTCTCCTTCTGCGATCGATTCGCGTAGTGCGCTTATCGTCTCGGGCATGCGAGTGCTTGTCACGAACACGGGCATCCGTCGGGCTATGTGTCTTATCTGCTCTCCGATAGCCTCTTTATCAAAGTTCAAGTCGGCTTTGTTCAATACCAGCACGGGGGTGATATTCTCTTCAAGTATCTGCACCATGAAGCGCTCTGCCCTCCTGACATTGAAATTATCGTCGAGGCTTTGCACGATAAATGCCTTATCCACGTACGAAGCAATCGCCTGTTTATCGGCAACCGTACCGCTTTTCTTGCGATACAGTGTCCGCTGGCGAGGCAGCATGTCTACTATAATGCCTTTCTTCTCGTCCAGCGGTTGCAAAATCACCCAATCGCCGGTGCAGGGCAGCTCGTCGTCCGATTTCCCATACATCATGTTTCCGGTCAGTTCGCATTCCAACAATCCGTTTTCCAAAACCACCTCGTAGCATGTGCGGTGCACAATGCATATACGCCCATGAGCAAGAGACTCATACATTGACTGTTGCTTCAGTTGGTTCAACTTGTCGTTCCAACCGTATGTATTCAAGTCTATCATTGTTCTTTCTTTTTAGCGATGTAAAACACATGAATGGTAGTTATATTCTTGTCACTCATTGTATCATGTATATAGTGCATACACGGCGAAGCACACACAATGCATTCGCCATTGTACGCAGTTTTTTTTAATAAATAATGATAAATAGAAATACACTCCCGAAAAAGAAAATTATTCGAGAGCAAACGTAAGGACAATCTGTACAGACAACTGTTACAGATTGTTTACTATACCAAATCCGATTTCAATATGATATTTAACATGCCACAAAGATAGTTCATATTTTATTAAAGGCAAAAAATATTGTCAATAAAACACATCACCTTCTCTTCTTTTTTGTCGTCCCGTCTCTTCTGGAAACGATACCATTTAATGGCCCTCTATGGCTTAATATCGGCCATTACAGCTTGTTCGGTTTTCTCGAGTAACTCCTCAAAGCCGTATTCGCTTATTTTGATAGGTGGATGAACGGTAAATGTCAACTTATTGCCCAGTCCCAACGGAAACGAACCGTACCGAAACATTTTCCACGAGTTATTTATAGTCACAGGCACTACATACGCACTTGGAGCGTACTTGCACAGCATCTTTATTCCATTGGGAGCAAATCTCTTTGGCTTGCCGTTTTTAGAGCGTGTACCCTCTGGAAAGATCACTACCGAGCGGCAATTGGCTTCTATATACTGTCCCATCTTTTTCAAAGCCGGCAACGCCTGTTTCGGGTTCTTTCGATCTATCAACACCGACCCGCCATGATTCAGATTGTACGATACACTGGGAATCCTTCTCCCCAACTCAATCTTGCTCACAAACTTGGGATGAAACTTTCTGAAGAACCATACGAAGCCCATGATGTCGAATATACTCTGATGATTTGATGCAAAAATATAAGGATGCCCTTCGGGTATCAGCTCTATGTTTTCGACCTTCGACGTCGAACATGCGAAGCCTAGCGTTTTGAGCAGAAAGAATCCCAGGCAATCTACACTTTTCTTGTGAGCGCCATATCCGAAGGCATGCAGGCTCACCCACTGAATGGGATGAAACACGCATATCACGAGCAGAAAGTAGAGATAGGCAAGTATGGATAGAGGGTATGATATCAGTTTTTTCATCTTCCTAATTTTTCTACAAAAGTAGGACTTTAATCGATACGCCCCATCATTTGTCGCGTTAAATTCTGTGCTCTGCCGCTATTTCAAGCTTCCGAAACCTCCGTGCTGTGTCTTCCTTTCTGTGGTATTCGGGATATGGTCAAGATACATGCAGCCCGTTTTACCTTCAAAACAAACCCAATAAATTCGCCCCAAAAAGAACCTAAATATACTTTCGATAAAAATTCAAAACAGCTTCTTCTAAAATAAATCAACTTTGTTGAAACTATTTATTACCCTCGTGCGTCTAATAAGTTGAACATACTAACTTAATGTAATATGAAAATTAAAGCAATTGTAGCAGCAGCCACATTGACTGTTCTAGCTGCACCTATCGGTGCGCAGACTTTAAAATCGGGTATCGACAAGTCCAATTTAGATACAACCGTCAATCCCGGAGACAATTTCTATCAATATGCTACGGGAGGATGGCTCAAGACTCATCCGCTCGATGCACAACATCCCATGAACGGCGCCTTTGTCGATCTCGAAGAGCAAAACAACGACCGCATCCGCACGGTAGTGGAGAGCTATGCCGCCACGCCTCAAAAGCAAGGCACGGTGGGACAGAAAATAGCCGATCTATACAATTTGTATATGGATACCGCACGTCTCAACCGCGAAGGATACAATCCTATCAAACCCATCTTGGCACAGATCGCAAGAATCAAAGACCGCAAGCAATATGCCAAGGTTATGGCCGATCTCAATGTGAAGGGCTATAACACCATGATGTTCGCCTTCGGAATGGAATTCGACTCCAAAGATTCCAACCATTATCTTATCAGCATCAAACAAGGCGGAATCGGTCTCGATCCCGAGTACTTCACTCAGCCCAACGAACAGCAGAAGGCTGTCGTTAAGGCATACAAGAGCAAAATCAAAGATTATCTCAAGATGGTAGGCAACAGCGATGCCCAGGCCGAACGCAAAATGCAGGAAGTCTTTGCCATCGAAGAGCAGATTGCAAAAGCTAGCTACGACCAGGTCAAACAACGCGATCCGCAGGCCAACTATCACAAAATGAGCTGGAACAAATTACTGAAAGACTTTCCGGGTATCGACTGGAATTATATTGCCAAAGCCGACTTCTACCCCACTATCGACTATGTCAACGTAGGTCAGCCCGAACCCATACTCGAGGTGCAGAAGATTCTGGCACACACCGACCTCAACGCATTGAAGGCATACATGGAGTATAGTGTCGTATCGGCAGCTGCCGGACACCTGTCTCTCAATTTCTTCAATCGCAACTTCGAATACAACAAGACCGTTTATGGTATAAAAGAGCAACAACCGCGTTGGAAGTACGGACTCTCTTTCGTACAGGGCGTGATGGGCGAAGCCATCGGCAAACTTTATGTGGCAAAGTATTTCCCCGAAACCAGCAAGAATCGGGTGCTCGAGTTAGTAAAGAACCTTCAGCAGGCTTTGGGCCAACGCATTCAGGCCGCTACATGGATGACGGATGTCACCAAGAAAAAAGCGCTCGAGAAACTCGATGCCTTTCGTATCAATATCGGATACCCCGACAAATGGCAAAATATGGATACCGCAGTGGTGGTAGACAAGAACAAAAACTTATGCGAGAATCTGGAGAACCTCAATATCACTTTGGCCAAATACGAGGTTGCAAAACGTTATGGCAAGCCCGTCGACAAGGAAGAGTGGTTCATGACTCCTCAGACCGTCAATGCTTACTACAGTCCCGAATTCAATAGCATCAACTTCCCCGCAGCTATTCTTCAAGCCCCGTTCTTCGACCCCGAAGCCGACGATGCAGCCAACTATGGCGGTATAGCAAGTGTCATTGGACACGAGATGAGCCACGGATTCGACGATCAGGGTTGCCAGTACGATAAAGACGGCAACCTCAACAATTGGTGGACCAAAGAAGATAAAGACAACTACGACAAGCGCACCAAAGTATTGGTCGACTGGTTCTCCGGCAAAGAGGTGATTCCCGGCCTCAAAGCCAACGGCGAAAAGACTCTTGGCGAAAACATCGGAGACAACGGTGGTATCAACGTAGCCTTCCTCGCATTCCAGAATCAAATGAAGAAAAGCCCGCTGGCCGACAAAGACGGATTTACCCCCGAGCAACGTTTCTTCCTCTCTTACGGCAGAATATGGGCCAGCAATGTAGCTCCCGCTTTCGTCGGTTATATCGTCAATTCGGATGTTCATTCGCCCAACATCTTGCGTGTGAATGCCGCTCTGCCTATGATTGATGCGTGGTATGATGCCTTTGGCATCAAGCCCGGCGACAAACTTTATCTCTCGCCCGATAAGCGTGCCCACATCTGGTAACACAAAATACGTTCCCATTTAGGTTACACGGCCTTTCAGCTGCAATGGCAGCCGAAAGGCCGTGTTTGTTTTCAACTCTCCAAAGTAGTTTCTTAAAAAGACGTTAGTTGTTTTTTTTTGAATAAAATTATATATCTTTGTAATACTACATTAAAAACATTCTAGCGATGAAACAAAAAGTGTTATTCATTTTACTTAACAATTATGCCGATTGGGAGGGCGCTTATCTTGCTTCATGTTTGCAAAATGGAATCATGGAAGATAGTCCCACACCATACGAAGTCAAAACGGTAGCTCCTACGCTCGAAGTCGTCACCTCGTTGGGCGGTTTTCGTACTGTTCCCGATTATTCATTCGATACCATGCCGAGCGATTATGCAGCTTTGGTGCTTATTGGTGGCTTGCAGTGGAATACCCGCGAAGCCCAGCGCGTTGCTCCCATTCTTAGGCGTGCTATCGCACAGCACAAGATTATCGGAGCCATTTGCAATGGTGCATCGTTTATGGCACGCAAAGGCTTCCTCAACACCGTGAAGCATACCGGCAACGGCCTTGAGCATCTCCGTTCGTGGGGTGGCAAAGCGTATACCAATGCGAGTGCATTTGTCAGGCGTCAGGCTGTGACCGATCAGCGCATCGTGACGGCCAATGGCACCGGTGCCCTCGAGTTTGCCCGCGAACTGCTTTTGTTGCTCCAAGCAGATGCCCAAAACCGAATCTTTCTATATTACAATTTCAACAAGAATGGACTCTTCGAAGAATGAGAAACTGGTCTTGCAGGCTTCCATCGTTCAGAGCAAACAGAAACGCTTTTAACGGTTTATTTCAAGTAGTCTTACGCGGTTATTGATTCATAATGGGCAATGATTCGGGAATCCATTATTTTTTTGCATGATAAATTAATCTCATCATATAAGGGAGTACTATTAGAAGTAGAAAAAGTGCTGCACAAAAGCCACCAATGACAGCAACGGCCAGGGGCTGTTGCATCTGAGTACCGGCCTCTAGTCCAAGAGATAATGGAATTAGGGCAAAAATAGCCCCTAAGGCTGTCATTAGTTTAGGGCGAATACGAAGTGCTATGGCGTAATCAATAGATTCTTCTACGCTTCCTCCTGCTTTCCTGTTCATTTGATATTGATTAACTGTAAAAATAGCATTTTCGGCAATAATTCCAACCACCATAATAATTCCGGTATAGCTACTCACATTTAAAGGAATACCGGTAATCCATAATGCAAGCAAACATCCTCCTATTCCTAATGCAGATATAAAAAGAATGGCAAGAGAGAGCAACCAACTTCTAAAGAGAAACATTAATACCGTTAGCACTAACAGTATTGCCAAACATAAGATCATTGCCAATTCATGAAATGACTGTTGCTGTTGAGAATAAGCTCCTCCATATTCAATATGATATCCTAATGGCAAATTGAGTTTTGTTTCAATCTTATTTTGCAAATCTTTCATTGTACTCCCCAAGTCGCGATTTTCCAAACGAGCGGTTAATGTTATGTTATTTTTCAAATCTTCACGTTTGCGTTCTACTTCACCCGGCAAAGTCTTTATATGACAAAAAAAGGATACCGGACGCGTATTTCCATTAGGCAAAAATATTAATTGTTTTTCGAGTTCTTCAGGAGAATTTTTGTTGAATGTGGTAAAACGTAATAAGATCTTGCGCATTTGTTCGCCATCTTGAATGGATCCTATCTGAAGTCCACCAGTCATGGCTTCTTGCGAGGGATCCGGTTCTTTTACACTTGCATCTTGGCTAAGTGTTACGCCTTCTGTATAGGCCGAGAGTTGTTCTTGTAGGTCCATTTGCGAAATACCGAATTGTGATATTCGTTCTTGGTTGGGAATAAATAGCAGAGAAGGACCATCTGGCACTAGCCCGTTGTCAATGTCAACCACTCCGGGAACTGCACTTATTATTTTTTCTGTTTTTGAAGCCAATTTCTGTAACGTAGAGTAATCGTCTCCAAATATTTTTATTTCGATAGGTTTGGGAGTACTCATTAAATCTCCCAATAAATCTGATATTCGTTGTCCGAAGTCAATTGTCATAATAGGAACTTGGGACGAAATAGAAGCCCTCAATTCATTGGTTACTTGTGAGGTGTTTTCCTTACTCTCATTTTTTAGCTGAATCAAATAATCACCTTCATTCACCGAGTGGGTTTCAAATCCCATAGCCATTCCTGTGCGCCTTGAATAAGTTTGTATATTTTTATTAGCCATTATTATTTTCTCCATTTCTTTGCACAGACGGTCGGTCTCATCCAAGTCTGTTCCAGCCGGAGAGTGATAATCAAGAACGATTGTTCCTTCGTCCAAGTCGGGTAGAAATCCTGTAGCTATCTTAGAATATGAGAGCCATCCTCCTAGCAGCAATATACAGACGATAGCACCAGCTGCGAATGGAGTTCTATATGTTTTGGTTAATATAGATATTCGTTTTAGGGCTTTACGCCCGTTCTGATTATGGGCATTGGTATCTTTGGGTAAGGGCTTATGCTTATAGCCTACTATCAGATGCAGCACGGGGAGCAACATCCATGTTACAAAAAATGATGCAGCTAGAGTAATTTGCATTGTTTTTGAAAGTTCATTGAAGAAACTGCCGGCTAATCCGCTCATCAAATGAAAAGGAAAGTAGATGACTATTGTAGACAGAGATGAAGCTATCATTGCTGGAAAAAGATTTCGAATGGCATGCCCCACTACTATAAATTTGTTTTCATCAGGATAATCTTCGTGTTCCCTATATATTTGCTCGATGATGACTACGGCATCATCTATAATCAGACCTATCGATGCTGCGATAGCTCCCAAAGACATAATATCGATAGAAATACCGGAAATGTACATTAGTATGATACTCAGAGCCAATGTTATCGGTATAGTCAACATCACTACCAGACTGGCACGCCAACTTTGCAAGAATAAGACTACCACGACCAATGCAAGCAGCAGCCCTTCACATATAGTATAAATAACACTCTGTACGCTCTTGCTCACAAAAGCACTCTGATTATAATAAGGTTTCAGTTCATAACCTGTAGGGAGGTTCTTACTAATGTCTTTTGCTTTTGCCTCTACATTTTTAGCAAAGTCTACTAGGTTGACTCCCGGCTGTTTCACCAAATCTATTAATACGGCATCATGTCCATCTGCATTTATTTTAAAGAAATCTTCTTTTTCTTGTACTTCGACCTTTGCAACATCTCCCAATCTTACAATCCTTGTTCCATCGCCTATAATAACCGTATTTGCCAATTCATTCACATCATTTATCCGCGCATCTGTCAGCGTTAAGTATAAGCGGTGATAACCGGCTATATTTCCATTTCCTAAAACAAAATTAGTCTGCTCGAAAGCTTTCTTTATTGTTTGAGGCGTAATACCCAAGGACGACATTTTAGCCACATCAGGTATGATAACAAATTCTTTTGTTTTTCCTCCTCTGACGATAACGTTACTGATACCTTTTACTTGCGAAAACATCGGGCGAATGGTCAAGTTTGCCACATCGTGCAATTCCATTTTGCTGTGCACCTTGCTTTCTAAAGTATATCCATATACTGGGAACAGCGATTGATTCATTGCTTCGGTGGAAATAACAATACCCGGTGGAAGAAAATTCCTTATTTCATTGATCCTACTTTCTATTTGTGTCTTGGCAGCATACACGTCTACTCCCCAATTCAAATAAATATCGATCGTGCAATTTCCACGGCTGGTGCGGCTTTTCACTACATTTACTCCCTGCACTTTCTTTACTGCACTTTCCAAAGGCTTGCTCGTCGTTATCATCATTCGGTCAATGGGCTGCTCTCCTACAGATGCAATGACCGATACTCTGGGGAACATCACTTCGGGAAACAGGTTTGTTTGCATTTGTTCGTAACAAAAAATGCCTAAGAATAACACAACGATGCCCACAAATAAAATAGGCTTGCTATATTTTTTATAAACACTGTCCCACTCAAACGATTTCATAGCTATCTATTGTTTGTTCACAATCTTTACGGAAGCTTGATCCGGCAACGCATAAGCTCCATTATTAACAATCACATCCGATGTTGATATGCGTGGAGATACTATTTCCACTTCTGACTGATTACTTCTTCCTATGGTCACGGGTACTTTTATAGCTTTATTTCTTGCCACCTTCATGATCCAAAACCGCTGCATCGTTTCATCGCTCTGTAGAGCCGATTTAGGAATTATTTGCCTGCATTTCGCATTATTTCTTTTGGGGATTAATACTTTTACATTCATGCCTTCAGGCAGAAGTTTTGTTTGTGCCTTAGCAATATATGGTTGTACTTGAGACATATCCTCCGCCGAGAGCAGTGATGAGCCAATCCGGGCATTTAGTCTTGTGTTATCCGGCAAAACGATGACACAGCGACCATTGGGTATCATATATCTATGGTCCTCGTATGGCACATTTATATGAAAGACCAAACTGCTAACGTCGGCAAACGTACAAAGCACAGCACCTTCCATCATGTAGCTTCCCGTTTGTACTTCCATTGAAGTTATGACGCCTGGGTGTTGAGCTCTTACGATAATCTTCCCCAATTTGGAATAGGTATCCATTTTTGCCAATGCCTGATGCTCTTTACTTTCAATCTCAAATAGTTTTTGTCCGGTTCTGATTCTACTTCCTATTTTCACATAAGTGTTTGTTACGAATGCGGATATAGGTGCCGATACCAGTACCTTCTTTTGATAAGATGTCGTTCCCGTGAGTTCAATGTTATCTTGAATATACCCTGAATATACAGTTGTTACAGTCACTTCTGTTACGCCTTTTTTGTTGTCACCTTCATCTGTCGCTGTTCTTTTGCATCCTGATAGAAAGGGCAACAGCATCAATATTATAACGATTCTTTTACTCATATTCATCCTACCTTATTTTTACCAATTCCAATAATTATACGAATTTATCAATACGGATCTGTCTGATTGCAACACCATCATATTCTTTTTTAATTCGATTCTATTTCTCAAAACAACTACGTAATCAACGATCGAAAGATTGCCTTTCTCCAATTGTTTGTCATAGTTTGCAAGGAGTCTATTATATTCTTCCAACTCATTTCGCATGCTAAGGCAACGTTTGTCTATTTCTTTCAATTCATCCAAACATTTATTTTTCTGTAGTTTGTTCTGGAGGATAAAGTTTTGTTTATAACCGGAGATCGTATTCAATTTAAACTCGGATTCTTTTTTTATCAGCCTTTTGTGTTTCATATCCGGTATCAACCACGAGAAAGTAATTCCGGCACTAACGCCAAGACGTCTCGGCATATCACAAAACCTGCCGGAATTCACACCTCCATCAACGAATAAGTACATTTGAGGCTTATATTGAAGATCGAAAGAGCGTAAACTCGATTTGACGCTAAGGCTATCCAATCTATATTTATTAAGGAAAGTAGATTCAATATGATTCTGAGAAGAAAACGGTATAGACACATTTTCCAGAGTCACTGATGTCGTATCATTTATTCCGCAAAGAATATTCAGATCATAGAGGTGCGATTTATACATTTGTCGCGATTCCAATAATATCTCGTGGTTATGTTCTTTCTCTATTTTTAATAATTGGTAGTTGGTCATATTCATATAGCCGCTACTTACCATTTTAAAGACTATATCCGATAATCTGTTTATCAGCAGTTCAACCGAATCTTCATAATTAATCTGTTCTTTATCCAATAGGCAAAGTAAATATTGTTCTGTTACAATTTTTTCCAGGTCATGCAAAGTCAATTTACTGTTGTTGTCATTTATTTGTTGGTCAATATTCAATTGTTGGTCAGCTACTTTATATGCTATATTCCCCAATAAAGGTTTCCGATACGTAACTCCTGCCTGCATATCGCTGCTCTTTTGTCCCAAATCATATCCATAATAGTTGCTTCCGTCGTGGGCATCCAGACTGAGAGACGTTCTTCCATTATTCACGGCAATCGTAGGGACTAACAAGTACGAACCGGAGACTTCAACTGTTGCCCTGTTATAAATCATTTTCAATCGTTGCCTTTCATCTTCCGACATCTTCTTCTGATTATTATAGTCTTTTAGCAACGGGCTCGCATCTTTTGCGCATGCAATATAGTGCGATAGATCAGCCGTCTTTTGGCATAACCCATAGGCTATTTGTCCCATCAAGCATACGATTAAAAATAAGCGTTTGTTCATTTTCGGGTAAATTAAAAAGAGATCATAGACGGATAATGCAGCATACTCCTACTGTTTTCATATCACAATAAGGTAGTGCTACGGTGTTTTTCAGATGTTTGCTATTGAAAAATTTCTTCTTTATTATCGGATATAACCAATACCCCACTTTAGTACTTAGTATGCCGATACCGGCGCCGGCAACTACGTCCGTGAACCAATGCTTATTGTTATACATTCTAAAAAATCCGGTACCGGCCGCTACTGCATACCCTGCTACACCAATCCAGGGAGAGACGTCTTTATATTCTCTCCACAACAATTCGGCTCCCATAAAAGCTGTTGCCGTATGCCCCGAAGGAAACGATTGGTTGTTCGATTTATCGGGCCGCTCTTCTTTCAATGTTCTTTTCAAGCAATTCACTGCAATTCCCATTGTCAAATAAGAAGTGGCCAAGATGATAGTGCGGTCTTCAAAATTGTGAAGGCCTTTTACACCGACCAAGTTCAGACCATATACGGCGGCCATGGGGGCATATTGAGAAAAATCGTCTATTGAAATTTTTCTATCAATATTTCCGACCAATTCATCTTTCACCTGATAGTTTTTAGATTCAAGCCAGTCGCTATACACTCCCAGTACGCCTAAACCAATCATTGCGCCGGGCAATATCAATTGCTTGACGTTGAATTTATAGTAGTTCGTGTATTTATGTCCGGATACAGAATCTTTGATTTGTTGCCAGTTTGTCGTACTGTCTTTTTGCAACATGCATGTGTCTCTATGCAATACGCTCTCCTGCTGTGGGAATGCATACGAAGACATGAATAAAGCTATAAAGAATGCAACCGGAAATTTATGGCAATTCGTTCTGTTTGATAATATCAAATTCATCATTTAGGCATTTTAATAGATTATGCCCAAAATTATTTTCAGATTCTGAATAGATTTTGAATTTTCTACGTGTTTAAATATGTTTAACAAAAAAGAATGCCGAAGCAATGTTTGTGGTCATCATAAGAATATTGTATGCTCCAATCATGGTAATTGCAGATCGCTTTTACAATAGCGAGCCCAAGCCCATTTCCTTTATTTTTTCCGTAGCTGCCATTAAAACGTTGAAAGATCTTTTTTTCATCCAACATCCCTCCTTCAGCCGAACCATTCACAACAGACAACGTCGTGCCTTTCAGGTGTATTTCTATGCTTTCGGTTGTCGGGCTATAGCGAATGGCATTTACAAGCAGATTATTAAATAAACTTTCCAATAATGAATAATTGGCTTCAATAATCAGAGGTGAATCATTATCATCTGTCAGGTTGATAGAACGGTCACCATAAAGATCTTTGTAAAATGAGATGTTCTTTTCAATAAAAGCATGTACATTTATTTGCTGCATTTGATTATATTGACGATTCTCTATTTTAGCCAAAAGCAACAGATTTCTGTTCAGTTTGCTCAAACGATCGCTTACGGCATACAATTCAGAAATAAGTTGAGCTTGCTTTCTCGTTAGCTCTTCTTGTAACAACAAATCCAACTTACTTTGAAACACAGCAATAGGAGCCTGCAACTCATGGGATGCATTTTCAGTAAAGTTTCGTTGAATTTTGTAACTTTCCATATTCCGATTGATTAGTTGGTTCACCGCGTCGTTTAGCTCTTTAAATTCGCCGATGTCTGTGGTTAAAAATTGGGGACGTTGGCTCTGTTCCAAATTAAATTGTTTTATTTTTCGCAGTGTATCATAAAAAGGACTCCAAATGTGTTTTGTAACAAACCTCATGGTTATAATAAGAGACAAACTCAAGACAAAGAAGATTAAGGCAAATTGAATCATAATACCTACCATAATATCCTTTTTTATATCAAGAGCCGGAATAGGCAATCCTTTTCGTATGCTTGTCATTAAGTTGATAATATCTTCAGCATAAAAATGCTCTGTCAATATGTAGAACAACGGAGTCGTCAGCAATAAAACAACAACCGTGCACATAATAAACCTCCATAGACTGGTATTTAGCAAACTTTTCATTCTGTCCATTTATATCCTGTTCCGTAAAATGTTTTTATGCAATCCTTATATCCTGCTTCTGCTAGTTTCGCCTTTAAGTTTTTGATATGGGCATAAACAAAATTATGATCACTCATCATATCGGCCATATCTCCAGTTAAATGTTCAGCTATGGCGTTCTTCGACACGATCCTTTTTTTGTTTTCAATGAGAAACAGCAACAGCTCATATTCGGTTTTGGTAAGTTCCAATGTCCGATCAAAGATTTTCACTTCTTTACTCAGAAGGTCGATTGTCATTTCATTGCTTTGCAATAAGTTGTTATTCGAAAAATTCTTTCGACGCATCAATGCGTATATCCGCATGCTCAATTCCGAAAGATAAAAGGGTTTAGCCAAATAATCGTCTGCTCCGATCTTTAGTCCAAGAACTTTATCGTCAACAGAATCTTTAGCCGAAATAATAATCACCCCCGTATTTGAATTCTTCTTTTTTAATTCGCGCAAAATGTCCAAGCCATTTCCACCAGGCAGCATCAAATCAACCAGAATACACTCGTATTCATACACTTGTACCTTTATCATTGCTTCTTCATAGGTATAAGCCTGTTCACAAAGATAATCTTCTTGGCTCAAAAAATTGGCAATGCTGTTCGACAACTCTTTTTCATCTTCAATAATAAGCAATTTCATGTTATAGGTCTTTTGACAACAAAAATACGATGCGATTTTGTAGAAATTTTGATTTTCTTTAAGTCGGTAGAATCATCGAAATCTTGATATATCATATACAAATCACTCCATCTTCATCTCCATTCTTATAAATGATTCAAACGTATGCAAAGATAATATATCTGTTTTCAATAGTCACACAAAAATATGAATATTATTTGATATGTAACGTCCTATAATCATTCAATTCAACACTCCTTTTTATTTTAAACATGGCGTCTTTTTCACTAGTCGCAATCTCTCTCTACATAAGTCTGAATATAGAAGGGGGTAATAATCTGTAGGAGCAATATCTTTATCATACAGAAGTGGATAACTACCTTTAAATATCTCCTCATCAACAGTCTCTAAATCAAACAGTAAAGATAAAAACTTTAATCACAAAAAGCATCAGCAGAATACCTCAAAAACACTCAATGAAATTGTGATTATTCTAAAAATCAAGTAAGGCAGTGGTAGGCACAATATATTCACGTTACTTATTTACGGTAAACGGCGTCTAGCGTCTCTCCGTCCTTGTTTTTCCACTTTGTCCAGCCGTTGTTGCTGCTACCTGTACAGAAATCGGCAGCCGTGCTCGGGCTCGAAAATGCTTTGTCCGATTCCAACACGAGCTTACCGTCTTTCATCGAGGCATATTCCGCTATCAATTTATCTCTCTTTTCTCGCCATTTGCCTAGCGACGGAACGGAATCTGGGGCAAGTATACTACCTCTTAGCACCGTAAAATCGGTAGCGTTGTAGATGCCTTTGGCGTCGCAACTTCGGCTCTTGATGTAGAAAATGCAGCCTTCTTGCACCGCCTCTGCTGTTTCGAATATATTGCAACCGGTAAAGGTGGCGAGAAACTTAATATCGTCAAAAAACTCGTCCATCGTATTTCTCTGATATTCCGGCAGGTTCGGAGCTTTGGGTATTTGCTTGTTTTCGTTCAGCACAAACGTGTTGGCCTCTTTGGCATCTGCAATAGCCCGATGCTCTAGGTATTGCACATCCGCTTTGGTTATATTTTCGTCTTTTGCCACGAATACCAAAGCCCTTTGCCAAAAGGTCTTTTTGCTTTCATGGTCTTTCACCCGTTCTCTGAAGTTTTCCGTTTCGCCTATATAAGCCTTTGGCTTGGCATTATCGTCCTCACCCAGCAGTATATACAATGCCGGCTTTTGCAGCTCTTCGCGGTCATCCAGAATGGCACGATTAGGGCGTGGTATGATATACATTTTGCAAAGGCTATTGCTGATGAATACGTATTGCGTTCCCTTCGGGTCGCCATCTATCAAGTAGGTTGTTATTGTTTTGCCCATGGTTATTTAGTGTATACTATCTATAATACTGTGTTTTAAATTTTAATTTAATCTGTATTGCTTTCTTTATAGTATCTTAAATTCAACAATTTTAGTCGCAGATATACTTTCCATGTCTACTAAATATATCTTCATCAAACATTATATAATTCACAAGCTTTTTGCTATTACGTAATTTAAGCTAAAGGTACGCTCAACATAATTATGAGAAACAATAATATATTGCCATGGCTTTCCACTATGAGACAATGTGTATTTACTCACAATTTTACAGTATTCTTCAGCTGCAGCTTTTTTCTTTTGTACTTCAGTAGAATCAATATCTTTCGAAGCCTTGGTTTCAATCATATAAATTGTACTTTTGGTCTCAACAATAAAATCTGGCTCATATCTTTTTGAACTATTCGACCAATATATATTAAATTGCTGAGGTACAGGACGTAGCCACTTTAATACTTCGTTGTCATTTTCTAATATAAACGCAAAGTCCTGCTCCGTACTGCTATCAAACTTATATTCCATATAGAAAGATTTAAGGAAGCCTGTAAAAATGAACTTCTTTACCCATGATAGCGGTGTGACAATATCTCTATAATCCCTCCGACCATAACTGGTATTCTCGGTAAGATGTTGTGGTAGTAATTCGACGAAGGGTAGTACCTTTGAATATTTATATTCTTCTTTTTCCAAACTAAAGTGCTCTTGCATTTGTTTATAGATATGGTTTGCTATAGCCATTCGGAATTGATGAATTTTTTTGGAAAGATCTTCATTACTGGATGATTGTGTTTTTATCTCATTAACAGCCTGTTCTGCAAGATGGTAGAGAAGCTCTGAATTTTCATCATAATCAATTTCCTCAAAATTCATAAGCTGAACAACTATTTGTTGTATTGGATTTCCATAGAATCCACTCGATTTAGCTTGTAGCACCTCTACTTGGCTATCGATTATTCCTATTCGTAATATTTCATCATTCAGTTCTGGAAAAGAGAAACCTTTATCAGTCTTTAAATCGAAGTATTCAAATATAGCCTTTGTTTCAGGATGTTCTACAACGATGCGGGGTATTTCAATTATATTCTTTATAAAATCTGAAGTCACTGCTTTTATTACCTTACCCACTTCCTTTATTTGTTTAGCGGCTTCTTCTTCGGCAAACAATGGATTAGTATCCATAGCATTCTGCCTGATTATCTCTTCTGTTATTATTCGAAGCTTTTCTACGTTTTCCGATTTAGAAAGTTCTTCTTTATTTGACACTTCCGTATTTAGTTTAGGTATTGCCTGCCATACTGCACGTTTTGCATCAAATATAGTCTGAGCCATATCCTTTTTGTATTGTTGCTCTGCTTTCTCCTTTTCGGTCTCAAACTTTTGTTGGATAAATGTTTTACCTACTATTATTTTGCCGGTTTCAAGTTCAATTTCTTCATCATCAAGCTCTACGAAGCTAACTTTATGCAACAATGAGTTAGGATCTTGTGCCCTTTTCAGTACTTCTTCAAAATTTTCATGTGCTATTACCGTTAGTTTATCCACTTCTGCATTTCCTGTCCTTTTACCGCCATAAGGCAATCTTAGGCCTCTTCCTATCGTTTGTTCTACTAATGTAATGGCATCGGCAGCTCTAAGTGGAACAATGGTATAAAGGTTGGTAACATCCCAACCTTCTTTCAACATATTAACGTGAACTACAATTTCAATATTGTTATTGGGATTTTCCAGCGAGACAAACTGTTTGTCGATATCTTCATCCTTCTTGGTCGAACTGTCTACTTGAAGTACTTTGCCTTTGTATTTACCATCGAATATTTTATTTTCTATAAGGTCAACCGTTTCTTTTGCATGTTGTATATTTCTACAAGCTACAAGAATAAAGGGCTTAACTACTGGCAAATTATTTTCATTGGCGTATAATTCTAAATGCAACTTTGTGTGTTCATGTATACTAATGGCGTCCTCCAACTTCATTACATCAAGCTCTTCTGGCGTTTGATCTTTTTTCTCAAAATTCTTACGCTTTGCTATTGTCGGATTCTTTACATATTTTCCTTCGGCCAATGCTTCAGCAAGATTGTATTCATACACGATATTTTTGAAAACTTTCCCCTTTTCATCATAAGGCGTAGCAGTCATTTCCAACCCTAAGATGGGACGCAATTCATTAATAGCCTTTTTTGATGCGTCGGCATGATAACGATGAGCTTCGTCCATCAGTATGACCAGATCTTTTGTGTTTGAGAGATATTCAAAATAAGATTGCCCCAAATACTCAGAAAGACGTTTCATTTTGGGCGTTCCCTTCTTTCCTTCTTTATTATCAGTATTGAATTTGGCGATATTAAAAATATTGATTTGAATATCAAAATCCGAAAATAAATTACGCGATTGTTCATAATTATCTCCTGTAATCACAATAGGCTGATTATGCACAAACTCAGTAATACCCTTAAACACATATTTGCTGTAAGAAGGATCACCAAAGTCCCGCATCAGCTTTTCATACAGTGTTAGATTGGGAGCCAATATAAAGAAATGCCGAATACCTTTTTTAATATAAAGATAAGCGATGCAAGCTCCCATCAACCGAGTTTTACCAATGCCCGTTGCAATAGAAAAAGCAAAAGAAGGGAAATCTCTCTCAAAATCTTTGCATTGTGGACAAATTTCCTCTACCTTTTTTAATTCTTCTTTTATAAAGGCAGATGCATCGGTGTCACTGTCTTGCTTGTTTAGAGATAATTTCTCTGCAAGTAAGGCTACCATATCCAGAGCTTTGCAAAGAGGCTCTCTAAGAGACAAACGCTGTTTTATATTATTGGCTATCGTGTTCATTACTAATTATTCTTATAAAATAGGAGTTATTAAATACTCATTATCTATTGATATCTGATTTGTTGCATGAAATAAAATATGATATTCCCTTTTAAGGGCAGTTTGTGTCACTATATCCCCTAATATAGCATCATTAAATGATATTTTTTTCCTAGGCATAGAAATGATGCCATAGATTTTTTGTCCGGCTATAATATTATTCTGCCTAAACAAATTGACAGTTGATATTATTTGATTTTTTGTCTTCTCTTTATATACAGATATATTTTTAGCCTTACAATCTTTTATTTCAATAAATGCCAGCCAAGATTTATCATTATTTTCGCTCGGAAACAAACAGCATTCACAGTGCTCAATGTCTTCATTAACTTCATTTTTAAATTGGTGGTCATCAAAAATATTGAAATCAATAGATATCTGTTGTTCGTTATGTATTTGTAAACAATCCATGTCTTGTGATTCATCATTGGGATTAGATGGTACATTATCATGAATTTCTACGCCACGTTCTTTGTTTGTTCTCACCGAGAAATCAGCCACATATATTATCGGGGCACTACTAGTCTGATAGTTGGAGTTGGGATAAACGGATGATATTTTATTCTTCATCATCATAGTAATTTAATAATGATAGATACTCTTCTGCATTTTTCTTGTATGCCTTATTTAAGTAGTTATCTTCAATAATGCCATCCTTATCTTGAATGCATTTTATTTCACCGTCGCATATTTCAAAAACAGAAACAGATTTCGGATCAATCCAAGAAGAATAAGACGGAAAATCTCTTCTTTTATCATCTGGAATATTAT
Organism: Bacteroidales bacterium; assembly: GCA_012517855.1. Taxonomy (GTDB): domain Bacteria; phylum Bacteroidota; class Bacteroidia; order Bacteroidales; family Bacteroidaceae; genus JAAYUD01. The sequence continues at coordinate 21,959 of JAAYUD010000021.1, forward strand.
CCTTTACTAATCCTCCCATCATGCAATTATTCAAAGCAAACAGAATGTAAGGGCTGTGCGTTGTGACAACGACAGCATGCTGCCTTTCATTCGAAATATTCGACAACAACCAATAAATGAATTCTTGCTGAGTATCAGGAAATAGGTTTTGCTCCGGCTCTTCAATAAATAACTGGGTATAATGATATTCAAACAAATTATCGATATCTATAAATGCATTCAGTAAATCTTCGTTAGATAAATCATTTATATTTCTTATTGATTTTACACCGTTTATAGCCATGCTTTTAAAAATCGTCAGCAGTTGATTCACATCTTGTTTATCATCTTTTGATATGCTATTTCCTTTAATAATATTAAATTGCATTCTTTGAAAAAACAATGTCAATTCCTTTCTGGCATTTTCTTTAGATGGAGATAAGATTCTTGGTTTCTCATACAGAGCAGAAAGCATATATAAAATAGTTTGGAACAATGGCAACACAGATTGCACACCGCTTGATGCATTCACCAACCGTATTTTGGAACCGTTATCAAAAATATAGTCTTCATCTTTTAGATTTTCATATAATACATTTCTATTGAGCAATTTTGAAATGTCCAATTTCTTGATAGCTCTCTTTGCATCGTTCCAGTCGTATCCGAAATACAAAATAACATTACTGCCTTCATTGTATTTATCGAAATTGGAAACTCCAGCCACGAAGTTTCTTTCAGAAGGAATATAGCTTATCTTCGGGTAAGAATAAGACGTCCCACCTTTTAATTTTATAATTGTTCTCTTGGAGCTGTGGGTGTATGTTATAGTAAGATAGTCGCCTTTATATTTGATGCTTGCGTTTTTGTTGAAAAAGCCTTCCATCTTATGATATTCAACAAGTGAATCATAAAACACTTCCGGCTTTTGGTAATATTCTAATTCTTTCGAATCCATAAAGCAAGTTTTTTCCACCCATTGGCAATGGCAAAGAATCTTTGATATTGTACTTTTACCGGATGATTGAGGGCCTAGAAATACATTAATTCTATTCAAATCGAGCTCCACATCCTTTAGTGGACCTATATTTTTAATTATCAAATGTGCCATATTATTATACAATTAGATTATTAATCGAACAAACTTTTTTCTTTCGGACTCTCTGTCGGTACGTTATGAGGGGTTTCGTCGTTTGAAACGTCTTCGTCGTAGACATCTTCTTCTTCCATTATCGGCATATCGATAATATTCAGTGAATAGTCATCTTTACCAAACTCGCAACGTCCTAAGAGCATTTGAGGTATTTTTTTTATTGTAATATTGTCGTGTCTATTGCAACATTCTTTTTGGAAAGCAGTGCAACATATCAGCAGACTATCGCCTTCTTCCATCGAGTCGCTAATGGCATCCAAGCTTTCTATAGTCAAAAACTGTGTGGTAGTATAGATAAAATCTTGCTCCGAACTCTGCCCCTGCTTCCAGTATTTATTTTTATCCGGTCTATAGGTATATCCTTCTTGCTTTGCCATCGCAGCAGCGAGCATATCGGCATTGTATTCTTTGTTGATGATAAGATTGTCGAATTTATCTTTTTTCAACAAACTTGGAGCCAGTTCGTAAAATTTGAATCCGCTACCACCTTTCCATTTCAAAGATTTACTGATGCCTCCCTGGTCTATGCCGTCGGTTACCATCTTCAAGCGCTTATAACAGTGAGTATAGGCATGATCTCCCAACTCTATTCCGATATATCGACGTCCCATCTTTTGAGCTACTGCAGCAGTAGTTCCAGAACCTAGAAAACTGTCTAACACGAGATCTCCCGGATTACTGCCTAATGTTAGAACTCGTTCTATCAAACGTTCTGGTTTGGGAGTTGCAAAAACACTTTCAGGATTAAATAATTTAACTTCTGTTTTTGCTTCCTGATTATCTCCGACCTCTTCTCGTTTCCATATAGTTAATGACGTTACGCCCTGTTTTACTTCCGACAAATATCTTTTTAGTTGAGGAGCCCCTTTTCCATCTTTTCCAAAATATAATCTGTTTTCAGCTAGGAGCTTCTCTGCTGAATCTTTATTAAAACGATAACAACTACCTTCTGGTGGAAAATATTCTTGACCAGTATTGGGGTTCTGTATGCCAAAAACACCACTTTGAGAAAATGTTTTAACTAAAACATTATCAGAGCGCCAAAATCCTCTTCCATCATTATCGTTGTACCTATAATATTTATTTTGTTTTTCCCCACGAGGTAAAAGATTTGGTCTCCATATTTCTTTACTTTTTGCATAAATCGTTATGAAATCATGGCTATCAGATAACCATTTAGAATCATTAGATGGAGCATATTTTTTTTCCCAAATTACATTACTTACAAAATTTCTACGTCCAAACACCTCATCCATCAAAACTTTAAGATAAGCCTGTTCATCATCATCAATGGAAACCCAGATAGAACCATCATTTGATAATAAATTATGCAACAAGATTAATCTTTCTCTCATCAATGAAAGCCAAATCGAATGTTCTAAATTATCGTCATAATGTTCGAACGCACTCCCCGTATTATATGGGGGGTCGATATAAATACATTTTATTTTGCCTGCATAATCTTGTTCCAATGCTTTTAAGGCTAGTAAATTGTCTCCATGAATCAACATATTACCACTCTCGGGGTCTCCATAACTATACTTAGGGTTTTCTACCAGTATGCGTGGCTCGAGAGGTTCGTGTTCATCGTCTTTACCAATCCATGTAAGTTCTAACTTTTGTAATCTATCTTGTGGCATAAGTTTTCATTTTTCAGAAGTTATCTTTTTGGCTATTGCATCCAAACTTTTTTGAATAGGCATATAGTCATTGTTTTGCACAATTAGTCCTTGTTTTATATATCCCATTATCGTTGTCAGCTCGTCGTTTACTTTAAATGAGTTTTCTATTATAAATTCATTGATATCTAAAGTTTCATTGATAGTATACTTATTGCAATAAGTTCCCGTTGCAATAATAGTGCCATCCTTATCTTTCCAATTATTTTTTGTTTCTTTGCACGAATCAATCATAAAATATTTACTTTTCCCTTTTTCGATGAAGAAAGGATTAGATTGAAGAGACAAGTAGCTATTTCTATAACGGCTATTTGGTATATTTTTTAAAAATTCGTCATTGAATTTTATATTGATATTGAATGCGTCTTGTTTTCCGATATTACTTATCTTTAGTACAAACCACGATTGACTAATGTCAATGCTGATATTAATATTGGGACGATTTTCCTCATCCCATTGCCTTTTCATTTCCTTTAGTTGCTTGCTATTTTGTCTCAATGATATTAATGCTATAATTAAAGCAATTAGTGTGATAATAGAGCTTATAGCGTTCCAATCTATGGTGTTTAAATTCCAATCTATATTCATATCATAGCCCATTTAATAGTAAACAACTCTGTTTGCATGATCTTTTGTTTCAACATTTTTTCTACATTATTCAAAAGCATTTCTTTTTTTGCATCCACTTCGTCTTGTGCTTCGAAGAGATTCCGGCGTTTATCACTACGTTTTCTTTCCAAATCTTTGACCAATCGTTGCGCTTTGACTTTTTCTTCGAGAAACGTCATTTTCTTGGCTTCGGATTTACGCAATTTTATTTCGCCATCCAAATCGGATATTTCTTTTTCCAGCCCAAGTTTCATATCGTCGGCCCATGAGTCTAATTTATCTATTTCGTCATCAAAAAACTTTCTATTTCTACTGGCGCTTTCAGATAGTACCACTTCTTTTTTCAACTCCATTTGTTGATTTAGCATGTGCACTGTTTCATCTGAAGGACAGACAAGCTCTTCTTCTTTTCCGTTAAGAGAAAATATACGTTCGGCAATTTCGGAATAGATATTTTCACCGTTATCCGAGACGCAAGAAATCAATAAATGGTCTTCTTGTTCGAACGAGTCGATAGAAAATTTATCTATTCGCATCCAGCCCGACCTACCGACATACTTTTCCAGTAATGAAATCTTTACAGGGGTATTGCTATAATCGAATATTATTTTTCGAGGCTGCAATAAAAGTGTGGCATATTGGCCTAGTATCTGTTGCGCTAACGGATCTCCTATCCGATATATCTGAGCATGAGCAGGAATTTTTATTTCGCTTTTCTTTTCCCCATTTTTAGGAATCACCATACAATATGTTTTCTTCGTTGATTGCAATTTAAAGCTGTATTGGTTTTCGTTGAAGACGGCTTTACCAAGCAATGCATACTTAGTAAGATACCAAAAACGTTTTCCAAACAGACTTAGATGTTGCATGCTTAAAGCTAAATTCATACGCAACTTTTCGCTCACCGATTCGTCAAAGTTTTCAAGCAATGAGGTGCGTGCTTGTAACATTTTGTCGGATATTTCGGCCCGTAGTTCATCTTGCAATTGGTCGAAAGCCTGTTCTATCTCTTCTGTCGTTCGACATTCGTTGTATATTTGTGTGATGCGCTTCTCAAAATCCACCCCATTGCCAATACTACCTAATACCTCGTCGCTAGCTCCGAAGACACCGCTAAACAATTGAAATTTTTCATTCAGCAATTCATAGACACGGATGTCAGCTGCATTTCGTTTGTTCAAGAAGTTGATAACAACCACATCATGCTTTTGTCCGTAGCGGTGACAACGACCGATGCGTTGCTCTATGCGTTGTGGGTTCCATGGCATATCATAATTGACAACGAGCGAACAGAATTGCAAATTAATACCTTCGGCGGCAGCTTCGGTAGCAATCATAATGGTTGCATTGTCGCGAAAATATTCTACCAGTGCAGCTCGCTTATCTGCCGTAGCCGAACCGGTTATTTTGCTGCTGCCTTTATATCTCTTCAGCCATGATTTATAAATGACTTTAGATTGTTTGTCATTGTTCGTACCATTGAATAGTACAACCTTTCCACTGTAGCCTTTTCTTTCTAGCAGCTCGAACAAAAAATTCTGAGTACGGCGCGACTCTGTAAACAGCAGCGCCTTCTTGTTGGCTCCAACTTTCTCTAGTTCTTCAAATCCTTTTTCAAGAGCAATGAAGAGATGTTCGGCTTTACTGTTTTTCTTTATTTTGGCAGCTAACGCTTGATAGGTTTTTAAATCTTCCAGCTCCTTTTTTATTGCTTCTATATCGTTAGGATGCAAGTATTCAAATTGTTGTTCAGATACGACATTTTCGTTATTCTCTTCTTCGTCGTCATTCAACCAGTAGTCCATATCATCTTCTATATTATCATAATCTAAAGAAGACGTATCGAACGTCATTGCCATATCTTGCTGTCTGAGCATCTCTTCGAGCCGTGCAATCAATCCGCAAAGAGTTCCATAGATGGCATAAGACGAAGAAGCCAAAAGTTTGCGCAATATTAAAGTCATCAATTGACGTTGACTATTAGGTAAGGCGTATAGTTTAGGTCGCTGCAAGTATTCCGAAATTAATTCGTACAACTTCTGTTCATCATCTGTAGGATAGTATTCCTCGCAAATAGCAATTCGTTTTGTATATTTTATATATTCTAATACTTGGCGGCGCAAAGTACGTTTACAAACAGGTTTTAATCTGTTGCGTAAAAGTTGATAATCTGTATCGTTCAAGTTTTTTCCGAACTGACTCTTATAACTTTTCAAGTCCCCAAAGATAAAATCATCTATAATAGAGACCAGACCATAAAGCTCGAGTATTGAATTCTGTAATGGTGTAGCCGTCAATAGTATTTTTTTGTAGCCAAGTAGTGCATTCTTTATAGTGTTAGCTATGATATTTGATGGCTTGTAGACATTTCTTAACCGATGCGCTTCGTCTATCACGACCAAATTCCAACTGGTATGTTTCAGATAAGCAGCTTTTGATTTAGCAAATTGATAAGAACAAATAATTATTCCATCTCTATTAAAAGGATTGAGATTCCCATTTTCGATTTCTTCATTGAAACTTTTTGCCTCGAGAATAAAAGAAGGAAGATAGAACTTTTCTTGTAGTTCTGTTGACCATTGTTTGCGAAGATTGGCTGGTGCTATTATAAGTAAACGACGTTTATATTCAGCCCAGTGTTGTGATAGAATGATTCCTGCTTCAATCGTTTTACCAAGACCTACTTCATCTGCCAATATTGCACCATTAGACAAAGGCGATTTGAAAGCAAATAAAGCTGCTTCTATTTGGTGAGGTGTCAAATCAACTTGGGCATCATGCAAAGATGCAGTAAGTTTATCCAAATTATCAGCCGGGAGTTTCCGAATTAGATAATTGGCAAAGAATTTTGCATGATAACTTGTTATATTGTTCATTTACTTTTTATTAATTCCCTCACATTCTGCTTAATAAGCTCTGAGTATACTCAAACATAATTTTAGAAGATATAGATTAGCCTAAGCTTTATATTTTCTTTTTCTTCAATATGTTTTATGCCGTTGATCATAATAGTGTTTTTATTGCACTTCTAATGACATACAAATATATAAAATATTTGTCATAATAGGGCAACCAAAGAGCAAACTTTTCTCGTTACTTATAAACATCCCAATATCTATAAAAGAAAAAAATCGTAATTATCACTAGTTAGGGGGAAAGGTTTTATCCTAAAAAGTACAGTGCGGAACCGACACTTCACTTTTAGTTGGCGGCCTCTCCATATATTTATATGAGTCATCCGCTTTAGTTGTCCGAAAAAAGGATAGCAGGCAAGTAGTGGCCAACAAGGCGCATTTGTCAACTGCTATCGGGATAAAGCATGCAATGCACTGATACACAGCTAGAAATTCGTATGGACGAAAATATATTTTCGTATGGACGAATTTTCATTTTCATAAGGACGAACTTTTATTTTCGTCCTTATCATTTTTGGGGAATGCGGATGATATTTGCACGGCAGCATAAGAGGTGATAAATAATGCCTTTATTTTAGTTGCGATTTGTTGCAATGTTTTACTATGCATCGGGGTGTTCGGGGTGTATTTCCTTAGGGACTTTTTGAGTTTTTTTACTTTGTCAATATTTAGTACTATCATTATGATAGTAG
>JAAYUD010000022.1 GCA_012517855.1 Bacteroidales bacterium
CGCCAACCATAGCACTATTGACAGATGCAGGATCTGGGGCAAACTTCCGACCTAATGGTGCCAATACTTGATTTACATGCTGGCCAATGACTCCAGGCTGCAACGTAATATATTCGTGATTATCAGAGATGCTATAATTTTCCCAATGTTTACCAGCGACAACCAATATCGAATTAGTAATAGACTGACCGGAAAGGCTCGTTCCCGCAGCACGAAAAGTAACCGGCAATCTATGACGCGAAGCAACTTTCAATATATTGGCAACATCTTGCTCGCTTTCTGAACGAACAACAACTTGCGGAATGAGGCGATAAAAGCTAGCGTCAGTCCCCCAAGCCAATCGCCTTAGTTCGTCAGTATAAATTCGATTTTCTGGAATATATTTTAATATTTCATTGACGAACCGACTATATTCTGGATTTTCGGTTTTCATATCAACTATTTATATAAATAATATTTCTTAGAGAGAATGCGGAAAGAGTTGGCATCTTTATCCCAATAGCTCTTGACATCACTCCACGAATGTCTTTTGCAAAATAACAAACGAATCTGTTTAGAACCACACACTTTATCAAACATATTGAGGCGGTCAGCTTTTTCGGAATTAAATATATCATGGTCGGGATAAAGTTTATACATTTCTTGAATCACATAAAATTGAATTTCACAAAGCGAAGCTTTCTTATAGTCGGTAAGATAAACCTGTACTCCCTGCATTTTTTCACCTTTGCCGGCAGCATAAAACGGTGTAAAATAGATTGGGCGGAAGATAACGCCAGGTAGATGCAGCGCATTCAAATTACGACTTAAGCCAATAGCCTCGGCCCAGGAAGTGGCAAACAATTGAAAAGGTATGGTATATCCTACTCCAATAGACAACCCGTCAAGTTCGCCTATGATACCAGATACAGGATAAAAAGTCGCAGATATAGGTTGAGGAATATGAGGAGAAGCAGGGACCCATTGCAGGCCGGTTTCTTCATAAGTCATCCGACGTTTCCAACCTTTCATCTTAATAACCTTTAGATTGCACTGCCCTTGCAGCATGTGTTCACTATTGAGCATTAATGCCAACTCACCACAAGTCAGGCCATATAAATAAGGTATTTTAAAATTACTCACAAAAGAGAGACAATCATCTTCAGTTATATTACCTTCTACTTTTTCTCCTCCAATAGGATTGGGACGATCTAACACAATGACTTCTATATTATTTGCCGCAGCTGCTTCCATAATATTTCCAAGAGTGCTAATGAAAGTATAAGATCTACAACCTATATCTTGAATATCGTACACTAAAACATCAATACCCTTCAGCATTTCAGAAGTAGGATTACGGTTTTTCCCATACAGCGAATATACGGGAAGTCCTGTGGTAGCATCTGAATCATTTTTGACCGCATCACCTGCATGAGCATCTACTCTAACTCCATGTTCAGGGCCAAATAAAGCTACCAGTTTTACATTCGGAGCTTCATGAAGAATATCTATATCGGACCGTAGCCCATTGTCTACTCCAGAAGGGTTAGTGACCAAACCTACACGTTTTCCTTCCAAACATTTAAAATTCTGTTCCTTTAATATCTCAATTCCCGTTTTAACACGGACTTTCTGAGCTTGCACAGAGCATATAGCAAAAAGACAATATAGGACAAATAATATTCGTTTCATCTTTTCAATATTTTAAGATTGCTTATCTTCCAATTTATTTTTCTTACCAAACAGAGGGTCTATCTTGACAAAAGCACAAACAGTAATTGTTGCTGCACAGCAAATCATAGTCCATACAAAAAAGTGGCGATAGCCTATTGCTTCTTGTAGCCAGCCTGCAGCCATTCCGGGAATCATCATACCTAAAGCCATAAAACCTGTACAAATTGCGTAATGAGCCGTTTTATGTTCACCCTCCGAGAAATATATCAAATAGAGCATATAGGCAGTAAAGCCAAAACCATATCCAAACTGTTCAATAAAAACACAAATATTTACTATCAACAACGAATGGTTTTGAAAATAGCTTAAATAGACAAAAGTAAGGCAGGTCAATGACATACTCCAAGCCATTGGCCATAACCATTTCTTTAGTCCGCCTTTTGCTGCAACAATGCCACCAATAATACCACCGATAGTCAAACCGATAATACCGAATGTTCCATATACCAATCCTACTTCTCCGGTAGTCAACCCTAGCCCTCCCTTATCTACTGGATCTACCAGGAAAGGTTGAATAAGTTTAACAAGTTGCGATTCGGGCAAACGATAAAGCAACATAAAAAGAATGGCAATCCAAATCTGTTTTTTAGTAAAGAAAGACCCAAATGTCCCGAAGAAGTCATGAAAGATCTGTGAAGTAGTCAGCACCTCACGGTCATTATCACTCTTCGGACGTGGCAAAGCCCAGCTATGATAAACGACTACGACAAAGAAAAAGAGTGAAAGCACTCCTATAGCAACAAGCCAAGCAAATGGAATATTACCTGAAGCACCTTCAAAGGTTGCAGAAGCTTTTGTCGACAATTTATGATCGATTTCAAAATAGAGATATGCTGTTTTATTCCAATTCTTTTCATTAAATTCAAAGCGAGTGGATAATTTATCCTGCTCCAATTTAATGCTCTTGTCTCCAGATTTATTTGTAACGACAAGAACAATAGTCTTGTTCGATTCGGGTTTCTTATTCAGCCGAACGCCAACAACTAAAATACTATTGGACTGATCGGATACTATATAGTCTTCACCAAAATGGCCTTTTAACCAACTAAAGAAAGTTCCTTTTCCATCATCTGCCGATTTTGAAACAGCAGTCGTTTTAATTGCAGAAACAAAGCCATTCTGTTCATTTAGATGTTTCACTGAGTCAAACATGGCTTTTGAATAATCAGCGTAAGCCGTTTTATCGCCTTTAGAATTGGCTACTATTGTTTTAGGAGTTTTGGTTCCTACATTAACGACAGAGTTTGTATAGACGAAATGCATTTCTCCCGTTGTATCAATAGGGTTTGCATAAACAGGTAATGTACAGGTTTGGTTAACAACAGCAGGATCGGCATTTATCTGAAGTCGAGCAGGTGGTAATCCTGAATTGGTTTCAATCAATCCAGCTATAATAACAAGAAGTCCTTGACCTACTAAAGTTGCTACTCTATAAAAGGTGCTACGTATACCCACATAAAGAGACTGATCATGTTCATCCAACGCATGCATGTAAAATCCATCAGCTGCAATATCATGAGTAGCAGAAGTAAACCCAACAACCCAAAAGAAAGCAAGCGTCAGCTGAAAAAAGAAAGGCGTGGGTATAGAAAAGGCAACACCAGCCAGGGCTATAGCCAATATCCATTGCATCGTCAGAATCCACCAACGTTTTGTTCTTATAATATCAACAAAAGGACTCCAAAAAGGTTTAATAACCCATGGCAAATACAACCAGCCTGTATATAATGCAATATCGGTATTGGAGATACCTAATCTCTTATACATCATCACAGAAATAGTCATTACAGCTACATAGGGTAAACCTTCTGCAAAATACAAAGTAGGAATCCAAGCCCAAGGAGAAATCTTCTTATTTTCCATAATCAATACAGTTTTTCTATTCGAGCACCTCTAAAGTAATGCTGCAATATTTCATCATAGGTAAACCCTTGGGCTCCCATCATCGCAGCTCCGATCTGACATAAACCAACGCCATGTCCCCAACCAGCTCCAGTCAAGACAAATTTAGCTGGCAGACCTTGTTCATCTGCTCCACTTTTATCAACCACAAATGCCGAACTATAAAGATGAGATCGAGATAAAACACGACGAATTTCCAATTCCTTACCAATAGTCATTGTTTTCTTTGTTCCTAAGACCTTCAGGCGAATTAATCGTCCTGATGTTCCGCGTTCTACAGGTATCAGATCGATAATATTTCCAAAATCTATGCCTGATTTTTCTCTAATAATAGATGATAGCTCCGCTTGGCTGTATTCAACTTTCCAACGATAAAAGTCAGTGGTTTCTTGATCATAATTATTCAAGACCTGCGATAATATTTCTTTTGATTTGGTATTACAAAAAGAGTCAGGAGCAGACCTTATCCATTTATCTGCATCTTCTTCTCTTTTTAAGTTCGGCACCCAATTGACGGATAAGCTATCTCGTTTTTTATGTAAATAAGAATAAGATTTATTCTCCCAACAGTTCTGGAATTCTTCGAAGATTCCACCACAACATTTTGAGAAACGAGCATCACAGATTCCACCTTTGTATGTTAAAGCTTCACCATAAGTAGAGACAATTGCTTGTTTTACAGTAGGAGTCGAAATTCGGGTAATACCTTCATAACGTTGACAATGATCGTCAGCACAAACATCAAAACGAGTATGAGCTTGGCGATCATACCATTTAATATAGCCATCTTCAGATTCAATACACGTTTCGAAAGTAGCACTATTTTTCTGATGACTAATGTTAGACAACACCCAGCTACGAGAAATGACCGCATGTGCTTTCAATAATTCTAATGAAGCTGTAGCACTCATCTCTGAAGAAATAACACTCGTCAGATAGTCTTCTATTGAGATACAATTGATAGCTATCAGTTCATCTTTATCATCAATTATAATTTTTAAAGACCCTAAAAAGCGTTGATTTTCCTTACGTTCCCAATGAAATTTAATGCCAATGGTCACAGCTATAAGCTCAAAAGAATCTGTTGCAGCAAAACGAGGTGTAAATAGCAATTCATCATAAAGCTTACCTGCCCACAAAATTTTTCCATCCCGGCATTCTACCGTTTGGGTACCACTTACTTCCTCATTATTGAAATTATAAGTGTTCAACAGTATAAAGTCAATCTGAGGTGCAGTCAAGACACCCACATTAATTATTGGCTCTTCCATATTTATTTATTATTTTTTCTTCGACTTCATGTAGTTCATCAGCAGACAAACAAACTTCTTGTAGGATATTTTCAATATCTGATGCTTGTATTTTATTAAAATCCTTCTCTAACGGAGTAATAAAGACTCCTCCCATATCTACAGAAGCCGGACTAATCAATAGGTTCTCCTCGCCCTGAGAATAATAACAATCCGGACGATGTTTCTTTCTAGGAAATAACAGAACAGTCCAACTTTCTCTATTTTTCATTGCAAGTACATTCATCATCGGTTCTTCCCCAGCATCTTTTAATTCTAAGGACTGATAATAGAGATTAAACAAATATTCCGCATCCACTTTGCTGCTTGCCTCAATCACAAGAAAAGGACAAGGTATAGCATCCACATGCCACAATGCACCTACTTCTTTTCCAATTATTTTTTTACGATAATTTACCCATTCACTTTCAATAGGCATAAACCCACTATTGCCAGCCTGAAAATGAGCATGATCAGGAGCAGAAGCTCCACATTTTGGTCCATTATAAAACAATGTAAAGCCTTGAAGATAATCGGATAAGTCTAGCATATCGCCAAAACGAGTAATGATTCGTTGCGGAGTATGTTCCTTTTCTGGAATAGTAAGATGACGTGAGAAAATAGGATAAGGGTTAATTAATATCTCATAATGCCCCTCAAAAAGAATTCCTTCTTGCTCAGCAGGTCGATTTTCAGCGCATAAGAAACACTTACGAGTTTGTAACGAAACCTTATCAACTTTAGCTGCAGACGAAAGTATACGTGCAGGGTTGAATTGCACCTTATATAGCAAGTTACCCACCTTAACTTCCTTTACACGAACATTCTTCAAGGCTTTATAATTTTCGTTCGCTACATTCCAAGAAGCAAGTTGATTATCTATCAAAACATCTACTATTTCCATCTTTCTATTCTTTGTTCAGGGCGATCCGAGCATTAAGCTCCCATGTACGAATACGATCTTTATATAAATTATTATTATTTGTCTTTTCGATATCCAAGGCCGCATCCGCATTATCTTCCCAACGACGACAACAATAGAGCACATCAAAGATACGTCCTATTTGATATATTCTAGAGATGTACAGTCCGAGAGCATAATCTTCGCCATAGCTGGTATTAGGCAATTTAATCTCTCTCAATACAGGAGTATAAAAGGCACGAGGAGCACCTAGCCCATTAATGCGAAGAGCATTATTACGCCCATTATCAGGAGTCCATTCTGCATGATCTATCTTTCCAGGGGGAATCGGATTCTTATCCAAATCAGTTAACATATATGTTCCAACCACCATTGCGCAATTTTGCTCATAAAAAGCATCAACTACTTTCTGTAATGTATGTTCATCTGAATAAACATCATCGCTATCAAGCTGAACGGCAAATTTTCCACAAGCAGAATCATTGACGCCCATATTCCAGCAACCACCAATGCCCAAATCATTTCTTTTAGGAATAATATGTATTAGCCGTTCATCATTAATCTCACGTATAGCTTCTGTGGTTCCATCTGTAGAATGATTATCAATTACAATAACATTGTATGCAAAAGTTGTTTGTTGCGACAATGCACTATGAATAGCATCTCGAATAGTACGAATACGATTTCTGACAGGTATAATGACAGAAGCTTCCTTTTCAAAGGATGCTTTATCAAATTCTATTTCTACAAAATGAGGTGCTAAATAGCCACCTACGTCTTTTAGATATTCAGTACAGGCCTTTTCCATCTCAACCTGTGAAACCCTATTTTTAGGATCTACATAATCGAATATTTTCTCACCGCTCTTTCTGTTATCTGTCTCAACTTCGGAATAAAGATATTCATTGATATGAACTAAGGAAGCCTCTTCCGACAATTTAAGGCGTAAATCATAGAAACCGGCGGCCTGATAATCGGATTTCATCTTTGCGACAGCCTCCTTCATTGCTTCAGTGCGAAAAAGAAGTAATGATCCAAAATCAAAATCATCACGTAAACTACCCATCTGATAATCGATGACTGGAGATTTAGACTGTAATCCACTGAACGATACTTTATAGTGATCGGCATACACCATTCCCGCAGCGCTATCTTGGGCGATACTAACCATTCTCTCCAATGCATATAAGCCCATTTCAAGATATTGTTCTTTCAGGTACAGCAATGTATAACGCATTTGACTATGCGCTGCGATCGTTTGCATCGTTTTACTACTCTTCAAATGATCTATAGTAAGCGCGTCCATATCTTTCAAAGCATCAGGGATTTGTTGATTAACAGTCCTCAATAATATGATATTGTTAACAATCTTTATCGCTTTCAAGCATGCAACAGTTTTTATTATCTCAGATCCTTCGCTTAAAGGGAGGAAACAGTCGACTATTCTTTCCATATCATTCAATTATTATGTAAATATACTTGTTTATCTATCTTTAATTTTCCAACAACACCATCTTCATTTGTAAACAGCAATTCTGTTTTACTCAAGGGGAGTACAGTATTAATCAATGTATTGCCCACTTTATGCTTCCAATAGATTTTGCCGGTTTTCCCATCTAGTCCAAACATCAATCCACTTTTTGTGCTGCCGAAAACAATGCCTTCCTTCTCTACTTGCATAGAAGGTGCATGTTCGTATCCAAAACCAACATTCGACGCCCAAATTTCTTGAGGCTTATCTGTTAAAGTAGAATAACAAACGATACTATCATTCATCGTTTTGCTATATATTCTTTTTTTGTCAGCCGATAGTCCTACCGTTTCGCGAACCTGGCTCTGCAACGTACGCCATATTGTTTTTCCTGTTTTTAAATCAATAGCCGAAAGTGCACGTTGTGGATCAGCAATAAACACTTTATTATGAGCAGCTACGGGCCATACTGCAGCCGGAGAATAATGCATTCCCGGATGGCATCCTGTCCATTTCCAGATTAGCTTTCCCGTCGAACGATCTAATGCATAAAGAGTATTATCCCATGCTCCGAATATAACCTTATCCGAAGTAACAAGCGGTTTAGTCTCTATGTATCCTTTTACACCTACGTATTTCCAGATTTCGGTTCCATCTTTGACCCGAATAGCTCTCATGCAATGATCACTTGCTCCCACATAAGCGATTCCTTTCCTTATATCAACAGCTCCCAATACGGAAGCGTCAGCATCGATATGCCAACACAATTTCCCGGTTTTTGCATTAATACCATATATTTTACTATTGGCAGTACCTACCACTAAAACATTCTTGCTAACAGCAGGTGTCCCTAAAATACGACCATCACCATTAAATTTCCATCTTTCAGCTCCACTAGCGAGAGAGTAGCAAACCACATTTCCCTTATTATCGCCTGTATAAACAAATTTGCCGTATACAACTGGAGAACTATAAATACCTATACGAGACTTGACAACCCAATCTTCATGAACAGCCGAATAATCACGATTCACACTAAAATCTGGTCGAAGCTCTTTAGAACCTGGGGCTTCGGTATAGTATGATTTAGTAAGAGAGATGGCACCCCAGCGATGACGTGGAAAGCCTATAAGATGTTGATAAGCAACCAAAGAATCGGGGGTTACATCGTATTCACTATAACCGCCAACTTTCGCACTTCCACGAAGGGTAGATCGATTAAGAAAACCAGGAATTCCATCATAGAAAAAGAATCGATTACTATGATAATGTCCTCCCAAAAAAGCTTTTACAGGATACATTCTTACGGCATCGGTAACATCAAAACAATTGTCCACATCATCTGGTAACATCGGATAGTGAGTTACCAAAAAGACAGGTTTACCACCCTTACCGTTTATTTCTAACTCTTTTCTTATCCAATCCAAATCTTCGGGTGCTACATGTCCTAAGGCCATCCGAATAATAGGTCCCGTATTAAATCCTAAGAAGAGATATCCCTTATGTTCAAACTTAAACCGTTCATAACCAAATATCTTTTTGAAATCATTACAACCGCTTTCACTCCATTTGGTATCATGATTACCCATCACAATATAAAAAGGACGATTCAGTTTGTCCAAAACATCTTTGGCTATTCGAAGTGAAGTGCCATCGCCTTCATCGGCAATATCGCCAGTCACCAATACAAAATCGATACTATCGGTCTTATTTATCTGCGTCACAGAATTCTTTAGGTCTTGAATAGCATTAGAATCAAACGCTCGGATATGGACATCGGTTATTAAGGCAAAGCGAAAAGGACTCTGCGCCGATAGGTTTGATGCCAATACTAAGATCACTGCCAAGAACAAACACCGCATCTTGTTATTTAAAAGAGAGCCTTGCCTCATCATTTCTTTTCGTTATTTAAATATTGAAGAATCATTTTCATCACATCTTCACGTTCTGTCGCAACTTTGAGCGATTCAAACGGAAATCCTAGTACAACAGTCCGATAATGATCTTTTTCTGAGCCCCCAAATACGACACCAGCACTAAGATTATTTTCAGGATATCGGAATGCTGTATATGCACAAGAATCAGCAGGTTCAATAGCATCAGGAGACTCCACAACATAAGACTCTTCATTAGGCAAATTGTAATAAGAATAAACCGTGTTGGAGTCCGTCAATGGTGAGACAACCGTTTTTACTCGACCAGTTAAAGCCGCCTGACCGGAACGCCATTTATATTTCAATATTTGTTCAGCAAAATCCTTATCCGATTTTAATGAAGAGACCAAAGGATTTAACCAAAGATCAGTTGCAACAAAAGCGCCCGATACAAAGAGACATCCACCGGAATGGCAATATGTTGTTAGCTCATTCTGCAAATCAGAAGAAAAAGTTTTGTACATCAAAGGCGTTACTCCACCACGTCCCATCTTAGTTTGCTTTTCTTTACCCAATATTAAATCTACAGCACAATAGTCCGTAGTCATTAAATGGTCTCTTACAGCAGCCGCTTCACTTGCAGAAGTAAAACTATACCCACATTTTAGAATAGCGGCGCCATGAACCGATGGGTAATCAAAATTATTGCCGGCAATGACCATCGTTTCATAATTACCATAACTATCACCAAAGCCTCCCGAATCATCATGAGTCCAAGGTATCTTACGACGAAATTCTTTCATCTTCCCAATATAGCTAATATCCCTTATATAAGGGACACCATGATCTTTATCATCAAGAAAGCCAGCCAAAGAATCAGCATCTGCAGTAAAATCATCAGGAGCACTAAGGCGGTCGAAACCATTGACCACCAAAATAGGCTTTGCCTTTGTAGAAGATGAAATGCCTACGGATAAAATTTCAGAAGAGAAACTTTCGCCTCCCTTATTCAAAGCTGCAACTTTGAAACTACAAACCACATCTTTAGGGACTTTATAGGTAAAGAGGCTCTTCTTCACAACTGTTCCATTGTCAAAATCGCCATTACCGATTCTAACATATATTTTATATTTTTCCGCTTTTGCTGTCGGTTCAAGCGGATCGTCTACAGGTGACCAAGTCAATACAGCCTCATTCTTTTTGCTTAATCCAATAGCAAAATGATCTACAGGAAGAGGTTGAACGACATATTCTGTGTTATTCTCATTCGACAAGAACTGTAGTATACCTTTGTATATAGCTCTACCCACCGTAAAACGAAAACGAGGATCGAGTCCATATCTCATATCGGCAAAATTCTCGTGTGACATAAACTCCAATAACATCGCAGGGACTTTTGGAACGCGAGCTTCATAATACGATTGGTTCCACATCCCACGACGAGTCCATTTAGGTTCATACAAACGGCGAATATCATTCACTATATTAGTCATTACCAAATCAGTCAAGTCACGACTTGCATACCTGGAAGTTCCATCGGCAAATTTCCCTCCGTATCCAGCCGTCTGATAAATACCTAAAGTACCA
The DNA here is from genome assembly GCA_012517855.1 of Bacteroidales bacterium. Taxonomy (GTDB): domain Bacteria; phylum Bacteroidota; class Bacteroidia; order Bacteroidales; family Bacteroidaceae; genus JAAYUD01. Next base: position 10,759 of record JAAYUD010000022.1, read on the forward strand.
ATAATCGAATCTCCATATACTGTCCCTGCATCTGTATGAAAAGCAAAAGACATATCAATGGGGATATTAAGTCCTTTCTCATCTGGAACGGCTTTTGAACCTCCAGCTAAATAATTCACCCATAGTCCCCGGCTACGATAATCATCGGTATAATCATCAGTTCCTTTGCTTTGAGAATAAATACTATCTGGTATACCTGCCCATTGCATCCAATAGCGAGCACCTTCCGTATAACGAGGATAGCCACTTACTTCATATTGATAATTCAGTTTCGGTTGATAAGCATTTCTAGCAACTCTATGACCGTCCGCAACCTTAGTATCGGCAATAATAGCATCTCCATAAGGGCGGCGAGCAATATTTCCTAGACCACCTCCGAATTTTACAGCATCTGCTGTTACTATACAGCCAACCTTTTTCGAGTAATTACTGAGAACTACTTTTCCTTTCTCTCCTTTATCAAAAGCAAATGTCCCAAGATATATCCATGTACCTCCTCCCATCTTTTGATTGACAAGAAAGGATGTCTGGCCGTCTTTATGATAAATAGTATAAAGAGCATCTTTAGTACTATTGGGCAACGTCTTATAAGAGACATATACAGCATACTCTCTCTCTCTTGGTATATTAGGTATCCACTCTGCAACACTAACATCATTTTTATTAGCAGAAGTTGCCACTTGCCGATAAGTTCCTTCGCAAAAAGGATTTTCAAAGTCTATGTATTTTTCTTTTGTATAAGCAAAACCACAAGATTCTCCTTTTTGCCAAGTTTTACTGCCACACTTTTCCTGATACATAGAAGATGCAGCTAATTTACCGTCATTATCTACAATGACTTCATAAGGATTACAATCTCGCTCCCTAGGTAAAAGAACAGTCGCTCCTGCATTTTCAAGCATCGGTACTACATAAGGCAGTACATAACTTTGAGGAAAAAGATCTTCGACAGATTCAAAAAGACGGGCGCGCTGCCATTCCCAACGGGCCAATCCTTGTTCATAATAGAGCCCATGACTCTGCCACATCGCTATATGTCTATTCAATAATCCCTTTGTGGGTCTAAAAGGATCAGATATACGAGTAATAAGAGGAACTATACACGGATTAGAAAAGGTCTGCTTCGATCTAGAAGAGACATCTTGATAGATACGTGGTATAAGCTCTTTTATAGACTTGCCATTAGTAAATACTTCTACAATATAACCATTAAACCTTTCGGGAAGGATTTGCTGTAATCCATGATATATACTATTAACATTTTCGATTCGAAAAGGAATATAGGAACAATTGATATTGGCAAAAAGTACCAATTTTCTTTGAGATACATCAACCTTTGTGGAGTCAATGACAATCTTTCCAACACTGATTTCCGAGCTATAAGAACTGAGCAATCGTTCCATTGCAACAACCTCTGTTTTAGTCAGCGGCTGTTGTGCCCTCAAAGATACAGAGCAGAGCAGAGCGAAAATCATAATACAAACAAATAAAAAAAACTTTTTCATAATCCGTATTTCAATTTTTTCTTTTAATCAACAAACACAAGCCCAAAAAGGTAAACAAAGCATTGAATATTAGCAACTCATAACTGAACTTATAACCTCCAAACCAACGTTCTGAGTTGACATCAAGAATATAACAAAGCACTGGCGAAAGGATAGCGACATAAGGAATGAATCGATCACGAACTTTTGCTTTGGTTAATATACCAAAAGCAAACAATCCCAATATAGGACCGTAAGTATAACTTGCCAGTTTATAAACAGCATCTATCACACTGGTATTATTCAATAATCCAAAAACAAAGATTACCACTCCCATAACGATTGCCATAATAACATGAACATGTTTTCGGGTTCGAGTGAGTTTCTCTTCATTTAGTCCTTTTGTATGAAGAATATCTACAGTAAAAGAAGTAGTCAGTGCCGTTAACGCCGAGCCAGCTGCAGAGTAAGCTGATGAAATCAGACCCACAATAAAAAGGATACCGACAATAGCCGGAAAATAATTACTCGAAGCGACTGTGGGAAACAATTTATCTCCAGTTTCTTTAATACCCACTTTATGAGCAAAAAGATAAAGAAGGACTCCCAACATTAAGAAAAGCAAGTTGATAACAAACTGGCATAAACCACTAGTAATAATATTTTTTTGCGAATCATGAAAGTTCTTACAACTCAAATTGCGCTGCATCATATCTTGATCTAGTCCAGTCATGGCTATCATCATAAAAATACCAGCAAAAAATTGTTTAAAGAAATATCGTTTATCATCAATATCACCGAAAAAGAAAAATTGACTCATGTCACTTCCCGTAATAGATTTGACCATACCTCCAAAGCTCATATCCAATTTACAAGAAATATAATAAATACAAAGCACTACTGAGACAATAAGACAAAGCGTTTTTAATGAATCAGTCCATATAATGGATTTTACTCCACCTCGAAAAGTATAAAGCCATACCAAAGCCACAGTAATTATAACATTAAGCATAAATGGCAAATGATAAGGATCAAACACTAAAAGCTGCAATGTGAGACAAACTAAGAACAGACGTACAGCTGCACCCAACATCTTTGAAACAAAAAAGAACCAAGCGCCTGTCTTATGAGATAGTATTCCAAAACGATTATCCAAATATTGATATATCGAAATAAGATTCATCTTGTAGAATAGGGGTATAAGTACGAACGCTATTATAAATTGACCAACAATGAATCCTAACACCATTTGCATATAGGCAAAACCATTTGTTGCTACCATACCCGGCACCGATACAAAAGTAACGCCAGAGATAAAAGACCCTATCATAGCAAATGCTACAACATACCATTTCGACTTGCGATTACCAACAAAGAAGCCTTCGTTATCAGCCTTTCTTCCGGCTATATAAGACACTGTAAAAAGAATAGCAAAATAGGCAATAATAGTAATAATAACAGTACTTGGACTCATCGTTACAAGTTTTTTAGAGTTTATGGAATATCATTCTTTATACAGCAGATAAGGTTTGCGCTGATGTTTGAATTTCTTTACATCATCCTGCCATTTGGCCTCAATCTGCTGGGCATTCTTGCCCTCCTCTATCATAGAGCGCACATAGTCCACACCAATGAGCTTTTCAAAAAAAAGAGTGAAAAATTTATCTTTCATCTTCATGTTTTTGTAGGCATCTATCAGATAACTTAAGTCTATACCTTTTTTATATATAGCAGCCTCATTCAGAGAACTCAAATTCTTACCATAACAACGTTTGCCAAGCAATGGCGGATTTTTGGCTCCAGGACGACTTGCTGGCGTAAAAGAATAAGAATAGCCTTTCATCGCAGGATGTCCATAAACCTGAAAAGGAAGTGTCGTACCACGTCCCACACTCACCGGAGTAGCTTCGAAATAACAGAGTGAGGGATATAGATAGATTGATTTCATATTAGGAAGATTGGGTGACGGAGCGACCGGTAATCTATACTTGGTTCGGTGTGTATAATTTAAACACTTCACAACAGTTAACGGGCATTTATGATGGTTGGGCAACCAGTGTTCCCCGTTCACCATTAATGCTAATTCTCCAAGGGTCATGCCGTGTACGACAGGAATGGGCAAATAGCCTACACCCGATTTATATTTCATATTCAATATCGGTCCATCAACATAAAAACCATTCGGGTTGGGGCGATCTAAAATAATCATTCGTGTATTATGAATAGCGCAGGCGTTCATCATTTTTACCATTGAAATATAATAGGTGTAGAAACGAAGTCCCACATCTTGAATATCAACTACAAGCAAGTCAATCTTCTGCATTACTTTATCTTCTGGCGTCCCGTTATTGCCATTGTACAAAGAATAAATGGGCACTCCAGTCTTTACATCTACACTGCTGGACACATGCTCTCCTGCATCGGCATTGCCTCGAAAGCCATGTTCGGGTGAAAAAATAGCAACTACATTAATTTTATTTTCCAATAAGAGATCAAGAGTCAACTTTCCATTTACTCTTCCCGACTTGTTAGAAAATAGACCCACTTTGTGCCCTTTCAACAAAGGCAGATAAGAACTTATCCGAGCAGCACCTACTGTCACGCTTTGAGCATAGGCATGACCAAAAGCAATGAAGGACAATAAAATAATAAGAACTAGCGGTTTCTTCATCTTCGTTTTTAATTGATGATTTAATCTTTCTTCAATACCTTCGACAAAAGCTCTGGAGCTATTACTCCGAATGTATTTATTTTATTTTAAGTTTCACAAAGGGATAAATAAGTTTATTATCGCCTTATTTTCATGACTAAGATAAAGGTTTTTTTTCTACTGTAGTACTTTTAAAACATCGAATTAATATTTATTAATCAATTTTTAATCAAATATCTATTATAGCACATATTTTTAATGTCCATCAACAGAAAATATATAATAGCATAAGCAAAACAATAAATAACTGATATGCAACTTCCAAAAGAGATTTCCAAGGACTCTAGCAGACACTATGTTCAGACAAAGCGTAGCAACAAAGAACGTAAATATTCGTTATTTATAACAAGAATCAATCTTTGCGGTAGTTTATAATATAAAATACCGCAAAAAGAGAGGCAGCGAAAGCCCCCGAGATATTGGCCAAGATATCGTCCCATTCAAAAGATCTATATGTAGTCAGATATTTTTGAACCAGCTCCATAGAAACTCCTAAAAGAGCAGGGATAATGAATCCAAACAACAGTCCGCAATAAAGGATACTTTTCTTTCCAAAATGATGAAAGCGTAAGTACTCAAACCATATTAACAACGAGAAACAACAATACATCGAAAAATGGACTACTTTATCCATATTAGGAATTTCCTCCAAAGAGTTCTTCGGTGGTTTGAAACACGAAAGATAAATGATAACAATGCCCAAAAACAGTGATATAGGGTAATGTCTAAAAGGAATTTTCATAACACAATTCGTTTGATTTCTTTGTGACAAATGTACATAATTAAATTGGGAATATTGAAACTTTTTAAAGTTAAGAAATAAATTGCACATGTTTTGTTTTTCCAGGACGTCATGCAAATTCATTTGTTACTTTCAGTCGGATAAAAAGTTTCAGAATAGAGGTTAATATTCGCCTCGTACAACATTTTGAAAAACGATGTAGCGATAATCTTTTGTTAGCCAATACATTTTTATGTCAATGGAGTGTGCATGCTATAAAATTAAGAAATCATTAGGCGCTGGTAACCAGGTAAATATGTGCTTCGAAAATGACTTCTATATTTTGCCAAAGTGTCGTATGTTAGTTTTTCCGGTGACGTCCATACGTTTTCAAAAAAACTAACATACGACAACATTTTTAGGGGCATATGTCGTTTCTGAGGGCATAGGGCATTTTCTACTAATCTATGAAAAACATACAAATGTATAAAATAGGCTTAAGTTCATTGAAAATATTCTATTATTTTCTTTTGCATTTAACCTATCCTTAAATTGCGAGACTTGGGCTATTAGTTCACTTTTTAAAGTCACAAATATAGGTTTCAATCATTATAAAAGTTTGATCATAAATAATCGATATTTGCGGAAAGAACTTTTGAAGTGGATTTAGCCAGTAAAATCAATAAACATTCTGACGGAAAAATTTTGAAACAATAGAATACTTGTGTACTTTTGTGTTTATATCGATAGAACGTTTTAGAATAAAAAATGAAGGAAGTTGGAAGCTTATTATTTTTACTTAGCGTTTGCCTCTTTGCAAAAGCTCAAACATCGAATGCATTGAAAGTTACTCAAACGAGACTTAGTAACGGTCTGACCGTGTGGCTCAATGAAGACCATAGTCAACCGAAAGTATTCGGAGCAGTAGTTGTGAAAGCAGGATCAAAGGATTGTCCCGATACTGGTATTGCCCATTACTTCGAACATATGATGTTCAAAGGAACTGATAAGATCGGAACCGTTAATTATCAAACCGAAAAGGTTTGGTTGGATTCCATCGCTGCCAAATACGAACTGCTTTCTCAGACAAAAGACGAGATCGGGCGGCGTGCAATTCAAAAAGAGATAAATCGTTTGAGCCAGCGAGCTGCCGACTATGCTATACCCAATGAGTTTCCACGGCTGATTTCAAAATATGGTGGTTCGGGACTTAATGCTGGTACCTCTTACGACTATACTGCTTTTTATAATACTTTTTCTCCTCAATATATAGTTCAGTGGACAGAGTTGAATAGCGAACGGTTGATTCATCCTGTTTTCAGATTGTTCCAGGGAGAACTCGAAACGGTTTATGAAGAGAAAAACATGTATGCCGATAATTTTATATGGCCTTCTTTTCAGAAGGTTGTAAAAGCTTATTTTGGCGACCATCCTTATGCTTATCCGATTGTCGGTAGTACTGAGAATCTAAAGAATCCACGTTTGTCGGAGATGGAGACGTTCTTTAGGAAATATTATGTGGCAAGCAATATGGGATTGATTCTTTGTGGTGATTTCGACACAGACTCAATACTTCCGTTACTCGAAAAAACTTTTGGAAGAATTGTGAAAGGTGTTGCTCCTAATCGACAGGTACCTTCGTTACCTTCTCTTAAAGGTGCCGAAACGGTTAAAATAAAAGTACCTATCCCTTTAGTCAAAGCCGAGATTGTTGCGTTTAGGGGACCTGTAGACAGCGATGCAGATACTCCAGCGTTGAATTTAGCAACTGCATTGTTGACAAATAGTAATGAAACGGGCTTCTTGGATTCGTTGACCAACGAGCACAAAGTGTTGGGAGCTATTGCTATGAGAGCAGCTTTGAACGATGCCGGTATGGCTGGATTTGGTTTTGTGCCCAATATTCCTTTCGGATCATTGTCTAAAGTTGAGAGTTTGTGTTGGGGAGCAATCAATCGACTAAAGAGAGGAGATTTTTCACAGGAGACACTCGATGCATTGAAACTTGAAGCATCTCGAAAAGCACAAACCCACTTGGAAAATATAGATAAGCGAGCTGAAGAGATGATCAGTGTCTTTTCGCAGGGACGAACATGGGATGAGTATCTTGCTCAAACAGCTTCTATTGAAAGTTTGACGAAGGCAGATATTGTGCGGGTTTCCAATAAATATTTTACCGATAACTATATTAAATTTAGAAAGAAATTTGGCTCTTACCCAAAAGATAAGATATCTAAACCAGATTATACCCCTATTAAATCAAAGAATATTAATTCTTCTTCCGAATATGCCAAACAACTCGATACTTTGCCCATAAAACAAATTTCGCCACGCCTTATAGACTTTAATAAGGATGTCGAAACCATCAATGTTACTCCAAGCGTAACTCTTTATGCGGCAAAAAATCATATTAATGATATATTTTCTTTATCGCTGACTTATCACAAGGGGAATTTGAGCGAACCCCGCCTTTCTACGGTGGCAGAATATCTGACTGCCATAGGTACCGACTCGTTGACAAAACAGCATTTTGGAGAAGCGTTGCAAAAGTTGGGTACGACATTCGACGCAAGTGCTTCGATGGATGGATTCACCCTACATCTTTCTGGCTTTGATCGTAATTTAGAACCTTCTTTGAAACTATTAAGTTGTTTAATGCTAAATCCGAAAGCGGATAAGAAGGCAATGAAAACGATTGTTGCCGCCTATAAGGTCAGCGATAAGGTCTTTAGTAAGAGTAGTGATAACATTGCAGACGCTATGTTTCAAAAAGTGGCTTATGGCAATCAATCGGAATATTTGAGCCATTCTTCACTTCGTGAAATCAAGAAAATGAAAGGGCCTGATTTACTTGATCTATTCAAGTCTTTATCTTGCTTAGAATGCTCTATTGCCTATAGTGGGCAATTAAGCGCTCCCGTTGTGGCAGAAGCAATTCGCCACAGTCTTCCTGTAGACAAGGCGAATATGACGGTAAAAGAGGAACGCCGAATACCTCAGAATGTTACTGAACCAATAATCTATTTCTATAATCTTCCTTCAGCCCGACAGAGCATCATTCAAACGTATCAATCTGTAAAGCCATGCCCTTCTGTTGAAGATAAAGCAAAATTTATGCTTTGGGGTAGTTATTTTGGTCAGGGCTTTTCGTCTTTGCTATTTCAGGAAATCAGAGAACTCAGGGCTTATGCCTATTATGCTTATGGTAATTGTCTGATGCCTTCAGCGAAGCATGCCGATGATCCTACGGCATACATTACTCGCTTATCTACTCAAAACGATAAGACGATATTGGCTTTGGGAGTACTTGATTCGCTATTCAACCAGATGCCTGTACGAGAAAAAAATATAGAAACAATAAAACAGGAAACGGTTAATCAAATAAACAATGATTATCCTTCTTTTCGGGAAATAGCCGATAGAGTAGCACAGTATAAAATGAAAGGTTATAGTGAAGATCCACATACTTATTTGATAAAGGAACTTCCACGTTGCACGATGAACGATATTTCTTCTTTCTATCAGGGTGCCATTGTTCACAATCCACGCATTATCATGGTAGTTGGTAATGAGAAGAAATTGCCTATGAAAGAATTGGCTAAATATGGTCGCATAGTCAGAATCAAGAAGGCTGATATATACCGATAGCTCTTACAAAAAGTATATATGTTATGGTAGTGCTTTTATGTGTATTAAAAATGTATTTTCTTAACGAATGAAAGGCAAGTATTTTGCCTTACTTCTGTCATTGTTGCTTTCCAATTGACAAAGAAATAAAAAGAACGCCGTCAAGAATATGCCGTTTTAAAGATTTTATATATCTTTGCTTTCAATAATTAAGAGAAAACAAATGACACTTCCAACACTTTATCAGATTTTCATGAGTTGCAACGGCGTTACTACTGACAGTCGTAATTGTCCCGATGGTTCTTTATTCTTTGCATTAAAGGGCGATTCGTTCGATGGTAATAAGTTTGCTGCAACAGCTTTGCAAAATGGATCTAGTTATGTTGTGGTTGATGACTCCGGCGTCGTAGTCGAAGGTGATAAACATTATATTCTTGTAGAAGATGTTTTGAAAACGTTGCAAGATTTGGCAAACTATCATCGTCATCAGCTCGGTACCCGCATTATCGGTATTACCGGCACAAACGGCAAAACGACGACTAAAGAATTGATTGCTGCTGTCTTGTCTCAGTCTCATAATGTTCTCTATACTCAAGGAAATCTGAATAATCATATAGGAGTGCCTTTGACGTTGCTTCGATTGAAGGCCGACAACGATTTGGCTGTTATTGAGATGGGAGCCAATCATCCAGGTGAAATTAAATTTCTTGTTAATATAGTGGAGCCTAACTACGGTATTATTACTAACGTTGGAAAAGCTCATTTGGAAGGCTTCGGCTCTTTTGAAGGAGTTATTAAAACAAAGGGGGAACTATATGATTTTCTACGTAATAGACTGGATTCGACTATTTTTGTTCATCGCGACAATCAGTATCTCATGAACATGTCTGATGGACTGAATATAATTCCTTATGGTTCGGCCGATTCACTTTATGTAAATGGGCATGTCACCGACTGCTCGCCTTTCTTGTCATTCGAATGGAAAGCAGGGAAGGGTGGTGCATTGTACCAAGTAAATACGCAGCTGATAGGCGACTATAATTTCCCGAATGCGTTGGCGGCTATTACTATTGGCCGTTTTTTCGGCGTGGAGCCGAGAAAGATTAATAAGGCGCTGTCGGAATATAAACCGTCGAACAATCGTTCGCAATTGAAGAAGACCGAAGATAATACGTTGATCATAGATACCTACAATGCTAATCCGACTAGTATGATGGCTTCGCTCAGCAACTTCAGTAAAATGAGAGCTGATAAAAAGATGCTTATCTTAGGTGATATGCGTGAACTGGGGGCTGAGAGTATTAATGAACATCAAAAGATTGTGGACTTCTTAGAGGAGTGTAAGTTTGCTGATGTCATTTTGGTGGGCAGTCAGTTTGCTGCTTGCAACTCCGAATTTAAAACTTATCCGGATGCTTTATCGCTCATAGAAGATTTGAAGAAAAACAAACCGAAAGGACATACTATACTCATTAAAGGCTCGAATGGCATCAAACTATTTACTGTGCCCGACTATTTATAGAGATTGATTCATCTCTTCGGAACATAAGAACTATACAAAGACTTAAACAGACTTAATAACATGAAAAAAAAGACCTTACTGTGCGGTATTGCCGCACTGCTATTGCCGGTATTCTCTTATGCCGGTAGCTTTACCAGACAAGGCAATTATGTTACTATCAACATGTTGCAGCCAACACAGAACGGGGCCCAACAAATTAGATTGGAGGTGATAAACAGCAAAATTATTCGTGTTCAATCTGCTCTTGGTAGGATCGTTTCAAACAAAAAGAGTTTGATTATTCTTCCACAATCAACGGATACACCATTCAACGTTGTTGAAGGAAAAACGGATGTCAAGGTAATGACTGCTGCATTGACTGCCTATGTTTCGAAAAAAGATGGTCGTATTACGTTTTTGGATAAGAACGGGAATATATTGTTGCGTGAAGCAAATAAGGGAAAGACGTTTCAACCGATTACCGTCGATGGGAAAAATGGTGTGACATGGCATGCTTTGTTTGATAGTAATCGTGACGAAGCCCTTTACGGATTGGGACAGCATCAATCCAATGATATGAATTATAAAGGAAAGAATGAGGATTTGTTTCAATATAATACAAAAGTCTCGATTCCTTTTATTATGAGTAATCATAATTATGGTTTGTTATGGGATAGTTATTCTTATTGTCGTTTTGGGCAGCCGGAGCCATATAAACAATTGAACCGTATTTTTAAATTATTTGATAAAGACGGTAGAGCTGGTGGGTTGACAGGCAACTATCTTCAGGCAGACGGCAAAAAGATTACCCGTACAGAGGATTCTATTTATTACGAAGATTTTAGACTTATAAAAAATCTGCCACAAAGTTTCCGCTATAAGGGTGCTAGAGTTACTTATCAGGGTTTTGTTGAAGCAAATAGAACAGCTCTTTATCGTTTCATCCTATATTATGCCGGTTATATTAAGGTGTATCTTAACGATAAACTTGTTGTTCCTGAACGTTGGCGTACGGCTTGGAATCCAAACGCTTATAAGTTTACTTTCAACATGGAACAGGGTGTACGTATTCCTATCCGTATAGAATGGCTACCCGACGGAGATGTGTCGTATTGTGGCTTAAGAGCTAATGTACCTGTTTCAGAAACCGAACAAGATAAACTTTCTATATGGAGTGAAATGACTCCTGATATGGATTATTATTTCATAGCCGGAAATAGTATGGATGATGTCATATCTGGCTATCGCAAACTTACAGGTAAAGCGCAAGTTATGCCCAAGTGGGCACTTGGTTTCTGGCAAAGCCGTGAACGTTATAAATCAGCAGACGAGTTACTTTCTACATTCAAGGAATTTAGAAACCGTAAACTTCCGATCGATAACATTGTTCAGGACTGGCTCTATTGGAAAGAAGATGATTGGGGAAGTCATCGGTTCGATTCTTTACGTTATCCATATCCACAAATGATGCTCGATTCGTTGCATGCAATGCATGGGCGTTTTATGATTTCTTGTTGGCCTAAGTTTTATATAACCACTCATAATTATAAGGAACTCGATAGTCATGGCTGGATGTATCATCAGGCAGTAAAAGATAGTATTCGCGATTGGGTAGGACCGGGGTATTTAGGCTCTTTTTATGATGCTTATGCTAGTGGTGCTCGTAAAATGTTTTGGTGTCAGATGGATGATAATTTATATTCAAAGTACAATCACGACATTGATGCCTGGTGGATGGATGCCAGTGAACCGAATATAAAAGACTGTACCGATATGCCCTACCGCAAGGCTCTTTGTGGTCCTACCGCTTTAGGTCCTTCTACCGAATATTTTAATGCTTATGCTTTAGAAAATGCCGAAGCTATTTATGACGGACAACGTTCGGTAATGCCCAATAAACGCGTATTCTTGCTCACGCGTTCGGGGTTTGCCGGACTGCAACATTACAGTACGGCTACGTGGAGCGGCGATATTGCCACCCGCTGGGAAGATATGAGAGCACAAATGACTGCTGGATTGAATTTCTCGATGAGTGGCGTTCCATTTTGGGGCATGGATATAGGAGGCTTTTGTGTAGAAGACAGGTATGTCGCTGCTCAGCAAAATTTTGATAAAACCGGCGAAGAAAATGATGATCTTGCTGAATGGAGAGAATTAAATGCCCGTTGGAATGAGTATGGGGCTTTTGTGCCTCTCTATCGAACTCATGGTCAGTGGCCTCTCCGCGAAGTTTGGAATTTGGCTCCAGCGTCGCACCCTTGTTATAAGAGTATAGCCTATTATAGTAAGCTACGCTATAATTTAATGCCTTACCTTTATTCGATGACCGGTTGGGTGTATTTTAAAGATTATACTATGATGCGGGGTATGATAATGGACTTTGAAAGAGATAGCAAAGTTTATAATTTAACTGACCAGTATATGTTCGGACCTGCGTTTATGGTCTGTCCCGTAGGATATTATAAAATGAGAAGCCGTGAAGTCTATTTCCCTGCTGCTTGCGGATGGTACGATTTTTATAGCGGTAAGTATTTTGCAGGTGGGCAGACATGTAACGTAGATGCCCCTTATGAAAAGATACCTCTCTATGTTCGTGCCGGCTCAATTATCCCTTTCGGCCCTGATATGCAGTATAGCGATGAGAAAAAGCCCGAATTGATAAATCTTTTTGTCTATGAAGGAGCAAATGGGAGTTTTCAGCTTTATGAAGACGAAGGAACAAATTATAATTATGAGAAAGGCAAATATGCAACGATTGAATTTTCATATAATGATGCTACCAAAACATTGATTATTAGCGATCGCAAAGGTTCGTTTGATGGAATGCTCAATGATCGTCGTTTCAATGTTATCAGAGTAGGTAAAGACAAAGTGCAACCTTTTGATCTGAATACTAAGGGAACACTTGTCAGCTATTCCGGTAAAAAGTTGATTGTTAGGCTGTGAAATATATGTTGAAGATTGTCGTGGAAGATACTTGAAATATCATCTGTGATGATCTTTCTAAAATGATTTAGAATACCTTTTTATTTTTAATTATAAGCCATGAAGTGCAGGTTTTTATTTTTGTTTGTTTTTATTTCGGCTATCAGTTTTGGGAAAGTCCAGAGCTTGCCGTCTCGTATCGATCAAAATTTTGATAAGGGCTGGCGTTTCAGCCTTAATGCTAATAGTGAGGCTTCGAAAACGAGTTTTGATGATAGTGCTTGGCGACTTCTTAACTTGCCCCACGATTGGGCTATTGAGGGAAGTTTTAGTAAAGACAATCCTTCGGGAACCGGCGGCGGTGCTTTGCCTGGTGGAATAGGCTGGTATCGCAAGACTTTTAAAATAGGGAATTGGTCATCGTCAAAACACTATTTTATTCATTTTGATGGTGTCTATATGAATTCTGAAGTCTTCATCAACGGACATTCATTTGGCGTTCGCCCTTATGGTTACATTTCGTTCGAGTATGATCTAACACCTTATTTGAATAAGAATGGTAGTAGAAATGTTATTGCCGTGAAAGTTGATAATGAGCATCAACCCAACTCTCGTTGGTATTCCGGTTGTGGTATTTATAGACATGTACATTTGATTGAAGTTGGCGACCTGCACGTTGCACAATGGGGAACTCAGATAACAGCTTCTGATGTAATGAAAGATAAAGCACTATTGAATATTCGAGTAACAGTAAAAAATGAGAAAAACAGCACTGTTGAAACTGTCGTCAAAAATGAAATTATTGATCCCCAAGGTAGAAAAGTAGGCTCCTGTGAGAGCCGTATTGCTATTAAGGGTACAACCCAGGAGGTTAATACTCAGAGCTGCTATATAAAAAAACCGCAACTTTGGAATATTGATAAGCCGAATCTGTATAAAGTTCATACTTATTTGAAGGAAGAAAACAAGATTGTCGACGAATATATTACTTCTATCGGATTGCGTGATTTCTATTTTGATGTAACAAAAGGCTTTTTCTTAAACGGTAAAAACATGAAGATAAATGGCGTCTGTCAGCATCATGATTTAGGCTGTTTGGGAGCTGCTCTTAACGATGTGGCTTTGCATCGTCAGCTTAAAATATTGAAAGATATGGGTTGCAATGCTATTCGTTGTTCACACAATCCTCCAGCCCCCGAGTTGCTAAATATGTGCGATAGTATGGGATTGGTTGTATTGGATGAAGCTTTCGATATGTGGCATCGTAAAAAAACAGCTTACGATTATGCCAATTATTTTGATAAATGGTATAAGAAGGATTTAACTGATATGGTCGTTCGCGATAGAAATCATCCGTGTATTATATTATGGAGTATTGGAAATGAAGTATTGGAACAATGGAATGATGCGAATGCCGATTCACTTAGTCTAGAACAAGCTAATATGATATTAAATTTCGGTCATAAGATAATGGATGGAGCCAAGGATGGTAAAAAGAATGTCAGTTCGCTACTGACAATACAGTTGGCAGATATTGTTCGGAGCCTCGATGATCGTCCTATTACATCGGCATGTAATGAGCCATCACCAAATAATAATCTATTTCTTGCAAATACGCTGGATGTCATCGGGTTCAATTATCATAATCAGAATATCCCTAGTGTACCGAAAGACTTCCCCGGTAAACCATTTATTATAACAGAAAGTGTATCTGCTTTGCAGACTAGAGGTTATTATCAGATGCCGAGTGATTCAATAATAATTTGTCCTGAACGGTGGGATAAACCGTATATCAATCCTTCTTTTTCTTGTTCGGCTTATGATAATTGTCATGTGCCTTGGGGCTCTACTCACGAAGAGACATGGGATATGGTGAAACATTTGCCTTTCGTGAGTGGGCAGTTTATTTGGACAGGATTTGATTATATTGGGGAGCCCACTCCTTATGATTGGCCTGCTCGAAGTAGCTATTTTGGTATCGTCGATTTGGCAGGGTTTCCTAAAGATTCTTATTATATGTACCAGAGTGAATGGACAAAAAAGCCCGTTCTTCACTTATTCCCCCATTGGAATTGGACCATTGGGCAAAAGATAGATATGTGGGCTTATTATAATGATGCTGATGAAGTAGAATTATTTATCAATGGTAAAAGTCAAGGACGTCGCCATAAGTCAGATCATCAGTATCATGTTTCTTGGCATTGCATTTATGAACCGGGAACTGTGCGAGTTGTAGCCTACCAAAAGGGAAAACCTGTTCGTCAGGAATCTATCAAAACAGCAAGTGCTCCTGCAGCAATTCGTCTTGTGCCTGACAAAAAAGTCGTACGTTCTGATGGTACCGATCTTTGTTTTGTTACAGTCGAAATTATCGACAAAGATGGTAATCTTTGTCCCAATGCCGATAACTTGGTGCAATTCAGAGTCAATGATAAAGCTTTTATAGCTGGAGTCGATAATGGAAATGAAATATCTTTGGAGCGCTTTAAAGATAATAAGCGGAAAGCATTTTATGGTAAATGTCTGGTAGTATTACAGAATAAGGGGATACAAGGAACGATAGAATTGACAGCATTTGGCGAAGGTCTTGCAAAAGGATCTTTGAAAGTTGTTGTTCGTTAGAAGAATATTTGCTATTTTTGTGGTTCACAATTAAATACCTTTTTATAAACTTATGAGATGTAAATATTTATGGATTGTTCTGCTTGTGCCATTCTTCTCTTTGGCGGCTCAAACTACCAAAGAAGATGTAATGAAGAATATTCTTCAGGCGGGTGGCACCTATTACAGTTATCCTACTCCAACAGGTAAACTTTCGCCTGCTCCTAAGGGATATAAACCTTTTTATATCAGTCACTATGGACGTCATGGATCTCGATACATGACGACAAACAAGAACTATACTTATGTTATCAATGCGTTGGAAAAAGCAGATAGCTGCCGTTCCTTGACTGCTTATGGACAGGACGTACTGAAAAGGCTTAAAGTAGCTTATGCCGATGCATATCTTCGAGATGGGGATTTGTCGAAACTTGGAGCTATGCAACATCGTGGAATAGCTACCCGAATGTATCGCAACTTTCCTGAAGTATTTCAGTCGGGAACTTCTGTAGATGCTAAGTCTTCGGTTATTACTCGTTGTGCTATCAGTATGGCAAACTTCTGTAATGCATTGCAGGGAATAAATCCGAAGCTGAATATCTCTATGGAAACGAGTCAACGAAATATGTGGTATATTGCCAATGGTGAGGATAGTATTCCAAATAATGCTGGAGATACAATATTGAAAAAGCAGTTGAGAGATTTTACTAAGAAGATGTTTAAACCAGCTAGGCTGGTATCAACGCTTTTTACAGACCAAGAGTATATAAAGAAGAATGTTGAAGGAGAACGCTTGGTGGATAAGCTTTATAATGTTGCCGAAGATATGCAATGTCAACCTCAACTGAAACTGTCCTTTTTTGATTTGTTTACCGATGAGGAGCTATTCGATATATGGCAAACGGATAATGCCGGTTGGTGCTTATGGAAAGGATTTATGCCAGGCTCAGCTCCTAGATACAAAGCGTATTACGGTTTGCTCCGCAACATACTCGATAATGCCGATACTGCTATTCGTCAAGGTGGAACAGCTGTGACCCTTCGTTTTGGCCATGACAGTATACTTGCACCGTTGGCCTATCTGTTACATCTGAAAGGCTGTGACAATTTTACTGCGGATTGGGATAATTTGTATAAACATTGGTCGGATTTCAAAGTCGTTCCGATGGCTGGCAATATACAGCTTGTTTTCTATCGTAAAACTGGATCTGACGATATCTTGGTGAAGTTTTTACTTCATGAAAAAGAAACGTCTATTCCAGTGAAAACGGATATAGCGCCTTATTATCATTGGAAAGATGTAGAAGCCTTTTATCGTGCCGAATTGACTAAATGAGATGATACGAAAATAAATATGGAGTGATGCTGTTTGTAATGGCATCACTCTTTTTTTTAGAATGCTCACCCCATTGACATAGAAAAGAACTATGATACAACACTTTGCCTACAATCCATTTTTTAGAACGTATTTCAATGTGAATACTTTCGGATATTCTGATACTTTCTTATCCGAACACCCGTTACAAGCCCTTGCGGGGCACTATTCCGGACATTGTTTCAGCGTTCCAATGTAAATCGAATCAGAACAAGACATGAAGAGATAACGTGCAATAGACTGATATACAGCGACAAATTCATAAGGACGAATATAAATGTTTGTAAGTATAAACATTTATTTTCGTCCTTATGAATTTTTATATTCGTCCTTATCATTTTTCGAAAGCAAAGGTTCATTTTGTATATCAAGAAATAGCATTTCAGTGTAGTTAAAAAA
>JAAYUD010000023.1 GCA_012517855.1 Bacteroidales bacterium
CACAGCTCCTTGCTCTCCCACATAATTTTGAAATTGAGACGCTTTAATAGCTTTATCTCCCCTTGCTATTGCTTCAATAAGTCCTTGATCGGCAGCACCAGTAAAGAAGAATGAAGTTAAAGCTAAAAATAAGTATATAGTAAAGAGCAAGAATATAAGACCAATAACGAAACAAATCGTATCGCTCTTAAATAAGTCTTTATATTTCCCTACAGTATTATTAGATATTCCCATCTATTCAATTTATATTTTTCAATCTGCAAATTTAGTAAAAAAAAGGATTTCATTGGTGCACCCGCAACTTTTTCTTAACTTTGCATTTCAAATCGCAGAGAAATGAAAAAAGAGAGTACAACTATTTTTGACCAAAACGTTATTGAATTTGTTACTGTAGCAGTCGGCTATTGCCATTTTTTAGAACAATCTATAAATGATTCCGATCGCCATGAATTCATTGATACTGCCATCAAAATACTACCACTTCTATATGTCAAAGCAACGTTACTCCCCCCTTGTACCACGTTAGGAGTAGATGAATTGGAATGTTATGTAACAGAAGATATTTACGAAGTCCAGCGCATGGCTATTGCCGGAATAATGGGCGAAAAAGATGACTATCTAGATTCTTTTGTCACTGAATTGGAATATAGCGACGAACCTTTAAGAAAGAACGTCTCCGAAGATTTAGCGGATATATATCAAGACATTAAGGATTTTGTCTTTGTCTTTAAACTTGGCTTAAATGAAACGATGAACGATGCATTGGCAAAATGCGAAGAAAATTTCAAAATGCTATGGGGTCCTAAACTCCTAAGTGTTCTGCGCACACTTCACTACATCGCGTATGCTGATGATGGCCAAGAAGAAAATCTGAGCCAAGAAGAAATTTACAATAAAGAAGATTTGTATTACGATGACCACGAAGGAGATCATAATAATGAAGGCGTAGATTGCCATCACCACCATGAAGAATAAAAATGTTAATATGGTTTTAAAGAGAAAAATAACAAAAGAAGAAATTCAGAAAATGCCGATTACAACATTCGACGGTCGAATAATAGTAATCCAGACCGAAGAAGACGCTATCAAAGCGGTAGCTTATCTGAAAACATTTCCAATTCTTGGTATTGACAGTGAAACACGGCCATCATTTAATAAAGGACAAACACATAAAGTAGCACTACTACAGATTTCAACAGACGACAGTTGCTTCTTATTTCGTCTCAACATGATAGGTCTGCCTCCAGCACTCATCTCATTGCTCGAAGACACTCATATTATTAAAGTGGGCCTTTCGCTACACGATGATTTTATGATGCTGCACAAAAGAGCTTCTTTCAATCAACAAAATTGTGTCGAACTGCAGGACCTGATTCCCCAACTGGGGATTCGAGAGCTAAGTTTGCAAAAGATATATGCTATTCTCTTCGGAGAAAAAATTTCAAAATCACAAAGGCTCTCTAATTGGGAAGCCGAAATATTGAGCGATAAACAAAAAGTATATGCAGCTATCGATGCCTGGGCATGTATCCAAGTATATAGACAGTTGCTTCTACTAAAGCGGACATCCAATTACGATTTGGAGCCAGAACTTCAAGAAGAGCAATCTCCCAACAAACAACAGTTATCATAATCTTATTATAATCAGACAATAATGCGTAGAGTATTTCTAAAGCCAAAGAAAGAAGAATCGTTACAAAGATTTCATCCGTGGATATTTTCTGGAGCCATTGCCAGTTTCGAAAACGGGCAACCAGAAGAAGGTGAAATCGTAGAAGTATATACATCGAAAAAAAATTTCATTGCCATCGGTCACTACCAAATAGGCAGTATCGCTATTCGAGTATTGTCTTTCCAACAAGAGACAATCGATTATTCTTTTTGGCAAAGGCGCCTACAGATAGCCTATACTATGCGTAAAAGCATCGGCATTGCAACTGATCCGACAAACAATACTTACCGTCTTGTACATGGTGAAGGAGATAATTTATCAGGACTAATAATTGATATATACGATAGAACAGCAGTCATGCAAGCCCACTCTCCAGGTATGCATCTTTCAAGAATGGAGATTGCGAAAGCATTAATGGAAGTAATGGACGGGCACCTTGACAACATCTATTATAAATCGGAAACGACACTACCGTTTAAAGCCGATCTATTTCCCGAAAATGGATTCTTGATAGGAGGCAGTGATAATAACATCGCGATGGAATACGGTTTGAAATTCCATGTAGATTGGTTGAAAGGCCAAAAGACAGGATTCTTTGTAGACCAACGCGAAAATCGTTCTTTATTAGGAAAATACGCTGAAGGCCGCACAGTATTGAATATGTTCTGCTACACAGGAGGCTTTTCGGTCTATGCACTAAGAGGCAATGCAAAGTCTGTCGATTCGGTAGACAGTTCGGCAAAAGCCATAGAATTAACCAACCAAAATGTAGCACTGAATTTTCCGAATGAGAGTCGTCACACAGCCTATGCAGAAGACGCATTCAAATTTCTCGACAAAATGGGTGACCGTTATGACTTAATTATTCTTGATCCGCCAGCATTTGCTAAGCATAGAGATGCCTTACGCAATGCACTACAGGGATACCGCAAATTGAACGCAAAAGCATTCGAGAAAATTAAACCAGGAGGTATATTGTTCACCTTTTCGTGCTCTCAGGTAGTTACAAAAGACAATTTCCGCACCGCCGTCTTTACAGCTGCAGCATCGGCAAAACGAAAAGTGCGCATTTTACATCAGTTAACTCAACCGGCCGATCATCCTATCAATATTTATCATCCAGAAGGCGAATACCTCAAAGGTTTGGTGCTTTATGTAGAATAAACAGCTTTCCTTTCTTTGAGATAATGATAGAAATCATATTGTGCTCTAACGGGAATGGCATAAAAATTACGCTTGAAGATATTACGAAGTTGCCCATCAATCCAACAGGCTTTTTGATTATCCGCCAGTTGTATATGAAGCATATCTATTAGTTCCCTTTTCAAATTGACATCTTCGATGGGGGTCACAACTTCAATACGACGGTACAAATTACGCTTCATCCAATCGGGAGAGCCCAAATAAATTTTTGGATCGCCGCCATTACCAAAATACCACACCCGTGCATGCTCCAAGAAAGAATCCACAATACGAGTAATGGTAATATTTTGACTATAAGGACGCCCAGGAATAAGGCAACATATTCCTCTTATAATAAGATCTATCTTAACTCCATGTTCAGAAGCCTCATAAAGCATGTCTATCATATGAGGATCTTGCAATGCATTCAATTTGATAACCATTCGTCCTCCCTTGCCCGCATCAGAAAGAGCAATTTCTTTCTTTATCATTTCCTCTATTTGATCTACCAAATTGAATTGTGATACTAACAGATGATTGAATACCGGTCGCTGACAACCAGAAAAGAAGTTGAATAGGCCATATAGTTCAGCAGTAATACTATCATTAGCTGTGAACAATCCAATATCGGAATAGGTATGTGCAGTAATTTCATTGAAGTTTCCAGTTCCAATATAGGCAAAGTCGCAAAGTGAACGCCCTAACACATCTTTTTTTTGTCTCTTTACCAAAGCCGCTTTTGCATGAACCTTCATATTGGGCATACTGAAAACGATGTTAATACCCGCAGCATGCATCTTTTCAGACGTTTCAATATTATTCACTTCATCAAAGCGGGCTTTCAGTTCAACAAACACAGTCACTTTCTTACCGTTATTAGAAGCCTCTATTAAGCTGTCGATAACAGCAGAATTTTCTGCCACCCGATATTGTGTCAACAATATTTCTTCTGTGTAAGGGTCATGAGCCGCCTCAGAAAGAAAATGAATAAAATGATCGAATGAGAAATAGGGGAAATAAATGAGTAAATCATGAACAGACACATAGTCGAGAACCGAATGTTTGCGATTCAAACAATTCAACTTCATAGGCTGAAATTCACGACAAGTTTGCAATTTGTTGTTTGGATTGGGCAACGTCGACAAATCCTCCAAGTTAAGATGACTTTCACCATAAACCAACTCAGTTTCGTCTATTTTAAAAGCTTCCATTAGATACTTCAGAAAATCGGCTGGCATCGAGCGATCATATACAAAACGACAAACTGCTCCTATTTTTCTCTTCTTAACTTTTGATTTTATATCGGCGACCAACAAGTCTTTACTGTCGGTATCCCTTATCATAATATCAGCATCTCTCGATATTTTGATACTATATACGGAATCTATTTCATATCCCGGAAAAACTTGAGCTAGATTAGCCACAATCACATCATCCAAATACATCAAATAGTAATTGTTACTTATCTGAGGTAATTCCACAAAACGAGGCACTTCTGAAACATGAGGCAGTTTAATAACAAAATAATACAAATGATGTTCATGCTTCAATCTAACTGCAAGATAAATACGATTGTCTTGCAAAAACGATTTCACTCCCGAAGAGACGGGTACCGGCTGTAGGTAAGGAAACACTTCCTCACTAAAATAACTCTTAATAAATTCATGATGTTCTGGAATAACTAATGGCGTTTGATTAAAAAAAACATGATTGGCAGCCAAAGCAGGAATTATCTTCGTCCGATAGATTCGCGTTCGTACATCCAATTGCTTATTAACTTCTCTATTGATTTCCTCTACCAATTCGCGAGAAGACTGAATAGAATATTCGTCATTACGCATTACACCCATTGCCGCAGCTCGATGATCAGCCACGCGCACCCGATAAAATTCTTCTAAGTTAGAAGAATAAATCGAAATGAAGTTGATTCGTTCATAGAGCGGCAAACTGTCATCATCTGCTTCCAAAAGGACTCGAAAATTAAATGATAACCAACTAATGTCGCGCTTAAAATATTCATACTTATCTTCCACAGTATCTACAGTAAGTTAGACAGGTATTTATCTCTACAAAAATAGAGATAATATTTAAAATAAGTTCATTTCAAGACAATATTTTCGTATTTTTGCCACCAATAATCAATGATAATAATGAAACGAATAGGATTACTTTCAGATACTCACGCATGGTGGGACGATAGATACCTTGAATATTTTAAAGAATGTGACGAAATATGGCATGCCGGTGATATAGGTTCACTTGCAGTTGCCCAAAAGCTAGCAGATTTTCGCCCCTTCCGCGCTGTTTACGGAAATTGTGACGGACAGGAAATAAGAGAGCTATACCCACAGATCAATCGTTTCGTTATAGAAAATACCGAAGTCATTATTAAGCATATCGGAGGCTACCCCGGCAACTACGATCCTTCCATTCGCAATTCTTTATTTATCCGCCCACCAAAGCTTTTTGTCAGTGGACACTCTCATATATTGAAAGTAAAATACGACAAGACATTGAACATGCTGCACATCAATCCAGGAGCAGCCGGTATACAGGGCTTTCATCAAGTTCGTACGTTAGTACGTTTCAATATCGGTAACGGAAATTTCAGTGATCTAGAAGTTATTGAGTTATCTGAAGAAAAAGGACATAATGGGACTGCAACATTCTGATTAAAAAAAGGCAGATATTCAATAAAAACAAAGAATTTACAAAAAGGTAGGATTAATACAAATAATCATGCCGCGTCAAAAGCAAAAACGTTCAAGCTTTTAACACGGCAGTAACAATTATCTTTTTCTAAATTGACAATTCGTGAAGAACTTTTATGAGTTCAGGTTTCAGCCGTTTATCATTCTTTGTAGCCTTGCTGAAAGGTACATATACGATCTCATCATTTTCAATACCAATCATCACATTTCGTTGATCTTCAAGCAATGCATCGATAGCTGCAGTACCTAAGCGGCTGGCAAGGATACGGTCATGCGCCGTCGGGCTGCCACCACGCTGTACGTGGCCAAGTATAGTAACACGAACTTCATATTGCGGATATTCCTTTTTTACACGTTCAGCGTAATGCATAGCACCACCCGTCAGTTCACTTTCTGCCACTAACACAATACTACTATTCTTGGATTTACGAAAACCATTTTTAATAAATTCCTCCAATTGATCTACTTCTGTACTAACCTCAGGAATAATAGCTGCTTCTGCACCCGAAGCAATGGCACCGTTGATAGCCAAAAAACCGGCATCGCGTCCCATGACTTCGATAAAGAAAAGCCGCTCATGAGAAGTTGCTGTATCACGAATTTTATCGACGGCTTCAAGAATCGTATTAAGAGCCGTATCGTATCCAATAGTAGTATCAGTACCATATAAATCGTTATCGATAGTACCTGGTAACCCAATACATGGGACATCAAATTCTTGAGCAAAAATGCGGGCACCTGTCAATGAACCGTCACCACCAATAATAACCAAGGCATCAATACCTTCTTTCTGCATATTCTCATATGCTATTTTTCTTCCCTCGGGAGTCGTGAACTCTTTGCAACGGGCTGTCTTTAAAATCGTTCCGCCCAACTGAATAATATTGCTCACATTCTCACTCTTGAAATCAGTTATTTCGTCGGTCACCAAACCATGATAACCTCGATATATACCTTTTACTTGAAGTCCATGATAAATAGCGGCACGTGTCACAGCACGAATCGCTGCATTCATTCCCGGGGCATCACCACCGGAAGTCAAGACACCAATACATTTAATTGTTCCCATAATAGCATGATTTGATTTTCTGATACAAAGATAGTGTAAGCCTAGATTAATAGCAAACTTAATCTATTTATTTTGGTTAATATTTAAGTCCAAAATAGGCCAATAAATAAGCGCGTCCCAGAATCTTCATTATTTAGAACAACCCTATAAGGGACTCACCAGTAAAAGTGTGGGAAGAGATTAAGCATAACATTGATCCACTCGGATGAAGATTTAAAAAATCATTTGACTCGCCCATTTTCTTATTTTGCGAGAAAAGAATTTTTTTTGCTTTTTCAAATATTCCCTTATTTCTGCTATCAACAGCAATAGCTGATATTATTTCTATGGGTAACAGGATAATGATTTAACAATGCTTACTTTACAATGAATTTTCCTGATCTGCAACAAGGGGAATGAACTATATTTTCAAACGTATGTCGCAGCAATAACTAACAGAAGTTACTGCGGTAACTAACGTTAGTTATCCTGACAACTAACGTTAGTTTCTTCTACAACATCCGTTAGTTACCGCAGTGACATACGTCTGTTTTTTTTGCAAAGTTGTCGTATGTTAGTTTTTCCGGTAACGTCCTTAAGTTTTTCAGAAAACGTATGGACGTCAACAAATTCAGCCCCTTATGTCATTTTAAGAAGTGGTAAGAGTACATGTCAATTGCTGCATTCCAAGGCCATGAAATCATCTGCATTTCAACCTTTGCCACCTCCGTATGACACC
>JAAYUD010000024.1 GCA_012517855.1 Bacteroidales bacterium
ATTTTTTGTTAACGAATGTAGAACGGTTAACCGTTATAATCCGTTTGTGTGTTGGAAGAGGAATAGGACCACTAACAATAGCCCCTGTAGCCTTCACTGTTCTTACAATCTTCTCAGCAGATTTGTCTACCAAATTGTGATCATAAGATTTCAATTTAATACGAATTTTCTGACTCATTCTAATTTTAATTATTAAACTTGTTTACTTAAAGAAGAACAGACATATTAAGAGTCATTCGCTAATACGCTGTTCTGTCTCTTTACTTTATTTAAATTAAATCCACGCGGCCTTTAACCTCTTCAAGTACTGCCTTGGCAATAGAGGAAGATACTCTTGCATGATGAGAGTAGGACATCGAAGAAGTAGCACGGCCAGAAGTGATAGTACGCAATGCCGTTACATAACCAAACATCTCTGCCAACGGAACGATTGCTTTTACAATACGAGCACCAGAGCGGCTAGATTCCATGCCTTCAACCTGACCTCTACGCTTATTCAAGTCGCCGATAACATCACCCATATTCTCTTCAGGCGTCACCACCTCAAGTTTCATCATAGGTTCCATCAAGACAGGACTTGCTTTAGCACATGCACTTTTATATGCATTTAAAGCACAGATTTCAAACGACAACTGGTCTGAGTCAACGGGATGGAAAGAACCATCAAGTAGCTCAACCTTTATGGAATCAAGCGGATAACCAGCAAGAATACCATTCTTCATCGCATTGGCGAAACCTTTCTGAACGCAAGGGATAAATTCCTTAGGAACATTACCACCCTTCACCATATCAACAAATTGAAGTCCGCCTTGCTTAAAGTCTTCATCAGCAGGCCCTACATTAACAATAATATCGGCAAACTTACCACGACCACCTGTCTGTTTCTTATAGACTTCACGCAAATTGACCGTTTTGGTAATAGCTTCCTTATAGTTAACCTGTGGTTTACCTTGATTACATTCTACTTTAAACTCACGACGCAGACGATCAAGAATAATATCTAAGTGCAACTCACCCATACCCGAGATAACGGTCTGACCTGTTTGTTCATCTGTTCTTACTTGGAATGTAGGATCTTCTTCTGCCAACTTAGACAAACCATTAGACAGCTTGTCCAAATCTTTTTGAGTTTTAGGCTCTACGGCAATACCGATAACTGGTTCCGGAAAATCCATCGATTCCAAACGGATAGGTGCATCTTCGTCACAAAGTGTATCACCTGTATGGATATCTTTAAAACCAACACCTGCGCCAATATCACCGGCTCCTACTACATCTACTGGATTCTCATGGTTCGAGAACATCTGGAACAAGCGAGAAACACGCTCTTTTTTCCTCGAACGAGAATTGTAAATATACGAACCAGATTCAATCTTACCCGAATAAACACGGAAGAATACAAGGCGACCAACATAAGGATCGGTTGCTATTTTGAACGCCAAAGCGCAAGTCTTTTCATCTTCATCCGGCTTACGATCTTCTTCTTCATCGGTATCAGGATTAGCTCCTTTAACATTAGGAGTATCTACCGGCGAGGGCAAGAATGCACAAACATAGTCTAGTAATGTCTGAACACCTTTATTTTTGAAAGAAGAACCGCACAGCATAGGAACTAATTCCATCGCTACAGTACCTTTACGAATGGCACGAATCACATCTTCTTCTGTAATTTTCGAAGGATCGTCAAAATACTTTTCCATCACAACATCATCAAAGTCGGCTGCTTTCTGCAGCATCTCGTCACGATATTGATTTGCAGATTCGACCAAGTCAGACGGAATTTCTTCAACATCGTACTCAGCGCCCATCGTTTCGTCATTCCAAACGATAGCCTTCATTTTGATAAGATCTACAACACCCTTAAAAGTTTCTTCTGCGCCAATTGGGATAACAATAGGGCAAGGATTAGCTCCAAGAATAGCTTTCATCTGACGAACAACTTCAAAATAATCCGCACCCGAACGGTCCATCTTATTAACATAGCCAATACGAGGTACATTATATTTATCTGCCTGACGCCAAACAGTCTCAGACTGAGGTTCAACACCTCCAACTGCACAATATGTAGCAACAGCTCCATCAAGCACACGCAACGAACGCTCTACTTCAGCAGTAAAGTCGACGTGTCCCGGAGTGTCAATCAGATTTAGTTTATACGTTTTATCATTCCATTTCCAATTACAGGTTGTTGCCGCAGAAGTAATCGTAATACCGCGCTCCTTCTCCTGAGCCATCCAGTCCATTGTAGCAGCACCATCATGCACCTCACCAATTTTGTGGGTCAAACCGGTATAATACAGAATACGTTCAGACGTAGTCGTCTTACCAGCATCGATGTGAGCCATGATACCGATATTACGCGTCAAGTTTAAATCTTGTTTTCCCATTATAATCCTTTTACTTTATAATCTTAATGTCATAATATCCAAAATGCTAGAATCTGAAATGCGCAAACGCACGGTTAGCCTCGGCCATTCTATGCATATCTTCTCTACGCTTGAACGAACCACCTTGCTCATTATATGCATCAAGAATTTCAGCAGCCAATTTATCAGCCATCGACTTGCCACCTCTCTTACGAGCAAAGGCTATCATATTTTTCATTGAAACAGATTCTTTTCTATCTGGACGAATTTCTGTAGGAACTTGAAAAGTAGCACCACCTACACGGCGTGACTTAACCTCCACTTGCGGAGTAATATTATCCAATGCCTTCTTCCACACATCAAGTGCCGATTTCTCATCATTAGGAAGTTTTCCTTCCACCACCTTCATTGCAGCATAAAAAATTTCGTAAGAAACGTTTTTCTTACCATCATACATTAAATGATTAACGAATTTAGAAACCTTTTGATCATTATAAACCGGATCCGGAAGAATGATACGTTTTTTTGGTTTTGCTTTTCTCATTTTTTTTGAATTTAATGTTTTTGTTTTTGGTTGTCTAATCTAACGTCTTCAACTCCCACGCTTAGGAATTTACTCAACCCATCATAGCATTCCAATAAACTCAAACGAAATTGTTATTTATTACTATTATTTCTTTGCAGCTGCAGCTTTCGGACGCTTTGCACCATATTTTGAGCGTCTCTGTAAACGGCCAGCCACGCCAGCAGTATCAAGAGTACCACGAACGATGTGATAACGAACACCAGGAAGATCTTTCACACGACCGCCACGAACAAGCACGATAGAGTGTTCCTGAAGATTGTGACCTTCGCCAGGGATATAAGAGTTAACCTCTTTTGAATTGGTCAAACGCACACGAGCGACCTTACGCATCGCTGAATTAGGTTTCTTAGGAGTGGTAGTATATACTCTCACACAGACGCCACGTCTTTGAGGACAAGAATCCAAAGCAGGAGATTTGCTTTTGTCTACCAATACCTCACGACCTTTTCTTACTAATTGTTGAATTGTAGGCATTTTAATTGTTTTTTATTATTATATTATGTTTATTTCTATTCAAAACAGTATATTTCGGGCTGCAAAGTTACAAAGAATATTTTATAAATCAATCGAATATATTACTTTTTTTCCAAATGTTCCTAAAAGCTATAGAGAAAACAAACAAAACGACAGGGAAAGCACCAAAGCTAATAATGAAGAGTTTAGCTCTCCAATAAAGAGAATTCTAAAAAAAGCAACATTTTGTCAGAAATATTCCCCACAAAAGGCATGCTAATCATTTTAGGGTCTCCGTCGTCACAAGCAGAAGAAAAAAATCGATACATCGCACATGCGATCCGACAAAATGCTACAAAACACACAAAGTTCATTGAAGAAAATACATACTATGAAAACTTTCTTGCGCTAAACAAAGTGGTCCTTTTGTAATTTCCCATTTTTACACCTTTTGTGATAAGGGAAGAAATATAACAGAATCAGGCTGACCAAAAGAAGTATTAAATTACATAATAATCAAAAGGTTAGATACTATAATACTAGGCTCATCAGTAAAAGTCAGGGGGCTAAGTGGCATGCGTGAGTGTCTAACGTGACAACGATAAAGTTCGAGGAAGTATTCGAGGAACTTGAAAAGACATCAATGCCGACAGAGACAGATATAAAGGCGTTTATCGAGGGATCGTCACATCTACTTATCCGCCTCCTTTTGTCAGGAATGAGCTGCTTGTAAAAATGGGTGGTAACACACTCGGCTGTATATAAATGGTTCATCAGCTATCTATAGGCCATCATTTAGCCTGAATAATTCACGGTCAACAAAAAAAGGAAGCTATCCTTTGCCATGTCGACAAAAAGCAGTAACTCTAAAGTGCTAATAATCAAATTACTGAATAGCTTCCTATGCGCAAAGATACCACTTTAAATACAGAAAATCAATTAAAAAATTTATTTTCTCTGCCTGTACTTATCAAAGGTAAAAAAGTAAAAGCCGATTTTGATGCTCCCGACCTCTCTTCCAATGGAGGCTTGGCTCTTATGGATAAAAACAGTTGTTCCTTCCTGGATGAGATCGCCGCTTGCATTCCCGACTATCGTAATCAATCCCTGATAGTGCATAGCCACCGCGATATGCTTCGTCAACGCGTAGGTCAGATTCTTTGCGGTTATGAGGATGCCAACGATTGTGACTATCTACGGGATGACAGCGCGCTGAAGATGATGGCGGATCGTCTTCCATCTGATAATGACCTTTGTTCGCAACCGACCATGACTCGTTTGGAGAACAAAGTGAGCGCACGTACCCTTTACAAAATAGGCGTCCTCTTTGTTAAACAATTTGTAAAATCCTTTGCTTCATCCCCAAGACGAGTGGTATTAGACGTGGATGACACCAACTCAAATACATTCGGTACCCAGCAACTGACACTCTTCAACGACTATTATGGCGAATACTGTTATATGCCCTTATTGATGTTTGACGGTATGACCGGAAAGATGATCCTTCCAATGCTCAGACCCGGACGTAGGAACAAGTCCGTTAATGTATTCGGTCTTTTACGTCGTGTGGTTGAATATCTCCACCGCTGTTGGCCTTCTGCAATCATAGAACTGCGCGGAGACAGCCATTTCTGTAGCCACGAATTTATGGATTGGGTTCATGACCGATGCTACGTTCGTTTCATCACAGGCCTTGCAGGCAACAGAGCCCTCTTCAAACAGGTTGAAAAGCAGCGGAGGCATGCGGAAAACGACTTCAATAAGAGTGGTAAAGAGATACGTCGGTACTTCAAGCTCAACTATAGGGCCGCTTCTTGGAAATATGAGCAACGCGTGATCGTGAAGATAGAGGTGAATAGCCAAGGCACTAACATACGGTTTGTCGTAACGTCGAATCGAAACAATAAAGCGGAAACAATCTATCGCCGCTATTGCGGTCGCGGCATAATGGAACTATGGATAAAAGACATCAAATATCTGCATGGAGACCGCATGTCATGCCATAGTTTCCGTGCCAACCAACTACGCTTATTTCTGCACTCGGCAGCTTACGTGTTGATATACAATACAAAAGAGCGGCTCTTTAAACATACGGAGATAGCCGGCTTTACGACAGACAGCTTCATTAAGAAGATCATGCTGAGTGCCGTACA
>JAAYUD010000025.1 GCA_012517855.1 Bacteroidales bacterium
GTGACAGACATTAAGTTTTTTCTCTTTAGACTTATTACTATCTATGCTTAACTTCCTCCCCCTAGATTTTACTGGTGAGCCGTTTTATACTACTATTTTTCTAATAATTCAAAACAGTTTCTTAGTTTATATAAAAAAAAGAGCGAAAGTAATTCGCTCTTTTTTGTGACCATGGTAGGATTCAAACCTATAACCTGCTGATCCGTAGTCAGCTGCTCTATTCAGTTGAGCTACATGGCCATCCTTTGTTTGTTATATCTGTGACCGCGGTAGGATTCAAACCTATAACCTGCTGATCCGTAGTCAGCTGCTCTATTCAGTTGAGCTACGCGGCCATTGTTTTAACGGGTGCAAAGGTACTAATATTTTTTAAGTCTGCAAGGGTTTTCGCCGCTTTTTTATGGTGTTTATTCAATAAATCGATAGTTGAATAATTGCCATCCCAAAGTAATGCCTACATTCCAATCTGACTTGGGACTACTGTAATGATTGACATATAGAGAAATAGAGGTAAAAGGTAAGTGATAAACCAGCGATGCTTCTCCCATATATTCGAATTGGCTAAATGATTTACCATAATAAGCTTGATTGTTGTCGTTGCATTTTATAGGGTATATAGGCATAAATCCATAGAATTCTGTACGAAAATGTACTCGTTTGCTGAATCTAAAAATGGGACGTATACCTGCAGAAATATATTGATTCGCCCGAAAAGCATCGTGATAACTTAGTTTACTGTTAGCCGTAGGAGAAAATTCGCATGCATTCATTTTAGTAGCGGCATAGTTGGATGAAAAGTTCTTTGATGCATAGAGCGCCTGAAAAAGCCAGCCCAGTGTCCAATGATCAGACATTGTATGATATGCTTCTTTCATGAAAGAGAATTGTAGCCATGACTGAAAGTTATTTGTAATTGTTTGCGTGGTACTTGCTTCTCCCGGATAAAATTTTTCTTTGCCAATAAATAATTGGGCAGAAAGTTCGGTATGATCGCCACTCGTTGGGTATTGTCTATAATTGAGTGTACTGCCATTAAAGTTGATAAAGCCACCAAATAGCTGATGTTTTGTCATGTCGCTATAGTCACTATTAAAATTGATGATATTTGTCTGAAAGTATTTATCTCTCAGCAATCCATATCCGATGCCAAATTCTGCCCTATTGTTTGTCAGAAAGGGTAATGTTGCCATCAGTTTAATAAAGTATTCATCTTTTTGATTGAAAGCCGGGGTTGAATTATGAGAAAAGATCTTTTCCTTCTTAAAATAATCGAAAGTTGACATAGAACTTATAATACGGAAAGAGACAGGGACAGCATAAGGCAATTCAAATTTAGTCATCAACTGCAAGTTGTTATATACCTTACCCAATTGTCCATCAAAAGTAATTTCTTTTGCCTGATATGCCATATTTTGGTAATTTACTCCAAAATATATTTGGTTAGAAGACGAAGAAGAAACACTTCCACCTACTCGTATTTGAACATTGTCTTGCATTTTAACACTCAAATGTAGATCGTATGTCTTATCGTTTTCGTTATATATAGCATGTGGTATGATTTCAGAAATCATATTGTCTGATAGCAGACGGAAGTACCCTTGTTTTAAATCTTCAAACGTAAAGACGTTTTTTCCGGATTGTTGGAAAGTGTTTTTGATGTAAGCTGCCTGATGGGAATTTACTCCTTCAACATATATGTTATGAAAGTATAGTTCAGGAAATTCGCTTTTGTATACCAGCCGTCTCAATCGCACATTGTCTTTATTTACTCTACGGAATATCTTACTTTTTATGGTGTCCATCATTTGCATCGTTTTATCATAACCGATCTTGCTAAGCTCGTCTATTCTATCAAAATCCATAAGTTCCACATCGGTATATTTGAAAGTGAGTAAAATACCGTTAGAGTCGGGCAGCTGATAATTACTTTTTTGCATAATCATATTTTCCAATTGTCCATACCAATCGTCTTCTGCGGGTTTTGAAGGGTTGGATGATACAACACTTCCTATTATCACGTCCGGATGAAAATCTTTCTTCATTACGTCAGCCGGAAAATTGTCGTATATACCTCCGTCGTAGGTCAACACTCCATTTATCTGAATGGGTTTAAACATGATAGGAAAGCTCATGGATGCTCTGACGGCATCCCCTAAATCGCCCCCTCCAAGAACCACTTCTTTTTTGTTATATACATCTGATGCTACGCATCGGAAAGGAACAAAAAGATTATCGAAGTTATTATTGCATGCAGCTGTCGCTCGCGCAAATATATTGAGGAATGCCAAATTCATTTGTGTCGGATCCACCACACTTTGAGGTAGAAACTGTGTTTTTATTTTAGACTGATCTTTACCAGTCGGTGAAAGTCTGATGCTAATAAAATCGGGAGTGGGAAGACTCTTCTTGAAGTAGTAAACATATTTTTGTTCTGTTTCGCCTGAATACCACCTTTTAAAATCATCCGATTTAAGTAGTTCTTCCATTTCGTCAGGAGAATATCCCATAGCATATAAAGCTCCGATAATTGCTCCCATAGAGGTTCCGGTAATATAGTCTATTGGAATATTGTTTTCTTCAAGAGCACGAATAATTCCGATATGGGTTAAACCTTTTGCACCCCCTCCACTTAATACGAGTCCCACTTTCTGCGCTTGCAGATTATTTGATAACAGGCACAATACGATTATGAAAATATATTTTATCCTTTTCATGTAATGTCTTTTGTAAATACTAGTCAAATATAGAAAAAACATTTCTAATAATTGTATCTGATAATAAAAAAAAGCGAGAATGACAGAATCGCCATTCCCGCTCGGAATACATTATTTAGTTATGTCAGATAAGTTCAATGCTACGTTCAACGAATTTGCTCAGTGCCTCTCCTTTGAGCATGCCATTCTGCAACAATGCCAAGTCTATTAGTTGCTTGATTACTTTGTTGGTGCTAGCGTAATCGCCGTATATAGCTTCTTTCTTTTTCTTCAATTCGCTGTAGTGATTGTCCAGCTCTTTAAGTTGATCTTTCTCCGTAGTTGGAATCTCTTCGTCTTTCTTTCCTTCGTGATTTTTACGTAGTTCGCTACGTTGTTTATCAACGTCGTTCATCTCAGTTTGTATTGGTGCTGATGCTTCTTTACAAGATTTCTCTTCATCTTCCAATATTACCTTAATCAGTTTGTGATCCGAATTCAAGATGACATTGAACATATCGGGCATCTCCCCATAAAAGCTCATACCTTGCTGAATAGTTGCCATTTCTTTCATGCGGCGCATATATTCGCTTTGAGTTATCATAATCGGTGAGGTGTTTTCGCCCAACGCTTGAATTCCTATGTTGAAATCGGCTTTTTCTATTTTGGGCAGTTGACTTTTGAAGGCCGAAGACAACTCTTCCTGCTTTTCGGCTTCCAAAGAATCTACTTTTTTATCTTCTTTTACGATTAGATTTTCTACCGAATCACCGTCAACACGAGTGAAGCGAGTCTTTGTCAGTTTCTGTTCGAACATGCTTATCATTGCAACATCCAGCTGTCCATTCATCAAAAGCACATTATAGCCTTTGCTCTTGGCTGCTTCGATAAACGAATATTGTTCGTCTTTGTTGTTGGCATACAAATAGATAACATCACCGTTTTTATCTTTCTGATTATCTTTGACCAGCTTCTCGTATTCTTCGATTGTGAACTTTCTGTCGTCCGTGTCGTTGAAGAGAAAGAAATCTTTTGCCTTATCGTAGAAATCGTCTCTGGAGAGCATCCCATAGTCGATAAATATTTTTAGGTCGTTCCATTTTTCTTCAAATTGTTTGCGATCTTCTTTGAAGATAGACAATAGACGATCAGCTACTTTCTTGGAGATATATGTTGAAATCTTCTTAACGTTGGCATCGCTTTGCAAGTAAGAGCGCGATACGTTTAGCGGAATATCGGGTGAATCGATCACACCGTGCAGAAGCGTCAGAAATTCAGGAACGATATTTTCTACCGAATCGGTTACAAATACTTGGTTACAGTATAGTTGGATTTTGTTTTTCTGTAAGTCAAGATTCGATTTTATTTTTGGGAAATAAAGAATACCCGTCAGATGAAATGGATAATCCACATTCAGGTGAATCCAGAACAATGGATCTTCGGACATCGGATATAGTTCTTTATAGAATTTCTTATAATCCTCGTCTTTCAAGTCTATCGGCTTGCGGCACCATAGCGGATTAATATCATTGATAATATTATCTTCATCTGTTTCTACTTGCTTGCCGTCTTTCCAGTCTTTCTTTTTGCCGAATGCAATAGAAACCGGAAGGAAATGACAGTATTTCTTTAGTAGTTCTTCAATTTTGTTTTCGCTTAAAAATTCTTTGCAATCATCGTCTATATGAAGTACAATATCTGTTCCGCGATCTGCTTTATCAGCATCTTCTATCGTGTAGGATGGACTTCCGTCGCATGACCATTTAACCGCTTTCGTATCGTCTTTGTACGACTTTGTAATGATATCTACTTTTTTAGAGACCATGAATGCAGAATAAAAGCCTAGTCCGAAATGACCTATAATAGCATTGGCATCCTTTTTATATTTTTCCAAGAAATCATTGGCGCCAGAGAAGGCTATCTGATTGATGTATTTATCAATTTCTTCTGCAGTCAGACCAATACCTCTATCAGAAATAGTGATGGTATCTTTGTCCAAAGAAACATGAACGGTCAAATCGCCTGCCTCTTGTTTGCATTCGCCATTCGAAATCAAAGTTTTGAGCTTTTGAGTGGCATCAACGGCATTAGATACTATCTCACGGAGGAAAATTTCATGATCACTGTACAAGAATTTCTTGATAACCGGAAATATATTCTCGGTTGTGACTCCAATATTACCTTTTTGCATAATACTATTTTTTTAAAATCGTTATTCAAAATATATTTTATAAAACACATACAAAAAAAATGCCAGACTAATAATAGTCCGGCATTAAAAGGTTAATAAATCTATATCAGATTTTATTTTTCATCTTTATCGGCAGATTTCACTGTTCTTTTCCTTGTTGCCAAAGGCAAGGTCTTAGCGTTCATTACCGACAAGGAGAGATTTTCATCGTTCTCTTTGTGGGTGATTAAAATACTGTCTCCTTCTTTAGCCTGTCCAGAGATGATTGCTTCAGAAATATTGTCTTCGATGTAATTTTGAATGACTCGTTTCAGTGGACGAGCGCCAAATTGTACATCGTATCCTTTATCTGCCAAGAACAATTTGGCAGCATCGTCTACAATCACTTTGTATTTGAGTGTCTCTATGCGTTTGAATAGAATATCCAGCTCTATATCGACAATCTTCAAAATGGCTTCTTTCGATAATTGGTCGAAGGTGATAATTTCGTCAATACGATTGATAAATTCGGGAGCGAACGTTTTGTTCAAAGCCTTCTGTATATAGCTTCTTGACAATTCTTGGTCGCTTATCGAAGAAGAGGTCGAGAAACCTATACCCTTTCCGAATTCCCTCATTTGGCGAGTACCCACATTCGAGGTCATGATAATAATTGTGTTTTTAAAATCAATCGTTACGCCATAGCTGTCGGTGAGTCTTCCTTCGTCCATTATCTGAAGCAATAGGTTGAATACATCGGGATGAGCTTTTTCTATTTCATCAAAAAGTACGATCGAATACGGACGACGTTTCACTTTTTCCGTCAATTGGCCGCCTTCATCATAACCTACATATCCGGGAGGCGCTCCGATGAGTCTTGATACCGCATACTTCTCCATATACTCACTCATATCTATTCGGATTAAAGCTTCTTCCGAGCCAAACATATATTTGGCCAATTCTTTGGTCAGATATGTTTTACCCACTCCGGTCGGCCCCAGAAACATGAACGTTCCAATCGGTTTGCTCGGATCCTTCAGCCCTACCCTATTTCTCATTATTGCTTTCACCGTTTTATCAATGGCTTTATCTTGAGCCACAATGACAGATTGAAGCTGTTTTTTCAAGTTCGTCAACCGCAACCCTTCGCTTTGCGCTATACGTTGAACAGGTATGCCCGACATTGCCGAAACCACACCTGCAATATCATCTGCTGTTACGGTTTTGCGTTGTCCTTTCAATTTATTCTCCCATTCTTTCTGCATATTTGCCAATTGAAGTTCCAATTTGCGTTCTTTATCACGAAAGCTGGCTGCCAATTCAAAGTTTTGAGATTTGACGGCCATTTTTTTCTTCTCCTGCATGTCGGTGATAGCTTCCCGTTGCTTCTCTATTTCAGTAGGAATGAGTACATTCGTTATATGTATTCTCGAGCCGGCTTCATCAAGGGCATCAATAGCTTTATCAGGTAAGTTGCGATCAGAGATATATCTATTTGTCAATTTGACGCAAGCCTCTAAGGCTTCATCCGTATATTGTACATTATGATGATCTTCGTAGCGCATTTTGATATTGTTCATTATTTGAAGCGTCTCCTCGGGCGTCGTCGGATTGACCAATACCTTTTGGAAACGGCGGTCGAGCGCACCATCTTTTTCAATATTCTTGCGATATTCATCTATCGTCGTAGCCCCTATACACTGCATATCACCACGTGCCAGGGCAGGCTTCAGTATGTTTGCCGCATCCATCGTGCCCGGTGCCGATCCTGCTCCGATAATGGTATGTATCTCGTCGATAAACAAGATAATATCTTCATTTTGTTGAAGCTCTCTCATCAAACCCTGCATGCGTTCCTCAAACTGTCCTCTATATTTAGTGCCCGCAACAACAGTAGCCATATCCAACTGTACGATACGTTTATTGAACAGTACGTGAGATATTTTCTTTTCTACAATTTGTTGAGCCAGCCCCTCTACGATAGCCGACTTTCCAACTCCCGGCTCACCTATGAGTATAGGATTATTTTTTTTGCGTCGGCACAAAATCTGCTCCAGTCGCAAAATTTCTTTTTCGCGTCCAATAACGGGGTCATATTTCCCTTCTGTTGCATTTTTGGTCATATCAATCCCAAATTTATCAAGGAATGGAGTTTTCTGAATAGGAGTTGTAGGAGCATCTACATTTATTTCCTCTTCTTCCTCATCAGAGTCCGATATAACTTCCAACTCATCGTCTGTTCCATCTTCTGCCCTATCTTTTTTATCAATGGGCGATATAGCATTAATGTTGGGACGTGAAGGTAGCATGCTCAGAATTTTTTTGTACGTTGCACCATTCTGAATTAATATCTGAGCAGCCACATTATTTTCTTCTTTTAATATTGCAAGCAAAATATGTTCGGTATTTGCAATACGCTGTTGGGCGAAGCTCGCTTCCAAAATGCTTAATTTAATAATCTGTGACGAAGTCTCCGAAAATTGCAAATCACTGTCCGAAGTCAAAGAAGGGTCTGTCTTTTGTCTTAAATAGTCTTCCAATTCTGTCCTTAGACTTTCCAAATCGATATTGAGCCCCAATAAGAGTTGGATAGCGACACCACTATTATACCGAATGAGTCCGAGCAAAAGATGCTCCGGTTCTATATATGGATTTTGCAGTCTGTTGGCCTCCTCTTTACTGAAATTAATCACTTCAGAGACGCTTTCTGAAAATTGAGTAATCATAATTATTTTCCTTTCTACTTAAAGTTTTGAAACTCGTGACAAAGATAAATAAAATCTATCAAGTCGCATATCTGTTTAATATAAAACAAAAGGTGTACCAAAGAAAAACAAACGAGTCAAAATAATTTAGACATTCACAATATTTATTTATTTTTCATCTTAACTGACTGCTCTGATAATTATAATTATATCCAATCGGAATCTCATTCCGGAGGCTTTCCGGCTTCATCACAATAGCTAAACAAATGATTAAGGAGAGCTTACAAATTTGTACCCGTTCAATCGACGTGAGGAAAGGTTGGCTATCCCGGATCTTTCCTACGCTCGGCATAATCCAAAGGACTTTGGCTTCTGCTCTCGCTCATCAGAAACGTTTATGAATTTTCAAACCCAGACCGCTTGATTTGGAGTGAAATTTGTGTGCCGGCAGTTCTTCTTGTTACATTCTTCTGTATATACAGAAGAATGTAAATTTAAGTGATACGCTGGTGGTTTTCTTTGCTTCTGTTTCTTTGTCCAAACAAATGAAAATTTAAAAGCCAAGCAAATGTACCATGACTATTTATCGTACGATCGAGGAAATTTCACAACAGAAAATGACTTGACCATCTTCTAGCTGAAAAAGTCATTTTACCCGCCCTTTTTCTTGAAAAAGCAAGAAAATGGGCCTTTTTTTGCTTTTTCAATTTTGCCTTTATTTCTGCTATTATCGTCAATAGCTGACACTATTTATATTAGTAGCCTATTTAAATAGCAAAGTGATTTTTAGGAACCTCCTAATAATCAAAAAATAGATGAAAAAAGTGATTTTTCTTCATTTTTGCAAAAGGCTCTACAATATATTTAAAGTTGGATTCATTTTTTGCATCGGGGTGCTCGGGGTGCTTTTTCTATAGGAGATTATTACTTTTTTTATTTGTAAATATAAAGGATAATATCGTACTATCATAATGATAGTACGATATATTGACAAA